>JAGYIG010000001.1 GCA_018402455.1 Opitutaceae bacterium
TCTCCCATGGCCCCGGTTTCAATAAACCGGGCTACAGTTTTTCGGAATATGCCTGGGCTCGGCCTGAAATCGAAGGGCGCAATACAAGCCCAGGCGCCACCTACTCCGCCTCGGGCGTTTTCGGGCCAATCGGCTTTGGCGTCGGCGGCGGAATCGCAATCGTGGGCGGCGTGATCGCAGGCGTGGAGAGCTGCGGGTCGAAGCTCGGCATCGAGGGCACGCCGATGCTGGGTTTGAGGGAGGGAGCGGGGGCGATCACTGGTGTGGCGGGCTTGGCCACGGGCGGGGCGAGGTCGGCGTCTTCGTCAACCGGCCCCATCGCGATCTCGGTCTTGAGTCCACCAAGCCGATTCACGGCATCGGCGATCCATTCCGGGCGTTTGCCTTGTATGAGTCGCTGTTTGACCTGATCGACCGCACCGGGATCGGCGCCTAGTTCGGCCGCCAACATCAACCAGGCGAGGCCTTCCCGGTAGTCGCGTTTCACCCCGCGGCCACTGACCAGCATGGCGCCCACATTGTAGGTGGCTTCGGGGTGGTTGAGGTAGGCGGCACGCTCGTAGTATTCAAACGCGAGCTGGTGGTTTTCCGGCTGGCTGAGCTGACCTTCGTGGTAGGCCTTGGCGACGCGGAAGAGGGAGTCGGCGTGATCGCTGAACGCGGCCTTTTGGTAAAACTTGAAGGCCTCGTTGGTATCCTGCGCGACTTGATCGCCGACCTCCAACAGCTGTGCGTATTGAAAGCAGGCCAGGGCGTTGCCGGTTGCGGCGGCGGCTTTGAGCTCGGGAATGGTCTTCCAGGTGGGCCCGTCGCTCGCGGTGGAGACGATCATGGGTGGCGCCACCAAGACCTCTTGGTCTTGGCGGGCGCCCAGGCTCAGCGCGATCCCTCCCCCCAGCAGGAGGAGCAGGCCCCAGCGGGCCGGGGCGGGGCGGGGCGCGAGATTAATCTTCCTTGGCGGCGTCATCACCGGTCACGTCGGGGCCGCCAGTCACGGTCACCTTCGCGTAGACTTGGTCCATGATCTCCTTGGCGAGTTCCGGTTTTTCCCGGATCGTGGCTTTGGCCGCGTCGCGGCCCTGGCCGATGAGGTCTCCGTTGTAGGAGATCCACGCGCCGCGCTTCTCCAGAATCTTGTGCTCGAGGCCGAGATCGATGACAGAGCCGCTGGCGGAGATCCCCTCGTCATACATGATATCGAATTCACATTCGGTGAACGGGGGGGCGACTTTGTTTTTGACGATCTTGAGCTTGGTGCGATTGCCGATGACCCGTCCGTCGGGTTGTTTGATCTGCTCACGACGGCGAATATCCATGCGCACCGAGCAGAAAAACTTGAGGGCCCGACCCCCGGGAGTGGTTTCGGGACTGCCGAACATGACGCCGATCTTTTCCCGGATCTGATTGGTGAAGATGCAGATGCACTTGGTCTTGCTGACCACCGCCGTGAGGCGCCGCATGGCCTGGGACATGAGCCGGGCTTGGGAGCCGACCGTGGCATCGCCCATTTGCCCGTCGAGTTCGTGTTTGGAAACGAGGGCCGCGACCGAATCGATGATAATGACGTCGATGGCATTCGAGCGGATAAGGGTTTCGGTGATGTTGAGGGCATCCTCCCCGGAATCCGGCTGGGACACCAGAAGGTCGTCGAGGTTTACGCCGACGACGCGGGCGTATTTGGGGTCGAGCGCGTGTTCGACGTCCACGAACGCAGCGAGCCCGCCCCGGCGCTGAGCCTCGGCAATGACGCTGAGACAGAACGTGGTCTTGCCGGAGGATTCCGGACCGTAGATTTCCACGATGCGGCCGCGGGGCAAGCCGCCGACCCCGAGGGCCAGGTCGATGGCCAGCGAACCGGTCGAGATGGTCTCAACCTTCATCCGATGGTTGTCGCCCAGTCGCATGATCGAGCCTTCGCCGAATTGCTTGGTGATGGCGCTGATCGCGAGGTCGACGTTCTGGCGGGCAGCGATTTCGTTGGCGGGGGCGGCAGCGGTGGTTTTAGCGACGGAAGATTTGGCCATGGTGGGAAAAAGAAACGGTTGGAAGGGGGGAGGGTGGAAAAGAGCCAACGTGGTCCGCTGAACCTGACCGCGCAAGCGTGGACAGGATTCCCGCGCCGGAAATCAATCGCTCAGCCTCCCCGGCGGGTTTCCCGTCGGAGGTTGGCGGCGAACGGGAGTGGCGGTATCCGTTGCGAAAAACGGGCGGCGGCTCGGCGATAAAATAACGCAGCCTGCCCTAACAGGTCACATTCTTGCCCTCGCTGCCGAAGTGGGTGAGGCGCTCCTCGGGTGGCGCCTTGTGAATGTCATCCGGGGCGTAGTGAAATTGCAGGGCGCGGCGGCGCTTGGGCGACGTGTTGTGGGGGGTGCCATGGGGGAGTTTGCCGTCGAAAAACAACAGGCCGCCCGGCGGCAGCGGCACCGCGACGGACCGGGTGCCCATGATCTCGCGGTCACAGATTTGCCAGTCCCGACGCTTGAAGTGCAGGATCGGACCTTGGTGGCGTCCGGGCAGGATTTGCATGCAACCGTTTTCCACCGTGGCCTCGTCGAGCGCGATCCACACGCCGACCACGGGGGTGTCCAACGGGTAGTCGAAATAGGCATGGTCCTGATGCCAGGGTTTCTCGCGGCCGATGCGCGGCGGCTTGAGGAGGGCCATATCCTGAAACATCTCCGGGGTGCGGTTGTGCAATAGCGTTTGGATGACCGCGAGCATCATGGGATGCTGGGAGATGGCCCGGAGGCGGGGTTCGGTGCCCTCGAATACCCCGAGTTTGCGCACCACGTCCATCCGCTCCTCCGGGCCCATCTCGGCGAGACGGTCCCGCGCGGACGCTTCGAACACCACGTGCTCGAAACCGGGGTGTTCCCCCATCAGTAGCGCGACAATACCGTCCAAGGCCGCTTGCACCTCCGCGGGAGTGAACGCTTGTCGGACCGCGAGGTAGCCGTGCTCGCGGTAAAAGGCGACCTCCTCCGCTCCGATATCGGCGAGGGTTTCCACCCCATGGGCGTCTGCATGCGGATGATAAAGCGCAGGATCGTGCAACTCAGCGCCTTCATCGAAGAGCGCGTCGCCGGAGCGAAGGATATTGGTGATGGTCATGGGGATAGGGGGAGAACGACGGTTGGCGGCGAGAGGCACTATAGCGGATGCGGCTGATTAGGGAATGGACGGGTCGGCTATTTATATGCACTAATCCGATGTAAATGGATCCAGAATGGGCGGATAACGTGGTCATTTCAGGGATTGGTGGTCGGGTGCGTTGTGAGCCGGGGTGGTCGCTGGGCCGTGGGTGGTCCGATCAATTGGCCGACTTTGACCTGTGGCTGGTGTGGTCGGGGCAGGGGACGATGCGGCTGACGGACCGGGAGATCCCCTTGCGGGCGGGCACCTGCCTTTGGATGCGCCCCGGGAGGCGGTATGAGGCGCGGCAAGATCCCCGGCACCGGCTGGGCGTGAGTTTTACGCATTTCAGGATTCGGGGCGAACACGCCTTTGCGCCGCCCTTTGAGGTGGCTGAGGTCAGGTCGTTGGCCTACACGGCGGGAACCATGGAGGAGGTGATGCGCTGGAAGGACGCTGACCCCGCGTTGGCGGCCCGATTGTTGGGGGATCTGTTGCGGGTGCTGACCCGGGATCATGGGGCGGCGGATGGGCCCGGCGCCGTGCCGCCCACCACGACCGGGAGGCGGCGCGAGCAACAAATGCGGGCGCTGGCTGCTCGAATCGAGGAACAGCCGGGTGAAAATTGGCGGGTAAATGATATGGCCCGTCAGGTGGGGTTGGCGGCGGATCACTTTTCCCGGGTGTTCCGGGATGCCATGGGTGAACGCCCGCAGGCGTTTGTGCTTCGCAGCCGGATTACCCGTGCACAACAGCTTCTACTGCAAACAGATCTGCAGGTCGGGGAAATTGCCCCGTTGCTGGGATTTCGGGATGGCTTCTATTTTTCGCGTCAATTTAGAGCACTCTGTGGCGTGCCGCCGTCCCGTTACCGGCAACCGCTGAGCGAGCGGAAGCCCGATGAAGTTGAAAGTTCCGCTTGAATGCTCCTCGGACCGGCGTTTATTCCCGAAAATCTCTGTCCTGCTAAATCTTTCCGACTTATGAACATCAAAGCATATCTTAAACCTCAATGCGGCTGGTCCAACGGCGTGCGTGCGATCATGACCAAATATGGTCTCAACTACGAAGATATCGACATCATCAACGACCGCGACAACTACGCGGAGATGGTCCAGAAATCGGGTCAACCGCTGTCGCCCTGCGTGGAGATCGATGGGGTGATGCTTGCTGATGTTTCCGGCGAGGAAGTCGAAAACTACATGTTGTCCAACGATCTGGTAAACCCCAGCAGTGCGGATATCGGCGTGGCGACCAACGCAGGTTGCTCCGATGAGGAGCATGCCAAAATGGCGCCCAAAACCATTCGGTTTTTCTAACCCGAGGCCCCGCCCCCTCAGTTTTCGGGCCGGTCCTCGCCTGTGGGAGACCGGCTTTTTTGGGCGCGTGACGATCGCATCGGCGATCGGCGCGTCTCCTGCTCCCTTCCTGAATCCTACCTTCCTACGCCATGGTCCGTCCCATTCCCTCCCCCCTTTACCATCCTGATCAGGAGCACGATGCCTGTGGCGTCGGGTTCATTGCCCGGATGACGGGTGAACGCAGCTACGAAGTCATCAATCGGGCGGTGGCGGCGCTCAAGGCGTTGGCCCACCGCGGAGCGATCGATGCCGACGCGATCACGGGCGACGGTGCCGGTATCCTCACCCAGATCCCGGTGGAGTTGCTGCGCGAGACCCTGGAAGAGCGAGGCAAGGTCCTCTTCAAGGATTCGGATCTCGGGGTGGGCATGGTGTTTTTGCCGGAGGAGGAATACGCCCAGGCCCACTGTAAAAAAATCGTGCGTGATGCCATCGAAGCCGAGGGGCTGGCCTGGCTGTGCTGGCGCGATGTCCCCACCGATGACTCCTGTCTCGGCCGCAAGGCGATTGATACGCAGCCCGTCATCGCGCAGGCCCTGATCGCGCGGCCCGACGCGTCCGACGACCATGAAATCACCGACGACGAGTTTGAGCGGAAAATCTTCCTCGCCCAGAAGACCATCGAGCGCACGGTCACGGTGGAAGGGATTGACGGCTTCTACATCTGCTCGTTCTCGTCGCGCACCGTCGTCTACAAGGGGATGCTCACCCCCCAGCAGATCCGGAAATATTTCACCGACCTGAAGTCACCGAAGTTCACCTCGGCCTTTGCCATCTTCCACCAGCGCTACTCGACCAACACCTTCCCGATGTGGCATCTGGCCCATCCCTTCCGGATGGTGGCGCATAACGGCGAGATCAACACCATCCGCGGTAACCGCAACCTGATGCGGGCCCGCGAAAACTCCCCCAATCATGGCGTCTGGGGGGACCGCTACGACGATCTCAAGCCCTTGGTGCAGAGCGACGGCAGTGATTCGGCCACGTTCGACAACGCGCTGCAACTGCTGACCCTCGGCGGACGCAATCCCCTGCATGCCGCCATGATGATGATGCCCCCGGCGTGGGAGACGGACGAAAATTTCAGCGACGAAGCCAAGGCGTTTTTCCGCTATCACGCGACCATGATGGAGCCGTGGGATGGCCCGGCGGCGATTGCGTTCACCGACGGCAAGGTCATCGGCGCTTCCCTCGACCGCAACGGGCTGCGCCCGGCGCGCTACAAGATTTACGACGACGGCTACGTGATCATGGCCTCGGAGGCGGGCCTGGTGTTTGATTTCCCCGGCAAGGTGGTCGAGGCGGGTCGGCTGGGTCCGGGCCGCATGATGGCCATCGACCTGACGGAACAACGCTTCTACCACGACGACGAGATCAAGGCGAAGTTCACCCAGAACCCGTTGTTCCAAAAGTGGTGTGACGAGCATCTGGTCAATTTGCACGGCTTCGCCGGCGACCCCCCGGCCAACGAGGCGGCGCCCGCCAACACCACAGCCGCCCAGATTGCTTTTGGCTACGAGTCCGATGAAATCGAGATGGTCATGGCCCCGCTTGCCGCCGGAGCCGAGCCCACCGGGTCCATGGGCGAAGACACCCCGTTGGCGGTGCTCTCCCGGCGCCCGCGCCTCCTCTACAACTACTTCAAACAGCTTTTTGCCCAGGTCACCAATCCGCCCATTGATTCGATCCGGGAAAAGTCGGTGATGTCCCTCTCCATGTTTCTCGGTGGACGGCTGGGATTGCTGGAGGAGCTCCCGAAAACGGCGGGTTTGGTGGAGCTGAAGTCACCGATCCTTTTCGACCACGAGGTCGAAGCGCTGGACCAAATCGATTTCCTCCAAGACCGGGTGGTTCGCCTCTCCGTGCTCTTTGCCGCCGCGGCGGGTCCTGAGGCGCTCGAACCTGCGCTCAAGGCCCTGGCCGCCAAGGCGGTGGGCGAGGTCGCGGAAAACCGCGCCAAGATTCTCATCCTCTCGGACCGGGGCGTGAACGCCGATCAAGCCGCCATTCCCATGTTGCTAGCCGTCGGTGCGGTGCATCAGGAGCTGATTCGCGCGGGGGTGCGCGTGCGCTGCGACTTGGTGGCGGAGACGGGGGAGGCCCGTGAGGTGCACCAGATTGCCTGTCTGCTCGGCATGGGGGTCAACGCGGTGAACCCGTATCTCGCATTTGAGGTGATCAGCCAGCTCGCCCTCGAAGGCCAGGCGGGCCCGGATGTTGCTCCGGCCCAAGCGCGTCGTAATTATGAGACCGCCATCTGCGCCGGTTTGCGCAAGATCATGGCCAAGATGGGCATCTCCACCTTGCTCAGCTACCGTGGTGCTCAGATTTTCGAGGCCCTGGGCGTGTCTCATCAGGTCATCGACGATTGCTTTTTTGGCGTGCCGACGCCTATCGGTGGAGTCGGCTACCGGCAAATTGCGGAAGCCACCCTGATCCGCCACGCCAACGCCTTTCCGCAACTCGATGCGGCCGATCCGGATAATGCGGGCCAAGCGGCGGCGCCGGAGTTGAAGCCCGAGGGCTACTACAAGGTCAACAAGCGCGGCGAAGGCGAGTATCACGCTTGGAGCCCGAAGCTCATCGCCTCGATGAACAAGTTCAACCGAGCGGGTGACTTCGAGGCGTTCCAACCTTGGAAAGAACAGGCCGATGACCACCAACCGGTGGCCCTCAAGGACCTCTTAAAAATCCGTTTCCCGGCCGAGGGCATCGCCATCGACGAGGTCGAGGCAATCGAAGACATCCGCCGTCGGTTCACCACGGCCGGCATGTCCATGGGGGCCTTGTCCAAGGAAGCCCACGAAACCCTGGCCGTCGCGATGAACCGCATCGGCGGCAAATCCAACTCCGGTGAGGGTGGGGAAGACCCCGAGCGCTACTCGGTGCGCGAAAACGGCGACAACGCCAACTCCGCGATCAAGCAGGTGGCCTCCGGCCGCTTCGGCGTCACCGCCGAATACCTGGCCAACGCCAAGGAAATTGAAATCAAAATGGCGCAGGGCGCGAAGCCCGGCGAGGGCGGTCAACTGCCCGGCCACAAGGTGTCGCCGATGATCGCCTCGTTGCGGTTCTCGGTGCCGGGGGTGACGTTGATTTCACCGCCGCCGCACCACGACATCTACTCCATCGAGGACCTCGCGCAGCTGATTTTTGACCTCAAGGAAGTGAACCCGCGGGCCAAGGTCTGCGTGAAGCTCGTGTCGTCCTCGGGCGTGGGCACGGTCGCCGCGGGGGTGGTCAAGGCCTACGCCGATGTGGTGCTGGTTTCCGGTCACGACGGCGGCACCGGAGCCTCGCCGCTGGCATCGATCAAAAACGCCGGTTCGGCGTGGGAGATCGGGGTGGCCGAGGCCCATCAGGTGCTCATGCAAAACAACCTGCGCGGCCGGGTGGTGCTTCGCACCGACGGGGGCATGAAGTCGGGCCGTGACATTGTGATCGCCGCCTTGCTCGGGGCCGAGGAGTTCAATTTTGGCACCGCCGCGCTCATCGCGGCCGGTTGTGCGATGTTCCGCGTCTGCCACCTCAACACCTGCCCGGTCGGAGTCGCCACCCAGCGCGAAGACCTCCGCGCCAAGTTCCGCGGCAAGCCCGAAAACGTCATCAACTTCTTCAACGCCGTCGCCGAAGACGTGCGCCAATACCTGGCCAAACTGGGGGCGCGCACGTTGGAGGACGTGATCGGTCGGGTGGACTTGCTCGAGCAGATCGATGATCCGGCCAACGAGAAGACCAAGCTCATCAACCTCTCCGGGCTGCTCCACAACCCGGATCCGGCGGGGCAGATGGACCGCTTCCACACCCGCGAGCGCAACGAGCGTTTCGGCGGCGAGGGTTCGCTCGACGAGGCCATCCTGCAGGAGGCCCGCGACGTCATCCTCGGCAAATCCGCCCGGCTGGTCGCCCGCTACAAAATCACCAATGTGAACCGCGACATCGGCACCCACCTCGCCGGTCAGATCGCTTACCAAAAAGGCAACGTCGGCCTCGAACCGGGCACGATCGACCTCACCTTCACCGGTTCGGCCGGCCAGTCGTTTGGCACCTTCCTGGTGCGCGGCATCCGCCTGACCCTTAACGGTGAGGCCAACGACTATGTGGCCAAGGGCATGAACGGCGGCGAGATCATCATCCGGCCCAAACCATCCGAGTCCTTCGTCTGGCACCAGCAGTCCATCATGGGCAACACCTGCCTGTTCGGCGCGACGGGTGGACACCTCTTCGCCGCGGGCCGGGCGGGTGAACGTTTCGGCGTTCGCAATTCCGGGGCCACGGCGGTGATCGAGGGCGTGGGCGACCACGGCTGCGAATACATGACCGGCGGCATGATCGTGGTCTTGGGGCCGACGGGCATCAACTTCGGCGCCGGCATGAGCGGGGGCCTCGCCTTCGTCTACGATGAAGCCGACACGTTCCCGCGCCGCATCAACCCCGCGATGATCGATGCCGAGCGTTTGAGCGACGAGGAAGAGATCGCCAGCCTCGCGCAACTGATCAGCGTGCACGCGACGCTCACCGGCTCACCTCATGCCCAAGACCTCCTCAAGGACTGGGATAACACGGTGAAGAAATTCTGGAAAGCCGTGCCCCATCCGCCCAACCCGGAAACGCCCAAGTCGGTCTACCGCTTCGACGAGCAGGCCGCGCCGGCCTTGGTCTGACCGGGTTCTGTCCTTCGCTACGCCATGGCCAAATCCACCCCCATTCCCGGATCCACGGGAGAAGTCCTCACCTGCCTGCCTTCGCCCTACCTCCCCCATGCGGCAACCGGTTTGCTGTATCTGCCGCGCATGATCGCGAAGTGCCGTTACGTGCAAAAACACGGCGCCATGCCGCCGAGCTACCGCAAGAACTACGGTCGGGGGCTGGACCGGTTCATCTCCATGCACCTCGGGGTGGAGCCCAAGCAGATCGAAGCGGCCGTGCACACCTCGGCCGATGACGCGGAACTCGATCAGAAACTGCTGGCCCTGTTTCCGACGGATGTGCGCGCGGCCGAGTGGAATCGGGAGTTGGTGCAAAAGGGCATGACGAAGGCGGGCCGCGAGTTTCTGGTCGAGGCCCTCACCAACATGGGTTGCGCTGACCGCGGCGACGAGATCATCAGTGTCCCCGACCTGATGGACTTTGACGAAGGTCGCATCCGGTAGGAGAGAGGGGGCGGCTCATCTCCAAGATCGTCAGCGTCGGGTCGGGCCGCCACCGGGCAGGTCGCATGCGATGTCCCACGCGATGGAAATTTGCCCTCCTCTATTTTAGCGAGGGCGCGCCGATTGGTTTCCGGTGATGGGCCTTGCCGACGCTCACGCGGCAGGAGGACGTGACGGTCGATCGGATCGCCGGGCTGGTGGCGGCGTTGGCCCTGCCGTGCGCGGACTCGAGTTGTCGGAGGCGCAGTACGAGAAGCTGATGTGGCGAAACACCAACCGGCTCTTCAAACTCGGACTGGCATCAGATTGACGGGTCGCCGTCCCTCACCGCGGGGTGACCGTGAGGGGCAGGAAGCCGAGATCGTTGGTCAGGGATCCGTCGAGACCACCATCCTGCCAAGTCGCTCCGTCGTTGTCGCTAAAGACGAGGCCCTCTTCGAAGCTCGCAGCCCAGACGCGCCCGGGGTGATGGGGGTCGTAGGTCAGAGTCAGCACATTGGGGCTGGGTAGTCCGTCCGCGCGGTTCTGCCAGCTGGCCCCGCCGTCGGTGGAGGTCCAAACCCCGACGCCCCAACCGCCGACAGCCAGGTGGTTGGCATCGTGCGGATCGATGGCGCAGGCATAGAGGTTGGCGGAAGCCACCTCGGGCGCCGTGAGTTTCCAGGCGTTGCCGTCATCGGTCGACAGCCAGGCCCCCTGTCCCTCGGTTACGGCCAACCAGGTGTTCGGTTGATCAACCCCGCGGCGCAGTCGTAGCACGTGGGCCGAAGGCACCCCTTTGACCTGATGCCACCAATCCCCCCGGTCGGTGGTCACGAACAGGCCGCCCGCGGTCCCGGCGAGCAGGCGGGCGGGATTGGCTTCGTCCATCACGATGGTGCGGGAAAACCGTTCCGAGAGCCCGTCGTCAATTGAGGTCCAGCTGTCGCCGCCATCGAGTGAACGCAGGAGCCCCCAGCCGCTGCTAGCGTACACCTTTTGGCCATCGGTGGGGTCGATGACGAGGGCGGTCACGTCGCTTTCGCGCCAGCCGGTGACCAGGCGCCAGGAATCGCCGCCATCCGTGCTGCGCACAATGCCGTTGCCACACGCCAAAAAGACGCGGGACGCATCGGCGGGATCCACCGCTGCGCTGGAAACCTGCTGGATCTTGGGGCCATAGGGGACCCAGCCGTCGTCAGGCAGGCGCACGAAGATGCCGGCATCGGTGGGGATGGAGGAGTTGCGCTGGGCCTTGGTGAAGGCCGCGGCGGTGAACAACACCGAGGTGGGTTCAGCCGTGAGACCGACGGCGAGAGTTGCGGTGGCGAGAAGGGAGGCGAAGCGTTTCATCGGGCGGTGGGGGAAACCGAGGTGGTAAGTTGGTTGGATTTGAAATCGAGGCGGCGGGTCTCTTGGCCGTGTTGCAGTTCCAACACATTTTCACCGCGCACCCCCTTCAGGAAGGGGCCTTCATAAAGTGGCCAGGCATCGTAGTCGATGGGCTCACCATTGATTCGGGGAGTCTGACCGTAGGTGCCCTCCAGCGTGGTGCCCGCCAACGTGGTGAAGCTCACGGCGACGGTGGGCTGCAGCGAAAACGTCAGGGGCAAGGCCTTGACCGCCGCCATAAATGCCGCGAACGACTCGAACTCATGTTCAGCGGCGAACTGGGCGATGTAGCCGTTGGTGGGCGATTCACTCACGTAGACCTGATGCCCCGTGCCCCACTCGTGGTGACCGGAGCTGATCCAGGCCCCGGCTCCGCCCGCGAGGAGTCCGGTCCAGTCGGTGGGGCGCCATTCGCCCGCCACGAAGGGCCGATAAGCAATGTAGGTGGTGCCACCTTGGGCGAAGATCCAACCGGAAGGGTCCTCCGTGCGGTTGACCAGATCCCGGGAGAAAAAGGTGTTGAGGTGCGGGAAGGTTGTGCCGGCCGGGATGTCATAAAGGCCAATGACCGTGGACTCGTGCTGAAACACCTGTTCGTGGGGTGACCCGCTCATGAGTTTGTCCGGGGAGTTGTAGTCGACCTTGGAGCGGGCGATCAGATCGACGACCGTATCCCACTCCGCGCCGAAAAACATCGTCCCCTCCAGCGGCGAGTAATAGGGGTGCAGGGCAAAAAACGTGCTGGCGATGCCGAGGGGTTTTTCTTCGTGCCAGTTCAAACTCCAGGTCTGCTGTTGGATCGGCTGGAGCAGGCCCCCCTGAGTTGATCCGACCATGTAGTCCGCCGTCATGTAAGAGTATTTATAGACCTCCTTGGTGCGGTGGCCGGCGAGTTCGATCGACTCGGGACCGGCATGGCGCATGCGCCAACGGGTACGTTTGAGTTCCCGGTGCACGTAGGACTCCGAGCGGTCCGTGGCGATGCGTTGGAGGATCGTGGGAGGCGCGTAGCCGCTCAGTGCCACAATCAAGGCCGAGCCGTTGAGCTGCATCTCGCCCTGCCCCCACAGGAGCCAAGCTAAGGCCGACGAGGCGGCCAGGGCCGGTTGAATGGTGTGTTTGGGGTAGATCCGACTGTGCGCGCCGCCGTAGACCCCGCCGATGTTTTCCACCGCGAAGTCGGCGAGATCGATTTCGAGCATCATCTCGGCTCGGTGGCGGAGTTCTTTGTCCTCACACCACACCGCGAGCAGAGTCAGCGCGGAGACGAAGGGATCGATGTAGTTGGGGGAGTCATACTCACCCCGACCATAGGCGGTGGTGATGCGGATCGATTCCAGCAAGTAGGCTTTGGCCTCGGCGCGGTTTTCAGCTGAAGTCTTGCCGTTGTACCACTCGGATCCCGGCAGGTCAGGCCAAACTTCCGCCGCCAGATAGATGCTGGCGTAATACATCAGCCAATGATTCTCGGTGTCGCCGCGGTAGGGGAAATAGGTCTTCCAGGCTTCGCGGATGACCGCCCAATCCTCAGGCGCAAGGTTGTCGCGACCGGCCTGCATCACCAAGACCATGGGGTACATCCAAAACATGGCCCCCCGGGGTGATTCGGTCAGGGCGCGGAGCCGGCCCCGCGCCCATGCGAGGTTGGTGCCTTGGGCGAAGTTGACCGCCACATCGTGCAGCCCGCCGCGCTCAAGATTCGCGGGGTCGGTGCGTTCAAGGTAGGCCGCGATCAATTCCTGCCGGCGCTCCTGAAAAGCGGCGGCCAGCGGGCCATCGGTTAACGGAGCGGTTGGCGGGGTGGCGGCGAACAACGGTCCCGCCGCCAGTAAACCGACGATCAGGAGCCCGGGCACCAGACGAAAAGAAAAAGGGGATTTCATGAGCAGCCGGAAACTGGCGCACCCCGCGGGAAAGCGGAAGTGCAAGTGGCATGAAAATTAAATTACGTCGGTCAAACGTCGGGTCGGCGCGCCAGTTGACTGTGCCCGCGGGTGGGGGCACCTTCTGCTCATGTCCAAGTCCAAATCTCCCGCGGTCGTGAAGGTCCGCCGGGCCACCCGCACCGATATCCCGGACTTGGTGGAACTCAATATTGCCGCCTACCCCAACCTCGCGGAAGACAACATCGTCTGGGGAGAGTCGCACCTGGCCAGCCACCTGCGCATCTTTCCCCAAGGCCAGTTTGTGGCCGAAGTGAAAGGCAGGATCGTGGGGGCCGCCTCCACCTTAGTGGTGAATATGGGGCCGGATGCCCTACGCAACCACACGTGGTCGGGCGTAACCGACAGTGGCTATTTCACCAACCATGACATCGCGGCGGACACCCTGTATGGAGCGGATGTCTACGTGCACCCCGATGCCCGGGGCCTCGGGGTGGGGGCGGCCTTGTATGACGCCCGCCGCAAGCTGTGCCGCAAACTCAACAAGCGCCGCATCTTGGCGGGAGGACGGCTGTGGAACTACCGGGAGCATGCCGACAAGTTTTCCCCGCAGGAATACGCGGAACTGGTGGCCGCCGGGGAGATGCGGGATCTCGTATTGAGCTTCCAACTACGCGAAGGGTTTCAACTGCGGCGGGTCATGCCCAACTACCTGCAGGATCCCAACAGCCGCAACCACGCCAGCCTCATCGAGTGGCTGAACCCGGACTACAATCCGGAGAAATCAGGCGCCCGCAAGGTGCGGGTGGCGTGCGTGCAGTATCAGATGCGCGAGGTGACCTCTTTTGAGGAGTTCGCCCGCCAGGTGAACTACTTCGTGGACGTGGCGGCCGACAGTGACGCCGATTTTGTGCTCTTTCCGGAACTGTTTTCCGTGCAGCTGCTTTCCATGACCAAGACCAAGTCCCCACGGGAGGGGATGCGCCAGTTGGCCAAGTATGCGCCCCGACTGGTCAAGCTTATGAGCAAACTCGCGGTTCAATATGGGGTCACCTTGATCAGCGGAGGCCACCCCACCAAGGTCGGTCGGGAGCTGCGCAACGTCGCCAGCATCTGCCTGCCCGATGGCTCCGTGACCGAACAGCACAAACTCCACATCACCCCGAACGAGCGAAAATGGTGGGGCATCAGTGGCGGGCACCCCCTGCCGGTAATCGAGGCCCCCAATGCCAAAGTCGGCGTGTTGATCTGTTACGACTCCGAATTCCCCGAAGCCGCCCGTTACCTGGCCGATCAAGGGGCGGAAATTATCTTTGTGCCGTTTTGCACCAACGATCGGCAGGGTTACCTGCGCGTGCGCACCTGCTCGGCCGCGCGGGCGGTGGAGAACCAGGTCTACGTGGCTCTCGCGGGCAACGTGGGTAACCTGCCCGATGTGGAAAACATGGACGTTCAGTATGGCCAGGCCGCCATTTTAACGCCATCAGATTTCATGTTCGCTCGCGACGGCATCGCGGCGGAAGCCGACTCCAACGAAGAAACCGTGCTCATCTGTGACTTGGACCTTGATGACCTCCATGAGGCGCGCGCGCTGGGCACGGTCACGCCGCGACTGGACCGCCGGGAAGACCTCTTCCAAATGCAGACCCACTTGGTCCCCTTGCCCGCCGCCCAACCGGATGCGATCGGCCCGCTCGGATCCCAACGCGACTGGAGCAGGGAGCAGAACCCGGAGGGCGGCTGAACGGGGGCGGCGCCTAAACTCGCGTTGCCGGACCGACTTGCCTTGGAACCATTCGCCTTTAAACCAGCCCCCTTATGCAAAAAGGACAACGCGTCGTCTGCACCAACGACACCTTCTCGGTGGTGGTGCGCTCGATCTACGAACAACTGCCGAACAAAGGGGAGACGTACACCATTCGGGACGTGTTTCTCGGTCGCGAAAAAATCGTGAAGGGCGGTGATTCGGCCACGGTCGGACTGCTGTTGGAGGAACTGCACAACCCGGCGGATCCGTTTCACGCGGACTCGCAGGAGCTCGGGTTTTCCTCCGAACGGTTTGCCCCGCTGGAAGAGCTGCCGCCGGAAGCTGCTTATGCCTCCGCCGAGCAGGAACTCGAATTGGTGGGACCTGGACCAGGGCCCACGAAATGGGATATCCCCTAGTGCCCGTGCCGCGCCGCCCGCGTGCCATGTGCTCCCCCTTCCAAAAAAAAGCAGCCGTCCCGAAGGACGGCTGCTGTGAGTTATTTTGGTGAAGTCTAACTTACTTCTTTTTGGCCGGGGCCTTCTTAGCCACCTTCTTGGCGACTTTTTTGACGGCCTTCTTAACGGCCTTCACCGCCTTTTTGGCCGGTGCTTTTTTCTTAGCGGGTGCCGCTTTCTTAGCCGGGGCCTTTTTGGCCGGGGCCTTTTTAGCAGGCGCCTTTTTCGTAGCAGCTTTCTTCACCGTTTTTTTGGCTTTTGCCATAGTAGTCTCCTATTTGGGGATCTTTGGGTTGGTTCTGATCTAACATCCGGTTGGTTGGAGAACCGCTCGGACATTTGGCGCACCGTGCGCCATGGGGTCTGAGCTTCCTTCACTCGTAATCAATTGCAAGTATCCAGTGCGGTTGGTTTACGAATTTATCAACGCTGAAAAATACCGCAAAACCCTGCGTAATCATAAATTGAATACGCCGATTTTTCGGCCGGCAAGCCGGCCCGACACGTCGCCGACCCGAAACCTTTTTTGAATGTGCCCTAGCGTCGTGCCAGCCAGGCCTCGGAGGTATAGTTTTCGGCTAGCGCATCGACGGCGTCATCCCACGCCTCCGGCCACGGTTGGGGTTGCGGCGTTTCGTGCAACAGGTGACCGAGGCCTTCCACCAAACTCATTTCAAACGCGGCCCAATCAATCGGTCCGACGGCGGTCCGCGCGAGCGACCCTTGGAAAAGCAGGCCGCGTTTGCCCCGCTTTTGAGCGGCGCCCGCCAGCTTTTCCCGAGTGTCCACGTGGATCACATCCGCCGGCTCCGCCCGGTTGAAACAAACCGCTGCCCCGGTGGTGGGCGGGGAAGAATCACCCGGCGGTTGGAGCACCGCCGGGCACCCCCATGCGGTCAACGTGCGGGCGATGACGTCGTGCACCGCGGCGTAACTGACGGGCGCCGGGGCCGCGCCCAATTCGTGTCCGGGCGGGAGGACCAACGCATACGTCCAATCGTCGCGATGATCGACGAGGCCTCCCCCGGTGGGGCGGCGACACCACTCGAGGTCAGCCGCGGCCGGCCCCAGCTGGGTCGACACTTCGGCCAGGCGTTGGGCGTAGCCGAAGGTGACGGCCGGTCGGTGCCAACCATAGTGCCGCCACCGGGCATGGCTGGGATCGGGGTAGTGCTGCAGCATCAAGAAATCCGTCGCCATATTGGCGGCGGCGGAATCGGAACGGGTTGGCAACAGGTCCAGGGGCATGAAACGACAACGGGAACCGAATGGTTCAATGCCCATCGGGCAAAAACTCCGGCGAGAACTGCCAGGCTACCCGCCAGCGGGCGAGCCCCGTGTCGACGAAGTTGGCATCGCTGCGCCGTAGCGCGAGCACGGCATTCTTTTTAAAGTGAAACAAAGGCGGGCTCGCGTGCCCGGCCACCAACAGCGAAGCCAAGGCACTCAAATGCGGCTGATGTCCCACGAGGGCGACATCGTGCGTGGTCGGGTAGAGGCGCAACCTCTCGGCCATGATCGCCGGATCATCGAGCGGCAACAATCCGTCGGTTTCGACCAGCGCGATTTCCGGGTCCAGCTCGGTTATCAGACCCGCCGCCGTGGCGAAGGCGCGTTGTAGGGGGCTGTGCCAGACCTGAGCGGGGCGAAGGCAGCCGTTGGCCTTGAAGAACCCCGCGGCTTGGTGGGTGATTTTCCGCCCGCGTTCGCTCAAGGGGCGTTGGGCGTCGTCGGCGTGATCCAAGGCGTGGGCATGGCGGATCAAAAACAAGCGCATGACCCGAGTGAGGCGCAATCAGTCCTTGGCGTCGAGCAGGCTTCTGACTTCGAAGAGCAGGGAACTGAGGGCAAAGGGCTTGGGCAGCTGGACTTGGCGCTTGATCGGCAAACCGGCCATGGGCTCGCCCGCGATGTTGGGGATGCCCAGCACTCGGAGCCCCTGCTGGGCCCGATGGAGACGGCGCGCGAGCCTAGCCACCTCCCCATCCTCCGCCGTGGGGTCGGCGATCAGCAGATGGATGGCGCCCTTTAGACGTTTGATTTGGACGGCTGCAGTGGAGCAGCCACCGCAGGCGATGATCTCCATCCATCGGCGGCAAGGATGCCCTCGAGCATTTTGCGCACCGCGTCATCCGGTTCGATGATGAGCAGAGTCTCGCGGCCGCCGGTCACGGGTAAGGGGGCGAGTTTACCGTGGACCGGATCGATCGGTTCTTTGGTCCGCGGCAGGTAGATCGCAAAGGTCGAACCCTGGCCGAGCTCGCTGTCAACGCGCACGTAGCCCCCACTCTGGGTGACCACGCCGTAAACCAGCGCGAGACCGAGGCCGGTGCCTTTCCCTTCGCTCTTGGTGGTGAAAAAAGGCTCGAAGAGGGTTTTGCGGGTTTCGGCGTTCATGCCGCAACCGTTGTCGGAGACCGACAGCAGGACGTAGTCACCGGGCTTGGGGTCGTTGGACCGGCGATGTTGGTCCGGGGTGACCACGGTGTTGCGGGTGCTCACGCTGATGCGTCCGCCTTCCCGAGTGGCGTCGCGGGCGTTTAATACCAGATTCAGAAACACCTGCTGCAGCTGCGTGGGATCGACGTGGACATTGCCCGTGTCCTCCGCGAGATCGATTTCCAGGGATCGATGATCCCCCAGGAGACGCGACAGAATATCCACGTGCTCCCGGACCAACCGATTGGGCTCGATCACGCGCGGATCCATGGTCTGGCGGCGCCCGAAGGCGAGCAATTGGTGCACCAACACCGAGGCCCGGCGGCCGGCTTGGTGGATCTCCAACAACTCCTTGCTCACCGCGGAATCTTCGCCCAAGCGGTGATGCAGGATCTCGGTATAGCCGTTGATGATGGAAAGCAGGTTGTTGAAATCGTGAGCCACGCCGCCCGCCAATCGGCCCACCGCATCCAACCGTTGGGAATGCACCAGAGCCTCCCGCAGTTGGCGGTTTGCCGTGATGTCCCGATAGGTGATCATCAGCTGAGTGACCTCACCCTTCGCGTCAGTCAGCGAGCTGAGGGTCCAAGCGACGAAGATCAAATTCCCGTCTTTGCGTCTGAGATAGCCCTCGTGAGTCAGAGGGGCGGCGGCGGGCAAGCCTTTCATCCAGCGGCGCATGATCGTCAGGTCCTTGCGTTCGTTATGCAGCAAACCATGCGGCTGGCCCAACAGCTCAGCGGCTCGATAGCCCGAAATCTCAGCGAGAGCAGGATTGATGTGCTCAATCCTGAGCCCCTTCGGGCCGAAGTCAGGGTCGGCGATGATCACGCCCTCCGTCAGCCCCTTGTAAACCCGCGAAAGCACGGTTGCACCGGGCGTGGCGCTGGCAGATGGGGTTGGGGAGGCAGTGGACATGACGGGGTCGGGTGGGTAGGCCGGAGTGATCGCGTGGCCGGCTACGGCGAATAGCGGGTCATCTCCCAACCGGTTTTCGAGCGAACGTAGCGCAGGCGATCATGGAGCCGGCTGGGACGACCCTGCCAGAACTCGACCGTCACCGGCAAGACCCGGAATCCCCCCCAGTGGGGTGGGGTGGGAATCGGGCCCTCGCCGAACCGCTTTTCGACTTGGCGGAGATTTTCCTCAAGGGCCTGCCGATGGGAAACCCGCGTGCTTTGGGCCGATGCCCAGGCCCCGAGCTGGCTGCTGCGGGGGCGACTGCGGAAGTAGTCATCGGTCTCCTCGCGAGAAATCCGGCTGACCTCCCCGCGCACGATCACCTGCCGTTCGAGGGCCAACCAAGGAAAAACCAGCGTCGCTCGCGGGTTGGTCGCCAGTTCCTGACCCTTGGTACTTTCGTAGTTCGTGTAGAAAGTGAAACCGCGGTCATCCACCCCTTTGAGCAAAACTGTGCGGGCAGACGGAAACCCGTCCGCACCGGCGGTCGCAACGGTCATCGCGTTCGGTTCGACCAGCCCCGCTGCCTCGGCTTCGTGAAACCAGCGGTTGAACTGTTCGAAGGGATCACCGGCCATGCCTTCCTCGGTCAAACCGGCGCGGGTATATTCTTGGCGAAGATGGGCTAAGTCAGGCATCACGGGTAGGCCATGGATTCTTGCAGCCAGTTCGAGAGTGTCAAAAAGCAAGCTGATACCGGTTAACCTAAAGGTAGCCTTACAACAATTTGACGCCCGGGGGCCGGTGCCGCTTGTTCAATGCACCTTGCCGCTACCATTGCTTTACGAATCACACTGCCACACCCCGCTCTGCCATCATGCTCAGGGGGAACCGCCCGAATACGCCGAGGCCGCCGTGGCGGCGGGCTTGAAGGGAATTATTTTTACCTGTCACTGCCCGCTGCCAGATGAGCATAGCGCGTGGGTCCGCATGAGCCCCGGCGAATACGAGACCTACCACGCCATGATCGCGGCGACGCGCGAGGTGTTCGCGGACCAGTTGGACGTGCGTGCGGGCCTGGAAAGTGATTACTTTCCCGGAGTGGAGCCTTGGCTCGAAGAGCTGCATGCCAAGGTGCCACTCAATCATGTGCTGGGCTCGGTCCACCCTCAGGTGCCCGAATACCAGGACGCCTATTTCAACGGAGATGCATTCGCTTTCCAGCAGACTTATTTCGACCACCTGGCTCAAGCGGCCGAGACGGGGCTCTTTGATACGCTTGCCCATCCCGATCTGGTGAAAAATCTGTTCCCCGAACACTGGCGGTTTGACCTTATTGAGCCTTACGTCGCCCAAGCCTTGGATCGGATCGCGGCAACGGGGGTGGCCATGGAGCTCAACACCAGTGGTCGCCAAAAAACCATCCCGGAGATGAACCCCAGCCCCTCCATGCTGAGGATGATGCACGAGCGCGGGATTCCGGTGGTGCTGGGGGCTGATGCTCACGTGCCACGCCGAGTGGCAGAAGGGTATTCCGACGCCCTCGAAACCCTGCGCCAAGTAGGCTTCACCGAAATCAGTTACTTCCTGAACCGCGAGCGGCAGACCGTCCCGCTGGAAGATGCCCTCAACTCTCTAACCTAAGGGGTCAGGCCGTTACTTGTTAATTCCTGTTGAAATCCCGCGATTTTTCCTCGGCCAACTGACCAAAAATTAACAACTAACGGCCTGACCCCTTCTCCGATGTCTGCTGCACTCCTATCTCTGCTTGGTCTCACCCGGGGTGAACTGTGCGCGTTGGTCGAGGGGTGGGGGTTTAAACCTGTTCACGGCGGCAAGGTTTGGCGGCATATCTTTTTGGAGGGCCGCACGGACTGGGAATCGATTGATGCGATTCCGGCGACGTTGGTGGATCGTCTCCATCAAGCGACTACGGTTGGGCGGTTGCCCATCACCCGCGAAACCCATTCGACGGACGGGTTTACGCGCAAGTATCTCCTCGGGCTGAAGGACGGTCACCAAATCGAAACCGTGCTGATGCGCTATTCGGGCCGGGTCACTGCCTGTGTGAGTTCGCAGGTGGGGTGTGCGATGGGGTGCGTCTTCTGTGCCACGGGTCAGATGGGCTACACGCGTCATCTGACCACCGCGGAGATCGTGGCTCAGGCTTGGCATGTGGACCAGATTTTGCGGGCAACCGCCCCGGAGGTCCCGGTCCTGGCCGAAGTCGACCACGATTCCCCTCATCACCGTCACGAGCGGCTCCGAAACATTGTGCTGATGGGGATGGGCGAGCCGTTGCACAACTATGATGCGGTGATCAAGGCGACACAGATTCTACGCGAGCCGGGCGGTTTGGCGTTGGGGGCCAAGAAAATCACGCTGAGCACGGTCGGGGTGGTACCGGGGATCATTCGTTTGGCGGATGAGCGCCAACCGATCTACCTGGCGGTGTCGCTGCACGCCGCGAATCAGGAGCAACGGGCGGCGATCGTGCCGGTGGCAAAAAAATGGCCGCTGGATGAACTCATGGGGGCTTGCGCCTATTATGCGGAGAAGATGCAGCGCCGGATCTTCTTTGAGTGGACCCTGATTGAGGGGGAAAACGACCGTCCGGAGGACGCCCATGCCGTGGGTGAACTGCTGCAACGCGTGCCCGGTCAGGTGAACCTGATCCCCTTGAACCCCACCACCGGATACGGGGGCCAGCCCAGCGACAACGCGGCGGCCAAACGGTTTCAATCGATTCTGGCCGACTACGGGCTGCCCAGCACGGTCCGCCAGCGACGGGGCATCGACATCGCCGCCGGGTGCGGGCAGCTGGCGACCTCGGATGACTCCGGGTGAAACGGAGCCATCCGGCCCCGCGCCCCACCCACGCTCGCGGAGCTACCCCGCCGGATAGAGCCGAGCGACCAAGCTCACGGGCCGGCGCGGCGACCCCTGACCGCCGCGGCGAGGGTATCGAGCACTGGCAGGGTTTTTTCCCACGCCAGGCAGGCGTCGGTAATGCTGCGCCCGTAGACCAGGGGGTCCGTATCCAGTGATTGGCTACCGCCGATCAGGTGACTTTCCAGCATGACCCCCGCGATGGTGGCATCGCCGCTCCGGATCTGTTCGCCCAATTCGTCAGCCACCAGGGGTTGGCGTTCGGCGTCCTTGCCGCTGTTGGCGTGACTGCAGTCCACCATGACAAAGGGCGGCAGATTCTGAGCGTTCAGCAGTTGCCGCGCCTCCATAATGTGGGCAGCCGAAAAGTTGGGCCCATCAGACCCCCCGCGGAGCACGAGGTGGGTCTCGGGATTTCCCGAGGTGCCCATGATGGCGGGTGCGCCTTCTCTGGTCAGGGAGGGGAACCAGTGGGGCTGGGCGGCGGAGCGGATCGCGTCGATGGCGACTTGGAGGTTGCCGTCGGTCCGGTTCTTGAATCCAACCGGCATCGACAGCCCCGAGGCCAATTCGCGGTGCACCTGACTCTCAACGGTGCGCGCGCCGATGGCCCCCCAGCTGATGGCGTCGGCGTAGAATTGTCCGAGGGTGGTGTCGAGGAACTCGGTGGCGATGGGCAAGCCTTGGCCGGCGATGTCAACCAGCAGTTGTCGTCCGCGGCGCAGGCCTTGGTTGATCTGGTAGGAGCCGTCTCGTTCGGGGTCGTTGATCAGGCCCTTCCATCCGACCACGGTGCGGGGTTTTTCAAAGTAGACCCGCATGACCACCAACAGATCGGTGGTGTGCTGGACGGCGGCCACCTTGAGCAGCTTGGCGTAGTCGAGGGCAGCAGCCGGATCATGAATCGAGCAGGGACCAACGATGACGAGCAGGCGGTCGTCTTCCCCGCGCATGATGCGGGTGATCGATTGGCGGGCGTCGGCCACTTCGTCAGCGAGGGCGTCGGGCAGGGGGATCTCCTCGGCGAGCAGGCCGGGGGCGATCAGGGGTTTGGTGGCGCGGATGCGTAAATCAGCGGTTTGGGACATGAGCAATTTGCGAACGTGAAAGGCGGAGTTGCGCTTGGCAAGGAGGCGAATCCGTCGCCCGCCCACGCTCGGTTTGGTGCGGCCGGAAGCGGCTACCCTGCCACGTGCTAGGGCGCAGTCAGGCGCTCGCGGGCTTGGCGGACCCAGTCGGTCTCCGTCAGCTCAGGTAGGGGCGTATCGACGCCGATTTTTTGGCGCCGGGCGGCCAGCGTCAGGTGGGCCAGGGCAGCAGCCGAGGTCGAGTCGGGGTCAACCAAGGGTTGGGGCAGGTCGGCGAGCTGCTCGCGGGGCAACACCGATTTTTCGACCAGGAAGGCCGACAAGGACGCCCCAAGAGTATCGATCCAAGTGAGCGGCCGGGGGGCGGGCTCGAAGGGCAGGCCGGGGCCTTCCTGGCATTCAAAATACGTGCGGAGGTGCTGGTGAAGGTCGCTGAGGACCTGGTCGGCGTTGCCGGGGGTCCACCGCACTTCGAACGTCTTGCGCTCCCGGAAGCCCTTGATCTCCCACAGCCGCAGGGAAAGGTGAAAATCTCCACCCCCTTCTCGCAAGTCACCGGTGACGACATAGTCGATGGGGGAGCCGGAGGTATCGATCAACTGGCGGATATTGTCGGCCGTCCAAGCGGCGGGGAAGAGCATATAGTGCTGCTGTCCCAGCATACCAACCGCGGTCAGGGTGGTGTATTGGGGGGAGAAGTAGAGTGAATCGGCCAGCCACAGCGGGATCCCGCGGGTGAGGCGACCGAGGGCCTCCTCGGGTTGCGGGCAGAGGCGCTCTAGGTCGTCGTGCTCGGGCAGGGTGAGTTGGGCGAAGGCGACGGTCTTGGCCTTGGGATTCTTCTGCGGCAGGAGCCCGGGGAGATCCTCGATGCCGTAGGCCCAGATGGGTTTGCTGATGGTCACGAGGTTAACACTGGTGGCCGGGCCGGAGCTCTTGTTGTGCTTGTTGGACACCATGATCTCGCCGATGGCGTTGGAAAACCCCCACAGTCGGTCCTCCAACTCGGGTTTTTTGAGGGCGAACAGGAGATCGAGCACATGTTGCGCGGCCTCGGGGTTGCGGAGGGCCAGATAAGCCTGGAGCAGGTTGATGCCGGTGGCCGGGCCATGGCGCTCGGCGTCGTAGCGGGGGGCTATGAGCTCGGGAATCGCGGCAACGTGACCGGTTGAGCCGAGATCTCCGGAAATCCGCACCAGCACATCGGGCCGTTCTCCCGCTGGCGACGAGAGGATTTCCTCATAAATTTCTCGGGCGCCATCGATATTGCGCAGCTCGAGCTGTTCGAACGCGGCCTCCAAGCGAGGGGCCACGGGACCGGGGTCCGGCGCACTTGCCGGGGACGGAGGAGGGGGGCTGGTCTGCTCCGGGCCCGGGACAGGCGGGGAGCCTTGTGGCGGGTTGGACGAAACGGGCCGGGGAGTGGATTTGCCTAGCAGGCGGTCGAAGAATCCCATGACGAGGTTGAAACCCACCCGACCGGCCCAAGGCGAGTGGTTTTAGAGATCTGGGCTCATTAACTGGCCTCCCAGCCGGACGGTGGCTCGAGCGGGGGGTGGGGCGCGGGCCGCTCGCGGGGGGCCGGATCATCACAAAAAATCACCGCCGCCGCGATATCGTGGGAGCAAATACAACAAACGGAGAGCCAAAAGGCGTTTAAAAGGCGGGACATAGTGGGAGTGAAACCATGCAAATTGCCTGCCACTTTTATGAAAATTATCAATTTAAACTGTCGGCCGACCCCCTTCGAGCCGCGCCCGGCCGGCCCCGGCCCACCGTTCGACGGACCGGAAACCACGTCAGCGGACCCGGAGCGCCGCGCACGCGGCGGGGCTTTCCCGTTTGACGCTACTCCCCGTCCCTCTAGGCAGGAACCTTACGAGTCATGAACCGCGTCTACATCAAGACCTACGGCTGCCAAATGAACGTCCGCGACAGTGAAGCGGTGGCGGCGATGCTGCGCGGACGTGGTTACCGCATTGTCGACTCCGAACAGGACTGTGACATCATGCTCCTGAACACCTGTAGCGTGCGCGATGCGGCGGAACAAAAAGCCCTCGGCAAGGCAACCTACGTCTCCCACCGCAAGAAAAAGAACCCGGACTTTGTTTTGGGGATTCTCGGCTGCATGGCGCAGAACCGGGGCGAGACGATTTTGGCCCAGCTGCCGGATGTGGACCTGATTGTGGGCACCCAGAAATTTCACCAAGTGCCGGATTACTTGGACAACCTCGCCGCCGCCCGCGCCGCCGGAGTGCCGGTGGGCCAATCCATCGTGGACATCGACGAAGAGGCGGACTCCCAGAACACCATTCGCGATCACCTCGAAACGGATGAGCCGCAGGTCAGTGCGTTCGTTTCGATTCAACAGGGCTGCAACATGTCATGCCACTTCTGTATCGTGCCAAAAACCCGCGGCGACGAGCGCTCCCGGCCCATGGAGGACATCGTCACGGAATGCCGCAATCTGGCTGCTCGAGGCGTCAAGGAAGTCACCTTGTTGGGGCAGATCGTGACCAGCTATGGCCGCCGCGACTACCGGCACACCGACGGTATTTCACCCTTTGTGCAGTTGATTGAAAAGGTGCACGAGATCGAGGGCATCGAACGTATCCGCTTCACCTCGCCCCATCCGCGAGGCTTCAAGCAGGACCTGGTGGAAGCCTATGGCCGCCTGCCCAAACTCATGCCCTACGTGCACCTGCCCATGCAAAGTGGCAGCAACCGCATCCTGCGCGCGATGAACCGCCCGTATTCTCGCGAACGCTACCGGGAGATCGTGGATGCGCTGCGCGAAGGGACGCCGGACATGACGTTTTCGACCGACGTGATCGTGGGCTTCCCCGGGGAAACCGAGGAGGACTTTGCCGACACCAAGGAGCTGTTTCGCGCCTGCAATTTCGACATGGCCTACATCTTCAAATACTCCATCCGCACCGGCACGGTCGCGGAGGAGCTGGACGATCAAGTGTCGGATCAAGTGAAGGAACGTCGCAACCAGGAGTTGTTGGACATCCTCCGGGAGAACTCCGGCCGACGGAACCGAAGTCTGGTCGGCACGCAGCAACAGGTGTTGATCGAGGGTCCGGACAAAAAAGGCCTGCACTTCACCGGGCGCACCCCGGGCAACCGCGTGGTGATTTTGGATGCGGACCCCCGCTTGGTCGGGCAGATCGTGACCGTCGACATCAGCCGTGCCACCGTCAGCACCCTCTACGGAGAATTGGTATTGGAGGGAGTCGCGGGGTAGGGTCTTGGCCTCCCCGTCCCGGCCATCCGCCATCCGCCATCTTTCTTCTTCCTCTTTATCCTTCTCTTTCTCTTCGTCCTACAATGCGTCGCCGTTTCGATCACGAAAACCTGCAGGTTTACCAGTATGCGGTGAAGTTCTGTGCTTGGGTGACACCTCTTCTGGAATCCATTCCCAGCAAACTGTCGGCGAAAGATCAATTGGATCGGGCATCTACCAGCATCGTTCTCAACCTCGCGGAAGGAAACGGAAAGAGGACGTATCCAGATCGTTCCCGATATTTCGATATTGCTCGGGGATCGGGAGTCGAATGTGCCGCTTGCCTGGATGTGTTGGTGGCAAGAAATGCCATTCAGACTGAGCTCGCCGAAGGGGGGAAATCCCAGTTCATTGAGATTGTCTCCATGATTGGCGGACTGATGGCTCGATTTGCGGGCGAAGGCCGAGTGGAAGAGGAGCAGTCAGGTTACGGTGAGGAGAAAGAGAAGGATAAAGAATAAGGAGAAAGACTCGCGCCGCGGTTTCTCTTTCTTCGGTATATCGACCCACCCATGACGCTCTTCTCCGCCACCCTTCTCACCGGACTTCTCGTTCTCGCCCTTGGGGTGATGGTGACACTCCCGAACTCGGCGGTGGTGACATCCATCAAACGCTTTCCGCGGTCGCGACGTATGGCCTACCTGCTGTTCTCGGTGGGGGCGGTTTGGTTCTTGTATCGGATCGCGCACCTCTCGGCGGCCGACTTCGGAGATTTCAAAAAACCGTTGTTCATCTTCTTTGCCCTGGTGGCCATCGCGGCGTTCAAATTCGTGCCCGACTTTCTGGCGGTGCGGGGGGCGTGCATTCTCGTGCTGTTGGGAGCCTCTCACCTGCTCGAGCCGGGCTACATGGTTTGGGAATATGGTGAACTGACCGACCTCGGTCGGATTTATTGGTATAAAATCGCGGTCTTCATCGCCGTGGCATTGGCGATCTATCTGGGAGCATCGCCGTTTCGGCTGCGCGACTTTTTGGAATGGCTTTATCGCAAACCCGGGCGCGCGCAGATTTTCGGGGGAGGGCTCGCGCTCTACGCTCTGCTGATCACGGGCGCGGCGTTCACTTACTAAGTCCAAGCGATGACGAAAGACGCTGCAAAAAAACCGGTTTTGCTGGTGTTGGCCGGCCCGGCGGGCTCAGGCAAAACCACCCTGTGCGAGCGGATGGTCGCCGAAGCCGATGACTTTTCCCGGGTGGTCACCAGCACCACCCGGGAACCCCGACCAAACGAAGTAAACGGGCGTGACTACCACTTTTTCTCCGCTGAGCAGTTCGACCAGAAAGTCGCGGAAGGCGCCTTTCTCGAGTGGGCCTGGGTGCATCGCAAAAATCGTTACGGCACCTTGGCTTCGTCCGTGCTGCAGCCCTTGGCCGAAGGGCAAAGCCTCATCATCAACGTGGACGTTCAGGGAGTGGAAAATTTCCGTCGCGCCGCGCGGGAAAACCCGTTGCTCGCCCGGCATATGGGCACCGTTTACATTGATGTGCCCATCCATGAGCTACAGGAGCGCTTGGCCGGTCGCGGCGAAACAGCCGAAGAGATCGCCCGCCGCATGGTCACGGCCGAAAAGGAGCAGCAGGAGCGGGAAAAATTTGATCACGTGATCACCAGCTCCAGCAAGGAGGCCGATTTTGCCGCCCTGCAACAAATCTGGCAGACTGTCGCAAAAGGGATCATTCCGTAAGGGGCTGCTATGCCAAAAGGCTCGGTTCCGCTTGAGCGGGGCTGATGGCGCCGCAAGCGAAAAAAAACGCGTCAAAACAAGATCTGCGCAAGGAACAGGTTTGCGCCGGTAGCACAATATGTTGGGGTGTTGTGCTCGTCGATACACTACGGGTGGTGTCCGCGACCCTCCTACCTCTTTAGCTTCACGTTTTCGTCATGTCCGCAACTTCCACGTCTTCCGCAACTTCCGTCTCCTCTTCCGCAGCCTCTGATCGTCCGAAACGTCACGGTGAGAATGGGCTGGAGGACTACATCGCGATCTCGCGTTATGCCCGCTATGATCCGGCGAAGCGGCGCCGGGAGTCTTGGTCCGAGGCGGTTGCCCGCGTGCGGGACATGCACCTCGGGCATTACGCGGAGACGTCCTTGCGGGACGTGGCGGCTGAGGCCCTGCAAGCGGGTGAGATCGATGCCGCGGTGATCGCCAGGATGGGTGCGTTGAGTTCCTTGCATGAGGCGATCAACGACGCGTTTGCGGCGGTGGAGCGAAAGCGGGTGTTGCCCTCGATGCGCAGCCTGCAGTTTGGCGGCGAGGCGATCCTCAAAAAGCACCCTCGAATCTACAACTGTGCCTTTCTTCACGTGGATCGGCTGGAGGCGTTCCGGGAGAGCCTTTACCTGCTGTTGTGTGGGTGTGGGGTGGGGTTTTCGGTCCAAACCCAGCACGTGGCCAAGCTGCCGGTGCTGGCGCCGGCGCCGGCGGACGATGCGCGCCGTTCGCTGCACGTCATTGCGGATACCATCGAAGGGTGGGCGGATGCGCTGCATGCCTTGATGGTGGCGGCGGTTGAGGGCCGGCGGGTGAAGTTTGATTTTTCCGAGATTCGGGCGGCGGGCGCGCCGTTGCGCACTTCGGGAGGCAAGGCCCCCGGGCCGGAACCACTGATGCACACCTTGGACAAGGTGGAGCATATCCTGCACGCCGCGGCGGGTCGCCAACTCAAGCCCATTGAGGCGTATGACGTGTTGATGTGGGCGGCCAAGGCAGTGCTGTCCGGGGGCATTCGGCGGTCGGCCACGATTTGCCTCTTCTCGGCTCATGATGAGGAGATGGGTCAGGCCAAGACGGGCAACTGGTTCGCCACGCACCCTCAGCGGGCGGCCAGTAACAACTCGGCCGTAATCGTGCGCTCGCAGGCGACCCGGGCGCGGTTCGATCATTTGTTTGAGGCTCAGAAACAGTTCGGGGAACCCGGGTTCTACTTTGTGGAGAACGCGGATTATGGGGCCAATCCCTGCGTGGAGATCGGACTGAATCCCAAGCTCAAACTCACCGGGGACACGATCGCGGCGTTGCGCAAGATGGGTCATAACGGCGGTCTGCGGGAAGGCGATGTGTTGTCGGGGGTGCAATTCTGCAACCTGACCACCCTATCGGCGGCGGCGGCGGAAAGCCCCGCCCGCTTCTACGAGCTGTGCGCCCAGGCGGCGCTGATCGGCACCCTGCAGGCGGGCTACACCGACTTCTCCTACCTTTCCCCCGTCTCTCGGCTGATCACCCAGCGCGAAGCGTTGTTGGGCGTCTCCATCTGCGGAGTGCTGGACCGTCCCGACGTGCTGCTCGACGCCGACGTGCTGCGCACGGGGGCGGAGGTGGTGAAGGCGGTCAATCTTGTCGTGGCCCGGGCCATCGGCATCAACCCCGCCGCGCGCACCACCTGCGTGAAGCCGGAAGGCACCGCCAGTCTGTTGCTGGGGACGTCGAGTGGCCTGCACCCGCACCACGCGGTGCGGTATTTTCGCCGCGTGCAGTCCAACAAGCTGTGCCCGGTCTACAACCACTTCAAAAAGTCCAATCCCCACATGGTGGAGGAAAGTGTTTACGATCCGCACGGTCGCACCGAGGTCATCACCTTCCCGGTGGAAGGCCCGGAGTTTGGGATTTATCGCGATGACATCGATGCGATCACGCATCTCGACTACATTCGGCAGGTGCAGGTCAATTGGGTGCAGGCGGGTCGGCGGCACGAGGACCACTCCCCGGGACTGCACCACAACGTCTCCTGCACGGTCACGGTCCGCCCGGATGAATGGGATGCCGTGGCCGAGCGCATTTGGGCCAACCGGGATTCGTTCACGGGCATTGCGTTGCTGCAGGATGCCGGGGACAAGGCTTATGCGCAGGCTCCCCGGGAGGCCGTGGCCACGACGGCGGATATCCAGCGCTGGAACCAATTGGGCTACAATCCCGTGCGCTACACGGAGCTAATGGAGGACGAGGACATCACCGAATTGAAGCAGGTGATCGCCTGCGCGGGCGGGCAGTGCGACCTGCATTGATCCGGCACTCCCCCGCCCGTTCCGCTCCGCCGCGGGGACGTGGCCCGACCGGTCGCAGCAGCCCTTAACGGGTCAGGTTGCCTCCCGTGAGGCTTAGCCCCGTTACATCCAGCCAACCCGCCCGAGGGCGTTCGTCGCTCATGGTCGTGGTTCACATGACGTCTTCCAAGGTCAGTCCCGCGACATGGCGGGGAATTGCTGGAGGCCAACCGCAGTGAGCGACGTCATCCAGATCCCCTTCCTCGAGGGTCTTGGCGATACCTCGTGAGTTCGTGCTTCCGTTCCGAGGATGGGTTCAGTGTTCCTCAAAGTCGCCAGCGAGGTTTGCCATCACCGTTGCCGACGTGGGCTTTTTAGATCGCCGCGTGCGGGAGACTTACTGGTCCGATTTCCACGGGTTCAGCTCTGCCCGGGCTGGCGGCCCTACTCAGCGGAATTTACCCCGGGCGCCGGAGGGGGAATGGCCGGTGCGTTTCTTAAAAAAGCGGGAGAAGTAGAGGGGGTTTTCGAACCCGCACTCGGCGGCGATTGTCTGAACGGGGAGGGTGGTTTGCGCGAGCAGCTGGGTGGCCTTGCGCAGGCGCAATTCAAGCAGATAGGCAACCGGGGCCATGCCGACTTGCGCGGTGAAATGACGGCGGAAGGACGTGTGGCTGATGCCCTGTTCCCGGGCGAAGGCCCGACTGTCGAAGGGTTGGGCAATCGACTCCAGCATCCGGTCGCAGGCGCAACGGATGCGGGTCTGATGCCGCGACGTTGCCCGATCATCCGCGTGGGTTTGGAGATGCAATTGGACCAAAATTTCGAAGATCTTTGCCGCGATTCGTTCCCTGCAACCGTAGGACTCGCGGCGCGCCAAGTCGCACGCCTCGGTGAACAGATACTGCATCTCAGGCTGCAGTCCGATAGGATGCACGGGCTCTCGGGGAGAAAAATGATGGCGGATGATGTTGCTGGCGTGGGGGCCGGTAAATCCGATCCACCATTCATCCCAGCCGGTTGCTGGATTGGGGTGGTAGCGGTGCCGCACGCCGGGAAACAGGAGAAACATTGAACCGCGCTTGATTACCCGGGCGCCACTCGGTTCAGACCAAAATTCCCCCTCTCCCCCGGAAATGTAGATGACTTGATACTCATCGAGCACCCGCCCGGTATTCTGGTTCAGCGTGTAGCTTTCCGGGTGTTTAAAAGGCGGGTAGGGATGCCCGGGGGAAATTTTCGTGTAGCCGAGGTCGGTGGCGGTAATGCCCCAGTGCTCGAGTCCGGCATGGGGGGACAGGTAACGCTGGAAGGCTTGAAGTTGGCCGGACATGCGATGGGGCTAATTGGATATGGACAAAAAGTGCATGTTAAAGGTCACCCGGTCCATTCCAATCAGTGCCTGTTCCGCTATAACTATACGCTCCCCCGTTTGACCCCAATATCCCTGCGATGGTTGCCCTCGGCGTTTTGCTTCATCTCATCGGCGGTTTTGCCGCCGGTAGTTTTTATCTGCCCCTGAAGGGTATCCGGCAGTGGTCCTGGGAAAGTGGTTGGCTCTTCAACGGCTTCTTTTCCTGGATCGTGGCTCCGGTGGTGATCGGTGTCTTCACCGTGCCCCTGCTGGGGAGCACGCTGATGGACGCCCCCCCCATTGCGCTGTTCTGGACCTTTGTTTTTGGGGTGCTTTGGGGGATTGGTGGGCTGACGTTCGGATTATCGGTTCGTTACCTGGGCCTGTCTTTGGGCTACGCGGTGGTCCTCGGCTTCTGTGCGGCCTTTGGCACGCTGATCCCGGCGATCCATGATGGCACCATCGGGGCGCTCCTCACCACCTTGCCGGGCTGGGTGGTGTTGGCTGGTATTGGGGTCTGTCTCTTGGGCATTGGGCTGTGTGGCTATGCGGGTCACTTGAAAGAGGCGGGCCTGACGCGGGAGGAAGAGGAGAAGCAGGAGTTTCGTGTGGGCAAAGGACTGGTGGTGGCGGGTTTCTCCGGCGTTATGAGCGCGTGCATGGCCTTCGCGTTTGCCGCCGGCAAACCCATTGCCGAAACGGCGGCCGAGAACGGCACCCAACCGATTTGGGTGAACAGCGCCGTGTTGGTGGTGATTCTCATCGGTGGTTTTGTGACCAACGCGGTCTGGTGTGGCTACCTGATGGTGCGCAACCAGAGCTGGCGGGACTTTACCAATACAAGCAGCCCGCTTTCTCGAAACTATGCCTTGGCGGCACTCGCGGGCGTCACCTGGTATCTACAGTTCATGTTCTACGGCATGGGTTCGACGAAGATGGGGGCGTATGACTTCACCAGCTGGACCCTGCACATGTCCTTCATCATCATCACCAGCAACCTCTGGAGCCTCTACCTGCGGGAATGGCAGGGCGCGGGCAAACGCACCACGGGTATTCTCGTGGCGGGCATCCTGGTCATCACGCTTTCCACCGTCCTGATTGGCTTGGGCAACTACCTCCAAGCGACGGCGGTTGCCTCCTGATCGGACGCGGGCGAAGCGCGAGGCCCCCGCGTGCTTTGGACTGACTCTCACTCCCAGATAACCATGTTATGAAAACCGGCATCTTCTCCATTGGCTTGGATACTTATTGGCCGCAGTTCGAGGGACTGCGGGAAAACCTCAGCGGCTACCATGACCAGATCTGCGAACGGATTGCCGGGATGGAGGTCGCCATGGTCGATGCCGGCATGGTGGACAGCGTGGAGCGGGCCCACGAAGCCGCGGCGTTGTTTAAACGGGAAGATGTCGATCTCATCTTCCTGTTCATCTCAACCTACGCACTGTCTTCCACCGTGTTGCCGGTGGTCCAGAAAACCAGGGTCCCGGTGGTCATGCTGAATCTGCAGCCGGTGGCGCAGTTGGACTACGGGGCCTTCAACGCCTTGGCGGACCGCGGCAAGATGACGGGCATTTGGCTGGAGCACTGCCAGTCCTGTTCCGTACCCGAGTTGGCCTGCGTCTTCAACCGGGCGGGCATCGACTACCACGTCGTGACCGGCTACCTGCAGGAGGACGAGGCCTGGCAGGAGATCGCGGACTGGGTGGACGCCGCCAAGGTGGCGGCCGGAATGCGCGATAACCGCGTGGGGGTTCTCGGCCATTACTACGGTGGCATGCTCGATGTTTACTCGGACATGACTCAACAGTCGGCCGCCTTCGGCAACCACTTCGAGATTCTGGAAATGTGTGAATTGGCCGATTTGCGAAAGACGGTTTCCCCGGAGGAAATTGCGGCCAAGACCGCAGAGTTCACGGGAAAATTTGAGGTGTCCGAAGAATGTGAGCCCTCCGAAATCGAGCGCGCCGCCAAGACCTCGGTGGCGCTCGACAAGCTGATCGCCAACCACCGACTCGGTTCAATGGCCTACTACTACGAGGGCACCGGTGAGTATCAGGACATCGTAACGTCAATCATTGCCGGCAACACGCTGCTGACGGGTCGCAATGTGCCCGTGGCCGGCGAGTATGAGATCAAGAACGTGCAGGCCATGAAGATCTTGGACCTGTTGGGCACGGGAGGGTCCTTTTCTGAATTCTACCTGTCCGATTACGTGGACGATGTTGTTTACCTGGGGCACGACGGTCCGGCTCACTTCGCGATTGCGGAGGGGCGGGTGGGGTTGGTGCCTTTGCCGGTCTATCACGGCAAGCCCGGCCAGGGGCTGTCGATTCAAATGACGGTGCAGCATGGGCCGGTGACGCTGCTTTCGGTGGTGCAACGCGGGGATGGCTCGGTCCGGTTGCAGGTGGCAGAGGGCGAATCGGTGCCCGGCCCCGTTATGCAGATCGGCAACACCAACAGTCGGTATCGTTTCAGCATCGGCGCCAAGGCCTTCATGAACGATTGGTCCAAGGGAGGCCCGTCCCATCACTGCGCCATCGGCGTAGGACACGTGGCCAACAAGATTGAAAAACTTGGAGCGCTGCTCGGGTTGGAAGTGAATCGCGTCTGCTAGAAAAATGAAGCCCCCGCTCTTTGGATTACTCAGCGCACTTCTCAGTGGCCCTCTGCTCTTTGGCCTCTCCCGTCCCGGAACGGAATTTCCGATCTATCAATTCCCGACCGATGCAATTCCGCGGATCGATGGCCAGACCGACGACTGGGCGCAGGTGCCGGAGACCTATGTGGTGGGCACGGACGAACTTTGGGACAGTTCCGGTTTATTTGAAGAGACCCGGCCAGAGAGCTTGGATGTGGGCTTACGCTAAAACCCCTTTGCTCACTCGATTGACTCGTGGTTTGATCCTACTCTGGGCGGAAGATGAATATGCGTCTCTTATCGGGAGTCGGAGGGGTGGGCGCTGAGGGCGTCAGCGATGAGGGCTGAGTTGGAAATGGCACCCAAGCCCCATTGGGCACTTTCGTTGGTGGACACCCAAGCGGCCTCGTCGACGGGGTTGAGCACCGCCGGTCCCTCCACGAGTCGGGTATCAAGTCGGTGCGCCCGGCCGTTCCTCGAATCGCCCAAAAATTCTTCGGCGGCACGGGCGGCCAACTCCGGATCACGCATCGTCACGGCGGCATAGGCAGTGATGCGGGAATGGGAGGTCTGGAACCCCGGAGGGGAAAAGTTCTCGCCCAACTCCCGGTCGAGCACTTCCCGCGGAGCATTGCAGAGCATGCAGTAGCGCAACCACGCTTCCTTGAACTCCGGAATATCGAAAAGCTCAATCAGCTCAGCCACCACTTCCGGCAGGCCAAACATGATGCTCAAGTGCGATGCCATCGGAGGTTCATCCTCAGGTGGGGTCATGGCCTTGGTCTCCGGGTCGAACCAAAACCGGTTGGTGAAGAACCCCCACCTGGCATTTCCAATGGCGCGCATGCGGTTTTCGATCCAGGTCCGATATTTTGGGTCCCCGGTGCGCTCCCAGGCGGGCGGGCAGTGCGACCTGCATTGATCCGGCACCCCCCCCGCCCGTTCCGCTCCGCCGCGGGGACGTGGCCTGACCGGTCGCAGCAGCCCTTAACGGGTCAGGTTGCCGCCCGTGAGGCTTAGCCCCGTCACATCCAGCCAACCCGCCCGAGGGCGTTCGTCGCTCATGGTCGTGGTGCACGTGACGTCTTCCAAGGTCAGTCCCGCGACATGGCGGGCAAACAGTCCCGAGGTCGGCAGCAGGCCGAACATACTGGGCTCGGGATAGGCCCGGGGCCGCTCCGGCACGCCGGCGAGATCGGCGGACCGGGGTCCGGTGATCCCGGGCTCATCTGTCCGCAAAAAAACGGGTTCACGTGCGGTATCGCCTGCCGCGCGACGTCGGCCCGGGTCACGCCACCGCCGGTTGCCACCCCAATCCGTTGCAGGGTCAGGTCGCGCAGGGGGTGCCCCGGCAGCCCTTGCAGGATCATCGGGAAACGGCCGTCGACGCCCCGGGCGCGGACATCGCGAATCGTGACGCCTTGCAAGGCTCCCACTGGGGTGCCGACCGGACCGCGGGCCCGGTGACCCAGCAGCAAAAAGATCGCGGCGTTGGTCACGTCGGTCATCTCCAACCGCTCGGCGATCACGTCGGTGATCACCCCACCATCGACGGTCTCCAGCGCCAACCCGCGGGAGCGTCGGAAAACACAATCACGGATCCGGATGCGGCGAAAATCGCCGTTGGTTTCCGTGCCGATTTTAATGCGCCCGGTGGGCCCGTCCTGATCCGGGGCTTGCCGGGTGAGGGTGCCGTAGGAGCCATCCAAAACCGAACCGACGTCCCTTAGTTCGAGGAGGGGGCCAGCAATCGTTCGAAGGCGACTTCGAAGGTCTGTTGGTTGGCCGGATGGTATTCCCCCACGAGTCGATTGGTCGCCGGATCGTATCGCAGCAGGTAGTAAGCGCCCTGGTAGCCGGTATCGTTGAGACGGATACGCAACTGGAGCACCCCGCCGCCATAGATCCATTGGGCGGACTCCACGTGGATGGGGCGGGGATTAAAGTAAGCGGCTTCAAGCCGACCGTCTTCGCCGATGGATTTGATTTGGATCACGTAGCCGCCATCGGGTCGGCGCCACTGGCCGCTCAAGACCTCACCGGAGGTCAGGGTGGGGTTCTCCGCGGGCGGGGGGGCCTCACGTGCGGGGATCCCGGGGGCGGCCATGGCCAAAGTGAGGGTGACAGTAAGCAGGATTTTGAGCAGATGGGACATGGCGAAAAGGGCGGGTTTTTTCAGTCGAAGCGCGGAGCATGAGGGATCAGCTTCGCGCCATGCGATTACCATTGTGGTCGATCCCGTGGCTCCAAGCTCTCTTTGTGGCAATCTGCCCGAGCCCGCTGTTCCGTGGCCAAGCCAACCCCTCCGCCGGGGCGCAGAACTAGCGGTGCAGCGAAACGTTGCCCTTGCCGTCCTCTCTTTTTTCACCCCATGCGACTCCCTCGATTCTTAACCGGCCTCCTCGTTTTAATCTCTGCGGGAGGCACCCGCGTGATCGCGGATCCGCCCAACGTGCTGTTCATCGCCATTGATGACCTCCGCAACGATCTGGGTGTCCTTGGGGTGGCTCACGCGCAGACACCGCATCTCGACCGGCTTGCCCAATCTTCCCGGCTCTTTTCGCATCACTATGTGCAGGTGCCCACTTGCGGTGCGTCGCGGGCGGCGTTGCTGCGCGGCCGCTATCCGCATGAGCCGGTGTTCCTGAGTAACAACGCGATTCGCGAGACGTCGGACGCATGGGCGGCGGTGAGTATGCCGGGTTGGTTCAAGCATCAAGGCTACCGGACCTACTCGCTGGGCAAGATCACCCACTACCCGGGTGGACTGACCGGGGGAAATTGGAACGCTCCACCGGAGGAAATAGCCGGAGTTTGGGATCGGGTTTGGCTGCCCGATTCGCCGTGGGAGCACGCGCGGGGAATGATGCACGGTTACGCCAACGGGTTGGCTCGCGACCGGGGAGTGAGTTTGGCTTGGGAGGCGTTCGATGGCCCCGACGACGCGTATCCCGATGCCTGGGTGGCTAAGGAAGCGATTGCCCAGCTCGCCACCCTGCAGGCCAGCGATGAGCCGTGGTTCTTTGCGGTGGGATTCTTCAAACCCCATCTGCCACTGGCGGCGCCAAAATCTTGGTTTGACCTGCACGCCCAAACGGATTTCCCGCCCCCGCCCGTGGCGGCCGATGCGTCGGAAAGTCCGGGCTGGCATGACAGCGGAGAGTTGCGGGGCAACTACGGGTCGGCCGGCCGGGAAATCCTCGAGGATGAGGCCTACGCCGAGGACTTGAGGCGCGCCTACGCGGCGGCGACCAGCTATGTGGATCATCAGGTGGGCCTCGTGCTTGAGGCATTGGAGGCATCGGGTATGGCCGACGACACAATCGTGGTGGTGTGGAGTGATCACGGCTTCCAATTGGGCGAACACCATATGTGGGCGAAGCATACGTTGTTCGAACAGGCGCTGCGCTCGCCGTTGATGATTCGGCACCCGGGACTGAGGGATCCGGGAGTGGTGTCGGGGGTGGTCGTGGAGACCGTCGACATCTTTCCCACGCTGCTGGACCTGTGCGGTTTGCCCCTGCCGGATGCTTCCCTGGATGGGAGGAGTCTGGTCCCGCAGTTGGTCGATGCGACCGCCGAGAGGGGAAGGCCGGCGCTGGGCTTCTGGCGGGAACATCGATCCGTGCGGGATGAGCGTTGGCGCCTGATTGTGTATCCGGCCACGGACGATCGACCCGAAGCCGTCGTCGAACTCTTCGACATGGCAAACGATCCCCATGAGCTGGAGAATGTGGCCGCTCAACATCCAGCGGTGGTCAGCCGACTACGCCGGGCCATCCGGTGAGGGCTGGCGGGCTTTGCGTCCAACACCGACGGCACGGCCCACCCGCCGCACCGGGCTCAGTGCGGGCGGCTACGGTTGGTCTGGGGAAGTTGCCGCCGACGTCGCCGACCCGGGGGATCCCATCACTTGTTTCGATGACGAGGAACTGGGCGCGGAGGGCTCGTGGGGTTTTGGTCGTCAGGTGGAACGAATGCCCTTTTAAGTCAGGGATCGTGAAAATCACCCCCTCCCTTTTTGTCGTTGGCTGGCTCTGCGTCAGTCCTCTGCTTGCGGCCGACCTCTTGCTCCAGGAAAATGCGGACACCCTCACCATTCTGGCACCCACCGGGCCGGTGCTCACGTATCACAAGACGGAGGTTCCGCCCCCGCCGGGAGAGTCGGCGTTGTATCGGCGCAGTGGGTTCATTCATCCCCTGCATGCGCCCAATGGCGATGTCGTGACTTCGATCCATGCGCCTGACCACGTCCACCACATGGGGGTTTGGCATGCTTGGGTGAAGACCAAGTGGAACGGCCGGGCCCTTGATTTTTGGAATCTCAAAGCCGGTCAGGCCACGGTTCGGTTTGTCGACGTGGTGGACCGGAAGGAGGCGGGCGAAGCGGTGGGCTTTGCCGTGCGGCAGCAGCAGGTGGCGTTGGCGGATGGGGACCTGCCGGAGACGGTGATCTTGGAGGAAATTCTGGACGTTACGGCGGCGCAGCAGGACGGCGTTAACCTCATCGATTACACGGTCACCCAATCGAATGCATCAGATCATCCGCTGGAGCTCCCGGCCTACCGTTACGGGGGTGGTATCGCTTATCGCGCGCCCGATGGCTGGGGGGAAAGTCGCAACGCTTACCTCACCTCCAAGGGATTGGATCGGACGGAGGGCCACGCCACGCGCGCGGAATGGGTGGCAATGCACGGTCCGACGGAATCCGGGGAGTCGACCGTGGTGATCATGAGTCACCCCTCCAATCATGATTCGCCCCAGCGCGTGCGCATTTGGGAGAAGGGGAAGGTTTTCTTCAACTACGTCCCGGCCCAAGAGCATGCTTGGCAGATCGAGCCCGGGGAAACGATAACCCTGCGGTATCGGCTGCTGGTCTTTGATCGGGCGGTCGAGCCGGAGCTAGTCCAGTCCTACTGGCGACTTTATGCGGGGCAATAGCCAAACCGTCCGCGGCGGTGGTCGAGCCGCGGCCGATCCCGGACGGATGCGGATGCGCCCCGCCGTCCGGGTTGGCGGCAACCGAATGAAAGGGACTAAGGCAGTTCCTTGATGCGGAGGTCTTTCCAGCGGACCAAGCTCTTCTCTCCGGAGTGCACCTGCAGGCCGAAGAAGCCCTCGAGGGTGTTGTGCTCTTCGTCGGTATCCACGAAATGGACACGCAATTCGCCGTTGAACCAGATCTTGGTGACGTTGCCCTCACAGAGGATGCGGACGTCGTTCCATTCCTGCCAGTGGGTGAGCCGTTGGCCCTGGGCGGTGAAGGCCGCCTGGCCCTGTGGATCGGCGGAGTGAGGTTGGAGCCACATGCGACGTTGTTCGTCGTAGAGGCCGCCGGACCAAGCGCGTTCGGGCCGATCACAGTGTTCACATTGGTAACCGAAGACGCGGCCGTTTTCGCCGGGGCGCTGCAATGCCCGAAACATCATGCCCGAGTTGCCCTCGATACGCTGGTAGGAAAACCGCAGGTCAAAATCGGTGTAGGTGCGCTCGGTGCGCAGGAAGGTGTTGCTTTGAATATTCTCGCCGTAGCCGACGATCATGCCGTCCTCGGCTTTGAAACTGCCGGTGCCGCCGACCACACGCCAGCCATCGAGGGACTGGCCGTCAAACAGCGGCACAAACCCTTCCTCGTGATGAGCGGCTTGGCTCGGGGCCAACAGGGTGAACAACAGGGAGGGCAGCAGGGTCAGTCGCAGGGTTTTCATGAGTTTTCGGGGGGACACGGTGCCTGTTTCACGCGGAGCCGGCAAGGAGGTTTGGCTGGAGCAACTCCTCCGAATCAGGGTAACCGTTGCTCGTGTGATTCGATCAGTCGGATCAGCGTCTGCGCATCCTCGGCGAGCTGCTCCGGCGAGTCGTCGCGCACGAATTCCAGCATCAGGGCGCGGGTCTCCCCCGCGGCGGGTTCCGCCAGTTGCAGGAAACGTTGCCAGGTGGCGAAGGCGTCGGCCAGTGGGCGCCGTTCGATGCGGTCCCCGTCCCAGTCCCAGTGGAAGACGTGCAAATGGGAGAGGGCGGGTTTTAACCGCTCGAGCACGGCGGCGGAGTAGTCGGCTGACTGCTGATTACTGGTCTGCCAGTAGAGTTTTACGTTCGGGTGGTCCACGGCTTGAATCAGGGCGAGGGCGGAATCGGGATCATCCGTGAGCGTGTTGGCGTGGTATTCGATGGTGATGCCGACGCCGGCCTCCGCCGCGATCTGGCCGATGCGTTTCAGGTCGGCGGTGATGCGGGCGCGGTCCTCTGCCGGGGTCGCGGCGGAGCCCTTGGTCCCGGCCCACACGCGGATCAGAGGCGCTCCGAGAGCTTGGGCGCTGGCGAGCACATCGCCGAACTCGGGCTGATCGGCCGTGGCGTCACAGCGGTAGTAGGAACCGTAGGCGGCGACGGTCAGGCCGGCCAGTCGGGTGGCCTCACCCACGCGGGTGGCCGTGGGGATGTCCCCGTGCGGCACGTGCACGTCGCCCCCCCATTCGAGGGCCAGCAGGCCGTTTTGCACGCACAGATCGATGATCTGGTCGGCGGTCAATTGACGAAAGGTTACGGAAAGGAGGCCGGGAAGATACATGAACGCTGGAGGTAAGGGTTGTGGTGGTGGCGCCGAGATGGAAGCGTTTCTTGAGTCCGGTCCACGGTATTATGAGTCGCGCGGTTTCACCTCTCCAAGAACTTGAATGTGACCTCTTGGTTGCCGGGGGAGGCATGGCTGGAGTTTGCGCGGCGTTGGCGGCGGCGCGATTGGGCCTTCGCGTTATTCTTTGTCAGGATCGCTCCGTGCTGGGGGGCAATGCCTCCAGCGAAGTGCGGATGCACATCGTGGGGGCGACGGGGTTACGTGGTGGAGTCGCGCTGGAAACGGAACTGCGCGAGGGCGGGATCATGGAAGAGATCCGGCTGGAGCTCGCCGTGTACAACCCGCAGCGCTCGGCGTCGGGGTTTGATTTGGTGCTCTACGACAAGTGCCGGCGGGAGCCGAATCTGGAACTGATGCTCAATACGGTGGTGGATGGCGCGGAGGTGGCTGACGACCGGATTCAATCCGTCTTCGCCACGCGGGCCTCCACCGAAGACCGGTTTCGCATCACGGCGCAGGTGTTCGTAGATGCCACGGGTGACGGTCGTGTGGGCGTTGAGGCCGGGGCGCCGTTTCGACAGGGCCGCGAAGGCGCCGACGAGTATCACGAGCAGTTGGCGGGGCCGGTGGCGGACCACAAGACCCTTGGCTCCACCATCATGTTTCAGGCGCGTAAGCACGACCGTCCCATGCCGTTCGTCGCCCCGCCGTGGGTGCGCAAGTTCAAGGAGAGCGACTTCAAATTGCGTCCTTATGGCCAGCCCGGCTCCGACCTCGGTTTGGAGTATGGCTACTGGTGGGCCGAGTGGGGGGGCTGTTTGGACACGCTCAAGGACAACGAGACGATCCGGGATGAACTGCTGGCGATCACGTTGGGCGTTTGGAATTACGTGAAGAATGAGTCCGCGCTGGACGCGTCGCATTGGGCGCTGGAGTGGTTTGGGTTTCTCCCGGGCAAACGCGAGAGCCGCCGGTTCGTGGGGCAACATGTGCTGACCGAGGCCGAGGTGCTGCACTCGAAACCGTTTGGCGATGCCATCGCCTACGGGGGGTGGCCGATCGATACCCATCCGCCCGAAGGCGTGGACGCGCCCGAACTCGCTCCCTGCACGCAACACCACCTGCCGTATTTGTATGGCATCCCGCTGCGCTCGTGTGTGGCGACCTCGCCCGTCAACCTGATGTTTGCGGGCCGTAATATTTCGGCGACTCACATCGCGTTTGCGACCACTCGCGTGATGGCCACCTGTGCCGCGATCGGCCAAGGGGTGGGCACAGCGGCCGCGCAGGCGATCGCGGCCGGAATCACGCCGGGCGAGTTGGCGCGGGATCCGGACCAGTGCGCTCGGCTGCAGCAGCAACTGCTGCGGGATGATTGTTACCTGCTCGGGGTGCGCCATGCGGACGAGGCCGATTTGGTGCGGCAGGCGGATCAGATTGTGGCCTCCAGCCACCAGCCCGGAGCCGAGCCGGACCAGATCAGGAGTGGTCAGACCCGATCCGTCCACGGCAAGGAGCGGCCGGCGCCGCATCAGTGGGGGGCGAATCTTTGGGATGAGGGGTTGGCCGAGCCGGGTGGTCAGGATGCGCCGTGACGCAGGCTCCCGGCCGGGTCCGCGCGTCCGTTCAAGACCAACCCGCCTGCACCGCTGGATGAGCGATCCGGAGAAAGCGCTGCCCGCCTGGATCGAAGTGCGGTGGGCGGAGCCGGTGGCGATTCGAACCGTGCAGGTGGTCTTCGATACGGGGCTGCATCGGTTGCTCACCCAATCCGGGGCCGACGGCTACACGGCCAAGATGCAATGGGGCCGCCCGCAGGAAGAAACGGTGCGCGACTACACCGTGTCAGTGGGCGGAGATGCCGCCGAAAAAATCGTGGTAACCGGCAACTATCAGCGGATGCGTCGGCACGCATTGGCCGAGCCCATCCTTACAAATTCACTGCGCATCGAGGTCACGGCGACCAACGGCTTGGACCACGCGCGGATTATGGAGATTCGGGCTGACGGGCCAGATGACGGGTCATGCAGAACGCTTGGTTGATGAAAGGAACTCCGAAACTCGTCGTGTATAAGAGTAGTGCCGTGCTTCAGACAGGCACTCCGAAACGCCGGCTGAAGCACGGCGCTACGTTCCCGGAAAAGTGTTCGGCATCATCGGTCATCTGTCTGCTTACGCGTGAACCAGCCGGCGGGGGCTTCGGCGCAGAATTTATCAAACACCGCATCGGGCACGCTGGAGTAGGGGGGGAGCAGCCGCAGGGGAAACTCGGGCATGAGCATTTTGAGGTGCATCTTGTCGTAAGCCCCGTCGATGTGGGCACCAGTGGAGGCGACGTGGGCCCGGAGGACCTGATGGGCGGCTTTGATTTCCGCGAGCATCTCGGCGAGGCGTTCTCCGCGCGCCGCGTAGAATTCCCGGGCGTAGGCCGGCTTGCCGGCGGTCATCGCGGTGATGAATCCGCACTCAAACTCATCGCGGAGCGCGGCGTAGCCGAACTCCACAGCGAACAGCTGGAGCGCGGGCGCGGCGGTGACAATTTCCCGCAGCAGTTCGGGTTCCCCGCCCATTTTGATCGCGACGAGGTTGGGCCACCGGGAGGCCAGTCGCGCGTAGTCCGTGCCCCGCAGCACCCGTTGGGCGCGAGGCAGATTGTAATGCAGGAATCGACAATCGGGGAAGGCCCCGCAGGTGGCGGCGAAGAACCGGTCGACCTCGGCATCGGTGAGCGGGCCCCAGGAAGGGAGTGAAATCTGAAACTCGCGAAAACCCAGGGTGCGCGCGTGAGCGATGCGCTCGACGATGGTGCCAAGCGACAGGCTGATGACCCCGATCATCGGCAGAGCTTCGGGCGGCAACGCCTCGTTAAATAGGCGGATGATGTGCTCGAATTGCCGGTCGGTGACCGCGTATCCTTCGCCCGCAGTGCCAAAGAGATAAACATGGGGCGTGAGCTCCGTGGCGATTCGGGTCACCGCCTCCTGAAACAAAGGCGCGTCGAGCTGAAAGTCCTCATCCCAAGGCAAGCAGACGGTCGCCAACAGGGCCGGCGGATAGCGTTTCAAGCACAGACCTCCCGGGTGCCATCCCAGCGATGGAAGGTCTGGGCTTGGGCATCGCCCGCCAGTTGAGCCCGCGCCTCGAGCCAGGAGTTGGCCCACGCCGTGGCGTCGTGCAGTTCGGAGGCCGGATGCGCCCGACTGCGGGCGACGAAGCCGGGGAAGGCGCTGCGGCCGGAGGGCTGGTGGGTCGGGTTGTAGCGGAGATCGAAACTCCACCTGATCCGGTTGCTCTGGTTGGGCAAGGAGGAGTGGCAAGTGCGGCGGTGCATCAGGAGCAGATCCCCCCGCGCCATGGGCAGGGCCACGGCCGCTTGTTTGGCCAACAATTTGTCCGGGATCCCAAACCCGGCGCCGCCGAAAGGGCAGTGATCGATGACGCCCTGACGGTGACTCCGCGGAATCACGGCCAAGCAACCCGACTCCACGGGCGCGTCCCACAGGGGAAACCACACGGTGATCATCTCGGTCTCGTCGGCCTCGGGCTGGGTGACCCCACTGTCCTGATGCCAGGGGGTGACTCCTTGCAGGATGTTGCCGGCCGCATCGCGAATCGCGCGGGCTTCCGGTAGCTTCAAGCGAACGTGTTGAATCGGGTTCGCGTAGATCTCCGGCCCGATCAGTTCCTCGATCAAATCGAGGAGACGCTCATGCCGCAGAAGGTTGAAGACGGCGGGACCGGTCCAGATCGGGGTGTCGGCCTGAATGTTGCGTTGGGGCAGACTGAAGTCGAACGACTGCGCGTGGATCCGACCGCTCTCCTCGCAGATGCGAATCAAGCGTTCACTGAAATCAGCGTCGGCGTGGGTGGACTTGATTTCGCCCGCCACCGCCAACCGCTCGGCCAATCGAACGAGCACGCCCTCATACTCCGTGATGATCGGATCAAGGTCGGCCCCGGGATCAAAAAAGTCGCGGAGGACGAGATAGCCCTCGTCGTCGAATTGGGAGCGTTGTGCTTCGCTGAGACAGGACATGGTCGGAGGGCCCGGGCGGTGGGTGGTGGTAGTTTCCAGCCGTGAGAAGAGCAAGTTCTGAGGTTCGAGGCCCCGCAAACTTCCTGGGTCGCTCGGCGCCGTGGAGAACCAGGAAAACTGTTAGACCGGATACCGAACGCGATCGGCTGCTGAGCCCTTGCCTCGGGATTGGCGGTTGCGGCAACGTGACGCGGCTCGAGAGTCGCCCATGCCCCGCCCCCCTTTACTCTTATTTGCCGTGGTGCTTTTGGCCGCCACCGCCGCCAGCGCTCAAGACCCCAACTTTCACGTCTATCTCTGTTTGGGCCAGTCCAACATGGAGGGTTTTCCGGGGATTCCGGAAGAGGATAAATCCGGCGTGGATCCTCGGTTTCAGGTCATGGCCGCCGTGGAGTTTCCCGAGCTCGGGCGCGAGCTCGGCCGGTGGTATCCGGCGAGGCCGCCGTTGTGCCGGGCCGACTCGGGGTTGAGTCCGGCGGATTATTTTGGCCGCACCCTGGTGGCTCAACTGCCGGCCAAGGTCAGGGTGGGGGTGGTGAGCGTGGCGGTGGCGGGAGCCAGGATTGAGGTGTTCGACGAGGCCCGCCGTGCGGACTACGTGGCGACCGCCCCGGACTGGATGCAGCCGATAGTCGCGGCTTACGACGGCAGTCCCTACCAGCGTCTCGTGGCCATGGCCCAGCGCGCCCAACAGGATGGCGTGATCAAAGGCATTCTGTTGCATCAAGGTGAATCCAACACCGGCGATGCCTCCTGGCCGATGCAGGTGAAGGGCGTGTATGAAAATTTGCTCCGCGATCTCGGACTCACGGCCACCGCGGTGCCCCTGTTGGTGGGTGAACTGGTGGCGGCCGACCAAGGCGGTAAGTGTGCCAGCATGAATGCGCTCATCGCCACGCTGCCCGAGGTCATCCCCACCGCCCATGTGGTCTCATCCGCCGGCTGCCTGGCCCGATCGGATGGCCTGCACTTCACCCCGGAAGGGTATCGCCGCCTCGGCCGCAATTACGCCCGCGCCATGCTACCCCTCCTTGCCTCTGCCGCGGACTAACCTCTCGGCTGGCGCCCGATCAACTGCTGCTAATCGGGCGGCCTCAACTCCCCACCCCCAAGTTCATTTATGAAAACACCGCTCCTCGTCAGCCTTCTCCTCACCCTTGTTTCCGTCGGCCCTGCTTGGGCTCAGGATGGCACCATCTATCCGCTGGAGGCCCCGGATGAGCCGGGCGCGATCGTCCTCGGCACCGGCGGAGTCGAGGGTCAGACCGCACCTGAAACCTGGTTCCGCCAATGGGGGGACCCCATGGCGCGCAACATCTCCACCGCGACCCTCACTCCCGTGCTGCCGGACCCGGACAAGGCCAACGGGGCCGCCGTCCTGGTGGCCCCCGGAGGGGGCTTCCGGTGGTTGTCGATGGGCAATGAAGGCTGGGAGGTGGCCCGGGCCTTGGCCGATCGTGGGGTCGCGGCCTTTGTGTTGAAGTATCGACTCCAGCCCACGCCGGAATCGCTGGAGGCATTCAAGGACTCGATGAACCGTACGTTCGCCGCCGCGGCGCAATCCACGGACGGGGAGGATGCCGCCCCGCCGCCCCGCCTGCGCTGGGATCTATCCAACCAACTCGAAGATGCCGAGGCGGCTTACGCTCTCATTGTGGAGCGGGCCACCGAGTGGGGCGTCGATACGGACCGGTTGGGTATGATCGGGTTCTCCGCCGGGGCGGGCCTGACGATGCACAGCACCCTTCACTCCACGAAGATGGACCTCGCCTTCATTGGTCCGATTTACGGTGGCATGGGACCGGTGGAGGTGCCGGCGGGCGCTCCTCCCATGTTTGCGGCGATTGCGAGCGATGACTTCTTGTTTCAAGGCCAGTTTGGGGTGATCGAATCCTGGTATGAAGCGGGGGCTCCGGTTGAGTTTCACCTGTATCAGAACGGCGGTCATGGCTTCGGTCTCGGCAATCCCGACCGCACCAGCAACCGCTGGTTCGACGCCTTCATGTATTGGCTAGAGGTCAACGACTTTCTCCAAGCTGCGAAGACCGATTAGGCGGTCGGGAGGGGACTTAACCAGCGGTCATTCCGCAACGCGTTGGCTTCCGCCCACCAGGCGGAAGCCTCACCGGTATTTATCTGCGGAGCCAATCGGACTCCGCTTCCAATCGGGCATAGAACGAAGAACGCTCCGGGACTTGCTTATGCCTCGAGCTGGGGGCGCTTCGGGTCGGGCCAGTCGATGTGGAAGAACTTGCCGCGGGGTTGGTCGAGGCGCTCGTAGGTGTGGGCCCCGAAGTAGTCGCGTTGGGCTTGCAGCAGGTTGGCTGGAAGGCGGGCGCTGCGGTAGCCGTCGTAGTAGGCGAGGGCACTGCCGAAAGTCGGGGCCGGGATGCCGTATTCGGCGGAGAGGGCCACGACTCTGCGCCAGCTGTCCTGGGCAACTTGAATCGTCTGGTTGAAGTAAGGATCGAGCAGGAGGTTGGCCAACTTCTTGTCGCGCTGGTAAGCCTCGGTGATCTTTTGGAGGAAGGCTGCGCGGATGATACAACCGCCGCGCCAGATCTGGGCGATTTGGCCGAAGTTGAGCTTCCAGCCGTATTCGTTTTGCGCTTCGCGCATGAGCTGGAAACCCTGGGCGTAGGAGCAGATTTTTGAGCAGTAGAGGGCGTCGCGAATCGCGGCGATGAGGTCCGCTTTGTCGCCGTTGAATTTTTTCTTCGGGCCTTTGAGGATCTTGGCGGCGGCGACGCGCTCGTCTTTGATGGCGGAGAGGCAGCGGGAAAAGACGGATTCGGCGATGGTCGGGGCGGCGATGCCCATGGTGAGTGCACTGTTGGCGGTCCACTTGCCGGTGCCCTTCTGGCCCGCGGTGTCGAGCACCACATCGACAAAGGCTTTGCGGGAGGCCGGATCCTTTTGCTGCAGGATGTCGGCGGTGATCTCGACGAGGAAGGAGTCGAGAGCGCCCTCGTTCCACTCGGCGAAGATTTCGCCCATCTCCTTGGCCTTCAAGCCGAGCAGGCCCTGCATCAGGTCGTAGGCCTCACAGATCATCTGCATGTCGCCATATTCGATGCCGTTGTGGACCATTTTGACGTAGTGGCCGGCTCCGTTTTCGCCGATGTAGGCGGTGCAGGGGACGCCGCCCTTGACGGGTTTGCCGGGAGCGGCGCCTTCCAAAGGTTTGCCGGTCTTGCGGTCGACCTTGGCGGCGATGGCTTTCCAGATCGGCGCGAGTTCCTTGAAGGCTTCCTTGTCACCACCGGGCATCAGGGACGGACCGAAGCGGGCGCCTTCCTCACCGCCGGACACGCCGGAACCGATGAAGCGCAGGCCCTTGGCCCGGAGCTCTTTTTCCCGGCGAATGGTGTCGGTCCAGAGCGCGTTGCCGCCGTCGATGATGATGTCGTTTTTATCGAGCAGGGGCACGAGACCGTCGATGACGGCGTCGGTGGCGCGGCCGGCTTGAACCAAGATGATGATCTTGCGCGGAGACGAGAGGGACTTGACGAACCCCTTCAGCGTCTTGCTGCCCACCACGCCACCCGGCGTGTCGGGGTGAGCGGACACAAAGGCGTCGGTCTTGGCCGTCGTGCGGTTGTAGACCGAGATCTTGAAACCGTGATCGGCGATGTTGAGGGCGAGGTTTTGACCCATGACGGCGAGGCCGATGAGTCCGATGTCGGAGGAAGCTTTGGGCATGGCGAGTCCCTAACGTGGCACAAATCGGGACCCGATGACCAACCCGAAATACGCAAACGGATTGTCAAATTCCGCAGGCCGTCGTGGCGCTCGCGCCGAAGGGGGCGGCGCCGACAGAGCGTCAGTTAAACGATCCCTTACTCGGGAAGAAGGGGGCGATAAGGTTGATGTAGGGCGTCAGGAAAGCTGGCTCGTTGCGTTCCCAAATCCACTGGAAGCCGACGGTGGTCACGACCACGACGATGATCATGGTCAGCACCATTTTATTCATCCGGGCGGCATTTCGCACCAGCATGATCGCGATCCAGCCGCCAACGATGAAGATGACCGCGTTGATCCAGAACCGAGCAGGCACGGCTTGCAGCTTTTCCAAAGTGGTGGTGGCGAGAAGCAACATGAGTCGGTTTTTACATTGGTGGGGCGCTGCTGCACAGACGAGGGAAAAGGGAATCTGGCAAGCGGTTTGACGCTTTATTTGCCAACGCGGGATTCGGGCTGCAGGATCCGCGACATGGCCGATGACTCTCGTCCGCAGCTTAAAAAACCCAGCTTCAAGATCAGTGAGAAACTGCTCGAGTATTTGCGTCTCCACCGGCGGGAGCGGCCCTTGCCGGTGACGTATGATCGGCTGAATTCCTTTGAGGAGTCGTGTCCGCTCAACGACGAGCACGGCAAACCGACGTTGTGGGACAGCGTGATCTACAACCGATTGGAGATGGGGCCGCTGCACGATGACCTCAAGCGGGTCTACGCGTTGCTGCGCACGGCGGGAGACACCTCGGTGCTGCAGCACGTTTACGTGGATCGCATCGACTATTGCGGCTTCGGCAACTCCGCTCCGTTTCGGATCCGGATCGTGAATGCCTACAACGACAACGCGGATTACTTCTACATCAAGAAGGGGGATGCTTCCCGGGTTTACGGGCTTGAATTGGAGCACCTGCTCTCGCCCAACCGGATGAACTATTTCACCTGCGGCAACTCGCTGGTGGAGGAGCACGTGGCGGGCATCCCAGGCAACGTGTTCATCGACAACTGGTTGCAGCGTCCCAAGAGCGAGCTCAACCCCGTGCGCGTCGCCAAGGAGTTGGTGAAATTTAATGAACGCTGCTTCATCCGTCTCCTCGGGGACATGCGCAGCTATAATTTCGTGATGGTGGTGACCCCGGACTTTGAAGGTGCGCAGTTGCGGTTGCGGGCCATGGATTTTGATCAGCAGAGCTACGAAGGTCGGATGAATTTCTATCGACCGCAGTTCTTCCCGGAAAACCGATCCTTTGCCCTCTACTGTATCAAGCACCTGCGGCCCGAAACCGCGCACCAGTATCAACGCGAGGAGCAGGTCGCGATTCTGCACCGCGCGGCGATCACCGAGGACAAGCTGGGCAGTTTGCTCGAAGCAATGGCGCAGGATCAAATCGCCCCGATGGAGCACCGGGTGGAGCTGCGGCAGGCGCTGGCGGAGCACTTCAAACGCGATGCCTACCTGCAGTGCCGAACGATGGGCGAGCTGGTGCGCGAGAACCTGGAAACGATTCGGCTGACCATGGCCACCGCGCCCCAGGGGACCCGCCCCCCGATCCTGGAGTGAAAGGGTGAGGCGCGGCCCCACCCTCTGGTAGGCCGGCACAACCCGCGGCGCGAAACGGGTGAGGTCGGAAAATGTTAATGTCGTCCGCCGGACTGCCTGATCACTTCAACGCCGTGACTCCATGCGGTTCGGGGACGTCGGGCGCGGCGGGTTGGAACCTGGAACCGATAGCCCGGGGATCACGCCTCGGCGATGGCTTTGAACTCGCTGACCACGCCCTGCAGCGAGGCTTTGGCGTCGCCGTAGAGCATGCGGGTGTTGGGCAGGAGGAAGAGTTGGTTCTCGATCCCGGAAAAGCCGGCGCCCTTGCCGCGCTTGAGGCAGATCACGGTATGGGCCTCGTGGGCCTTGATGATGGGCATACCGTAAATGGGGGAGCTCTGGTCGCGGGCGGCGGCGGGGTTCACCACGTCGTTGGCGCCGATCACCACGGCGACATCCACCATGGGCATCTGCGGGTTGATCGAGTCCATTTCCACGAGCTGTTCGTAGGGCACGTTGGCTTCGGCCAGGAGCACATTCATGTGACCGGGCATGCGCCCCGCGACGGGATGGATGGCAAAGCGCACCTCCGCGCCATTGTTCTCGAGCATTTCGGCGAGTTCGCGGACGACGTGCTGGGCTTGGGAAACCGCCATACCGTAGCCGGGGACGATGACCACGTTGCGGGCGGCTTCGAGGACCGCGAAACTGTCTTCGGCGGAGATCGGTTTCAACTCCCCCTCGATCGTGCTGCCCTCGCCTCCGGCGGCGGCGCCGTCGGAGCCAAACCCGGAGAACAGGACGTTGGCGAGGGACCGGTTCATGGCCTTGCACATGATGATGGTGAGGATCACGCCGCTGGTGCCGACGAGACAACCCGCCACGATCAGCACGTTGTTGAGGATGACAAAACCCGCGGCGCAGGCGGCGAGGCCCGACAGGCTGTTGAGCATCGAGATAACGACCGGCATATCGCCGCCGCCGATGGGCATGACCATTGTGATGCCTAGAATGAAGGCGATCGCGAGGCAGGCATAGAACGCGTTGGTGCCCATGCCGGGCGCACCGCCGTTGATGACGTAGAGCCCGCCGGCGACGACCAACCCCAGCACGAGACCGCCGTTTACGATCTGCTGACCCCCGAACAGAACGGGCTTGCCCGAGAGCTTGCCGGAGAGTTTGCCGAAGGCGTAGAGGGAGCCGGTGAAGGTGATGCCGCCGATGAAAACGGCGAGGAAGATGACCGTGCCGGTGAAGGTGGAACTGGCTTCACCACCGGCTAGGGTCTTGGCGTATTCCGCCCAGCCGACGAGAAGGGAGGCGAGGCCACCGAAGCCGTTGAGCAGTGCGACCATCTCGGGCATCGAGGTCATCTTGATGAGTCGGGCGCAGGCGAGTCCGATTACGGCACCGACTCCGAGTCCGACCAAAATCCACTGGTAGCTGACGACTTCTTGAGCGAACAGCGTGACCACCACCGCCAGCAACATGCCGAGGGACGAGATCAGGTTGCCGCGGCGGGCGGTGGATTGCCGCCCGAGCATCTTCAAGCCGAAGATGAACAGAATCGAGGCGACGATGTAGGCGAAGTTGATCAGGGTCTCCACGTTCATTGCGAACCCTCCTCCTTTTTACCGGCGCCCTTTTTCTTGAACATGCCCAGCATGCGATCGGTCACGAGGTAGCCCCCGATGACGTTGATGGTCGCCAGCGCCACGGCGGTGGTGCCGAGTACGGTGGTGAGGGTGGAGCCGTGGTCGGCGCCGGCCGCCAGCAGGGCCCCGACGATGGTGATACCCGAGATGGCGTTCGAGCCCGACATCAGCGGGGTGTGGAGTTGGGAGGGCACCTTCGCGATCAGCTCGAAGCCGAGGAAGGCCGCGAGCACGAAGATGAAAAGGAGGAGCATCAATTCCATGGTGAGGAGAGGAAGGGAAAGAACGGCGTTGGGCTAGGCGGAGGAAGGGGTAGCGAAGCGGGGGTGGACGATGGCGCCGTCATGGGTGATGAGGGAGCCTTGCATGATTTCGTCCTCGCGGTTGAGCGGCAGCGACTTGGTTTCGTCGTCCCAGAAGTGGGTGATCCAGGCGGCAAAGTTGGCGGCGAGCACCTGGGTCGCATGGGTGGCGACGGTGCATTCCAGCAAGGGGTGGCCCAAAATCGTGACGCCATTGGGCGTGGTGATGTCCTCCCTGGCCACGGCTCCCTCGACGTTGCCGCCGGTCTCCAGCGCCAGATCGACGATCACGCTGCCGGCCTTCATGCCTGCGACCATGGCGGCCGTCACCAAGGTTGGCGCCTTCCGGCCAAACACCTTGGCGGTGGTGATCACGATGTCGGCTTGAGCGCAGACTTTCGCCATGCCGGCCTGTTGTTTGGCAATTTGTTCGGGGGTGAGTTGTTGGGCGTAGCCACCGGCGGTCTGACCGGTGTCACCGAGGTCGATTTTCACGAACCGGGCACCGAGGGATTTGACCTGCTCCTCCACCACGGGGCGGGTATCGAAGGCTTCGACGCGAGCACCCATCCGCTTGGCCGTGGCGATGGCCTGCAGGCCCGCCACTCCGGCGCCGATGACAAATACCCGGCATGGCATGATGGTGCCGGCGGGCGTCATCATCATCGGCAGGGCGCTGCGCACGCGGGCGGCGGCCTGCACCACCGCGGCGTATCCGGCGAGACTGGCCTGCGAACTGAGGGCATCCATTTTCTGGGCCAGCGTGGTGCGGGGAATCATTTCCAAACTGACCGCACTCACCTTGGCGGCGGCGAATTTCGCCAGGAGTTCCGTCTCGTTGAACGGATCGAGAAAGCTTAGGTGCACGGCCCCCGGCTTCAGGGCGGCGATTTCGTCGGCGGTGGGCTTCTGCACGCGCAGCACCAGATCCGCGGTGGCCAGGGCGGCGGCCGGATCGGCTACGATCTCCACGCCGGCCTCCCGATAGTCCGCATCGGCATACCTGCTGGCGAAACCGAGTCCCGCTTGGGCTTGGAGGGTGAGGCCGAGTTTAGTGAGGGCGGCGGCGGTAGTGGGGGTGAGCGCGGCGCGCAGCTCGCCGGGAGAGGATTCAGCGGGGACGTAGCAAATCATGGCACGTGGGTAGGAAGACCGGGAAAGGGCTGATCACACCCGGGACCCGGCGGAATCTCAATCCCGAACATGGGGCATTTTTTGGCGAGTTTCTCTCCTGCTCCTCAATCGCTCCACGCGCGGTCAAGGAGGGGAAAGAAAGCTTCGGGGTGCAGGTGGGGCAGGGTGAAGGAAGCCCCGGCCTGCCGGAGGGCGGCTTGTTTGGTCCCGGTGCCGAGAAATGGGATTCCCAGAGCCTGAGTGGCCCGAAAGTCCCAGGTCCCGTCGCCCACATACACGGTCTCAGCTAGGGGGCGTCCGGCGCGCTCGGCCGTCAAGGCGATGGTGCTGGCCCGGGTGGGCCGATCGGAGCTCGTGGCCATCGGCAGCCCTGCCCTGGAATGCCGGCGGCATCCAGGCCACGGGAGCAATCGACTTGGTCCAGTCGCCGGTGGCGATGCCATGGTCGTAGCCGCGGCGATGGAGTTCCGTGAGCAGTTCCACCGCCCCATCGGTCGCGAAGAATGCAGTGGGCGTTTGGCGGATGCGGGCGGCCAGCAAGTCGGCGTAGGTTTCGGCGATGCGCTGGATGACGGGCAGGGGTTCCCCTTCGCCCGCCTCGGTCAAAGCCGCGTGGATCACCGCATGGCCGGTCACATCATCGAGGCGGTCAAAGAGGCCGAAATCCAAATCCCTGCCGGTGACCTGTTGGTAGGCCTCGCCGAAGGCTTGCCAGTCGTTGGGTTCACCCCCGACGAGGGTGCCGTCGACGTCGAAGATGATGAGGGGGAGGGGAGAGGCGTTGCTCATGAATTGTCGGGCGGCGAGGGGGCGGCCGCAAAGTCGCCTTTCGTGGCGCAGTTGATCCAGATGGAGGTGCCCGAGGCGTAGTGCTCTTTCTTCCAGATGGGCACCCGGGCCTTCAGCTCGTCGATAATAAAACGGCAGGCGTCGAACGCGGGGCCCCGATGGGCGGCGGCCACGCCCACCCACACGGCCAGGTCACCGATCTGCAGGTGACCGACGCGGTGAACGGCTTCGGCGGCGAGCAGGTCGAATTTCCCCTGCGCTTCGGTCAGAATCCGGTTGCCCTCGGCCTCGGCGAGCTGGGCGTAGGCCTCATACTCGAGCGAAGCCACGGCCTGCCCCTCGTTGTGGTTGCGCACCCAGCCCTCAAACGTGGCGCAGGCCCCGGCGGCGGGGAGGTTCAGGGCGCTCGCTTCGATGGTGGGTGCAATCGACTCGTGACAGATCCGAAACTTCATGGGCCTAACCGCCGGCGACCGGGGGAATGAAGACGAGGGTGTCGCCGTCTTTGACCGGGGCGGGCCAGGGGGCGAACTCGCCGTTGATGGCGACGCGGAGTCGATCGACGGGCAGGGTGAAACCGTGTTGCCCCTGCAGCGTGCGGTAGAGGGTTTCGGCGTCGGGGGCGTCGGTGGTCAGGGTTTCCCGGTCGGTCCCGCGTTGCTCGCGCAGGAGGGCGAAATAGTGGAGGTGGAGATGTTTCACGACTCGTATTCCGCCGCCGGATCGATTTCGGCCGCTTTGAAGTCGGCCTTGCCGCCCCGCTTTTCGAGCAGTCGGGTTTCGCGGATGATGATGTCGGGTGAGACCGCCTTGCCCATGTCATAGAGGGTCAAGGCCGCGACAGTGGCGCCGGTGAGGGCTTCCATTTCGACGCCGGTTTTTGCGGATACGGCGACGCGGCAGTGGATCTCGATCTCGATGGAGCCATCCGGAGCGAGCGCCCGGGGATGGAGCTCCACCGAACAGTCCTCCATTGGCAGCGGATGACACAGCGGAATCAGGTCGCTGGTGCGTTTGGCGGCCATCACCCCGGCGAGGCTGGCAGTTTGAAAGACGGGGCCCTTCTTGCCGACAATTTCGTGGCCGGCCAACAGCCGGGCGAGCGCGGGCGGCAGTTTGACGACGGTCAGGGCGTGCGCGGTGCGCCGGGTGATCGGTTTGCCGCCGACGTCGACCATCTGCGGACGGTTCTTGTCATCCAAGTGCGAGAGCATGTTCCGAGTTTGGATTTCGGATTTACGAATTACGATTTCCAAATCGGTGTTTTCAAATCCAACGCCAGAATCGGGCGGCGGTGCCGGCGAGGAAATCGGTCTGGTCGGCGGGGAGTTCGACAAATCCGTCCGTCGCCAGCAGGCCGCCCAAATCGCCGGAGGTATTAAAAGGCGCGGGATGGGCCGTGCGGGCTCCCGCTGGGTCCGACTGCAGGCGCACCGGCAACATGAAGCTGAGAGGGCGTTCGAAGCGGAAGGGCTGTCCCAGTGGCACCATTTCGGGCCCAGCGGGAACGGCTCCGGCCATCTGGCGCAGGGCGGGGAGCACGTAGCGGTGCAGACAAATGTAGGTGGAGACGGGATTGCCGGGGAGCGCAAAGACCGGCGTGCGGCGCGGAGTGGTGCCGAACCACATGGGCTTGCCCGGCCGTTGGGCAATGCCCCGCAGGTGCTCGGTGGCGCCCAGTTTGGCGAGGACCGTCGGAAGGTGGTCCCGTTTGCCCTTCGACACGCCGCCGGTGAGGATGGTGACGTCAAATGAGGCCAGAATCTGGCGCATCGTCGCCTCGATTTCGGGCGGATGATCGCGGAGATGGAAGCGTTGGACGCGGCTCACCAGCTGGCTCTGGCACAGCGCGGCGCGGAGGGCGTGGTCGTTGGATTTGCGAATTTGGTGGGGAGCCAGCGAGACGGTGTCCACTTCCATCAGCTCATCGCCGGTGGCCACCACGGCCACGGCCGGTCGGGCCGATACGCGGAGGCGGGAAGCTCCGACGGTGGCGGCCACCGCAATCTCCCGGCCGGTGATGAAGGTGCCGGGGGCGATCAGCGCGGTGCCGCGCGGAAAGTCTGAGCCCTCGCGGTGCACATTCTGGCCGCTCTCACAGAATACGCCCTCCCGCAGGCGCACCCGTTGGTCGTCCTGTTCGGTGTCCTCGTAGGGGACGATGGCATCCGCTCCAATCGGCAAAGTCGCCCCCGTGGCAATCTCGATGGCGGTTCCCGGGCGGGTCATCTCCTGGGCGATCATCCCGGCGGCTTGGTAACCGGTGATGGCCAGCGGCGCCCGCGGATTGGCGATCAGATCGGCTGAGCGCACCGCAAAGCCATCCATGGTGACCCGGTCAAAGGGGGGCAGGGGCCGGTCCGTGACGATGCGCTGACGGGTGACCCGGCCGTGGGCGTGCTCGATCGCGCAGTCCTCGGTTGGGAGGGTGGGCAGGTGTCGGGCGATGATGGCGGTGGCTTCGGCGGGGGTGAGCAGCATGGTGGGAACTCGCAGAATCAGGGAGGAAAATCGGCGCGGCCCCAAGGTCAAATCCGCGGTCGCGGAGTTTGACCACCGCAGAGTTGTGTCCTGCCCGAATCCGGGCAAGGAGTAGCCCCTCGTGTCTGTTTCCTCACCAATCGATACCCTGGGCCGTCCCCTGCGGGACCTCCGCATTTCGGTGACCGACCGGTGCAATTTTCGTTGCCCCTACTGCATGCCCAAGGAGGTGTTCGGCGCGGACTACGCGTTCCTGAAGGACCCGCAACTCATGTCGGCGGATGAGCTGGTGCAGATTGCCCGGGCGTTTTCGCGACTCGGGGTGACCAAGTATCGTTTAACCGGGGGCGAGCCCCTGCTGCGCAAGGATCTGGTCGACATTGTGCGGCGGCTCAAAACAGAGGTAAAGGCCCCTGAAGTCGCGTTGACGACCAACGGATGGTTGTTGGAGCGGTATGCGGCGGAGCTCAAGGCGGCGGGGTTGGACCGACTCAATGTGTCGGTCGACTCGCTCGAGGCCGCGACCGCGGGTCGGATGAATGGCCTCGGTTTCGACTCCGCGCGGGTGCTGCGGGCGATCGATGTCGCCGGGGAGGTGGGATTGCCCGTTAAAATCAACATGGCCGTTCAGCGGGGTTGCAACGACCACGAAATCGAGTCCATGGGGGCGTATTTCAGGGAACGGCGGCTCACCCTGCGCTTTATCGAGTTCATGGATGTGGGCAGCACAAATGGCTGGGTCGAAAGCAAGGTGCTGCCGGCTCAGGAGATCGTGGACCGGATTAACCGCCAGTGGAAGATTGAGCCGGTGAGCCCGGCCTATCGCGGCGAGGTGGCGGCACGCTACCGCTACGTGGACGGCGCGGGCGAGATTGGGATCATCGCCTCGATCACCGAGCCCTTTTGTCGGGACTGCCATCGCGCCCGCCTCTCGGCCGACGGGAAACTCCACACCTGCCTTTTTTCGGCACTGGGTTGGGATATATTGGGCAAGTATCGGGAAACCAATGATCTGGAAGGGCTGACCCAGTATTTGGCCAAGCTCTGGCTCGCCCGCGGCGATCGCTATTCCGATGAACGGGCCGAGCGCGGTGCCGCTGAAGATGGACCCGCCAAACCTGAGATGAGTTACCTCGGGGGCTGAAGGCATGCCGGCCCGGCACTAGGTAGAAATACCCCTGCTTATCCACTTGCGGGGCTTAGGGTATAGACCCTATTTTGGTCGCTTATGTCGTCCTCCCTTTTCCGGCCTCTCCTCATCGGCGCCCTCGCGGTGGCTACGGCGGGCTATGCGCAGGTGGTTTCGGAGAGCTTCCGCAACGCGACGACGACGAATCCCGATTGGGTTTTTTCCGGTAATACTTACACGCCGAATCTGACCAGCGGGACCATCGACCCGGTCGGTGATGGCTGGCTCAGGCTGACCTCCACCGGAGGAAATCAAGCCACCAGCGCCTACCTCAACTCCGCGTTCACCGCGGCGGGGGCCACCGTGTATGCGTCCTTTGAATACGCAACCTGGGGCGGTAACGGCGCCGATGGGATGTCCTTTTTCTTGTTTGATGGCAGCACGTCGTTTGCGGTCGGCGCTCCCGGTGGCTCGCTGGGCTATGCCAACCGCAATGCCGAAGCTGGCATGGCGGGCGGTTACATCGGCGTCGGCATAGATGAATACGGCAACTTCTCCTCCTCCAGCGAAAGCAAAACGGGCGGGTTGGGGTCCGGGTTGACTCCCGATGCCATTGCGGTGCGCGGTTCGGCCGCCTCAGGCTATGCGTTTTTGGGTAGCAGTGGCACGTTGGCCACCTCCATCGACACGCCCAACGTGGGCACCCGGCCCTCGGTCGTGAATGAAGTGCAGATTCTCCTCACCGCGACCAATCAGCTGACGGTGACGCTGCAGCAGGGCGGCACCAATCCGCAAACGGTGCTGCAGATGGACCTGTCCGCCTACACCCGTCCCGAAACCTTGAAGCTCGGCTTTGCGGGTTCCACCGGTGGCCTCAACAACATCCACGAGATCCGCAACGTCGAGGCGTCGACGATTGTGGCCAGCCTGTGGGACAACCAAGGCGACAGCACGTGGGGCAACAATAACAACTGGGATCCCAGCGTGGTGCCGACCATCGGAGCCGACATTCTCTTCGACAACACCAATGTCTCCGTGGACCAGACGATCGACGTCGGAGCGGATCGCGATGTGCGGTCGGTGTCCTTCGACGCGCCGTTCGACTACACGCTGAACAACAACTCCATCACCTTCGATGATCAGGGCGTGGCGGGTTTCTCGGGCATCGCCGCTTCCCAAACCAGCGGCACGGGCGACCACACCGTCAATTCCGATCTCATCGCCAACAACGACATCACCATCCGCAACAACAATGACGGCGCGTTGACGCTCACCGGCGATTTGAACTTGCAGGCCAACGACGTGACCTTCGACGGCACCGGCGCCCTGACTTCGGACAGCGGGGTCATCTCGGGCACGGGGGGGGTCGTTAAAAACGATTCTGGCACCGTCACCCTGTCCGGCGCCAATACCTACTCCGGCGGCACGGAGATCAACAACGGCACCCTCAACGCCAACAATAACAACGCGCTCGGCACCGCGTCGGTGGAACTCGCCGGCGGCACGCTGGGATCCACCAATGGGTCCTCCGTGGGTAACGCCATTTCGGTGACGGGCGATTCCGGTTTCGATGGCATCACCACCACCGGCACCATCACCCAGACCGGGAACCGCACCGTGGATCTCAACGACGCCACCCTGGCGGGGGCCTACAACATTGGGGGTAACACCTTCACCACCGAAGTGGGGGGTGACAGCACCATTTCTGGCGTAATTTCCAACGGCAGCCTCACCAAGGAGGGTGCTGGCACCCTCACCCTGTCCGGCGCCAACACCTACGCCGGCAACACCACGATCAACAACGGCACCCTGGCCTTGGGCGCGGATAATGTCATCAGCGACTCGAGTGACGTGCTGATCGGCAGCAACGGCACGTTCGATCTCAACGGCAACTCGGAGCGCATCGATGACCTCCAAGTGTTGGGCGGCGGCGCCACGCTTGACTTTGGCTCCACCCCCGGCGCCAACGAATTTCTCTTCGGCACCTATACGCCGCCCCCCTCCGGGGTGCTGGTGGTCAATAACTGGGAGGAAGGCGTCGACCAGTTTGCCACCCGGATCAACAATCAGAATGTCAGTTCCATGTACCTTTCCGGTTACGGCGTGGCCGAACAAGTGGGCGGCTTGGTTGCGGTGGGGGCCCTGGGCAACGGCTACCTGATCACCCCCGTCGCCGTGCAATACAAGGAATGGGACGGCAGTTCCAACAACCGTTGGTCGGTCAACAACAACTGGACCTCGCCCGGCGAGCCGACAACCACTCAAGTCGCGCTCTTCGGTGACTTGGGCGTCGGTCGTCCTAACGTTGATTTCAACCAAACCGATACCATTGCCGGCATCCGCTTTGATACCGATGCCACGGTCAACTACAACATCACGAGCGGGAACCGCGACCTCACGCTGGCGGGTGCGGTCCCGTTCATCCAGCAATTCAGCGATTTCGATCAACGGATCGCGATGGATGACCTGTTGCTGGGCAACAACACCGTGGTGGACATCACGGGAGACGGCGATTTGACCATCAATGCCGACATCAGAAACTCCGGCGGCTCCCGCTCTCTCATCCGCGACGGCGTCGGTTCGGGCAAGTTGATTCTTGACGGCAACGACAACAACTACTCCGGCGGCCTCTTCGTCAACAAGGGTATCGTCCAAGCCCAACATTCCACGTCGCTCGGCACTGGCACCGCCAATGTCGCCGACGGTGCCACCCTCGAATTTTCGGGTTCCTTTGGCACCATAAATGAGAACATCAACGTGACCGGATCCGGCGTGGGCGGCTTCGGCGCCCTCCGTAATGTATCCGGAAACTCCACCCTCTCCGCCACCATCACCGCCACCGGCGACACCAAGATCACCGCGGATGCCGGTGCCACCTCCAACTACACCGGTAACATCACCGGCTCCAACGTTGACCTCACCCTTGGCGGGGCCGGCGCCCTCAACATCGATCGGATCACCACGGGCACGGGCGGCGTCACCGTGGAGGCCGGCACCACGACCTTCCAGAGCGGCGATGCCAACACCTACACCGGGCTCACGGAAGTGACCGGTGGCCTGCTCTCCCTCAACAAGAACGATAATGTGGTCGCCATCGGCACCGGAGGCGCCGCCCTCAGCGGGTCGGGCACCCTGCGGCTCGACAGCAACAACCAGATCAATGATGCTGCCGCCATCGCCCTCGCGGACACCGCCACGTTTGATCTCAACGGCTACACGGAACGCGTCGCGCAGATCGACAGCATCAGTGCGGATACCGTCATTGACCTCGGCAGCGGCGGTGACCTCACCGTCGGCGCCGCTTCAGTCATCTATTCCAATTACGAAGGCCAGATCACGGGTGACGCGGCCAGCACCTTCAACGTCGATGGCCTCGGCACAGTATATCTCGGCGGGGACAACTCCGGTATGGCCGGCACCTTCAACGTCGACACCGGCACGCTCAATGTCCGGGGCAATGACAACGTGCTCGGCACCGGCGATGTCGTGATTGATGTCGGGGCCAGTCTCCAAATTCAAGGCGGCATCAGCACCAGCCCCTCCAGCGTCACCCTTGGCGGGACGGGGACGACGGGCAACGGGGCGATCCAAAACCTTTCCGGGGACAACCGATTGGCGAGCGACTTCACGCTGACGGCGGACACGACGATCATTGCGGACAGCGGGACGCTGCGGTTGGGGGCGGATGCGAACGGGTCGGTTTACGAGTCGGGCAACCAGATGGCGCTGGGGGCGAACGACCTGACCCTGAGCGGGGCGGCTGACACGGTGCTGCGCGCGGACCTGACGGGCACAGGCAACCTGATCAAAGACGGGGACGGCACATTCACAATGGCCAACGGGACGAACTCGTGGACGGGTGACACGCTGATCAACGACGGCGAGATGATCCTGGCGACCTATTACAACGACGCGCCGGGAGTGGGCCCGCTGGCCGACTTCGGGATCCGTGGAGACATCACGGTGGGAGACGGCAGTGAGACGGCGGGCACGGCGCGCCTGATCTTTGGGACCAACGAAGCCGGCGGGGTGGAAGACTTTTCGAACATGCTGGCCGGGGGAGTGAACCTGACGGTCAACTCCGACGGCACGGTGGACACCCAAGGGCACACCGCCTACGTGCAAAACGTGACGCTGGACGGCGGCTCGATCAACGCGGACAACAGCGGTTCAACGGGCAACAACCTGTTCGTCACCGGCGACATTAGCTCCACGAGCACCACGCAGATCGCCACGATCGACGGCAAACTGGACTTCAACGCGGATGCGACCAAGACGATCGACGTCGCGGCCGGATCGACCCTCGACATCAACGCCCGCGTGCAAAACGGCGGGTTCGAGAAGACCGGCGACGGGACCCTGATCCTCTCGGGCTCCAACACCTTCACCGGCCAGGCGGACATTTCCGCCGGGATCGTGCGCATCGACAACAACAACGCACTGGGGGCGAGCGCGGGCTCCACCAACGTGGACACCGGCGCACAACTGCAACTCGACGGGGTGGACGTGGCGAACGAAGCGCTGACCCTCAACGGCTCGGGCATCAGCGCGGACGGCGCCCTGCAAACGGTGACCGGCTCGGGTTCCAACAGCTGGGGAGGGAGCGTGACGATTGCCTCGGCCTCGGAGATCCAAACCAACAGCGGCTCGACCCTGGCGATCTCGGGCAACATCACCGGGTCCGGCCAAACCGTGACCTTCGACTCGATTGGGGACACGACGATCTCGGGGACGAACACGTTTTCGACCCTCAACAAAAACGGCGCGGGTAACCTGACGGTGACCACCGGGACGAACACGATCGCCACGGCGAACGTGAACGCGGGCACGCTGACCCTGGGCACGAGCAACATCCTGACCGACGCGCTGGACCTGAACGTGGGAGCGAGTGGCACCTTTGTGATGGGTCCCGGGATCAATGAGACGATCGACCAGTTCGACAGCGCGGGCACCCTGGACATCGACGGGATCCTCACGATGAACGGCGGGACGATCTCCGGGGGCACGGGCGCAGGTTCGACCGGGGAACTTATCCTGACGGCCGGCAACACGCTGAACATCACCAGCGATTACGACTTTGGCGGCACGTTGGAACTGACCGCCGGCACCACGCTGGCCCTCTCGGGAGACGGATCGCAGATCGACTTTGGCACCCTGCGGGTGACCGGAGACACCGTGATCGACTTTGGCGCCGGCGAGGCGATTGAGTTTAATCTGGGCGCGCTGGAGATCGCCTCCGGAGTCACCATCACGGTGAACAACTGGATTAACTACCAAGACCTGTGGACGACGGGGTCCTTCACCGGTGGCTTTGGCGCGGTGACGATCGACGAACGCGATAACAACACCGCCCAGATCACCTTCACCGGGTTTGGTCCTTCGGACACCATTTGGCTGACCGAAGACTTTGGCACCAACGAGATCACGGTACCGGAGCCCTCGAGCTACGGAGCGATTCTGATGGGCTTTGGCTTGGCTGCCTGGACCCTCCGCCGTCCCCGGCGCATCCGTAAAGGGTGAGCGCCCGCGTCATTCGCCCGCGATCCGGGCTGCCAGTTGGCGTAGCCTTGCGCGGAGCGGTTCGCCGCGTTCGCTAAAATTGCGCTGGAGCTGCTCGTAAATTTCCCGCCCGGCGCGGGTCTCCACCTTAATGGGCTCATACCCCAACTCCTTGAGATCATAAGGGCTCGCCCGCATATCGACCTCGCGGATGTCCCGTGCGAGCACGAAGCAGTCGAGCAGCAGCGAGCCGGGGGTGTAGGGGTTCAGTTTATAGGCCCACTTATAGAGGTCCATGTTGGCGTGCAGGCATCCGGGTTGCTCGAAATCGATGGTGGTCTCCCGCGTGGGTTGCAGACGGTTCAAGGGGCGCGCCGCCGGGGTGAAAAAACGAAAGGCGTCGAAGTGACTGCAGCAGCCCGGGCCCTGCTCGACAATGGCGGCGAGATCATCAGGCGCGAATCGCAGGGGGTGGGCCTGATGGCGGATTTCCTCCGGTGATTGCCGATAGACCATCGCCCATTCATGCCACCCGAAGCATCCAAAGAAGGCGGGTCGATTTGCCGTGGCTTCCAGATAGGCGCTCAACCAACCGGCGAATTCCCGGCGCTGCGGGAGGGGATGCTCCCAGTCCACCGCCACGCCCTCCGCGGTTGCCCGATACTCGGGCCAGCGCAGAAACGCTCGGGCTTCCTCGCCCGCCAGCACCACATCGGGTCCCGGATGCCAACGCCGCAGGCGTCCGGGGCGCAGGGAGTAGTAGTTGAACAGGAAGTCTTCCACCGGATGGGCCTGACCGCGAGCGGCCCGTTCACGGTGATCACCAATCAGTTCATCCACCCGCTGCTCATGAGCCTGTTTCCGCTCCTGCCAGTCGGAGAGGGGGAGAAGCCGGGGTGAAATTGAGAGGGGCATCGGAGCAGGCGGCGACTACCGGCGCAGCATCAGCTTGCGCACCCCCTCGATCGGGGGCTGGGGGAGGGGGCGCAACGGAAGCGGAGTGCGGGGCAACAGGATTTCGATCACGGTTGCGTGGGTCATGATCGGACCGGTGAGGCCGGCCGCCAGCTCGTCGAGCGGAGTGGAAGGAAACAACCGGGTCGCGACTGCGGTGGCCAGTTCCAACAGGGGCAGGGCGGACGCTGTCACCATGTTCATGGCGGTTTCGTCGCCCTCCGTCGCGAGATGCAGCACCCCGGGGGCCAGGGAGGCCACGATCTTGTTGGGCGCCGGGTTTTGGTAGAAATACCGGGGCAGGGCCGCTGTATCAAATAAACCGATACTCTCGCCGTGGTCCTTGATGAGCTGACCGATCCGGGTGGGCTTGGCCCAGCCTTGCAGCTCCAACAGGCCTTGGGCGATGGCTCGGCGGCCCAAATCATAGCCGCTGCCGGGATCGCCGAAGCGCCACCCCAGGCCCCCGGCATAATGGGTGGCGTCGTGAGCATCCCGCACCGCGACAAAGGATCCGGTGCCGCCGTGGAGGACCAGGCCCGGCCTCCCCTCGGTCGCCAGCTCGAGCACGGGCAAGGAATCCTTGAACGCGGCCACTTCGCCAAAGTCATCCAATTGGGCGGCAAAATCCCGCCAAAACTCCGGCGCCCCCGCCATGTAAAGATGGGTGCGGCTGACGGGCGGCCGATGAATCTGCCCGAGGGCTTCGAGCAGCACCGCCCGCGCCTGTTCCTGCCCCACCACATTCGGATTGCAGCCGGGCGCAAGGTGCTGGGTGACGACCTCACCCCGTGCATCCAGCAGCACCAATTCGGTTTTGGTGCCCCCGCCGTCCACCCCGATCTGATAAGGTCCTGCCATCACACCAATCAACCGATGAGCTTGGAAAGCCGCGTGCGGTAGCGGGCGGCCAGGGCGATATTGGCCGCCATGCCCCCGGGAAGGTTCTGACTCTGCACGACGGGGAGTTCGTGGCCTTGGTCGCGCAGCCAGGTCATCGCTTCCAGGGTGAGCAGGTTCAGCAGGGTGGCGCCAATGAGGGTCGACGTGGGGCCCGCCATCGCCGAGGCATCGGGCGGGCGGCCTGCCAGCTTGCCGTTGTTCATCTCCACGATGGCATCGCCCGGGACCCCGAGGTTGTCCAACACGTGGTCCGCGATCGCGTGCAGATTTTTCCCGCCGGGATGCACGGTCGAGGCGGTCGTGCTCATGGCCAGAGCGGTGAGGGCGACCACCGTCAGGCCCTTCTGCTTGGCGTAGAGACCAACCTCGATGGGGGCGGCATTCTTACCGGAGTTGGAAATCACGATGATGACCTCCCCGGGGTGCAGCCCATGGGTGTGGTCATACCGCTCCGCCAAACGGGTGCCGTAGCCCACCACGTTTTCCGAAAACCCCATGCCGGGATCGAAAATGCCCGACACGGGCATCAATCCGCCGGCTCGTCCGATGATTTCGCGCCCGATGATCTCACTGTGCCCACTGCCAAACGTATGCAGCACCCCGCCATCCGCGATGGACCGGCCAATGAGCACCCCGGCGGTTTTGAGCACCCCGGCGTTTTGCGCGATCGCGCGATCCAACATCTCCCTCGCCCTTGCGCCATAAACTTCAGCCGGTGATTTCATAAAACCCTAAAATGATGAGGAAGTGATAAAGGTGAATCCGTTTATCCAACGGGATCAAACCAGGGAAGGGGGTCAGGGTTGGAGGGAGCTCCAACGGCCGTAGACGCCGCAGGGGAGCACCTTGCCATCGGCCTCGATGGGGATGCCGATCTCACCGCCCCCGACGGCTCCCCCGCGGTTTAGCATGAGCTCGCCGAGCAGGTTGGTGACCACGGTGGGTGAAAGCCGCGCCGTGTAGGCGTTGATAAGGAAAAACAAGGGCTGATCGGAAAGCAGGTCCCCGCAGGCCGACAGCAACTCCCACAGGTGGTCCTCGAGCTTCCACATTTCGCCCCCTTTGCCCCGGCCGTAGGTCGGGGGATCCATGATGATCGCGTCGTAGCGGCGTCCCCGGCGGAGCTCCCGGTGCACAAACTTGAGGCAATCATCGACGATGTAGCGGATGGGGGCGGCGGCCAGTCCGCTGAGCGCCGCGTTTTCCCGACACCACTTGACCATGCCCTCGGCCGCGTCGACGTGACAAACGGCGGCGCCGGCTCGGGCGGCGGCACAGGTGGCTCCGCCAGTGTAGCCGAACAGGTTGAGCACCGAGATCTCCCGGCCCGCACCCTGGGCCTGGCGGATGAGGTGGCTAAACCACTCCCAATTGACGGCTTGTTCGGGGAACAGTCCGGTGTGTTTGAACGAGGTGGGGGATATCCGGAAACGAAGTTGCAGGGGTTCGTAGCTGATCTGCCAGGATTCCGGCAGCGGTCGGGCGTATTCCCATGAACCGCCCCCCCGGTCGCTCCGGTGGTAAAAGCCATCCCACCCGTCCCAGGGTTTGGCACTGCGCCGAGGCCAGATCACTTGAGGATCCGGCCGCACCAAGGTGTGGGGACCCCAGCGCTCCAATTTCATCCCGTTGCCGGCATCAAGCAGCCGATATTCGGACCACGAATCGGCCAGAGCGATGGAGGAGGGGGCAGACGGCAACATGGATCTGGGGAAAAGTGACAGACTCGCTTCGCCTGTAAATGAATCTTGGCAGCTTTGGGTTTTTCCCTCCATACAAGCTATTGATTGACATTTTAAATAGGGAATATCCCCTAGACGTAATTATCATGAAATTCTCCTCATTTCTCAAAACATCCCTCGCTTCTTTGCTGGTGGCCTTAGGGGCTGCGGCCGACGTGATCGAAACCAAGGACGGGGCCCGCTTGGTGGGCACCGTCAAAGGCATTAACGGGGGTAAAATCACCCTGGGCACCTCCTACGCGGGCGACATTATGATCGATCAGGCCGAGGTGGTGAGCCTCACCATGGAAGACGCCTTGGCCATTCGCCTGGACGACGGCACCACGATGGAGGGCACGATTGCGCCCTCCGGCGGCGGTGAGATTGCGATTGCCGGCAGCGCGGGTTCCGTGACGGCCCCGGTGACGGGTGTGGCGGCGACGTGGTCGCCCGGAGACATTGATCCCGCGGTCAAGGCGCTGCAGCGCAAGTGGAGCTACGAAGCGGCGTTGGACATCACGGGCAAGACGGGTAACGCGGACAATTTTGGCACCGCCATTTCGATTCTCGCCGTGTTGGAAGGCGCCGAGGATCGGCTCGCTTTCTACGGAATTTACGACCAGCAGGAATCCGAAGGCGTGACCTCGGCGGACCAGTTCCGGGCGGGGGTTGACTATACCAACAGTTTTCGCGGGGACCTCTCGTGGTATGTCCGCAATGAGGCCGGGTTCGACTACATCAAGGACATCGATTTCTTCAACGTCGCGGGTGCCGGTCTCGGTTACCAAGTGATCAACCAGGACCATCAGAAACTGACCTTCCGCGGTGGTCTCTCGTTCCGCTTCGAGACTTACGGTGACGGGCTGACCGACGACCTGCAAAGTGGCGGTCTCGATTTTGGACTCAACCACACCTACGAATGGGAGACGGTCAAAATGCGCAACTCGCTGACCTTCGTGCCTTCGTTTGAGGATTTTGCCGATTTCCGGGCGACGCATGACACCCACGTCGAGTTGCCTCTGCAGGCGGGTTCCTGGCGGATCCGCTTGGGCGTCTCCAATGACTTCCGGAGCGAGCCTCCGGGGGGACTCAAGGAGATGGACACCACCTGGTATACCCGACTGGTGTTGAGCTGGGATTGATCCCGTCGCCAACTTTGCGTCGATTTTAGGTGACGGCCCCATGCTTCGGCGTGGGGTCTTTTTTTGGTTCGTCGGCACTGATAACTCGCGCTCACCGGCACTCGGCCCAGATTGAGTGGATGCGGTATCTGCCTCTTGTCTCTCATGGGTTCATCTGGTTCGTTTGGGCAGTTTCCGCGGCGGCGCTCGCCGGCCAGGAAACGACTCCGGATCGAGCGGTCACCTACCGTGAAGTCGATGGGCACGAATTGAAGATGCACGTCTTTTTGCCTCAAGATTTTGCCGCGACTGATCGCCGACCGGCGGTGGTTTTCTTTTTCGGCGGCGGCTTCAACACGGGCACGCCGCGACAGTTTTATCCCTTCGCGGCGTATCTGGCCGAGCGCGGCATGGTGGCCATGGCCGCCGAGTATCGCACCAAGCAAGGTCATGGGGTAAGCCCCTTCGAGTGTGTGCAAGACGCCAAGGCGGCGATCCGCTGGACCCGGAATAACGCCTCCAGTTGGGGCATCGACCCGGAGCGCATTGCGGCGGGTGGGGGCTCGGCGGGAGGTCATTTGGCCGCGGCCACCGCGTTCTTGCCCGGCTTGGACGAGGATGGGGCGAATCCCGATGAGTCCTGCATTCCCGATGCCTTGATCCTCTACAACCCCGTGATTGATAACGGACCTTCGGAGTATGGCTATGAACGGTTGGGCAATCGCTACCGGGAATTCTCCCCGCGACACAACATCGGACCCGAAATTCCTCCTCCGACGGTCACGTTTTTGGGCACGTCCGATGCTTTGATCAGCGTCGCCACGATGCACTCCTTCGCAGATGCCATTCGCGAGGTGGGCGGGCGTTGTGATGTGCACCTTTATGAACAAGCCGCGCACGGCTTCTTTAACGCCCGCGCCTGGCCCAACTTGAGATATTTTGAGGTCCTGCGAGCGACGGATCGTTTTCTGGGCTCGCTCGGTTGGCTGACCGGCGAACCGGAGGTGAAATTGCCGGCAGACGCGCTTTTATTTGCTCCGACGGAATAGGCCTTCGGCGCGATCGCTCTCAGCGACATGAAGATTTTTGGCTTCACCGTGTTTCTGGCGATGGTGGCCGTGGTTTCGGGGCGGGCGGAAGTCACCTTCCGCAGTGGTTCTGCGCCGGTTGCTTTGCTCGAGCTCTTCACCAGCGAGGGGTGTTCCAGTTGTCCGCCGGCCGAACGCTGGTTGGGGAACTGCGCCACGATGATGGATTGTGGCGGGAATTTGTGCCCGTGGCCTGGCACGTGAACTATTGGGATCGGCTCGGCTGGCCGGACAAGTTTGCTGACCAAGCCTACACCGATCGCCAGTATGCCTACTCCACCAAGTGGAAGGCGCGCACCGTTTATACGCCGGGGCTTGTTCGCGCGGGCGAGGAGTGGCGGGTGCGAGACGGAGATATGCTTGCCGCGGGATCCATGATCGGGGGCGAGCTCACGGTGGTGGTCGCCGGCGAATCGATGGCCGTGACCTTTCAGCCTCCGGTCGGGGCCCGGTTGCCGGCCGACTTACAAGTGAACGTCGCGCTTCTCGGTGGCGGGATCGAGAGTGATGTCCGGTCCGGCGAGAATCGCGGCCAGAAACTCGCCCACGAATTCGTGGTTTTGCAATGGGATCAGGCGGCACTCCCAGCAGGTAATACGTCCCTGCCCATCCCGATTTCCGATTTGGATGTTGAGGTCCCCGGCCGCGCGATGGCGGTGTGGGTGAGCTCCGCGAGCGACCCTACGCCGCTCCAGGCCACGGGAGGGAGGCTGGACAATCGATAGGGCGGGTCACCGTTGCGTGGGTTGACTTCCGACACTGTAAGCAATTGTCTTACAACATGAGATCGACCCTCACCATAAGTCTACCCCAGGAGATGCGGAACGAAGTGAGTCGGCAGGCAAAGTCCCGTCGCATGACTCAAAGTGAGTTTGTGCGTCAAGCGGTGCAGGAAAAGCTCTGGGAGGATGCGGTCAACGAAAGCGTGCGCGTGCTGGCATCGCGCGCGCGGGGGAGTGGACTGCGGACTGATGGGGACGTGTTTAACACGATTTCGTGAAGCTGGTCCTCGACACGAATGTCCTGCTTGCGGCGGTTTTGGTGCCGGGACTGTGTCGTGAACTTGTGACCAAGGAGCTCCATAAGCATGAGCTCTGTTGTTCGCTCGAGCTATTGGCCGAGTTTGCCGAAAAACTGGAATCCAAGTTTGATCAACCCCCCTTGGAGCTGCCGTTCTATTTGGCCTACCGCGATCGCGTTAAGTTGGTCGAACCGATCACCTTGAATCGACCTGTCAGCCGTGATCCGGATGACGATATGGTCATCGCCACCGCTTTGGCCGCCGCCGCCCATGCCATCATAACCGGTGATAAAGATCTATTGGTCTTAAAACGACACGCGGGTATTCCCATAGTCTCTCCCCGCCAGTTCTTGGAAAGGTGACTTGAGGGCATCGGACAGGCTTGATCATCTGAATTGAATGAACGCCGACGGAATTCAGGTGGGCAGTCTCTTCAAGCAGGACGCCAAATCAGAATATTGCCACTGGGTGGTTGGGATCGACGCAGTGGGCGCGTTGATTGTGTGGGGACCTCGCAATCCGAGAGAATACATCAAAAGACCTTTGGCGATGATGTCCTACGGGATGACCTCAACAGATGTGCTGCGACAGTTGCAACGGGTGGCCGACGTTCCGTTAAACGAGAGAGAGTCAAAGGCGCACCGGCCGGACCTTCCCTTGAGGATGTTGCGACACCCCACCGTAAATTGGCGAGAGCTTGAAGGTATCTCGCTGGAGTCGTCTGCGGATTTGGCGCGTGGCCTTGGCCTTGATCTTTCATTGGAGCCTCCCCTCGATGCTCCAGAGATCGTGTTGGCCGTCATTCCGAGCAGTGGAGGATGGCGCAAAGCGACCAAGTTTACCGCTAGCAATGGCGAATCGTTTTCGCCGGGCGAAGTGCTGTGGCGAGCCAGTCAGGTTTTCGAGATGGAGGGTCTCGCAGCAGACGACGGCATCGGAATCTTTCGCGCCAGGATAAATAAGAAGGTCCCGTTTTATTTGGTCGGCGTTTATCACGATCTCGCTGGGGTGACCTATCGGTTTGAGCATCCTGATGCGCCTCCGCAGCAACCCTCGGAGCAATGGGGAGTCAGCAGGAAAAAACCGACCGGGGATTTCGTGGATCGGATTAAGGGATTAAGGGATTCAAAGCCATCCTGCCTTTTACCCAATAGGCTGAAAAACGAGACAATGGTCTTGAACAATACACCGTTAAAAACTGCCGGGCGGTGCAGCGGGTATTCATTCAGCTCATCGAAGCCTTGATCAAAGCGGGAGAGACGGCTTCAGCGGATATCAAGCTGACACTTTTTGATGAAGCGATGGAGAAACTCAATCGACTGAACGACCGCGAACCTGAGTTGTTCGAAACCGAGGAACGCGAACAACTTTGCCATCAGTTGGAGGAGCTGGCAGGTGCCGCGGGACTTTCGGTGGAGAAAGACCCGGCAGGGGAAAGCCGCATCACATCAGGCCGCGATTGGTAGGACCTAGGCCCGGTAAACATCTTCCCATCCGTCGCGAATGGGCGGAGCGGTGAGGAGATCGTTCGCGAGGGGGTGCTTCGGGAAGCTCTTGGTCGCCCGGTCGAACTCCAGGTTGCCGCCCAGTCGCTGGGCGATGATGCCAAGGATGAAAACCTGCGACAAGGGACCGGACACGGAGAAAGGCGAGCGCGCCTCTTCCTGGCCCAGACAGGCCAGACAGAAATTGGCGAAGTGGTCGGAGTTTTTCTGCGGGAATTTCGGCAGAGTCGGTCCGAGCTCGCGCATCCGTTCGGGCGGAATGATGCGGAGGGTGGCGCTGTGCGTGCCGCCGCGAAAGACGGTGTCTCCGCCGTAGATGAACTTGCCATTGCGTTGGACCTGGGCGTCGGGCGATTCCTCTGCGGGAACGGGCGGTGGGTTGTCGACCCCGTCATACCAAGTGATATCGCAAGGCGGTTGGGCGCCCCGGGCGGGGAAGCCAAACCGGATCGTGGACGCTTGCGGGAAGATGAAGTCGTTGGGGCCGTCCCGTTTGACCGCTTCGATTTTGGCCGGCAGCCCCAAATCGAGAAACCGGTGACAGGTGTCGAGAATGTGAGGCGCCCAGTCGCCAAACGCGCCGCTGCCATAGGCATACCAGCTGCGCCAGTTGCCCGGATGCAATCGCTCGCTGAAGTCGTGCATCGGCCGCCCCACGTGCCATAGATCCCAGTCCAAGCCCGCGGGCACCGGGGCCCCGGTGTCGAAGCCGTCGACGGTCCAACCGTGCCACCGACGGGGTGAGTTCATGTGCGCATCGATGCGCGTGACATCGCGGATGACCCCGGCCTCGTGCCAGGCTTTGAATTGGAAATAGTTGGCGCCGGAGTGCCCTTGGTTGCCCATCTGAGTGACGACTCCCGTGGCGCGCTCGGCGGCGATGAGCGCTTCGACCTCGGCAAAGGTGTGGGCCAGCGGCTTCTCCACAAAGACATGTTTGCCTGCCTGCATACAGGCCATTGCGACGGGGAAATGGGCAAAGTCGGGGGTCGCAATGGCGACCGCGTCGATGTGCTTACCCTCTTTGTCCAACATCTCGCGGAAGTCGCGGTAGATCGGCACCGATCCCAAAAACTGGCGGGGCTCCACGCAGTGCGCACCGTCAGGATCCACCTCGGCCGCCGCTACCCACTCTACCAAACCGGTATCCTCGAACGCCTTCATGATGGCCCAGCCCCGATTGCCAATCCCGACAATGGCGAGGCGGACTTTGTCCGGGGAGGATGCCGGGATTACGCCCGGGACGGCCGCGGTGGCTGAACCGGAGGGTTTGGTCTGGCAGCCCGCCCACAGGAGGGAAGAGGCGAGGGCGCCCTGCCGAGAAAATTGCGTCGAGTGGAAAGCGGGATGCGGGCGGGGGGTGTCGGGGGTGGGGGAAGTCACGGTGCGGCGACTCAAGTCGATTCCTTTGATCAACTCAATCCTAGGCTGACCCTCCTGATTGATTTAAGTTCATGAGGTGAGGGCGGGCCATCAGGAACGCGGCGATATGGGGTCCCTGGTGGAACGTGCCCGCGGCGATGGCCGCATCCAGTTCGGCGACGGACAGGAGGTGGACCTCGAGCTCCTCGTTGGCGTCAAGCTCCGTCGCGGCATCGAGTTTCACGCCGCGTCCGAGGTAGCAGTGAAACTGATTGGTTTGCCGGGCGGGGTTGGGGTAAAACGAGACCAGATGGCGCCACTCGCCGCCAGTCGCTCCGCACTCCTCGCGCAGTTCGCGACGCGCGCCCGCCAGCGGGTCCTCCCCTTCGTCCAGAATCCCTCCGGGGAGCTCCAAACCGAATAAACCCGTGGCGTGGCGATACTGCCGCACCAGCACGATGCGACCGTCGTCCAGTACGGACACGGTGTGGACGAAATCCCGCACCTCCCAGACATAGTAGGGTTCGATGCGGTGGCCATCGGCGCGTTCACAGACATCCGCCCGCAGGTGCATCCACGGGTCATCAATGAGCAGTTTGCTCGCTAGGGTTTTCCAGGGTTTGAGCATAAGTTCCAGGAGGAGAGGAGGCGGGGGCCGCGGTCGCCCCGGACCAGTGACGCGCCACCACGTTTCGCATGTGGGGCTCGCTGACCAGAAAGTTTTCGTCCGGGGCCGGACCCGGGAACCATTTCCACAAAAACGCGCCCACCAAGTCATCCTCCGGGTGCTCCACGGCCGCGAGGGCGCGGTCGAGGCATTGGGCCTGGAGTTCGGCGCCGCCCGGTCTTCCGTCCCCGTCGATCCACGGGGTGCGGGCGGCGTTCAACCCCGTGTCGTAGCCGAGTTCCATGAAGACCACCTGGCGGTATTGCGAGCGGGCATAGGCCAGCACCTCGCCGCGGATGCGGGACCAAGCCCGATCAAGTTCGGCCGCGGTTGGCTGGCGTTGATGCCGCACCACGGGAAAATAGGCGGAAATCGCAATCACATCGAGGGCATCCCAGAAAGGCACCCGTTGGTAGTCGGGCCAATTGGCCGCGTAAGCGAGGGGCGCATCGGTTTCGGCCCGCACCGCCTGGATGATTTCCCGCCAGCGTTTCTCATGCGTCTCGATCGTTTGATCCAGTTCCGACCCGACGGTAAACCCATCCGCATGGCGGCAGACACGGGCCAAAGCGGTGATCCAGACCTGATAGTCATCAAAAAAACGCTCCCATTGGGCCTCGGTTTCAAATCGAATCTCGCCCCGCCAACCCCAGCCCGCGCGCCAAGGCGCGACGTGGGGGGTGATGCAGATCTTCAAGCCCAGCCGGTGGGCCTCCGCGATGGGGCGGGTCAGCCAACGCGGCGGAGGATCCTCCGGATTCCAACGCGGCACGTGCAACCCGCCTTCCGGGGACACCCCCACATAGGGATGAATCTGCACCCAGTTTGCGCCCAAGGCCTTGATCTCCTGCATCGCGGTCACCATCTCATCGGTGCCCCATTCCCGCCCCCAGGTTTGGCAGGAGATCACCACGCCGCGAACCGGCTCCGGGGCGGACGGCTCAGCCCCCAGCGATCCGGCAAGCAGCAGCGCGCCCATCCTGGCCAGCTGGAGCCGTGGCCACGATCGCCGTTTACGAGGAGGGAGGGGGCTCATCGGCCTCAAGCTGGGGAATCAGTCGAGAGGCGGCCACTAGAAATCACCCACCCGCCGACCGCGGCGCACCTCGCGGTAGCGGACCCATGGCAGCGATCGGGGGCAGGCGGGCAAATGTCACCTGCCATTCACCACTCCCGAGGTCGCGTCACTTGACCCGGTTCGCTGACGTCTTAGTGATGATGACCACGCTCATGAACCTTCGCCGCCAATTGATCCTGATTTTTCTGCTGGGGGCACCCGCTCTGGGTGCGCTCCATGCCCAGGCGGCGCGGTCTCCTTTTTTGCCGCCGGCGGTGGAGGTGACCGAGACGCCCGAGTCGGCAGTGGATCAAAATGCGGAGCTGCAGTTCTGTGGGGTGTTTGGCGACGGCAGTGACAAACGGTTTCTGATCTACAACCTGACCACGCGCCGTTCCGCCTGGCTGCGATTGCAGGAGGAAGGTCCCGATGAACTTTTTGTAGACGGCTTTGATGCCGAACAAAGTCTGGTCAACGTGCGTCACGGGGACCGCCAGCTGACCCTCGGCCTGGAGCCTGCCCGGCTCACCGGCGGGGGAGGGGGCGGAGCTGCTCCGCCGGTGGCCCTGACGGGCAATGCCCAGCAGGATTTGGTCAACACCGTCCGGGTGAATCCCACGCCATCCGATGAACGTCGGCGCCTCGAAGCCGTGGCCGCCGAAGTCCGCCGGCGCCGCGCGGCCCGCGCCGCCGCCGCGTCAGGAACGCCTCCTCCCACCACCCCCTGATCGACCTGCCGCCACGCCTTCCTCGTATCTGATTGTCGGATACTTCAAGGTCAGTCGCGGATATTTTAGGGGAAAGAAGGCTTGCCGGGGCGCTGGTCGTGGGGAAAACTGTCTAAACCCCCGAGTAAAAACGTATTGCTTTCGGTAAAGTGAGGTTTACACCGGGAATCCGTTATGGCTAATCGCAAACCCAACGCTGCATTCATGAAACCGGTCACCCCTGACGCTGCCCTCGCGGCGGTTGTTGGGGCAAAGCCGCTACCCCGCACAGAGCTCACCAAGAAGCTCTGGGTCTACATCAAGGCAAATGGTCTTCAGGACCCCAAGAAAAAGACTCAGATCAACGCGGATGATAAGCTCAAGGCGGTCTTCGACGGTAAGAAGTCCGTGAGCATGTTCGAGATGACCAAGTTGGTCTCCGGACACGTCACCAAGTAAGTTCTGTCCCTAGAATTTTTTGCAAGCGCCGCGATTTTTCGCGGCGCTTTTTTTTGCCTCGCGAGGGCCCCGCCAGTCAAATTCAACCCTCCTAACACCCTAATATCCAGGTAGTAGTTTATTCCAGCGCCGCGGATATGCGCTTGGCCGCCTGGCGTAAAACTTCAAGGCGGGCGTAACGTTTGTTGTTGGCGGGGATAAGGGACCAAGGGGCGTGAGCGGTATCGGTCAGGGCGAGCATGTCGCCCACGGCGGTCTCGTAGGCGGCCCACTGTTTGCGGTTTCGCCAGTCCTCCTCATTGATCTTGTGCTGTTTGTGGGGAGTGGTCTCGCGGGCCCGAAAGCGTTCCAGCTGCACCTCCTTTGAAATTTGGAGCCAATACTTGACCACGATGCTGCCGTGATCTTGGAGCTGTTCTTCAAAATCATTGATCTCGGCGTAGCTGCGCCGCCATTCGTGGGGGTAGCAGAAGCCCTCAATGCGTTCCACCAAAACGCGACCATACCAGGACCGGTCAAAAATAATGACCCGCCCATCCCGGGGGAGCTGCCGCCAAAACCGCCAAAGGTAGTGATGGTTTTTTTCTTCGTCGGTCGGTTTGGCGACCGGCATGATGCGGTAGTCCCGGGCGTCCATGGCGCTGACCAGACGTCGAATCGCGCCACCTTTGCCGGCAGCGTCCTGGCCTTCGAAGACGAACACGATGGTGCGTTTGGCCTCTTGCGCCCGGCGGATGGCCCGGTTGAGCCGCCCCAGCCATTTTTCTCGCTTGGCTTCGTAATCCCGGGAACTGAGTTTGTGGTCGAGCGGTAGTTCAAGGAGCCGTTCCCGACCGTCGGGTCGAAGGGCCGCGATGCGGGTGGGTTTGCTGGGCTTGGTTTGGTTGCGACGATGGAGTTGACGGTGATGCGCCCGGAACCTGCGCAGCAGGGTTTGGGCAAAAGCCAGATTGCGGGCTTTGGGCTCCACCGATTCAATCAGGTCCCAGCGCGCGCCGGGGCGGTCGGTTTCAGCCAGAATGTGTTCGGCCGTGCGCGAGAGCCGTTGGTAGGCCTTGTGGGCTCGCACTTGATGATCGGTCACCCGCCAAGCGGTGGATTGATCGGCCTGCAGGTTGTAGAGGCGCTGGCCTTGGTCGTCCCGCGAAAGGTGGAACCAGAGTTTGATCACCAGCGCATCGCTGTCGGCTAGCAGGCGTTCGAAGTGCCGGATGCGGTGGAGTTCGTCTCCCAGTTTGGCGAGGTCCTGGCGGTTGTCGGTCTGTTCCCGCAGGGTCTGCGTATACCACGAGTCCACAAAGATGCCGATGCGACCGCTCGATGGGAGGCTGCGCCAGTAGCGCCACATGAAGGGACGTTCGCTCTCTTCGTTGCTGGGGGCGTCGACGGCGATGGTCTCGACGTTGCGCGGATCCAACCAACCCATCAGGGTGTTGAGCGCCTCCCCGCGACCGGCACCTTCCACGCCCGCCAGAATTAACACGATTTTCGTGCGGCTTTGCTGGAGATCAACTTGCAGGTCGACCAAGTCCCGCCGCAGGCGCGAGACCTTGGATTCGTAAGCCTTTTTGGAGAGCTTGGCCGATGCGCCCGATGCCTTCGCCATGATTCAAGACACTGGGGGGGCGCGGGATGCGTTGTCCAGCCTCGGTCTTTGGCTGGTCGGACTATTCCCTTGGAGCGCGGGAAAGCCTCAGTAGTTTGAGCGGCTGCATGATGACTTCTGCAGCTCCCGACACACTCCTGCGGCGCCGGGCCGTGGGCATGCTGCTATTGGTGACCGCCTGCTGGGGAGTGAGTTTTCCGCTCATGAAGGCGGCGGGCATGTTGGTGGCGGTGCACGCGCCGTCGGCCAACACGTGGTTTTTCACCGCCATGGTGCTCATGCCTCGCTATGTGTTGGCGACCCTCGTGCTGGCCGTGGTGCTCGGCCCGGCTTGGCGCACGATCACCAAGTCGGAAGTGCGGCAGGGACTCCTCCTCGGCGGCTTCGCCAGCGGGGGTATGCTGTTTCAAGCGGACGGGTTGCAGTTCACGGCCGCCTCGACCTCGGCATTTTTGTCCCAGTTCTACGCAATCCTGATTCCGCTGTGGGTCGCCTGGCGCACCCGGCGCAATCCGGGAGTCTCGGTCTGGATTTGTGTTGGTTTGGTGCTGGTCGGAGTCGCGATTCTCGGCCGGTTTGACTGGCACCAACTGCGGTTGGGCCGAGGCGAGTCGGAGACGCTGTTGGCCTCGGTTTTTTTCATGGGTCAGATTCTCATGTTGGAGCGCAGGGAGTTCGCGCTCAATCGGGTGGTGCCGATCACCTTGGTCATGTTTCTTGTGCAGGCGGTGGTCTTCACCGCCCTGAGTGTGGCGACCAAACCGCACTGGGCGGCGTGGGTTGCGCCGTGGGAGTCCGGAGCGTGGTGGGGCTTCACCCTCGTCCTCACCGTGGTCTGCACCCTCGGGGCATTTTTGCTGATGAACCGCTGGCAAAAGGAAATCGGTTCCACCGAGGCAGGCTTGCTCTATTGCATGGAACCCGTGTTCAGCTCCGGCCTGGCGGCGGTGCTGCCGGGACTGTTTTCGATCTGGGCGGGGATCAACTACGGCAACGAAGGGATCACGTCCCATCTGCTGACGGGCGGTGGCTGCATCCTGCTGGCCAACGGTTGGCTGCAGCTGCGACCGCCGGTGCCGCGAGTCAGCGTTTGAAACGGCCGTCGGCCAGAAATGCGTGGACCTGCCTGATGGGCTCCGCTCGATACTGCAGCAGGGTGTGCGAATGGGGCAGGATGAGATGGTCGGTCATGCCGACGAGCTTGGTGCTCTCCACCGTCACCTTGCCGTCCCCGGGGCCTCCGGTGAGGTGTGCGAAATAGGGATTGAACGGCACATTTCCGGCGATGATGCCCAATTCGGGTCCGGGGTGTGGCCAGGCGGGCAGTTGAGCGGGTAGCTGATCCGGCCCGGTGCCCAAGCGTTTCCCATTGACCCCGGTTGCAAGGGAGAACAAAGGCCAGTGCCTGGTCCGGTCCACCAGTCGAGAGCCGTGATTGGGCGGGGCGATCATCACCACCCGATGCACCGCCAGAAGCGCGGGTTGCAAGTCCAACCACGCCCGCAGCAACAGCCCGCCCATGGAGTGGGTGACAAAATTTATGCGCGCTCGCGGGCTCGGCGTCGCATGGTGCCGGCGCAACTGGTCCGGCAACCAGTCCTGCGCCAGAACCTCCAGGGGCACGGTTTGGGAAGGGTAGCTCAGGTTGATCACGCGGTGGCCCCGGCGGCGCAGCGAAGCGGCCAGTCGAGCCATGGCCCAGCCGCCGAGGCCCAGCCCGTGGAGCAGCACGACGGGGGGCGAATCAGCAGGCATGGCGGGGTGAAGTTGAGCGGATCAGGAGAAGCGATCGGCCGGTGATCCCGCTGATCACCATCAGGCCCCCCGCCATGGCCAGAGCGGTGGGCGTCTCGCCGATGGCCAACAACACCCAGATCGGGTTGAGGATCGGCTCGACCACTGGAATGAGCACGGCCTGCAAGGCGGTCACATGCTTGATGGCCCGAGCGTAGAGGTGATACGAAACGCCCAACTGCACGCAGCCCAACAGCATCAAGGCCACCCAACCCTCCACCGGGAGGTTGCCGGCCGTCACGATCCAGGGCAGCCCGACCAGAAAGGCCAAGACATTGCCGAGGACAATCGAACCGAGGGGCGAGCCCTCCTTCTGCGCCCGCAGCGCCAGAGTCATCGCGGCAAAAAACACCCCGGAAAGCAGCCCCAGCGCATCGCCCGTGACGTTGCCGATGGCCAAACCATCGGCGAGGAACAGCCCCATGCCGCCGAGCACCACCACGATCGTCGACCAATCCAGCCGGGAAGTGCGTTCGCCCAGCAGCAACGAACTGAACAGCGCGACCCAAATAGGCGCGGTGTATTGCAGCAGGATCGCATTGGCGGCGCTGGTGAGCTTGGTCGCGGCGCAAAAACACACGGTGCAGCCCGCGTAACAGAAGGCGCCGAGGAGTTGGGGGCGGGACCACGTAAGTCGCAGCGACCGGTTGGTCGTCACCAGAAAGATTGCGGCGCAGAACCCCCGTCCGCCGGCCACCGCCATGGGCGGCCAATCCACGTATTTTATCAACAGCCCCCCCGTGCTCCAAAGCAGGGCCGCGGCGACCAGCAGTCCGACGGCTTGGCGTTGTTCAAGGGGAGTGCTCACCGGTAATCAGCCGAAGATTGGCATCAGAGCAGAGATAGCGTCTTCGCCCGGGCAGCAGCCAGCCGAAAGATCGCCGATGGCCCCGAGCCCGGCGCGAATTGCGCGCGGGATCCGGCGCGGCGAGGGGCTCAGTTCAAGGCGTCGAGCACGATGCCGGGAGTGAGTAATTCTGGGAGAATGACGGGCTCGGATTCGCCGGGCAGATAAATCAAGTTGAACGGGACCGCACTGCGTTCCCACCGAGCCAGCTCGGCGGTGATTTGGGGGTCCCGGTTGGTCCAGTCGGCCTTGAGCATGAGCACCTGCCGCTCGCGAAAAGTCTGCTGCACCGCGTCCGATCCGAAAACGATCTTTTTGTTGGTTTGGCAGGTGGCGCACCATCGGGCGGTGAAATCGACGTAGACCGGACGGCCCGCGGCCTGGGCCTCGCGGACTGCGGCCGGGCTCCAGGTGGCCCAAGTCAGGTCGTCATCCGCCGGTGCTTGGGGCCAGCCGAGAATGCCCCCCAAGGCCAGCACCCCCACGCCGGCGAACTGACCGAAACGGGCCCGGCCGGGGGATGCGCCGGGCGCGGTGTAGCGGCCATAAAGCCACCCGGCCAAGGCGATGACCGTGAGCCCAAAGATCACCATCAGCGACCCCGACTCGGAGGTCTGCCCGGCCAGCACCCAGACGAGGTATCCAACTGTTGCATACAGCGGGAAGGCCATCGCCTGCTTGAAGGTTTCCATCCACGCCCCGGGGCGCGGCAGCACCTTGATCGCGCCGGGGAAAAGGGACAGCAGCAGGTAAGGCGTGCTCAGGCCGATGGCGATGGCCGTGAAGACGACAAACGACTCGGTTACGGGGAGCGCGAGGGCCGCGCCCAGGGCCGGCGCCAGAAACGGTGCGCTGCACGGGGTGGCGACCACGGTGGCCAGCACTCCGGTGAAGAACGAACCCACCAGTCCGTCCTTGGATTGCAGCTTCGCGCCCACGCCGGTGGCGCTCAGGCCAAATTCGAACACCCCGCTCATGGCCATGGCAAAAATCAGCATGACGCCGGCGAGCACAAAAACGAAGCCCGGCGATTGCAGTTGGAAGCCCCACCCGAGCTGATCCCCGCTCGCCCGCAGCACCGCCAGCAGTCCGGCCAGCCCCCAAAAGGAGGCCAACACCCCGAGGGTAAACACCCACCCGTGCAGCGCGACCTTGCGACGGTCCTCGCCCGCTTGGTTGACGAAGCCCATGATTTTGATGCCCAGCACCGGAAACACACAGGGCATGAGATTGAGGATCAAGCCGCCCACGAAGGCCAGGACCAGAGTGCCCACCAGCGACCTCGCGATGCCACCGCCGCCGCCGCCGGCGCCCGTATAATCGGGGGAAGAGCCGCCGACGGTTTCGCCAAAGGGCAAATCAATCCGCAGGCCGGGGACCACTTGAGACGCATCCCAACTGCCGGATTGGCGGAGCACGCCGACCAGCCGAGCGCCGTCGCCTTCATAGTATTCCGCCACCGTGAGGGTCATCTCCAACTCGCCTGGCGCGGGTTGGAGAATCTGCTGAGGCTGATCGAATTGGATCAGCGCGTCGCGGGCGAAAAACCACGGTTCGGTGACCGTCATGGGCAACCCGCTCAATTTGAGGGTGACGGTATCCCCCGAGCGAATGGCCCGAGCTTCCACCGAGGTCGACAGGTCGGTGAGGGAACTGAGCGCCGCCTCGATCGCCTCAGCGTGGTCCGGATCCCGCTCGGCGGGGGTTGCCACGAGGGGCAGGGTAAGTTCGATGGGGGCATCGCCGGGGATGCACACGTCGGCACACATCAACCAATCGGCGTGTCCTTTCAGGGTCACGGTCGTGCCCACCGCCGCCTCGACCGGCACGTTGATTTGCACCGGCAGGTAGGTCACATTTTCATAGCCGTTGCCGGTGATCGTGCCGTGACTGTCGCGAATGATGATGGGTGCTGGCCACTGGATCTCGCCGGCCGACCAGCCCTCCGGCAGGTCCCAGTCGATCGAGGTCGGGTAGCCGGTGCCGGGATTGATCCAGTAGGTGTGCCAGTGCGGGATGTGCTCGAGTCGCAGCGCCACGGTGTGGCTGGTCCCCGGGACGGCACCCCGCTGCATCGAAACCAACGAGGCTTCGACTTGGTCCTGAGCGAGGGCACTCGAAGCCAGCGCCACCAACAGGAGCGGCAGGGAAATAAGGCGAGCAAACATGGTGGAGTTAAACATGGGTAAATGGCTGCGAGGTGCAACGCAGGGGGTTTGTTCCCGACGAAGGGTTGTCCCGCCAGATGGTTGGAACGTGCGGTTGAAGAAGTGGGCTTGGGGACTTGGCAGATAGGGGGCAACTGGGGCGAGGTCGATGATAAGGCGGGCGCAGCGAAGAACGCATCGCCCGATCTTTGAATGCCACCCCGAGGGCCCGCGACGCGGTCCTTGTGGCCACCAAGCTGGGCCGGCGTGGCGACCCGGGGGGAGCCCGGAATTTTACCCGGCAAGCCGTCCGCCAGCGCACCGAGGATTCGCTGCGGCCGCTCACACCGCGCTCGCCGCCGTCTATCGGGACCACGTCGCCGCTCATATTCACGGACCCTATTGAGGCGTCGCCGCTTCGGGCGGCGGCCGCTGGGACAGGTGGGCAAGCAACAGGGTGAAAAAACACAGCACCAGGTTTTCCAGCGGCAGCTGGAGGACGGTGGGCAAGGTGTAGATGATCGACACGGTGGGCAGCCAGACCCCCATATTGGCGATGAACACCGGCACCAAATCCCGCATGATCCAACCCGGCTTCCGCACGCGGCGGACGATCGGCGGCAGGGCAAAGTTGCCCTCCACCCACGTGTAGGCGAGCCACATGCCGGGCACGGCCAGCAGGGGGCAATAAACCAGCTGATCAACCAGAACCTTTTTGACCACCGTGCCCACCTCGTTGTCATGCCCGAACAGGGTCGCCATCCCGTTGTAGAGCAGGTGCATCTCCACGCCCTTGTAGGCCCAGAAGGCGATCAACCCCAATCCTTGCGCCACGGAGTAGCGGTGGCGGGTCGCGGGGTGGGCCTTGATGTAGAGCCAGGGGATGAGTCCGCCGAACAGGGCCGTGGAGCAGATGCTGTAGAGGATTCCGACGCGGCCCTTGAACGCCTCTAGGTGCCGGAGCGACTCCGCGATGCCGGGGGCAAAATAATAGCCCAACACCAACGCCAACGCGAAGGTTTGCAGCACCAAGCCCGGGATCAAGTTGGCGCGGGCGCCGCGCAAGCCCGCCCGCCAAGGGGCTTCAGGTAAGGGGGGACGGGCCATGGGATGAGGGTGCGCGGTTACCGGCGGCGGCCCCCGTCGAGAGACCGGGGGGGCGGCGGTTTAGTTCAACCCCGGGCTGGGTGGCGCCGGGGTTGCGGGGTCTCCGGAACTTCTGGAGTCAATCGCGATGGGGAGGATGGTGAAGGCCCCGCCCAGCGACAGCACCACCCGATTCGAGTGAATCTCCTCCACCCGGATAAAGTAGGGTTTGCCCTCGAATTCGACGGTGATCATCCGGCCGGCGGGCGTGGGGGTTTGATTGATCACGATCAGGTCCCGGTTGTTGTAGGTGACAATGCCGTTGATCCGCAGCGTGGCGGCGATGGCCTCCAAAAGTTCCGCGTCGGCCCGCGGCAGGAGGGGGATTTCGATCGGCTCCTCGCCATCCTCAGGCTCCGGGGGAGGTTCGGGCAAAAAACCCGCGACCCGGTAAAAGGGGTTCAGATCCGCCGCGAGGGGGGGGGTGGGGTTATCCCGCTGGGCAAATAGGTCGCTGATTTTGGCGCGGATGTCGGAGGTGCGTTGCTCCAACTGCGAGCGGATTTCCTGCTGCGCGGACAAGCCACTGGCCAGGACCACGGTCAGGGCAACGAGAACGGTAACGGATGATCGACGGTTCATGGGCGACCCAGCAATTGCACCGACAGGTCGAGCGAGAGCAATTCGTCTCCGCCGGTTTCCCGCCGCAGGGAGAATTCTTTGATGTGGATCAAGCGCGGTCCGATTTCCAGTTGGCGCAAAAATTCACCGAGGCCAACAAAGTCGCCGCTGGCACTCAGCTCATAGGGGACTCGCAGGTAGGTTTCGCCCGTGGCGAGGGCGGGCGGATCGAGCTGTCGCAGTTCGGTCAACCGGGTTTGGGTGCGGCCTTCAATGCTGTAGAAATACCACAGATTCTCCGCGAGGTTGTCTTCGATGACCAGATTCTCATCGGTGCGTCGAATCGCGTCGTTCACCAGTTTAAGCTCGTTCTCCAGCATGTTGCGCATGGCCACGAGCCCGAGGGTTTCCGTGCCTTGGTTGGTGACGCGGGCGAGCTCCATTTCATAGGCCGCGGTTTGGCGGGCAATCCACCCGATGCCCAGCAGGCTCAGGCCGAAGACGGCAAGGCACGTGCTGAAAAACGGCTTGGCGCGCAAAAAATCCTTGAGCCGATCAAGCATCTGCACCTCCGGTCGGGGGAGTCATGGTGAACTCAAAACTGAGTCCGTCCTCATCGTCGAAACGCTCCAAGCCGGAGAGCTTGATCTCCTCGAAGTGAGGGCCGATCACGGGATTGTCCGCCAGCCCTTTGACGTAGTTTCCGATCAGCCGGCTCGCCTGCTCCGAGCTGGCTTCGAGGGTGCCTCGCACCACGATTTTGCCTTCGAAAGACTCGATCATGTCCAAGCTCACGATCGGCGGCAGCGTGCGCCCGATTTCAGCCAGCAGCACGGTAAGCGCGATCGGATTTTTCATCTGCGCGTGAATTTCATCCACTTGTTCGGTGGCCCGCAGGTACTCCCGCTGCAGGCGTTCCACCTCCCGCAAATCGCTCGAGGCGTTGCCGATTCGCGCATCCCAGTCCTTGATCCCTTGGTGGGCGGTCCACAAATCGTAGGAGAACCAAGCGAGCGCCAGGCAGGCGCTGGCCGCCAGCAGACCGGCGATGGCGTTGCCGATGAAGTTACGACCGATGACCGAGTCCTCCGGCAGGGCTTCCACCATCGTGAAATCCAACCGCCAATCACTGCGGGGTGAAATCAAGCTAGGACGCTGGGCCATGGTCCGGTTCGGAGTTGAGGTTGGCCGCGAGAGCCAAGGTGGGAAACCAGCCCTCGCCGGCGCCAGGCAGGGTGTCGTAGTCCAGCCCACGCTGCGAGGCCCAGTCGAGGAGATCAAGGGGGGGCACCACCAGATCCACGGCGTGCGCCAGTGCCCCCGGCAGCCAGAGGCGTTGGGCCGGCAGGTTCAGTGGGAAGAGGGAGCCGACGACCCGCCCGGTCTGGTGCTCGTAGTAATCCAGCGTCAGACGAAGGTGGCTGGCGTAGATACGCAATAATCGGGGCGCTCGCCGGGTAAACTCTTCGTCGGGTTGGTTCATCGCCTCCCTGACTGCCTCGATGCTGTCGAGCCCGAGTTCTTTTTGGGCGCTCGCTTCGAGGGTTTCCAAGCCGAAGGGAATCGGGTCCTGAGGGTGAATGCCTTTTCGGTCGATAAAGTAGAGGGTGGTTTCCCGGGCACTGAATTCACAAACGGCCATCGCGGCATCGGCAAGTTCGCTCGAGAAATGGGCTTTGATCGCGCCCAGCGTGCTCAACGGGGTAAACTCCATCCGCCGCGGTCGCACCCCGACCTCCAGCAGTCGGTCCTGATGCAGCTGGACTTCATGCCGGGGCATGGCCACGATCAGGGCGGTGCAGGGTCCGGTGGTCTGGGCCAGCGAGGATCCGGTGGTCGCGTCGACGATCCCAATACTCCAGCCCTCTTCCGGGTGGCTGCGGGCCCGCCGATCGACCAGGGGAGCGATGGCCTCGAGTTTTGGCGGCGGCTCTCGAACCACCAAATCCTCCCGAATTAACATGCTGCCGGCAGGCTGGAACCCACAGTAGCCCGCAACCCAGCCTGGGCCATCCGGGGAGTTTTCCTCCACCCAGACCTTCAGGGCGTCATCATCATCAACCCCCAACTCGACCGCTGCTTTGATCTTGGTCAACTGCGGGCTGGAACGCTCCAACACCGCCGCCCGGATGAACTGGGAGGAGGTGTGTACGAGGATGGTGCTGCGGGGAGCGCGTTCGAACATGGTTTGCTCCTTTCGTTACTCACCCGGCGCCTTTTGGCGAGATTCGTTGAGAATTATTCCGCCACCGGCGGATTCCCTCATTGCGCGGGGTCGAAGGCGTAGGCCTTTTCGATTCCGTCGAAATGCGCATCGCGCAGGGCGACGTCGAAATGGAAATTGGTGTCGTCGTCGAAGATCACTTGGCGCGCCACGATCGCCCCGTAAATGGTGCGGGTGGTTCGATTGCCGTAGGCGTAAAAATCTGAATTGGGGGCAAACACCGCACCGTGGAGGGCTTCGTCTCCCCGGAAAATAATGCTGCGACGATCTGAATTGGTGCCGATGATCGCCACATTGGCCGGAATCTCGGATAGGTTGATGATGCCGCGCCCGTCCAAATTGACGTTGCCGTCGACATGGATTTCCAAGGCCCCCGTCCGGCTAAGGATGATGGCGGCGTTGTCGCTCAAATTTATGTCGCCGGCCACGACCAAGCGGGTGGGGCCGTCGATGGTGATGCTTTCGTTGTTACCCAGATTGATGTCGCTGGCGTAGTAGAGCCGAGGCTCCGAGGAGTTACTGGAACCCAACGTGGAATTCGGCCCGCGGTAAAGAGAACCCACCCCCGAGGCCTCGCTGGTGTCCAGGTTGGGTTTATACGGCGCCGGGACGATGCGGGTCGGGTCCACTTTAATGCGTTGATCGGTTTCCGGTCCCTTCAAGACCGCTCGTCGGCCAAAGTAGGGGCTGCGATAAATACTCGCAGCATAGCCGGAAATCTGGGCGCGCGTGATGCTCACGTAGTTGCCGGCGAGTACCGCTTCGTAGCCTTGGTTGTCTGGGCCATAACTTCCCTGCCGGGAATCGTAGCTGTCCACCACGCCGTTCCGACGAAGCCGGATGGTGCGGTCGGCCGCGATGGCGACTTGGAAGGGCGAGATGGGCGACATCGTCGCGGAGAGCGTGCGGGTCTCCACTGATCCGTCCTCCAACCGGGTCTGCTGGGAAAGGGTGAGGGTGCGCTGATCGGTGCCGTCGTCCAGCCCCGTCAAGGTGAGCTGAATCGCATCCGGATCGATGGGGGTGGCGTCCGCCTCCGGCGCTGGAGCGGGGGCACGTAAGCCAAGCCGCCGGAAGAGATTGGCGAAGGCGTCGGGAATGTTCTGCTTGGGCGCGGGCGCTTTGGTGATGACAACTGTTTCCGTGAAATTGATCGGCAGCGAGCCGGCGAGCAGCGCGAGGTCGGTTCCGGTCACCGTTTTCGAGGCGGTGCCGCCGTCACGCGTCCAACCGGTCAGATCGGAGCTGGAGACGCGATAGAGGGTTTCCTCCAACATATTTTCACCCTTGAGCAACTTGCTGGCGGCAGTGACCCTTTCGTCGACCCGCGCCAAGGTGCTGTAACTGATCGCCACATAGCTGGCCATCGAAATGGCCAGAACCGACGCGAAGGACAATGCGGCCAGCAGGGTCGCTCCTCGTTCGGAATGGATGCGGTTGATCGGGTTCATGTCTCGGAAATCATAGGCCGGTCCCGGCCACGATCATGGCAGGCGAAACCAGCTGGTGGGTGACGTAGGTGCCCGAATCGTAGACGCCACTCACGGTGGTGGCATCGAACTCGATCTTTTTGACGGAACTCGCGGTCGTCGTGGCGTTGCCGTTCGCGTCGGTGTAAGTGAAAGAGCAGGCGGTCGCCTTGCGCAGGAGCACGAAGGTCTGATTGGAATCAGCCCGGGTAACCTCATCGGCGTTGGCATCGTAGGCGTAGGTGACCGTGTCAGTTCCGGCACCGGTGTTGACCGTCAAAGTCAGGCTGGTCGCACTTACGGCGATCACCGCGGCCGCATTGGCCACGTCTTTCTGCACGGTCGCCGAGGCGATGGCAGCGCGGCTTTGCAGGTCGCTGTTGTTGGCGATGCGGACCATGTTTCGCCCGAGAAAGGTGAATGCCGAAATGACCCCGAGGGTGATGACCGCAGCAAGCGAGGCTCCGATCAGGAGCTCAACAAGGGTGAAACCCCGGGAGGACTGTGACTTAGTAACCATAGGTCGCGCTGAGACCGTTTTTGGCGAATAGAGCATCCTCGCTCTCGGTGTAATTGCGCCCGGTGATCCCCGTCCACGAGACGGCGAAAGTGGCCCGGTAGAGATTGGTGTCTTCCTCCACCACCGTCCGATGAATGCTCATGCCGTTGGCCACGGACGAGAACCGGGTCGGCACACTGAGGGTGCGGCTGGCGGGTAGCGTGGCAACGCGGTCCCACCCTTCGAGCCGGAGCTCGTTCACGTGGTGCGTGATGAGGTTGCTGGCGGTGACCATCCGGTTCGAGCTGTCCAGCATCTGCGCTCCCGAGGTGACGGCGCTTAACATCCCAGCGATCACAAACAGCATCACGGTGGCGGACAAAGCCACCTCGACGAGGGTAAACCCGGCCTCTTTTTTGCGTGGGGGGTGATTCGAGTGATTCATCGCTTTTCGGAGCTGTGTGGAGAATTTCAAATTTCGGGGCTTTCGACAAACTGTGAGAATACTTATCCCCCAAGATCTTTAAGTTCATAAAGCGGCCGGCTGATCCCGTCGCCGCCCGCTCAGCGCCTCCTTGGCATCGAAAATTGACCCAAACCCTCACGCGGCCCGCTGGCGTTGGCCCACATCAGATTCGAGACATGCAAAATAAATTTCGCATAACATTGATAAACAAACATTAAAAATTTCTAAAGCGGGAGCGTTTTGAGTCGATAACACTTTCGCAACCGGATGTCGAAAATGCGCTCACTCCTCTCCGTTGAACGCCCCATCCCCGCGCACTATGGCGGGAGACAGGGGAAATTTTTTTTTGAAAACGAGGTGTATACCCCCCCTCACTGCGGTAACTACGTAGCCGAAATCGACGATTTTTACATTTATCGGCGCACCCCAAATCTACCTGGTTCGACCTGTTTTCGTCGCTTGATCGGTAAAGGTTTGGCGGTGGGGCCTGATGGGGGTTAGGCTGCCGTTATGCAGGTTGATTTTACGCAATTATCTCCCCGAGCCGCCTACCAGTGGATGATCTCCATGATTGTGCCGCGGCCGATCGCGTGGGTTTCGTCCACCAGTCCATCCGGCGTCGTTAATCTCGCGCCCTTCTCCTTCTTCAATGGTGTGACATCCCGCCCGCCGACGCTGATGTTTGTGCCGGTGACCAAGAACGACGGCACGCCGAAGGACACGCTGCGAAACATCGAGGCCACCGAGGAATTTGTGGTGAACCTCGTTGCCGCGAAGCAGGCCGAATCGATGAATGCGACCGCGGCCGCCCTCCCGCCGGACGAAAGTGAGATGGACCGGTTTGCCATCGCGGGCGTGCCCTCCGAGCAGGTGAAACCTCCCCGGGTGGCCGGTGCCCCGGTTGCCTTCGAGTGTCGGCTCGAAAAAATCATCCGGATCGGCGATGCCCCCGGCGTGGCCAACCTGGTGCTTGGTCGAATTCTTTGTGCCCATGTGCTCGACGAGGTGCTGACCGATGCGGGCGTGATTGATCCGGCCAAGCTGGACCTGATCGGCCGGATGGGCGGCGACGATTATTGCACCACCCGCGACCAGTTTACCCTCTCCCGGTAGAGACCCCGAAGGAGAGGGGAGGCATTTGTTTCACAACGCCCTTTTCAACCGGTGGTTAAGTGCCACCTTTTAGGACTGTGCCAACCCCTCCGCGCTTCCCGAACGATTTCGAATCCACCTCCGTCCGTGGAGGGCCTCGCGGCGTGACGCTGGCCCAAAGCCACGCGGGCCAGTGGTGGTGGTGGTCTCCCCGGACCGCATCCGCCCACGTGGTTGCGGGAGTTCAGGGCGTCGACGCGACCGTCGGCGCGGAGCCCGCGGACCGGCAGGTGCAACGGTGGGGCTTCAACCTCCTGATGCCACCCACCGCTCCCGCCTTTCTCCGCAAAGGTGGGGACCATTGCCTTGATCTGGCGCTAAGTCTTAACGGGCCCAACCTGGTGAGGGAGGAGGGCGTTGCGCTACCCGATGTGTTTGATTCGAGTTGGGCCGAAGCGGTGGAGCAGCGCATCAATGGGATCGAACCGGTGGCGGGATTGGTGGGCTGGTCGGGCGATGGGGCGTGGCGCTGGGGAGGCTGGGCCGCGCCCGGCGAAGCCTTGCCCCGGCCGGGTCTGCTGCAGGTCTGCCTCAGTTTGGACCCGGCTTTTCGAGCTTACCACTCGGCGTGGGACTTTGTCCTGGCCCGCCATGGGGGAAAGCTGGCCGAAGTCGCCGCAACTTGGGGCGTCGAACTGGCGGGGCGGGGCGCTGCCCGGCAAATGACCCGGGAAGAGCGGATCATCGACAGCCCCGGATACCGCCGCGACCTCGACGATTTCATCAAGGAATACGCCCTGCGTTACCTGTCCGTGATCCGCCGCGCGGCTCGCCAGATTAATCCGGATTGCCTCGTGCTCAGTCCGTTGTTGACCGGAGCGACGCCGCCGCTGGTGCGGGAGATGGCGGCCAGTCAGTGCGATTTGCTGCAAGTGGACGGCCTGGGCTTGGTCACCGCCGATGCCCCGCAACTGTGGCTCGTGCCGGAATGGGTGGGCTCGAACGGGGGCGTCGATCTGGCTTCCGGGGAGGGGGAGTATGAACGTCGCATCCGCGAGGGCCGGGCCTCGATCGGGGCCGGGCTGCGCGATCCGCGGGTCATCGGCTACGTCTGGACTCGATTCCGACGGGGCGACCTCGTGGTGGACTCCCCCTTCGATGTCGGTTTGGTCGATGAAAACGGCCGACGCAACGATGCCCTGGTCGAGCCGCTGCGGTCGCTCAATGCCGTCGCCGATCAATTGCGCGCCGCCGCGGCCCCCGCGCCCGAGGCTTAGCCCTTGCTCCCGCTCCGCGGGCCGTCGCATCTTCGAGCGCCCCTCCCACTGCTTCTCGCCATGGAAACCGACGCCCTCTCCTCCTACCTCAAAAAACGTATCCGCACGGTAAAGCACTGGCCGATCGACGGGGTGAATTTCCGCGATGTCACCACGCTGTTTAACGACCCCGAAGCCTTTCGGGTCATGATTGAAGCCTTTGCCATGGATTGCACCCAGCTCGAGGTGGACGTCATTGCGGCGATCGATGCCCGGGGGTTCATCATTGGCGGAGCCCTGTCCTACCAACTGCACAAGCCCTTCGCCCTCGTGCGCAAAAAAGGCAAGCTGCCCTATCAAACCGTCGAGGAGAGCTACACTTTGGAGTATGGCTCGGCGACGATTGAGATCAACGCCGACGCCTGCGAAAAAGGCCAGCGCGTGCTGCTGGTGGACGACCTGATCGCGACCGGAGGCACCTTGATCGCGGCGGCCAAGCTCTTTCGCAAAATCGGGGCCGAAGTGGTCGGAGTCGCGGCCATCATCGATCTGCCGGAATTGGGCGGGTCGGAAAAACTCCGCGGTGCGGGGCTGCCCGTGCACACGTTGTGCGCCTTCAACGAGGAGGAATAGGTCCGACCATGGCGAAACCGCGGCTAAAAATCTGGTGCAACGCGGAGCTGGATGCACCCGCCCTGGCGCGGCTGCGCGAGGCCACCGTCTCCCATCGGCTGGTGGTGGCCCCCCAACGGTCCGCGAATGCATGGGAGGAGGGTGCGCCCTCCGCGGAGCTGGCGAGGGCGGACGTCGCGTTCGGGCAACCCCATCGCCTGACGTGTCAGGCGTCGACGCACCTGCGTTGGTTGGCGCTCAACTCCGGCGGCTACACGAACTATGACGAGCCGGAGTTCAGGGAAGGGCTGCGGGCCCGGGGGACCGTGTTCACCAGCATGTCCTCGGTCTTCGCCGATCCGTGTGCCCAGCATGTGTTGGGCATGATGCTGGCCTTGAACCGGCGGCTGCCGGACTCCTGGGCCGAACAACAAAAACCCTTGCCTGGCTGGCCTTACCTCGAGCGACGCGGACAGTCCCAGCTCCTCACCGGGCAGACGGTCCTGATGCTCAGTTTCGGCACCATCGCCCGCCGCTTGGTGGAACTGCTGCGCCCGTTCGACATGAAAATCTATGCACTCCGCCGACGGGCCTACAGTGAAACGGGGGTTCATGTGATCGCCGAGGAAAGACTCAGCGCCGTCCTGCCCGAGGTGGATCACCTCGTGAATATCCTGCCCCAAAATCCTTCGACCGACTCTTACGTGAACGCGCGGCGGCTGGCGTTGCTCAAACGCGGAGCCCACTTCTACAACATCGGCCGGGGCACGACCGTTGATCAAAACGCCCTGATGGAGGCCTTGGGAACCGGGCGGGTGGGCGCGGCGTATCTGGACGTCACCGATCCGGAGCCGCTGCCCCCCGAGCATCCGCTATGGCGCACGCCGCATTGCCACATCACCCCCCACAGCGCCGGCGGTCGCCCGCGGCAACCCGCGGCCGTGGTGGACCATTTTCTGGCCAACCTCACCCGATTTGAGACCGGGGACCTGGCGGGTATGCTCGACCGGGTGGACTGAGGGCGGCGGCGGAGGGCCGCCTCCGGGGACCGTGGGACCGGCCTTAGGTATCGTCGGGGTGGATACGTCGACCGCCGCGCGGGGGTTCGTTGACCCGTCGCCGCCAGCCGGGTTGGTTGGCGACGGTCCGGTTGGATTTGCGGGCGGCCGGGGGGAGCGCGTAGGCCCCGCGGAGCTTTTGGTAGTGAGCGTAGCGCACGGCGTCCAACGTTCCGTCGTCGAGTGCCCGTCGCACCGCGCAACCCGGTTCATTGGTATGCCGGCAGTTGGCGAAACGGCAGCGGAGGGTCAGCGCGACGATGTCGGCGAACGTTTCACTCACCCCGTCTTCAACCGCCCAGAGTTGGAGCTCCCGCAAGCCGGGCGTATCGATCAACATCGCCCCGCCGATGGTGGGCACCAACTCGCGCCGGGTGGTCGTGTGGCGACCCTTGCTGTCCTTGACCCGGACCTCGCCGATGGGCAGATCGGCCTCCGCGGTCAAGGCGTTGATGAGCGAGGACTTGCCGACGCCGGATGATCCGACCAAAGCCAGCGTGGTGCCCGGCCGGGCCAGCGCCCGCAGGGGCGCCAGCCCCTGCTGGTTCACCGTGCTGGTGAGCAGCACGGTGACGCCCGGCACCAGTTGCTCGAGCGCTGTTTTGATGCCGATCGCGTCGGCGACGACATCGGCCTTGTTGAGCACGATGATCGGCTGGGCTTTGCTCTCCCGGGCCGCTACCAAAAAGCGTTGGATGCGAGCCGGGTTGTAGTTGCGATCCAGACCGCTCACCAAGAGCACGTAATCGACGTTGGCCGCCACCACCTGTTCGATCTGCTCCTCGCCGGCGGCCCGCCGGGAGAACTTGGTGCGGCGTGGGAGCACCGCGTGAATATCGACTCTTTGGCCATCCTCCCGGTGCTGGATCGCCACCCAGTCGCCCACCGCCGGAAAGGAGCTCGTCTGGGCGTGACGGTGGAAAAAACCGCCGCGACACTCCCCCAACCACTCACGATCCTCATCCTGCACTGCGTAGAACTTTCGGCGCAGTTCACAGACCACCCGGGCGGGGACAAAACCCTGCGCCGCATAGGGGGCGAAGGCGGCGGCCCAGTCGGGGTTCCATCCAAAGGTTTCGAGCACCATGATTGGCCTGAAAATCGAGGGTCAATCCCTGCGTGGCAACGGACAAACCATGCGCGGACGATTTCCGTCACAAGGTCCATACTGCCGCCACTATGACAACCCAGCTCCTTACCGTTTCGCCGGCGGTGGTGCGAGCTAATCCCCGTAAAACCCCCGCCGACACCCGTCTGCCCTCGCGCAGGCCTCCACCCGAATTCCGGCCGCAGCCGGATCGTCCGACCCCTCCACCGGAGCGGCCCCCGATCAAAGGGGACTGGCGGTATGAACCGAGCCAGCAACCCACCCGATATGTGTTCGTGATCGGCCTCGCCATCTCGGCCGCGCTTCACGCCATGGCCTTGCTCGCGTTCAATGATCCCGCCGTCGTCGTCGAGAACACCGATGCGGTGCCCGAGCTGGAAATCACCTTCATGGAGATGCCTCCGATTGAAGAGCTGCCCGATCCGGACGAGGTGTTCGAGGACAACGGTCCGCAGGAGGAGATTGATCCCGGGGCCTACGTGCCGATGCAGGCCGATGTGCCCTCGTTTAATTCCGAGGCCGTATTCCAACAGAAGCTCGACCTGGCTTCGTTGCTGCCAAAACCCGATTTTGATTCGGCCAAGGTGGTTTCGATTCCGCCCCGGATCTCCCGGTCGGGCGTGAGCCCGGCCAAGATGAACGACCTCTTTAATCTGGCGGATTTGGACAGTCAGCCGGTTCCCCTGCTGCAACGTCCCCCCGCTTTTCCCTACGAGCTGAGACAGTTGGTTAACTACGCCGAGGTCGTGGTTGACTTCATCGTCGACAAAAATGGCCGCGTGCCCTGGGCCGCCGTCAAAAGCTCCACCCACTCAGGATTCGAGGATGCGGCGGTCCTCGGGGTTTCCCGTTGGCAATTCAAACCAGGCACCAAGGCCGGCCGCACGGTTAACACCCGCATGCGTGTCCCGCTACGTTTCCGGGTCACAGATTGATCGGCTGATCCGATCCTTCGAATAAAGCCAACGGTAGATCCAAGATCCGGGCGTCGAACCTCCCAAGGGTTCGACGCCTTTCTTTTTAGTCGGCGTGGTCCTCGGCCGCCGCGGGCGCCCGAAAGAGCACCGCCGTGCGCCCAACCGTGCTGATCAAAGCCGACCCCGTGGCCTCCGCCAGCGCCACGAAAAGGAGTTTCCGCACGTTGCGATCGGTCTCGGAGGCCCGCACTTTCACCAACTGATCCCGCGCCAACCGGCCGTTCAATTCCTTCACCACCGTGGCGGTCAAGCCGTGGTGGCCCACGTGCAGGCCATCAACCAGCCGTTGGCCTTCGGCCCGGAGGGCCCGGAGCTCAGCCCCGGTGAGTTCAGGAGGATTCATCCTGCCACCCGAACCGAGCCCGCCCCGCACGTCAATCACCCGACGTCCCGCATCCTACCAATACCACCGCATCCCGATCCGGGCGAACCGCGGCGTCGCCAGATCGATCAGCCCGTCGGGGGAGCGTCCGGACTGCACGTCCTCATCGGTGACATTTTCCACCGCCAGAAAAACTTCCGCGTCGTTGGCCAGGGTTCGACTCACGTGGAGGTCGAAGGTCAGGGCCTCGGCGAGCACGAGCAGGTTGGCGTCGTCTTCAAACGCCTCGCTGACGTAGCGACTGCCCACGCCGATGGACCACCGGGGCGCCGGTCGCCAGTCAAAGCCCGCAACCACCGTGTGGCGCGACGCCTGCGGCAGCACCCGATCCGTGGCCGTGTCCCGCGCGTCGCTATATAAGTAGTCGATTCGCCCGCGGAGAGATTCGGTGACCTGCCAATGGGCCTCGAACTCGATTCCCGAGATGGTGATGCGGTTCAGGTTCTGTCGTTGGCGGCCCACCCCGCCCGCGGGAACAAACCCCACGCCGGGAACAAATCCCGGTCCGACGCCGAGGGTCACGTTGGCCACCGCATCCTCAACTTCGGTCATGAATCCGGTCAGGCGGAAGGACGCCTGCGGAGTGCGCCAGGTGGACCCCACTTCTACGCCCTGCAGATGCTCGGTCTCCAGATCGGGATTGGCCTCGGTGATGACGCTGCCGACCCGGAAGGGCCGGTAAAATTCATTCAGGGTGGGGAGCCGAAACGCCTGATAGGCCGCCGCCTGCCAGGCCCAGTTGTCCGCCGCCTGCCAGACAATTCCCAAGCGGGGATTAAACTCGGTGGCGGAACGGTCGGCATAGGTCTCGTCCCGCATCCGGCTGCCATCGGTGCGATCGGTCTCCACCCGGCGACCATCGGTTAGTTGCCAATGGTCGACCCGCACCCCCAGGTCCAGATGCCACGTGGGGGCCAGTGACCGATGGTGGTTGGCAAAAACGCCCGCGGTGCGCTGCTCCCCGCCGGCGATGCGGTTGCGTAAAAAGGCGTCGCCGCTGCGAAAGTAGTTCTCGCGGGTCTCGCCTCGGACCCACCGCGCGTCGGCGCCCACCGTCGTTTGGTGGTCCGCGCCCGGCCAGGTGACTTGCCCGCCCGCGCCGACGGCATCGGCGGGCACGGCGTATTGATCGAGCACGGGTGACTCGGTTTCTCGCGAAGCATCCACCGCCGTGAACAGACTGCGAAACTCTTGCGTTTGGAGGTAGGCGTGGGTGGCCCATTTCGCCGCCCGCCCCCCCAGGTCCCGGGTGCCGTCCGCCCGGGCGGCGAGCATGAGCTCCTGACTGCGGTTGCGTTGCTGGGGCGTGCCATTGCCCCGGTCCTCGGTGAAACCCCGCAGGGTCAACCCACCAGTGGTGCCGGCGGCGGTGCGCCCGGTCCAGCCCAGCTCCAGGTAGCCTTGCTGCAAATCGGTGCTGCGATCAAGCGGCCCGGCGCTGGCGGGCGCCTTGCGGCGAAACCCGTCGCTGTGCAACCCGCGGGCTTGAACGGACCACGCCTGATTCCCCGTCCCGTAATGACTGGAAAATTCCGCCAGCACGGTGCCAAAGTCACCGATTTCCCATTGCGCCGCCGAACGATCCTCAAAGGGCTCGCGCTGGGAGCGAACCTGGATGGTGCCACCCATCGCCGCACTGCCCCAGCTGCCCGATCCGCCACCGCGCACAATCTCGACGGCCGCCAGATCAAGCTGGGAAGTCTTGGACCAGGCCACCCATCCGCCAAACGGATCATTCAGCGGAATACCGTCCACCAGCACGAGGGTGCGCCCTGCGCCGCTGGGGCCGATGTTGCGCAGGGAGACCCCCTGCGCCGTCGGGTTGGCGGACAGACTGCCGGTGCGGCGAAACAGCTGAAACGCGGCCGACGCCTTCAGCTTGTCATCCAGCGCCAGGGCGGGAGAGGCGCGGAGGGTTTCCGCGGAAAACAGGTCCACCACCAGGGGCACCTCCGCCGCCGGCAACGCCTCCCGGGACACACTCACCACCAGCGGAGCGAGCATTTGAGCCGTTCCGACGGTGGCGCTCAGGACGGCGCCGAGGAGGAGAGGGGGGAGCGTGATCTTCAAACGGTTTTAAGTAACGGGTAAATGGATACGGAAACCCCGGGACTGGCGAGGGCGTGATCGGCAGGACGATTCGGGGCGGTCCAACCTTGGTCAACCCAGAGGGCGCTCTCGGCTTGGCGCACGTTGACGGAGCGGATCGCGTAAGGGGGGTGCCACACTTGGCCACGGTGCAGCCGACCCCGGTGGGCGCTGAAAAGCAGGTAGCGCTCGACCAGAAAGAACGCCAACGAGCCGGGAGCAGCCCCACCGGCCTCGCCGGTGGGTTCCCATTCGAAGTGGCTCCCCCCGTCCGTGGCCCGGCGGGTGGAATGAAACTCAGCGGCCCGGGTCGCCGCGGGCCGGCGCCCGACTTGGCGGGCCCCGACGTAGTTGAGCCCAAACAGTCGCCGAGCCACGGCGGTGGCGATGCGTTGATTGCAGTCGAGGGAGTAAAACCATACGCCCGGTTCCCCGTTTTTATCGAAGACGTAGGTCCGCAGATTGAGTTCGAGAAACCACGAGAGGCCGGGGACCGGCGGCAGCCACCGCGGGCGCACCGCGTCCATCCAAAAGGGCACCACTCCCATCCAGGCGACACCTTCGTGTGTGTCCACCGTGAGTCCGGCCGGCAGCGAGGCTTGGATCTCCTCCGCGGGCCACCGCCAGTGCAGAAACAGCAGGTCCGACCAGCGTTGATACATGACCGGCGCCCCCGCCGGGCGGTCGCGGGCCCGGAGACGTTGATCGAGTGATGGAGCAGGCATGCCTTAACCTGCAGAACGGAGGGGAAGTTTGCCACTCTCCCCCGCAATTCGTGAACCCGACACCGGTCCAGCGGGGCTGGCCGACAATATGCCGAGTTCGGCGGAAGACGGGGGCGCATAACCCGGAGGGGATGCGGTCCGCTCGTTCATGCCTAAGCCCGCCCTAGTTGGCGGAGTCCAACTCGCGAATCCGCACCATCCGATACTCGAGTTCGGCCCACTCGGCCTGCAGGGAAATATGTCCGGAGTCCAGCGGTTGCCACTGGCCGGTCTCGTCCCGGTAGCGCATGTCCCGCACCTCGTTCACCCGTTTACCGTTGAGGTAGTAGGTCGCGTGGTCGGCGCCGTCGACGATCACTTCGGCCAGATTCCATTCCCCGTGCGGCTTGGTCGCCGCGACGGAGGTGTAGCTCGCACCCGGCAACTCTTCGTTGGCGGGGTGGCTTCCGCCCAACTCGAGAACGGGCCCCGTGGGATCGTAGTAGAAAGCAGTGCCGTCCGGCACCGCCCGGGCCCGCGCCCGCGTATTTCCGATGATCCAAATATCCCCGGTGACATAGGGGGCTCCCGGCTCCCCTCCGCCCAGCTGCATTTCGACCGATGGAGGCCAGACCGCTCCGATATCCGTGTGGAGATGAAAGAGGATGCCCGCATCCCGGACAGCGGCATGGCGGGGCTGGAAGCGGTGGTCCCGCCACCGGTATTCGACCTGCAGGTGGAATCGCGAAAACGTCGCGGTCGTGCGCAGGTTGGCGCTGAATTGTTTGGTGCGATTGGGGGCATCCCGGTAGACGTGAATGCTCCCGTCGTGGACGGAGAAGATGTCCTCCAGCGGGAGACTGGTTTCGTTGCCCCGCTGGCCGAGGTGTGCCACCCAGCCCGTCAGCGATTGCCCGTCGAACAGGACCGTCCAGCTCTGGGTCTCGGCGGGGACGGGCGGTTCGGCACTGTCGGCCCACCCGCTCGCGCCGAACAGAGCCGTGATGCCCCAGAGGATGAGTTGACGGGGTCTCATATCAGTAGGGCCGGAGGAAAGAGGTCCGCCTCACGTCGGCTGGGTTGGCGAAACGAGGGGGGGCGGGTCGGGACTCAATCCTCGTCAGGCTTCTTGTAGGCCTTGTGACTGCTGCGCTGCTGGTCGCGCAGGGCGTCCACCAGCTCATTGGCCTTCTCGTTGTCGTCGGCTTCCAATGCCGCCTTCAGCTCGGTCAATAGGTCGATGAATTTCTGCATCTCCTTTTTGTAACCCGCCACGAAGTCGGCCTGCTCGGCGGCGGGCTGGTCTGCCGTCCACGCGGGATCGTGGTCGATTGAGGCCCGCGCCGCGGCCAGCATCTCGCCGGCCATTTCCGCCGCTTCCGCATTCTTGGCCGGGTCGCGCACGGCCCGGCGGAGGGATCGGAAGGTCTTGCCGATGACCTCCATTTGCTCACCGAGTTCGGTGTGGCCGTGGTCCTCGGCGGGGAGCGGCAAGACGGGCAAAACCAAGCCGAAGGCGAGTAACAACGCGAGGGGGTGACGGATCATTTTCATGGACGGTAAATCAACGGGGGGAACGAGGGGGAGAAGCTATAGGATGCAAATTTTTGTTCCCGGCTCAATCCTTGGAATCGGGAAATAGGCCCGGCGGCGGGAGTAAGGTCGACTTCGCCGGGGCCCCGATGGGTTTCGCCGGATCTGCTTACCCTTCCAAGGTGTCCAACGGCATTTCGCGCCACTCCCCGACCGGGAGGTCGGTCAGATCGAGCGGCCCGAAGCGCCGACTGAAAGCGATCTGCTGCTCGGGGCTTGGCGAACATCCGCCGGACTTGGTGGTATTTGCCTTCAATCAAGGTCAGCTCGGCGACGCGGGGCTCGCGGATGACCAAGGTGGCCGGAGCCAACGGAGCTTTTTCGCCTTCCAACTCCAAGGTGCCGGCGCCGAAAAGCGGGATCAGGTCCGGATCGAGGTCGCGGTCCACGGTCGCGCGGTAGACTTTGGGCACCTTGTGTTTTGGCGAGGTGAGGCGGTGGACCAATGGGGATTGGTCCGTGAGCAGGATCAGGCCGCTGGTGTCCTTATCGAGGCGGCCGACCGAAGTGACAACCGGATTGCGGGCCCGCCAGCGGTCCGGCAGCAGGTCATAAATCGAGGGCCCCTCGCGGACATCGTGCGAACAGACCAAGCCGGTCGGTTTGTGCAGCAGCAGCAGCAGACCGGCGGGATGGTCCAACGGTTCCCCGTCCACGCGGACCTGCGCGGGGTCGGCCTTTTGGCCGCTGTTGCGAGCGACGGTGCCGCCCACGGTGACGCGGCCCCGCGTCACCCAATGGCGCGCATCGCTGCGCGAGCAGTAGCCGAGGTTGGCGAGGAGTTGGTCGAGACGTCGCATGGCCGGAAAGCATTAGGATCAAGGCTGAGCCGAGCGAAGCGAGACCGAACGTTGCAGCCCGCCCGTGGTTACATCCTACTTGCCGCCGGATGCGTTGGATGTTCCTCAGCTTTGCCGTGGTGCTCGCGGCCCTCTCCAGCCTGACTTGGGTGCCGGCTTGGCATGTCGTGGTGTGGCAGGCGGCGCTGTTGGCGGGCGAGTTTGGCCACTACCTGGGATTGGTCGCGTTGGTGCTCGTCTGTGTGGTGATCGCCTACGGCGCAGTGGTGGTGGAGCCGGATCAACCGTATTGGGGCGTTGGGGGCGTCGCGCTTGGGCTTGGCCTTATCGCGACGGTGATGTTTTTCACCCCGACCGGTTATGCCACCAAGATCGCCCAGCGGCTTCCGGCCAAAATGGAAGCCGCGTTTGGCGTCGAACCCGCTTCGTCCCGCCCACTGAATTTGCGCCGCATGTGGCTCCCGCTGCCCGCCGGGGAGCGGGTCTCTGTTGCAACGCACATCTTTACGCCGACCACTTGGCCGCAGGTGCTGAAACTGGATTTTTATCCGACCGCGACCGCCCAGGCTCCCGTGGTGATTGTGGTCCACGGTGGAGGTTGGGACGGCGGTGCCCGCGACCAGATTCCGCACTTCAACCACTGGCTGGCCGGGCAGGGCTACAACGTCGCCGCGATCAGCTACCGATTGGCCCCGCAGTATCCTTGGCCCGCTCAGCGGGAAGACATCCGGCAGGCGATCGCATGGCTCAAGGCCAACGCGAGCCCCCTGCAGATCGACGCCAGTCGCATCGTGCTCCTGGGCCGTTCGGCAGGCGCCCAAATCGCGAGTGCCGTGGCCTACGGGGAGCCCGATCCCGCCGTGCGGGGGTTCATTGGCCTCTACGGCGTCTACGATATGAATTTTGTCTGGTCGATTTCCCGGTCCGACGACGTGCTCAACTCGATCAAGCTCATGGAGCAATTTCTCGGCGGAGCGCCCACGCCGGCGAATCAAGCCGACTACGATTCCGCCAGTGCCCAAGGTCTGGTCAGGCCCGGCGAGACCCCACCCACGCTTCTCCTCCACGGCACGGTGGACACCCTCTGCTGGGTCAAACACAGCCAACGCCTCGCGGACCAGCTCCAACACTCCGCGGTCCCCCACGCCTTGATCGAACTCCCCTGGGCCGTCCACGCCTTCGACTACAATCTCACCGGCCCCGGCGGCCAAATCACCACCTACGCGATCAAAACCTTCCTTGATGAGATTTTCTCAATCGAAAAATCTTAAGTCGGCGCGCTCAAGGATGAGTTCGTTGAAATTCAAGCAATGCCCTTTTTCATCCTTGGTCCCAAACCGCCGAAACCATAACTAACAAACCCGTTCCAACTGTCCAACCGACGGGGTCCACTTCATCTTGGAATTGTCGGCAGAGGCAGCGAAACGGGACGTTGTATTACGCTTTACGAAAGCAACACCATTTAGGGTTCGATTTTTGATGAATCGATTCCTGAGTCAGCGATCAAACAACGAAATGAGGCCTGAGTTTTGCGCTTCTTGAGCGAGTTTCTTGTCGAGGGTTGCCAGGGGGAGGTTGCGGCGCAAAGCCAGCTCAAGGTAGGAGGCATCGTAGCTCGTAAGCTGGTGGGATTCGGCAATGGCAAGGGTTTGGGACCAAGCCTGATTGACGGTTTCATCGTCGACGTGGATCTCGAAAGAATTGAGCGCAGTGAGAAATCCGGTGATTCCCGCTTCATCGATACGGCCGCGCTTTTTTGCGCCCAACAACACGTTGGCCAGCTCGAGGTGCCATAAACTGGGGACCCATACCTCGGCTCCGTTGGTAACCGTGGTCAGAAGCGCGTCGGTTGCGTCGGTCGCCTCGGATCCGAACACCCAAGGCAGGGTGGCGGAACAATCCAACACCAGCGCTCTCACCGGCGCCCCTCAGCGATCAAGGCTTTGGCATCAAGGCCATCGAGTGAGTAGCGTTGCTGAAACGAGCGAAGCGTTTTGCTCGCCCGTTCTCGGGCCGACTGATCATCCGCCGCCACCGCGACCATCCTAACCACGGGTTTCTCGTGTTTGGTGATGGTGATCTCAGCACCGCGCCCCACTTGGGCAATCAGTTCCGAAAAACGGTTTTTGGCTTCGAAAGCCCCGATGGTGCGAGTTTTGGACTTCACACAAACAGGCTTGTTAAACAGGCCTGATTGTCAAGTTCGATGGTAGCAGCGGTTTGGTCTCCGACTACAACCTCACCGGCCCCGGTGGCCAAATCACCACCTACGCGATCAAACCCTTTTTGGATCAAATCGTCTCGATCGAATAGGCTCGTTCCCCCCGTTCCTGGCAACGGCGGGTGGAACCGCGGGCACCGGGTGGGCGTGGGGTCGGGATTTTTAAGGTGGGTTTCGAAAAGTCTCGGCAGTCCGGTTGGGATCTGGGAGGGGTGAGGGGCCCGGTCAGGGCACAAGCACTTATGGCTATCTGGGAATACAAAGTAATCAGCAGTGGTAAGGGGGGCTTCGCCAGTCCTCAGCTGTTGGAAAATTTTCTTAACGAACTCGGCACCGACGAATGGGAAATCATCGATTACCGCGCGGCGCCGGATAATCCGCTCGCCTTCAACGGGCTGGCGCGGCGCGGGTCGCAGCGGGACTGGACCCTCGAAGCCGAGGCCGCGGCCCACGCCCGCGACGAGGAACGCCGTCGGAGGGAAGAGGAGCACCGCCGGGAAGAGGAACGCATTGAGCGGGCCACCGCGGAAGCCGCAGCCGAGCGGCAAGAGGCCGTGGAGGCCAAGGGGGACGCGACCGACGGTTTGCGCCCGGTGCGGGATACGGAGCGCGACGACGATCCGGAAGCCCTCGCCGACGAGGCTGAGGGCTACGAGGAGTGGGACGAACTCGACATGGAGGACGACCTGCCGACCCTGCTCGACGCCATTAAGCCGCACCTGCGCCGCAATCCCAAGAGCATCGGTGAAGCGGCGGCGATTGATTATCTGGCCAAGCGGTGGGATCAGGAACCCGACGATGTGTTGGGTGCGCTCGTCGAATGTGGTTTCGAGGTGCCCGAGGGGGAGGACGACCTGCCCGTCTATTTTGATTTCGAAGGCGATCTGTTTTGGCTCAACCGCAACAATCGGGGCCAACTCTTCATCAACGTGCGCGAGAAGCCCCGGCCCCGCTTCAAGACCAGCAAGGGCAAAAAACTCGATCCGGATGACCCGGCGGCGGCGGATGTGCGCGGTGAGCATCAGGCCGAGCGGGCGAAGCGCCTGCAGCTGGAAGAGGAGAAGGCACACCGTCAGGCGGCTCGCGAGGCCGCCGCGAATCAGCCCCCCGAGCCCCTGCCGGAAGGCAAGGAACTGCTCGATCTCATCAAACCGAAGATGCGTCGCAATCGTCGCGGGCCTGGCCTGTCGGGCTCGGTCAGCTTCCTCTCCAAGGCGTTCAAGCATGAGCCCGAGTCGCTGCTCGAAGCGTTGGCGGGCATCGGGTTGACCGCGGCGGAAGACCAGGACGCCAAGCCTGATTTTGTCGAGCACGGCGACGAGCTGTTCTGGATGAAGCAGGACGGCCGGGGCGGGGTCTGGATCAATTGCCGGGATAAGGACAACGGCAAATCCCGTTCGAATCAGTCGGAGGATTCCGAAGAATCCTCCGCGGAAGCGGCGTCGTCGAACGACGAATCGGAAGGGTCCCAGCCCGCGGAGTCCGCCGCGGAAATCACCTTTGCCCCGGGACCCAATGCCGTGCCCGCGCTCCGATTGCTCCTCAAGCCCAAGTCCCGCGGCACGGGCGCTTCCGCCGAGGTCGGGGTGCTGGCGGAAAGGCTCAACAAGCCAGCGGTTGAGATCCTCGAAGTTTTGGTGAACGCCGGACTCAATGTGCCCGAGTCCGCCGAGGAGAAACCGCAGTTCCTGGAACTGGGTGACGAAATCCTCTGGCTCAATCGCAACAGTCGGGATGACACGCTCTGGCTCAACGCCAAGCCCAAGCCGAAGCGGAAGTCGGGTTCGCGCAAAACCGCAGCGAAGAAAGCCCCCTCGAAGACGGCCAAATCAAAGGACGATGCAGCGGAAGCAGCATCGTCCGAGGAGTCCTAGCGGAAACCGCCCGTGGGCAGGGGATGAGGGTCAGTCCTCGCGCTTCCGCACGAGGATGTCGCCGTTCATCGTGGCGATTTGCAGGTCCACGCCACCGCCGTTGAGGGTGCCGCTGATGACCTTGCCTCCGGCCATGGAAGGGATGCTGGGCGGGCGGGGAGGCCGCGGGGCGCGGGGGGCACTGCCGACGGCGGTCCGTTTGCCTTGGGCGATGGCGATCTCGCGTTCGGCGTCGCGCATCTCCTGCTCGGCCTCGCGGAGCTGCTGTTCCCGGTTGCGTTGCTCCCGCATGTCGGAGCGGGCCTCCTGCACCGCCTGGCGCACCTCCGCGGCGATTTCCATGGCCAGTTCGACGGCTTCTTCGGCCATCTCGGCGGCGAATTCGGCAATCTCTTCGCTGGCGCCCGGCGCGAACGCGCGTCCGGCCGTGGTGGTGGTCACCAGCACGTCTTCCCCGAAGTTCGTCAGGATGGTGCCGTTTTGGGTGCGGAAACGCACGTTGGCCGCGGTGTCAGCCGGCAGGTGCACTTCGACTTCGCCGTTCATCGAGGTGAAGGAGAGCGGGCGGTCGGGTTGGACGGCGAGAAACGACGCTTCGATCTCCCCGTTCATGGATTCGACAATGGCCCCCCCCCGGAGGTCGCTGAGCGTGATTTCGCCCTTGAGGTTTTTGATCGAAACATCGCCGGAGACATCGGCCACGGAGATCTGGCCCCCCATACTGACCTCGATATCCAGATGGGTGTGGCGAGGCACGGTAATGACAAACGCGGACGGGTTGGCCCAGCCATCGGAGTGGCTGTAGTCGAGCGTGATGACGTTGTCCCGCTCCTCCAGGGAGAAGGCGGCCCCGGAGCTGATCACCCGCATGCCATCCGGCCGGGCTTTTTCCTCTGTGGGGCGGAGTGCGTCAGTGGAGACGGTAACCTCATTGACGTCGCCGCCACGGAGGGTGATTTCGCCATTGAGCAGCCGGGCATGGAAACGGCCGGGTTGGCTGGGGTCGGAGAAGGTCGCGGTGACGTTGGGTTGATTGGCGGACAGCGATCCGACGGTGAGCAGGCTGCCGAGCAGCAGGGCGGTGAGGTTGCGGATAGTCATGGGTGAGGGGGGCTGATGGTCTTAAGGGATGCGAAAGGACGGGAGGAGAAAAGAAGTTTAACTGATGCCCAGCCGCACGAGGCCGCGGCGAGCTGCCTCGCGGACCACGGCGTCCGTGGCGGGATTGCGGGTCAACGCGTCGAGAGTCGCGGCGGCGCCTTCGTCCCGGGAGGCGATGACAAAATCGATCATGGCCACCTGCACCAAGGGGGAGGTTTCCCGGGGCAGGATGAGGACCTCGCGCTGCTCCGGGGGGAGCGATTGGAGGGCGCGTTTCATGACCTTGAGGTCGTCCAGCCGGCTGGCGGCAGCTTCGGCGGTCGGGGTGGTGTCATCGGAGACGCGATCGAAATCCGAGGGGTCCGTGGCGGTGCCTTGGCGGGCGTTGCGGCGGTGATGATCGGCGGCGACGTGGCGCGCGAGGTGATAGATCCAAGCGGAGAATTTTCCTTCGTCGCGGTAGGTGTGGCGGTATTTATGGATGCGCTGGAAGACGATCTGCACCAGATCCTCGGCGGATTCGCGGTCGCCGATCAAGCGGGCGAGGAAGCCATAAAGCGGGCGATGGTGGCGCTCGAACAAATCGCCCAAACGGGAAATTTCTCCGGCTCGCACGGCCAACATCAGTTCGTGATCACTGGGTTCTTCCATGGGATCGAATGAAGCCAAGGTAGCCCGGGTGGGCGCAGAGGCGAAGGGCATTTGTTGAGTGGTGGCAGTCACGGTGATCGGTCATCAGGGCGGCTCGTTGGGGAAGGAATACCGCGGGGGGAGCAGTGGGGTTACCAAAACAGGGAAGATTTTTATGGGATTAAGCTGAAGGATTCCGGCAAGCCCGGCCGTTCCAGTGGACACAAGTGATTCCCATGTCCTCTGGTCCCCCCTCCTCCAAAGTTACCTCGTCCGCGGCGCCACCTCCGGTGAGGTCGCCCGGCATCCGCATCGAGTGCGTGAGCCGACACCCCCTTGAAACCCTGGCGGAGCGTTTGGAGCGGTGTCGTGAGCACCAACCGGCGGCCGGCCGCGTGCTGGCTTCCACGAGCGGTCAGGGCGCCAGTTTGATTTTGGTGTTCAAGCCCGGGCCCCAGCCGGGATCTCCTTTTCCGCCGTCGCCGTAAGTCGAGTCACCCGACGGCGGAATGTCCCCGGGGTCGCCGGCAAGTGGGCCAATTTGCCGGCGACCCCCTTGGGTGGGAGCAGGCGGCGCGCCGCCGGGCTCAACCCAGGGTCCGCAAAACCGCCCGGACGGGTGAGCCGTCCGCGCCTTGCAGCCGCAGAGGCAGGGCGATCAGTTCGTAGTCCCCCGGGGGGGCCGCCTCGAGGAGCAGGTTTTCCATGATGAACAGTCCGGCGGCCTTGCAGGCGAGGTGCCGGGGCAGGTCCTTGCTGGTGAGCGCATCGACGGACGGGGCATCCAGGCCGATGAGTTTCACGCCTTGGGCGGTGAGCCAGCCGGGCACCTCCGGTTGCATCAAGGGCCAGGTTTCCGGAAACACCTCCGGGCGCTGCCAGGCCCCGGTGCGCAGCAGCAGGCGCTCGGCCGAGCCGGCGTCAATCGCCTCCAAACGCGGGCGGGTGATCGCATCCCAGTCGCGGATATCCACGACGCGGGCGGGCCCCACATAGGTTTCAATCGGCACCTGGTCGATGGTGATGCCTTCCTCGCAGTAGTGATAGGGGGCGTCGGCGTGGGTGCCGTTGTGGGGACTGATCGTGAGGCGGCCCACATTGACGGCGTCGCCCCGCTTGATGCGGGCCACAAAATCGAAGGCCACGGGCGTGTCGCCGGGCCACTCCGGGGTGCCGGGGTGCAGCGGGCGGGTGATGTCGATGAATCGGCTCATGAGGAAGGGAGCGGGGTCAGGGTGCGGCAGTCCCGACGGGGGGCCAGTTTTGGTAGGCGCCCGTGTGCATCACCGCCACCAACCGATCAACGGCGACGTCCACTTCGCCGGGCGAGGTGTGGAAGGCGTTTGGTGCGATCCGCAAGACCCGGGGGTGGCGATAATCGGGAATGACCCCCACGTCGCGCAGCGCGGGGCAAATTTGGCCAGCCGCGGGGTGATGCAGTGCGAGGTGTCCTCCGCGGGCTTCGGGGGGTCGTGGGGTGATGAGCCTGAACCCGAAGGGAGTCAGGTCGGCGTCGATGCGTTGAAGCAGGCGCTGATTGAGATCGAGTGAACGCTGCCGAATCGCGGCAACCCCTCCCGCCTGCTCGAACAAATCCAAGGACCCCGCCAGCGGGGCGAGGCTCAGAATCGACGGCGTGCCCACCTGCAGCCGGGCGGCGCCGGTGGCCGGCACGTGGGTGGGATCCAGCTTGAAGCGCTGCGCGGGCTCCACTCCCCACCAACCGGCCAACCCGGGGGCCCGTTCATGATGACGGGGGTGCAGAAAAAGTCCGCCGATCGCTCCCGGTCCGGCGTTGAGGTATTTGTAGTTACACCAGAACGCAAAGTCGGCCCCCATCTCCTCCAGTTGATGGGGCACCACCCCAATGCTGTGGGAAAGGTCCCAGCCAAGGATGATGTGGCGCGCCCGGGCGGCGGTGGTGATGGCGGCCACATCAAGGAGCTGTCCACTCACGTAGAGCACACTGGGCAACACCACCAACTGCACGTCCTCGGTCATCGCGTTGATGATGTCCGCCGTGGTCAGGGTGTGGCCATCGGGGGACTCCACCTGCCGCAGGGTCCGGCGGGGATCGCGTCCGCGGAGCCGCAGATGGCTCGCAATGGCGTGGTGGTCGGAAGCAAAGTTCAGCGCGTCGGCGAGGATAACCGGCCGATCCGTATCATCGGCGTCGTAGAGGGTGGCGAGCAGCTGGTGGAGGTTGACGGTGGTCTGGCCGGTCAGCGCCACGGATCCAGCCGTGGCGCCCACCATCATGAGCGCCAGCCGGTGGCAGCCGCTTTCGGGAGATCGATCCAACCGGCGGACTCCCAAGCCCCAATGCCGAATTGTTTCCACGCCGCGATCGCCTCGTTCAGTTTGGTTTCGGCGGAGCGGCTGAGCAGGCCGAGGGAGTTGCCATCGAGGTAAATCTGGCCCGGCGGCAGGTGAAACTCCGACCGAAGGCGGTCCCAAGGGTGGTCGTCGGTTCGCGCATCCATCGGGATCAACGGCGAAGGTGCGCGCAGACGATGCCAGCGGCAACCGCCGCATTCAGCGATTCGGCGCGGCCGAATTTGGGGATGGTGACCCGGCGGGTGAGATGAGCCAACACGTCCTCCGACAGGCCGCGTCCTTCGCTGCCGATCACCACCACGGCCGCGTTCAACGGCCCCAACGCCGTCACGGGGTCGCCCGCCAATTCGCAGCCGAGCACAGGAGCGCGGCAGGTGGCCAGGACCGGAGCCAAGGCCGTGGTCACGACCCGCACCCGGGCAAAGGATCCCATGCTGGCGTTGATCACCTTTTGGGAAAACAGGTCGGCGCACGTCGGGGAGAGCAGCACGCGGTCGAAACCGAACCAGTCAGCAATGCGGAGCAACGTGCCCACATTGCCGGGGTCCTGCACCCCATCGAGGGCCAGCGTGAATCCAGCGGAGAGCTCGTCCGCGACGAGCTGGGGGCGTTCGATGGTGCCAACCGCCAACACTTCGGATGGCGAAGGGAAATGGCTGATCCGACTCATCTCGGTGGCGGTCACGGGCGTCGGGGTGATGCCGGCCGGCGGCGGCCACTCCCCGATTGCGTAAATCGCCGCGAATCCATGACCGGCCGCGAGCAATTCCGCGACGACCTTGGGACCCTCGACCACAAACTGGCCGGCCGCCTCCCGGTTTCTTTTTAAGCGGAGGCCACGGAGGCGGGAAATCTCGGCCTTGGACAAGGGCATCTCGTCCATTGAGGCGCCCCCTGCCGGGGAAGCAATCCCTGTTGCACAGTCGTCCCCCGGTGGCGGAATTAGGGCGTCCCGGTGACGAGGCCGCAGCGGGTTGGGCCGGCCGCTGACGCCCATGCCGCGGAGCAGGAACCGGGCGGGCCTCCCGCTCTCAGCCCCCTGAATCGAATGGGCTCATGCCTCGTCCTCACCGCAGCGGTCACATCGACCGCGTGATCTCCGGCTTCCGGCGGGTCGCTCGGAAAACGGACGCAACGGGTGTCGCCGGCCTCAAGGCACCCGTCGCGGGCTCCGCATAACTGCAAGATTAAAAGTTTGACCCCATTGGTTTGGGTTTCAGGCGGTCAGGCCGGCGAGGGTGCCGCGGAGGTAGGCGATGGAGCGGAGCATGCCGGGCACAGGGTGGGCGGCGTCGATTTCGTATTCGAGGTTGGCGCAGCCGGTATAGCCCTGGCGCTGGAGTTGGCGGAGGAGGGCGGGAAGCGGGAGCAAGCCCTCGCCGATGACGCATTGGCTGTCGCGCTCGGTTACGACCTTGAGGTCCTTCAGGTGGACGTCGAAGAGGCGCGGACCAGCGAGGGCGGCCTCGGCGACGATGTCGGCGCCCGCACGGGCGGCGTGGCCGATGTCGAGACACACGCCCATGCGCGGGTCCATGCCTTCGAGGTAGCGCAGGGCGTCGCTGGCAGAGGGATACTCCTTGTCCTCGGGACCGTGGTTGTGGATGGCGATCTTGATGTCGTATTCCTGCACGAATTTCTCAATGCGCGGCAGGGCGGCGATGAGGGGCGAGCAGACGATGACGGGCATGCCGGCGGCCTTGGCGTAGTCGAAGTATTTGCGGATGTCGTCGTCGTCATCCTGGCGCAGGGCGATGTTGCCGCCGCCGACGATGGTGAGCCCGGCGGCCTCGTAACGGGCGCGGCCGGCGGCGAGTTCCGCGGGGCTCAGTTCGTAGGGCAGGTGGAAGGACTTCAGGCAGAGCCACGGCGTCTGCAATTGGTGCATCGCGTCAATCACGCCCTCGACGGGCAATTTGCGCAGGGAGTAGCTGGCGACGCCGATGCGAAAAGGGACGCCCTCAGTTGCGGTGCCGTCAGCAAGGGGAGTGGTGGCGGAGGCGGTGCGAGAGAAAGCCAGCGAGGCGGCGACGAGACCGGCAGTTTTAAAGAAAGTGCGGCGGGAGGGGAGGGATGGGGGCATGGTAAGAAGATGGGTGACACGGGGTCGCGCGGCGAGACCTACACCGCTAATTCTGATGGGTGCATTGGCCAGTGGAAACCTTGACCCGCGCGGGATCCGGGCCGGCAAATCCGTTCACTTTTCAGCGGCCGGTGGGTTTGGCGTGGTCGTCCTGGCGTTGCCGGCGATTGACCTCGCGTTGGTTCTCCCGCCCCCAGCTACCGTTCAGATCATCCGGTTCCGCCGTGAAGCAGTGGAGCGCATCGTGGCCCTGCCGAGTCAGAGCTCCCAAAGCTTGCTGACCGGCCCGGCCAGAAACCGGTCGTCACCACTGGGGAGGATACGGTCTCCGGCGGGGATGATTATCCCGGCCTGAAATTGTGAGCCCGCTTGATCGGCCAACCTGCTCAATCCGTGGTAATCTGCCGCGTTGAAGGAATTCGCGCCGTCCTGAACCGGCCCGAACAATCCGAACAATTTGTCCCGGGTTACCCTCGGGACCGCCGACCGGCTAATCGATTTACTCGCGCCAGAGGCGGGGGAGGAAGCGGTAGTAGAGCAGGTGGCGCCAAGTGGCCCAATCGTGAGCGGTGTATCCACCGACGTAATACTCATGCTCGATGCCGTGGGCTGCGAGCGCGTGGAGCAGCCCATCGACCCGGGCACCGAACCGTCCTGCCGCCTCCATCGGACCCTGGCCGATAAAGAGGTAGTCGATTTTGTCGTTTACAGACGGATCGTTGAGGAAGTCGGGCAGGGTCTCCTCGGCGGTGGTGTCGCCGGCACTCAACACGCCGAAAGAAGCGAACAGATCGAGTGAATTGAACCCGACGAACATGGTGTGGCGTCCGCCCATGGACAGTCCCGCCAGCGCCCGGCCTGACGGGTTGGGAAGGGTGGCGTAGGTCGCATCGATCAACGGGATCACATGCTCGCGCATCTCGCGTTCGAACAAATCAAAGGTCAGCTCCCCGTGCTGGGGGTGCCGGCGGTGAATCACCTGGTTGTTGGGGATCACGATGATCATGGGCTCCGCCTTCTTCTCGGCCAGCAGGTTGTCCATGATGAAGTTGGCCCGTCCGTCGTGAATCCAGTTGTGGGGCAGTTCGCCACTGCCGCCAACCAGGTAAAGCACCGGGTATTGCCGGGCCGGGTCATAGCCCGGAGGCGTATAGACGTAGAGGTCGCGCTCACCGTTGGTTACCGCCGACGAGTAAATGTGCCGGGTGATACTGCCGTGTGGGACGGGCTTCGCATCGTAGTAGGCCGGCTCATCGCCGTGCACGACCAACTGGCTGTAGGGCGGCATGCCGGTGAAAGAGGCAATCGTATTGGAGGGGTCGGGTCCCTGCACGCCGTCGATGCGCACGAGGTAGGCGTAAATGTCGGGCCGAATCGGACCGACGGTCAGGGTCCAGATACCGTCCTCGCCCTTCGTGTAGGGAAGGGTGTCGCCCCAAGCGCGACCGAAGGCAGCCAGCACCGCGCCGTTGAGTTCGACGGATGCTGCTTCGGGCGCGTTCACCCGAAACGTCACCGTCCGGTCATCGTGAACCTCCGGCGAGTTGAGCGGCGCACTGAATGGCGTGAGCCCTGCGGTGTTTTTCTGGGGATTCCAGTCCAGGTTGACGTTGGCTTGTTGAGCCCAGGTCAGCGTGGTGGCCAGCAGCGCGAGCACCAGGCGGGGCAGATTTATTTTAACAGTCACGATGCGGAGGGGAGGGTTGGGGCGAAAGCAATGCACCGTCGCCGTCGCGCCGTCGCCGAAGGAGGTGGGGGTCGATGCAGAGGGGCGCTGATTGACGTCGTTTGGCGCCCGTGTTTCGACCGTTCATCTTGTCCCATTTTAGCGCAGATAGGGAAAACGTCATGTTCGATGAGACGAGATCATCAACCCGGGCCGAAGGGGCCCATAATTCTTGCAGGTGTTCGTTCATCCGCTGCTAAAGCCTCTGCCTAGGTGGCCCACGTAGCGGCACACCGCGGGCGCCACGGCGCGGTTGGACGCCTGCGCTGCGGGAACGGTGCCAAGCGCGACCAAAAATCACACGCACAAACCGGTCTGACGTCTTGCCCGGGCGGCCCAATTGCTGCAATGGTGTTGGCCATGATTCAACATCTCATGCGTTGGGGCAGTGGATTGGTGATGTTTGCGTTGGTGGCGGGGGCCACTCCCGAGATCGCGTTGGAGGACTTTTTCAAGGACTTTGCCTTCGACGAAGTCCGGCTCTCGCCGGATGGCAGCAAGATTGCGGTGCTTTCGATGTGGCGCGATCACCGCAACCTCTACGTCATCGATCTGAAGACGAAGCAGCCCACGATGCTGACGGGACTGAGCTCGGCCCACGTCGCGGGCGTGCGCTGGGTGGGCAACGAGCGACTGATCTTCACGACGGAGGAGGACGGCTACCTGACGGGCGGGCTTTTCGCCATCGATGTGGACGGCAAACGGGCGCGCACGCTGGCCGAGAGCGCCGGCCAAAGCGGTGCACGCGGGGCCTATACCTTCCGCCAGACGCAATTTCTGAGCTACCTACCCGATACGGACGCTCAGGTGCTGGTCACTTCCAATGAGCGGTCCGAGTTCGATCCGGATGTGTATCGCATGAACGTGAGTAACGGGCGCAAGCGGATGGTGGCGCGCAACCCCGGCGGGATTCGATTCTGGCTGGCGGATTCGACCGGCACGGTGCGCTTGGGTTTTGGTGAACAGGGGCGGCGCTAGTTTGTGATCCATCGGCCCACCGAGGACGAACCTTGGAACGAGGTCAGCGAGTTCGATTTCATGGACGGTAAGATCATTCCGCTCGGGTTCCTCCAAGGTGACGAGCTGTGTTACGTGCTCAGTGACGTGGAGTCCGATTTGGCCTCGGTGCGGGTGTTTAATCCGGTCACCGGGGAGCTGGGTGAGGTCGTGTTTGCTCACGACACCTACGACGCTTCGGATGTGGTGCAGACGCGTGATCGGCGATTATTGGGGATCGCCTACGAGACCGACAAGCGGCAGGTGGAGTGGCGCGATCCGGCCATGAAGGAATGGCAGGCCATGCTGGATGTTGAGCTTCCGGAAACCCGCAATTCGATCTACAGCCGCAGTCTGGACGAACGTTGGATGGTGGTGCTGGCGCACAGCGACCGCCACGCCGGCACATTCTACCTGTTCGACACCCAGGAGCTCACGTTGGAGACTCTGGTGGCGCGGGCGCCTTGGCTCGATCCGTCCCGGCTGGCCGAGATGCGGCCGATTTCCTATACGGCGCGCGACGGGCTCACGATTCACGGCTATCTCATCCTGCCGCCCGGGGTGGAGCCGCGCAACCTGCCTTTGATCGTGAATCCGCATGGTGGCCCCTGGGTGCGGGACAGTTGGGGGTTCGACCCCGAGGTGCAGTTTCTGGCGAGCCGCGGCTACGCGGTGTTGCGGATGAATTTCCGCGGGTCCACCGGCTATGGCCGCAACCACCTGCAGGCGGGGTACGGGCAATGGGGGCTCGCCATGCAGGACGACATCACGGACGGGGTGAAGTGGGCCATCGCCGAAGGCATTGCCGATCCTGAACGGGTCGGCATCTATGGCGCCAGTTATGGTGGGTACGCCACCATGGCGGGTCTGGCCTTCACGCCGGAGCTGTACCGCTGCGGTGTCAACTACGTGGGGGTCACCGATGTGACGCTGCTGTTGCGCACGGTGCCGCGGGCGTGGGAGTCGATCATGGCCCAGCTTGAGGGTATGACGGGTGATCGCCGGTTGGACCGCGAGCGGCTGGAGGCCAGTTCCCCGATGAAGAACGTGGACCGCATCCGGGCGCCGGTGTTTTTTGCCTACGGCGAACTGGACGACCGGGTGGACCTGAAGCACGGCACGCAAATGGCCTCGGCGCTACGGCGCAACAGGGTGCCCGTGGAGTTTCTTTCGCGCTCCGATGAAGGCCATGGATTCCGACGTTGGGATAACAAGATCGCGTTCTACAGCCTGATGGAAACCTTCCTGGCCGAGCACATGCGGTAGGTACTCGACGGCCAGTGGCTGCCGCTCCTCGGGTGCTCAGGAAGTTGGTGTCGAGAATTCCCCCCCTCAAGCATCGGGCCAGCTGAGGGGTCATTCCTCCGCTTCAAACGGGGTGACCGCCGCGCTCTGCAGCGTGTAGCCGATGTGGATATCGGCGGCACCGTCCACAAAGTAGAGCCCTTTGGTCACGTCGCCAACTGCCATGAGGCCTTCGACGTAGACGGGTTCCCACTGGCTGCGCACCGTCCAGGGCTCGGCGGCCTTGACGTAGACAATTTGATTGGGCGGGGGCGGCGGGGTGTGGATGCAGGCCCCCACCCAGGGCACGAGCAAAAATTCGGTGACCTCGCCTTCGGTCACATCGAGCGGCAGAAGATATCCGGGCATCCGGATGGTCTTGCCCTCATAATCGGTGCGGGTGGCGTTCGCCCGTTGGCGCCGCAGATCGGTGATCTCCTGCCGCTTGGCGAGCAGGCCATCGATGTCGATGCCACTCTCCGACAGGGTCTTGGTAAACTTGGTGAGCTCGGCGGCATCCTCGGCCGGGAAGGTGTCGGGATTGGCCTGCTGCATTGCGCGCAGTCGGGCGACCATGCCGAGGTGAAACAGCTGGTCACTGTCGAGGGCGGTGAACGGATCTTCGAATTCTCCCACCTCGCCCTGCAAATCCGGCCAGACGAGGTTCAAGGTCTCGGCGGTGGCGAGGGTGGTGAGCAGACAAAGGCTGAGGAGGGTGCGGAACATCACAGCCTAGCGTGGACAGGATACGCCGAGTCGCAAGTCGGGGCTGAGAGGCGATGGTGTTAAAATCAGGAATGAGCCCGCATAACCACGAATGGTGCTCCGCCCACCGGCTCCACGTCTCTTAAAGAAGGATGTGTCGTGATTGGCTTCAATGCGTAGCGGTAGCGAAGCGCATTCGTGTCCATTCGTGGTTAAAAACCTTTTAACGTCTATTTTGTGACGAGTTGCACACGGCTTGGGACCACGCACACTGAGGGCATGCTTTCTGTTGGATTTGTCTCCGCGATTCTCCCCGATCTGTGCTTTGAAGAAGTCATCCGCTTCGCCGCGGAGGCAAACTACGACGGTGTCGAGTTGTGCTGCTGGCCGGCGGGCAAAGCGGAACGCCGCTATGCGGGGGTGACTCACCTCGATGTCGATGACCTCAGTGAGGAAAGACTGGCCGAGATCAAAGCGTTTTTGTCCGAGCAGAAAATCTGCCTGTCGGGCCTCGGCTATTATCCCAACCCGATGGATGCCGACACCGAAAAGGCGGCGTTTTACCGGGCCCACCTCCGCAAGGTGATCGTGGCGGCCTCGCGGTTGGGGGTGCAGAACGTGAACACTTTTATCGGACGGAATCAGGCCCTCAACGAATCCGACAACCTCAAACTCTTCGCCGAGGTCTGGCCCCCGCTGGTCGCTTTTGCGGCGGAGCACGGGATCAATCTCGGTATCGAAAACTGCCCGATGTATTTCACGCAGGACGAATGGCCGAAGGGACAGAACCTCGCCTATTCACCGGCGTTGTGGCGGAAGATGTTCGAGATTATTCCGGCCGCCAACTTCGGTTTGAACTATGACCCGTCACACCTGCTGTGGATGCAGATGGACTACTGCAAACCGCTCACCCACTTCACCGATCGGTTGCATCACCTGCACCTGAAGGACGCCACCGTGCATCACGACAAACTCGATGAGCATGGCATTCTGGCCAATCCGCTGGAGTTCCACACCCCCCGACTGCCCGGGCGGGGCGATATCGATTGGGCCCGCTATTTCGCGACGCTGAAGACGATTGAATGGGACGGCCCGGTTGTGGTCGAGGTGGAGGACAAGGACTACGAAGCCACCTTGGAGGATCGGAAACGCGCCCTCATCGAAACTCGCGACTTCCTGCGTGAGTGGGTCTGAGGGGGGCGGCCCAACTCCTCAGTCAATCAGCGGATCATAGGCGCGGACGGCCTGCTCGTGCTCGGGGCAGCAGAGGGCCTGCATTTTTAGTCGATCCGATCCGATCAACGGGGTTCCGGCGCCAAACAGCGATCATAGTGGGCGGCGGGGGCAAAATTCGGCGGCGGCCGAGCGGGCGCGGCGGGCGCGGTGGTCGGGCGGCTTGGGCGGTGCTGGTCGGTGGCCGGTGCGGGCCGGCTGGGTGGTGGCGCACCCGGTGACACCCGCGCCCAGCAGGGCGAGTGCGATCAGAAGGAGCAGGAGGCGAGGGCAGCGCACGGAGGGAGTAAAACGGAAAGAGGGCGGATCGAAACCACTGATTCGCATTTTGGTAAGGCTTTGGTTTGATATCCCAATCGAATTCTCACCCGCGATGCCGACCCCCGCCACCAATCTGATCGAAATCAGCGACCTGCGTTTTGCATGGGCGGGTGCCGCGGTGCCGATTCTGGATGTGCCTGAGTTGGTGGTGGCGGCAGGCAAGTCGGTGTTCCTGCACGGCCCCAGTGGCTGCGGGAAGACCACGCTGTTGAACGTGATTGGCGGAGTCCTCTCTCCTCAGTCCGGCCGGGTGACGGTGATGGGCCAGGACCTGAGGCAGCTCAGCGGGGCCGCCCGTGATGCGCTGCGGGCGGATCAGATTGGCTTTGTCTTTCAACAATTCAACTTGGTGCCCTACCTCTCGGTCAGCGACAACGTCACCTTGCCCGCCCGATTTTCGGCGGCCCGGCGTCGGCGGGCCGAAGCGGTGGGGCTGCGCTCGAAGCCGCCGCCGCCGCCTTGCTGGCGCAATTGGGGATGTTGGATCTGCAGCACCAGGCGGTGACAAAATTAAGTGTCGGTCAGCAGCAACGGGTGGCCTTGGCCCGCGCGTTGTTGGGAGCCCCGGCCATGATTATCGCCGATGAGCCGACGTCGGCCCTGGATGCCGATCGGCGCGATGAATTTGTGCAGTTGCTGTTTGAGTCCGCCGCCGCGGCCGGCAGCAGCGTGATGATGGTGAGCCATGACCGGGAGCTGGGTCAGCACTTTGACCGGGTCGTTGACCTGCGGGACATTAATCGAGCCGGAGGGCAAAGCTGATGCTGCTGCGACTGGCCGGACTCTCCCTGATGAACCGTCGGGCGACAGTGCTGCTGACCATGCTCTCGATCGCGTTTAGCGTGATGCTGCTGTTGGGCGTGGAGCGGGTGCGGCAGGAGTCGCGGGCGAGTTTTTTGAGCACGGTTTCGGGCACCGATTTGGTGGTGGGCGCGCGCAGTGGCGGGCCGCAGCTCCTGTTGCAGGCGGTGTTTAATGTGGGATTTCCGACGCAGAACCTGAGCCGGGCGAGCTACGCGATGATCGGGGAAGATCGCCGGGTGGACTGGATCATCCCGCTGTCGATGGGCGACATGCACCGGGGATTTCGGGTGGTCGGAACGACGACGGCGTTTCGGGACCACTACCGGTTTGCCCGCGACCAAGGCCTGCGACTGGCGCAAGGGGTCTGGTTCGCCGACGAGCACCAAGCGGTGGTGGGCGCGGAGGTTGCCCGCGAACTGGGTTACACCATTGGCCAATCAATCGTGGTTTCCCATGGCGCCGGGGAGATCAGTTTTGTGCACCACGACGAGCACCCCTTCGCCGTGAGTGGCGTGCTGGCCCCCACCGGCACGCCGGTGGATCGGGTGGTGCTGGTGAGTCTGGCGGGGGTGGATGCGATGCACGCGGATTTTGTCGGTGCGGCCGAGCATGACCATGACGTGACCGATCCGCTGGCGGCGGCCCTCGCGGCCGCCGAGGACCATCATGATCATCACGGGCACGATCATGACCACGTCCACGACGAGCATTGTATTCACGGCAGTGATGGTCAGGGCGGCACCGGTTCCCTATCGGCGCTGCTCGTCGGGCTGCAAGATCGCGCCGCGGCGCTGGCGGTGCAGCGGATGATCAACACCTACGAAGGCGAAGCGCTCACCGCGGTGTTGCCGGGGGTGGCGTTGCAGGAGCTGTGGTCGGTGCTGGGGGTGGTGGAACGGGTGCTGCTCTTCCTCGGTGGCTTTGTTGTCGTGGTCGGTCTGTTGGGCATGCTCAGCAACCTGCTGGGCACCCTCGACCAACGGCGGCGAGAGATGGCCATCCTGCGCTCGGTGGGGGCGCGGCCGCGGCATCTGCTCGCGCTCTTGGTGGGCGAATCGTTCTGGGTCTCGGCCCTCGGCTCGCTGCTGGGACTGGCCCTGCTCAGCGTGGCGATGTGGCTGGGCACCCCGATTCTCGAAGCCCACTACGGTCTGCACTTTGCGCTGGCGTGGCCGACGCGAAATGAATGGGCCCTCCTTGCTGCCATCGTCACCGCCGGCACGCTCATCGGATTGATTCCAGGGTGGCGGGCCAGCCGCCAGTCATTGCTCGATGGACTGACCCCGCGGCTCTAGGCGTCAGGCCTGACGGGCGGGAGCGCTGGCGGGGGTCGGGGGTTTCGAGTCCTGGCGAAACAGCAGGGCAAACACCACCATCACCCCGATGGCGAAGGCGGCGGGCAGCCACCAGAACTGTTGCCATTGGGCCAGGCTGAGGCCGGAGGCGTCCTGTAGGAAGTGATTGAATACGGCGCCGGCGGCCTGCGCCCCGATGAGCATGCCGAAGCCATAAGTCACCAACACCAGCAGGCCCTGTGCCTGACCCCTAATCTGGTCGTTGGATTTTTGGTCCACGTAGATCTGACCCGTGACGAAGAAGAAGTCATAGCAGATGCCGTGCAGCGCGATGCCGCCGATGATCATCCACGTGACCTGATCGGGCGCCCCCAGCGCAAACAACGCGTAGCGCAACGCCCATGCCCCCATGCCGATCATCAACATCCATTTCACCCCGAGGCGGGCAAACATCAGGGGCATGATGAGCATGAAGCCCACCTCCGACATTTGACCGATGGTCTGGGTGCCGGCGATGTTCTGGAAGCCGGTGGCGCCGAGGTAGAGCTGGGTGAAATTGTAGTAGGCGGCCAACGGAATGCAGATCAGAAAAGAGCAGGCGAGGAATACGAAGAACGACGGGCTGGCCAGCGCCCGAAACGCGTCCACCCCGACGATGGATCCGAGGGACACCTTCTTCCCGGCCGCAGACGGCGGGGTGTGCGGCAGCGAGAAACAGAACCCGCCCAGAATCAGTGACGCAATGCCGGCCGTGTAGAGCGGGGCGGCGGTGGCCTCGGCGACGGTGCCGAGGATCTTGCCCAGACCGAACGAAATAAAGAGCCCGGCGACAATCCAGCCGAGGGTGCCGAACACCCGAATCTTGGGAAACTGTTTTTCCTGATCCGTGATGTGGTGAAACGCCAGGGAGTTGGCCAGCCCGAGGGTCGGCATGTAGCAGAGGTTGTAGGCGAGCAGCGCCAGAATGAACGCGGTCGGATTCCCGGTCAGCTGCGGCGCAAACAACAGGAGGGCACCGCCCAGCAAGTGCAGCACCGCCAGCACCTTCTCGGTGGCGAAGAACCGGTCCGCTACGAGCCCCAATGCAAACGGTGCCAGAATCGCGGCGATCGGATTCACCGTGAAGGGCCAGTGGGTAAGGTCGGCCATCTCATGCGCACTCATGTAAACCGCAATGGACGTGAACCAAGCCCCCCAGACGAAAAACTGAAGGAACATCATGGTGCTCAGGCGGGCAGTAGGGGCAGGATTCATGGGCGGAAGCAGGGGGGGGTAAAAGGGGAGCGCACCGGGCGCAGCGGCCGCCACCATGGCAGGCGCTGGGGGATTTTCGAGTCTAGGTTCGTTGTCTGTTCAATTGACCGGGCCCGGGTTGCGGCGGCGGTGAGGCCATGCACCTTGACCTCGCGATGCAGGGTTTCGACACGAGATGGGTAGGGCTGGGTTTAGTGATGGTGGTCCTGACGGGTTGCGTAAACTCCGGCGTGGTGCCGGAGGAGGAAACGCTACCGGCCGCCTGGGCGGAGCGTCGGGTTACCGGAGAGACGTTCAACCCCGATGTTCTGGCGGCCGGAATTTTTGCCGAAACCAATCGCGTGCGAACGGCGCGCGGATTGCAGCCGTTTCGTAGTCGGGTCGGGCTGGCGAGAGCGGCTCAGTTGCAGGCCGTGACCAACGCGGCGGCGGGGCGGCTCTCCCATCACAACCCCTTCGAGGGAAAAACCACCGTGCAGGACCGGGTCCGCGCTCAGGGTCTGCGGGCCAGCGACGCTTGGGAAAATGTGGCGTCGGCCCTGTTGCGTCCGCCGTTCGAGGGCAGTGACTTCGTGGTCAGGGTGGATGCGGCCAGCCGAGAGACGCTCTACGATTTCCAGACCGGGGAGGAATTGCCGTGGCCGACTTACGCCGCGCTCGCACGCCGGATCGTGCAGCAGTGGATGGATTCGCCGCCGCACCGAGCCAATCTGCTCGATCCGAGACCTGCGCGGTTGGCCTGCGCCGTCGCGCTGCGGCAGATCCCGCTGGGCGGGGAAGTGATCTTCTCGACCCAGGTGTTCATTGCCCCATAAACGCGGTGATGTCTGCTGACGCCGCCCCTTCCGTTGCCCCCGTTCCGCTCCGCTGGGGCATTGTATCCACCGGTCACATTGCCGGCGTATTTGCCCGCAGTATGGCGGGCTCGCGTCTAGGCCGACTGGTGGGGGTGGGCAGCCGAACCGCCGCCTCCGCCCGCACCTTTGCATCGGCATGGGGCCTGGCCCCTGCCCATACCCATGGCACGCTCGCCGGGTTGCTGGCCGATCCGGAGATCGATGCGGTTTATGTCGCGACGCCCCATCCGATGCACTGCGAGGTCGTGGTGGCGGCGCTGGCGGCGGGCAAACACGTTTTGTGCGAGAAGCCCATGGCCATGAGCCTGGCCGATGTGGAGCAGATGCAACAGGCGGCGCGCGCGGGCGGTCGCACGCTGATGGAGGCGTGGATGTACCGTTGCCACCCGCAGACCGAACGGGTGGAGGCCCTGGTGGCGGAAGGCGCCATCGGGCGACTGCGACACATCCAAGGCGCGTTCAGTTTTCACGCCGCCTTCGATCCGGCGGGCCGGTTGTGGGATCGCGCGTTGGGCGGGGGAGGCATTTTGGATGTCGGCGGCTACCCGTTGTCCTACGCCCGACGGCTGGCCGGGGTGGCTCTGGGCCGTGCGTTCGCCGATCCCACCGCCCTGCATGCCGTGGGCGTGCTGCACCCCGAGACCGGTGCGGACACACAGGCCAGCGCCGTGCTGCAATTTGACGGGGGGATCACGGCCGAAGTGTCCTGTGGCACCTGGGTGACCCAACAGAATCGGGTCCGCCTCTACGGGAGCGAAGGGCGGATTGAGATTCCCTCCCCGTTCGTGGTTTCCCGGGAGGTTGAGCCGACGGAGATTTGGTGGCAACGGGAGGGACAGGCCGAGCCGACGGCGATCACCATCACGCCGGATCGGGGCATCTATGCCTACGAAGCGGACGCGTTTGCCGCCGCTGTCCATGCGGGTCACCTCGAAGTGCCGGCGTGCGGGTGGGCGGACACGCGGGGGAACATCGCCGCTCAGCTGGAATGGTGCCGCCAAGTCGGCGTGCACTACGCATAATTCCGCATACTTTGCGGGTGGATTTATCAGTGCCGCTGGTTTGTAGTGGCGTGGTCCCCCCCGAGAATTTTGCCCATGAAACGACTGAGCCCGATTATCGCTTTCGCATTTGTATTGTCCGTGGTGGTGTTGCCCCTGTGGGCCGCGGATGGCGCGCCGGTCCCTCGTGACCGCTCGCCCGCTGCCCCGGTGGCGACCGCGGTGGCGGCGGTGACGGGTATTGCCATCTCCCCCCTGCTCGGGTCCGGTGCCTATGGGGCCTACCAGTATTTCCGCACTCCGGCGGAGCAGCGTCATACGTTACCCTGGTTCGCCCAAGTGAGCTTCTGGTTGCCGGCGATCGGGTTGGTGGGGGCCGTGGCGGCCAAGGATGCGGCGGGTGCGGCCCTGCCTCCCGGTTGGAAGAAACCGCTCGATGTGCTGGACACGTTGGAAAACAAAGCGACCGGGCTCGTGGCCGCCGGTGCCGTGGTGCCGTTCACGATGGCCTCGCTGTCCAAGATGATTGCGGGGGGAGGCGATCCGGTCGCGCTCAACCCCGAAGTGCTTTCCATGAGCGGATTGGCCACGATCCATCTGGCCGCCATCGACTGGTCCTGGTTGCTGAACATCCTGACGGTTCCGCTGGGCATTGCGATCTACGCCATCGTTTGGATGGGATCACATGCCATCAACGGACTCATCTTGCTCAGCCCCTGGGGCGCGATCGATGCGGCGCTCAAGGCCGGCAAGACCGCCCTGCTTGGTTTGGTGACGCTCACTGCCCAGCTCGATCCCATGATCAGTGCGATCCTCTCCCTGGTGATCATCCTTATGGCTTGGCTCATCGCGGGATGGTCGTTCCGGCTCACCGTCTTCAGTTGGATCTTTTGCTGGGACTTTTTCAGCCGGCGCAACCGCCGCTTCTCCGTGGGGATGCACCAGACCAGCGTGTTTGCCGGAGTGGGGTTGAAAGGCGTGCCCCAGCGCACCTACGGCAATCTCGCGCGGGATGCCCAAGGCAACAACACCTTCATCTACAAGCCCTGGCTGGTGATGCCGGAGAAGCGGGTGTCCTTCCCGGAGGGCACCGAACTGGCGGCCGGCCGGGGGGCCTTTTTCTCCAACGTCACCGATGGCGAAAAGGAGCTCTTGGTGCTGCCGCCGCGCTACCGCACCCACGAAGCGGAGCTGGCGAGCCTCTACGGTTTCCAGCGCGGCGTGGAACCCATCGGCCTGAACAAAGCCTGGAGTTGGTTGCGCGGGGCCTTGGGCGTGGGACCCAAACAGCGGGACCCCGTCACCGCGTAGGAGCGGGTGCCCGACGATGCAAACCCGGATGATGCGTTGGGCCGAGGGAACTTGGCAGGGGGCCGGGGAACCCTGGTTGGACGCTCATCTGGTGTTGGTTTTCGGTGCCGGTGCCGTCCTCCGTGATCCCACCTTCCGGGCGGCCCTGCGAGCCGCCGGCCCTCGCGCCGAGATTGTGGGCTGCAGCACGGCGGGAGAGATTCTGGGCGACCGGGTGACGGATCAAGGCGCCGTGGCTCTGGCGGTGGCCTTTGACACTGCCCGAGCGCGGGTGGTGCACCACGCATTGGAGGAGGGCAATGAACCGAGCTTTGCCGCCGGCCTGGCGCTCGGGCGGGCCTTGGCCACGGAAGGACTGCGGCACGTTCTGGTCCTGAGCAGTGGACTCAAGGTGAACGGATCCCGCTTGGTGGAAGGCCTGAGAGCGGAATTGCCGGCGGGCGTCAGTGCCACCGGCGGCCTGGCCGGGGATGGCTCCAGATTCCACGACACCACCGTCCTCCACCGGGATCACTGCGGCCCGGATGGCGTCATCGGCGTGGGATTTTATGGCGATAGCCTGGAGGTGCACTGGGGCACCGCCGGAGGTTGGGAAGCGTTTGGCCCCCGTCGTCACGTCACCCGCAGCAAGGCCAACGTGTTGTATGAGCTCGATGGCAAACCGGCTTTGGAACTCTACAAAACCTACCTCGGCGAACGAGCGGCGGGACTGCCGGCCACCGGTCTGCTGTTTCCCCTGGAGTTGCTCCCGGTCGAGGACAACGCGTCCGGTTTGGTGCGCACGATTCTCGCCGTCGACGAGTCCACCCAGTCCCTCACCTTCGCCGGGGAAGTGCCGGAGGGCCGCAAGGTTCGGTTGATGAAATCCACGATCGACAAGTTGGTTTGGGGAGCCGAAACCGCGGCGGAAATGGCCGGTCGGTCCGGCTCGCCCCCCGATCTTGCCCTGCTGGTCAGCTGCGTCGGTCGCCGACTCGTGCTCGATCAACGCGTCGAAGAGGAGGTCGAGGCCGTGCTCCAACAGTTGGGTCACCCGCGGGCAGCCATCGGGTTCTATTCCTACGGCGAGATCGGACCGGGCGGCGTCAGCCACGGTTGTGAACTGCATAACCAAACCATGGCCCTGACCACGCTGAGGGAGCGATCCGCATGAGCGATGACTCCACCCACCCGCTGCTGCGCCGTCAGCTGGAAAAAACCCTCTCCGGCATCGACCTATCCGACGGCCCCTGGCCGGAGTTTTTGGCGGCGGTCAACGCCGCCTACCAGCAGGCGGACCAGGAGCGCGAATTTGTGGAACGCACCCTCGACGTGGTTTCGACGGAATTGACCGCTGCCAATGAACAAATCCGGCGCGATGCCGAGGCGCAGCTGTCCCAACTCACCCACTACTACTCCCGCACCCTCGACACCCAAAACGGCCTGGTGCTGTGCTACCGGCGCACGGCCGACGGCGATTTTGAGCACACGCTGTGTCGCGGCCAATTGTGCCAACGCATGGGCTATTCGCCGGATCGGGTGGAACACCATCGGCTGGGCAAGATTCTGCGCGGCCCCCTGCGACGTCGCATGCTGCGGGTCTACCAGGCCGGTTGGGCCGGCAAAATCAAGACCCTCGAAGGCGGCAGCAAACGCCGCGGGGTTCGCTTTCTGGCCGTCTTCCATCCCGTGAGGGAAAACGGTGAAACCACCGAGGTGATTGTGTCGGCGGTGGAAGTGTCGGAACTGAAATCCACCGAACAAGCCCTCCGCCAGGCCAAGGCCAAAGCCGAAGCCGCGGACCGCGCCAAGAGTGATTTCCTCGCGGTCATGAGTCACGAGATCCGCACGCCCATGAACAGCGTCATCGGCTTCACCAGCCTGTTGCGCACGACCCCCCTCACGGAGGAGCAGGCTCACTTCGTGAAGATGATCGAGTCCTCCGGAGAGGGACTGCTTGAAATCATCAACGATGTTTTGGACATTTCCAAAATCGAAGCCGGGCGACTGGAACTTTCCCTCGAGCCGGTCGAACCGCTGGGGCTCGCTCACGAGGTCGTGGCGATGATGCGCCCGCGGGCGGACGAGAAGGGGGTGCTGCTCCAGCTCCACGTGGCGGCCAACGTGCCCGAACAGATCAAAACCGATCGCGCCAGACTACGACAGATTTTGATCAACCTGGTGGGCAACGCCATCAAGTTCACTGCCCGGGGATCGGTGTCATTGGAGATTGAATACAACACGCCGGCGCAGCTCGGCGGCAAGGTGATCGACACCGGCATCGGCATCGCCCCCGAGGGGGCCGGAAACGCCTGTTCAAGCCGTTCAGTCAGGTCGACTCCTCGACCACCCGCAACTATGGTGGCACCGGTCTGGGACTCGCGATCTGCAAACGTCTCACCGAGGCCATGGGCGGCGGCATCACGGCCTCCAGTGAGGCGGGGCAGGGGTCCTGCTTCGCCTTCACGGTCCTGGCTCCCGTCGTCGCCCCAGTGGTCGTGTCCCGCGCCACTGTCGCTGCGACGGGAGATGGAGTGGTCAAGGATGCCGGGGAGGCCCCGTCCATTCTGGTTGTCGATGACAACCCGATCAACCGGAGGGTGTTGGGGATGATTTTGCGGACCGAGGGCTACCAAAAGATCGCCTATGCGGAAAACGGGGCGGACGCGGTGGCGCGGGTGCGCGAGCACGCGCCGGACCTCGTTTTTATGGATGTGGAAATGCCGGTGATGGATGGCATGACCGCAGTGCGGGAGATTCGCGGGTTGCCGCGTGTGACCGACCACACCCCTTGGATCATTGGACTGAGTGCGAACGTCTGGCGCGACACGGTGGAGCGGGCCCGGGCGGCCGGCATGAACGACTACCTTTCCAAGCCGCTGCGGCGGGAAGAGGTGAGCGCGGCCATTCGTCATCGTCTCCGGTCGCATTGAGATCGTCTCAAGGGAAACTCAAGACTGGGGGGTGATGATGGCTTTCACCACTCCATCCGCCAACCCCATGGCCAGGGCATACGCGTCGGCGGACCGCGCCAGGTCAAATTGGTGACTCACCAATCCGTCGAGCACCCCCTGCATCAGGGGATGTTCGATCAACGCCAGCGCGCGCGGGTAGGTGTGTTTCATGCGTCGGGCGAACCGGACGGTGAGGCCTTTGCGCCGGGGGGTGGCGTGACCGAACTCCGTGCGGTCGTGCGCCGGGATGCCCACCAGCACAACCCGACCGCCTATTCGCGTGGCGGCGAAGGTTTGGTCAACCGAGTTCCCCGCATCGGCCGCTTCGAATCCGACATCGGCGCCCCGCCCGCCGGTGGCCTCCAGCAGCGGGCGCACCACGCTTTCCGCCGTGCCCTCCGCCGTTCCCGGCCAGGTCGTGGCTCCCGCTTTTTTGGCGTGGGCCCGGCGGGCGGCCATGGGTTCAAAGACGTGGACCTCCCGGGCACCGGCGATTCGCGCCAACACCAGCAGCAGCAGTCCAATCGGCCCGGCACCGAAAATGACCACCGTGTCCCCCGGACGCACTCGGCCCAGATCCAGCGCGTGGATCGCCACCCCCAGCGGCTCGAGCATCGCCGCCGCGGCATCCGATACGTTTGCCGGCACCCGATAACAATTGCGGGCCGGCACGTTGAGGCGTTCACACAGACTGCCGTCATCCGGGGGCACGCCAAAAAAGAAGTGATCCGGACAGAGATTCGGATGGCCGTTCCGACACGACTCGCAATGACCGCAGGGAATGGCCGGATCCACCGCAACCCGGTCCCCGACCCGTAGCCGCTCGCCATCCTCGGCCCGGGAATCGGACCCGGTGGCGATCACCGTGCCGGCGAATTCATGACCCAGAATCACCGGATCCTCCACCACCCGCCCGCCGATCCCTCCCGTCTCATACAAGTGAAGGTCCGAGCCACACACCCCCACGGCCGTGACCGCGATCGTAACCTGATCGGCCGCCGGTGCAGGCGGTTCGGGTATCTCGTCCCCGCGTAAGTCATGCGGACCGTGCAGCCGGATTGCTTTCATCAACGTTCAACGTAGCCCAAACCGAGTCAGGCACCAGATTCGATTGGCGCGACCGTCATCCGGGTCCTGACTAGAGGTCCGCTCCCTGACCCTCTTCGTCCCCGATCTTACCCATGAAAATCAAATCCCTTTTTGCCGGTCTGATCTGCGCCGCCTCGGCGTCGGCCGCCACCCCGGTTGTGCTCTCCACCGATATCGCCGGCGACATCGATGACACCTGGGCGCTCGTGCATCTCCTGCGCTCGCCCGAACTCGACCTCAAGATGGTGCTGACGGAGACCGGGGAGGCCCGCTACCGGGCCTCCGTGGCCGCCCGGATGCTCGAAATCGCGGAGCGCACCGACGTGGAGATCGCGCTCGGTTTGAGCTTCGGGGTGATGGCCGATAAGGACCGGCATCAGGGGCCTTGGGTCGCTGACTATGATTTGGACGCTTACCCCGGCACGGTGCACGAGGATGGGATCCAAGCCTTCATCGATCTGATTCGCGCGTCAGACGAGCCGGTGACCGTGATTGCCATCGGCCCGGTCCCCAGCCTGGCCGCGGCGATTGAACGCGCCCCCGACATTGCGAAAAAGTGCCACCTCACCAGCATGCACGGGGCCTTCGACAAAGGCTACGGAGGCGGACCTGTGGCCGATCCCGAATACAACGTGCGCGCCGCCGTGCCGGCGTTGCGCACGGTCTTCGACGCCGGTTGGCGATCGATCAAAATCACCCCACTCGACACCTGTGGGCTCGTTTACCTCGACGGCGCCAACTACCGGCGGATTTGGAATGCCGTGGACGATCCGGTCATCCGCGGCCTGATCGAAAACTACGCGGTCTGGGCCCCCCGGGTGCCCTGGATGGATGGCCTGTCCCTGCTGACCCACGCCTCCTCCACGCTCTTCGACGATGTCGCGGTTTACTTGGCCTATGGTGAGGAGTTCATCGAATATGAAACGATCCGGTTTCATATCACCGACGAAGGCCACACCGTGCGCGATGCCAACGGCCCGCATGAAGCCGAAGTCGCGATAAACTGGACCGATTTGAACGGGTTCCGCCATTGGCTGACCGGTCGCCTCTTGGGCGAGCATTGATGACCAATCGCGGCGGCACGAAAGGAGGCGGAGTGTTTCCTACTCCTCCGGGTAGTCGTAAATCTCAATCAAGGCGACGCCGGTTTGGCTGTCGTCCCAGCCGGAGACTTGGAGGGTGTAGACACCGGGGTTGAGGGTCAGCAAAACAATCGATTCCTGACGGTTGTTCACGCCCCCCTCCGACAGGTCATGCGGGATGGGAAACGCCCCGACTTTCTCCATGGCCTCGACCAACATGGGTTGATGGATGAAGGGATCGTCCCAGTCGTCGATGATTCGAATGACTTGTTGTCCCTGAAAAACCGTTAGCAGGGTGTCGTCCAGCGTGCCGGCCACGCCGAAGTCGGCCAAAGTGTCGCCGATCGCGCGCACCAGATAGGTGCGGGGTCCGGGACCGTCGACGACCAGACCTGCGACCATGACTTCCAGGCCGGTGCCGACGAAGCCCCGGGTGGAGAGGTTGGTCAGCTTGCTGGTGCTGTTGCCGAGATCGACGTCGTAGGCCTCCACAATGACAAGTCCGTCGGCCCCCGCATCGCCCTCGACCAACGCCGTGTAGGCCCCGGGTTCGAGATCGACCAGCACAACCGCATCCTGCGAACCCGAAAGCAGCTCGAAGCCGCCCACGGCTGTCGTGGTGGCGATGATCTCGGCGGCGGCCGTGGTATTGGTTTCCCAATCGTCATTGGTGGCGATGGTCCCGCCGCCAACGCGCACCAAGGAGAGGCGCGGATTGCGGTGGGTGCCGGGCAGATTGAACGGTGGCTCGCTCAAAGTGGGACCAACGGCGCGGACCAACACCCGTTTGGTGCCGGTGCCGGCGACGACAAAACCGACTTGCAGGGTCTGGGATCCCGAGCCGGCGAAGGCACGGGTCGAGAGGTTGGCCATCTTGGTCTCCGCGGACGTGGTCACCGGATTGACCGTAAGGGTCGACTCCGAAGTGAGGGTGCCAAAGAGCGTGTCGACGAGCAGGGTGTAGGTGCCGGCATCATACGGCTGGGCGGCGCCGATGAAGAGGTCAGGGTCTTGGAAGGTGAACAGGTAGCTATCGACATCCAAATTCGGAAAAAACCAGAAGTAGGATAACGCGTTGTTGCCGCCGGGAGGGGGGGGAGCCTGCCCATCCAATTCCCATTCCAAACGGACCAACTCACCCACCTCCACCGTCAGATCGTTCAGGTCTTGGGTGAATTCCGGAACGGACGCACTGCTGGAGTAAATCGCGACGGCACCGGCAATGTCGTCGGCTTGCAGCACATCAATGTTCGAGATGGTGGAGTTCATCACTGCCTCGACTTCTTGAGCCGGGAAGTCCTCGTCCGGGTGGTCCAATCCCAGCAGGTGCCCCAGTTCGTGGGTGGCCACGCGCCGCAGATCGACGGAGAAGGCACGGCGAGGGCCGCGATAGGAATTCCAAACCGGGCCGTCGGTGTTGATGACGATATCGGATTCCGCCCAGAGGTTGGGGCCGGCGGTGCTGGTCTCGGAGAGGGTGACGCCGAGCACGTTTTCACCAAACTCCTCGCCGTAAATGTCTTTGGCGAAGAAAACCTCGTTCACCCCGTTGCCAGGGGCATGAGGAGCGGTGGATTCACCCTCCACCAGCGTAATGCGGTCCAGATGTTCATTCCATTCCGCCATGGAACTGCGGACCACCTCATCCCATGACGTGCTGCCATCGAATAAGCTGCTGCCGATGTTGGGGGCGTTTTCGTCGGACATGTGCACCACGATCACCACGTCGCCATCGGCCCAGCGGGCGCCGCGGTATAGCCAGGCGTGCAGGGGATTGACGGCGGCGAGAACGGCGGCGGTGAGGGCGCAACGAAAGAGGGCCCGCGGGGTCATCGGACGTCCTTTTGACGGGATTGAATCGCCGCGATCTCCCGGGTGATGGCGTGACCGAAGTCGGCTGAACTCAGCGCGGCGGCGAGGCTGCGGTTGGCCGTCGGGTTGCCCGCGTGGTCTCCGATCTCACTGGCGGCGGCGAGGGGCTGGCCATCGAGCTTCACGATGCGGATACGGTGCCATCAGCCGGATCGGTTTGCGGAGGTAAGCCCCGTGGTGGGCATAGGTATGGGCAAAGGTAGCGGCGTTGCCACTCTACGAAAACCACCCCAGTCTCCCTTGTGAAACCGGGGCATGCCGCCGATCTGCATGGTGTGATCACCCACGGATCCACCCAAAAATTCGAGCACGAGCGAATCCGTCTCGCCCCCGCACCACCGTCTCACGGACCCGAATGGTGAGGTAGGTCTTGATGACGCGATGACCGGCATCGTTGGTGACCCAACGGCTTTCTGGTGGTGACGATTGCCTTGCACGATGCAGTCGAACGCTGGTCAGGGTCGTGAAGGGTTGGCGGGGTGACCGAGATGGCGTGGGCGGTGGAAGGCTGCCCCAAAGGGCAAGCGCCACCAACAAGAGAGCGGTCGGCAGCCGCATCGAGTTTATGTTTCATCGACTACCTTTGGAACGCGGGTGAAAGAAGTCTTCACATTGCTCAGCCAGAATTCGAAAACCAGTGATTGGCTTCCATCAGAGAGGTAAGATAATCCAAACCGGGCTGGGTTCCATCTTGTAAGCCGCTCAGGGGTGAACTGATTGAGGTGGCCGTCCCTGATGGGTCTTACCCGCCTGAGACCGTGATGTAAAAGTGGTTACAACAGGCTAAAAATTGGTGCTGCCCGGCTCCGGCGGCGGAAACTTGCCATCATTAGATGTCCCCTCGTCCCCCCAGAAGAATCGAAGCCTCTGCGCTCGCGCCCCGCGCCCGGCCCCGCGCCCACCGCGCCCACCGCGCCCGCCGCGCCTTGCGCCCACCGCGCCCTGCGCCCGCCCCCGCGCCCCGCGCCTCTCGCGTCCACCGCGCCTGCCACCGCGCTTCCTCCGCCCGCGCGTCCGGACGGGCTGTCTCCTCCCGCGAAAACGCCCCGCGACCAAAGTAACCTAATAGGTTACTTTGGGGCGATCTGTTCGCGGCGGGTTTTTTGGGGGCGTGGCGCCGGCAGGGAATTCCTTAGTTGTGTGCGTCAAGTTCTGCAAAAAGAGATGCAGTGGTGAGCGGTTTGATGGGTTAATTGGATAAAAGGATTTTAGGGATGGGGTGCAGGGGAAGGGGCTTGGCTCCTTCCCGCCTCCAGGTAATGTTGGTCTTAGGCGGCGTGGGATTGGGGGTGACGGATCGATTCGCGCAGCGGTTCCATATTCAGGTAGCGGTTCGAGTCGATCCAGTCCTCGTGGGTTTCGATGGCGAGGGCTCGCACCAAACGCAGGCAACAGGCCTCGTCGGTGAAGATGCGCACGACGTGGGTGCGACGCTTTAACTCTTGGTTGAGGCGTTCGAGCAGGGTGATCGATTTGAGGTGTTTTGTGGTGGGTGCGCGGGAGCCGATAAAGGTGAAGGTCTCCTCGATATTGGCCTCCACCCAGTCGCACGGTTACGATGTTGGCCACTCCAGCGTTCCAGCCATTTGGTCAGATCATGGCGCGCCTCGTTCACATCATGAGTCGTAGAGCCAGCGTAGTTCCTGGAGCACGGTGCGATCAGCCGATGCGTGGCAAGTAGTCAGTGCGTTGCGCTGGAAGTGCACGTAGCAGCGTTGCCACAGGGCCGCGGGCAGCACTTCGGCGATGGCCTTTTTCAGCCCATGGTCATCGGTCACCGCCAGATACACCCCGTGCAGCCCGGCTTTTGCTTCGAAAGTGCTTCCAGCTACTGGTGCTTTCGCGCTCGGCCAGCTCCACCCCTAGGATTTACCGGCGACCCTACTCAGTCGATCCCGATCATACCAATGCCGCCCGACTGCGGATCACCCGTCTTCGCGCACGCGCTCATAGCGCGCGTCCAGGATCGAATTTGAGGATGTTATCTTCTTCCGACTGGCGGTTCATAAAGCGGTGCAGCTCTTCATCGAGGGTCTTCGTTACACTCAGGACCGCACTCGCCGAACCCATGCCCCGCACAGCTCTTCGGTCACCGCGCACCTTGCGCGTCGAGACGCCGTGCACATACATCTGGGCGACGCCACGAGCAAGCCTTCTCCTGCGCTGGTAACGCGAAGCCTCGGTGCTAAACAGTCCATCACGGTCTTGGGATCCGCAGTTCAGCGTGCCCGATCAATCGACGCCGATAGTGGCCGCTACGATAGCCTCGGCGATCGGCGGTGCGTTTTCTGCCCGGCTGGCTGGGGCTTCGTCCATCTCGGCTTCGAGCACCGCTGCGGTGCTCTCCAACAGCGCGAATGGCGTCGTCTCCTTGTAAAAGCGCCAGCGTTTAGCACGCGCGATGTGATCTTTTCGGTCATGTCCTTGGTCGGACGGATTGTGGTCTTTTTCATGGTGGTGGTGTCATTACCACAATCCGTCTTTTTGCTGAACTTTTTGCACACTACCAATTCCTTTTCGCTTGTAGCGCCAGGGGACGGGGGCCGAGGGGGACTTTAGTCGGGATAGTCGGGGTCGAAATGGCCGATGGGTTGCGAGGCCTCGGGCGAAGCACGGCTGCTTTGAGTCGCAGACCGAATTTGTGCTGTCCGCAAACTGTCCCTTAGGTCCGTCCCGCCGTGGTCTGCGGTTGAAATAAAATGTCCTAGCCCTGGTTTGACCGCATCTCGGCTTGGCGCATCGGCATGCTGTCGATGAGTTCGAAGAGGGCCTCCATGTCCAAGGGGGTGGTTTGGTGCAGCTTCCGCCCGCCGTCCTTGCCGTAGAGAGAGACGTGAAAGGCGTCGCCACCGGTCTGAATTTTGACGATCAAATCGCGAGCTGTCATCGCGGTCGCGTGGGCATCGAAGCGCACCTGTTGTTCGCGAAAGGCGTCATCGTCGCGGGAAGGCGTCATCACGACTAGGACGCGGTCTTGCCATCGATGCGCGGAGAGATCCGGGGGATTGGCGGTGCGCTCGACCGGAATGTGCACTTCGTAGGTTTTCAAAAACCACGGGGTGAACGGGCCGTTCCAATACACGCCGTAGGCCTCGCCCGTGGGCCGCCAATCGGTTTGATCGGCCAACCAGGCTTCGAGCTCCCGGCGGGTTTCCTTAAAGTTGGCTTCGTGGTATCCGCCTTTGGCTCCCCGCGCGGCCACCGTGCGTTCCGGGGTTTCGATCACCTCCACCCCGTCTTTACTGCCGGCTACTTTGCCCACCTCCCCGGGCGCGACCCAAAACAGCATGGCCCCTTCTTGGATGGAGGCTTCCACGGGAGTCGTCATCGCGATGTCGTGGTTGGAGATGTAGCGGAACAAGGGGCCGAATAGTTGGCCGCTGTTGTCGAAGTAATTGCCCGGGGCCTTCGATTTCAACAGCATGCCAGCGGGCAAGGTCTTGATCTCGTTGACTTGGGGGGACGTCGGCGGGAAGGCGGTGGAGGCGGCCATGGTGGAGAGGGGGATGAGGGCCGCCAGTCCGGCGGTTGCCGCCAGCGTGCGCCACCCTCGGAGGGACGAGGTTCCGAACGGCGTCATTTGACCAGCGGACGCACGGAGGTGAAGCCACCATCGACGGGGAGAATTTGTCCGGTGAGGCGGGACGCCTCGTCGCTCAGCAGCCAAGCCATGACCCCCGCCACGTCGCGGGCGGATTGCAGGCCGGCGAGCGGGTATTGTTTGGTGGCGGCCTCGCGGAAGGCATCGGACTTGAGGAGGGGAGCCGTGAGGGGGGTATCGGTCAGGCCGGGAGCAACGGCGTTGAAGCGCAAATTTTGATGGGCGTAGGATGCGGCGGCACTCCGCACGAGCGCTTCCAGACCGCCCTTGGCTGCGGCGATGGCCTCGTGGTTGGCGACGCCGATTCGGGCCACCACCGAGCTTACCACCACGGCGCTTCCTCCGGCCCGCTGGCGGCCGTTGATCCAGCCGTGCAGGGTGTGGTAGGCACTGTCCAGGTTCACCCGCATCACGTCGGCCCACGCCTCGGGTCGGGTGCGGTGCAGGGGGGTGAGCAAGGTGTTGCCCACGCAATGAGCGAGTCCGGCCGGCGTTTCGCCGAAGGTTTCCCGCGCTTGGGCAAACATCGCCGCCACGCCTTCGGCGGTGGTGCAGTCGGCTTGGATTTTAAGCTCCGCGGTCACACCTTCGAGTCGCCCGGCTTCGCGGCTGACCGCCGCCACCCGGTGACCTTCCGCGGAAAGGAGGTGGCACAAGGCGGCACCGATGCCTCCGGCGGCACCGGTGACCAGAAATGTTTTGGAGATGGCCATGAGTCGGTGGGGTGGAGCTTACCAGCGTTGGGTGTAGGCGAAGGAGAAGACCACCGAGGGGTCGTAGTCGCTGCGGGCCACGAGCCGACCGGAGCGGTCTTCCAGTTCCAGTTCACCGCCGACCACGGTCCCGACATAAAGATCAAGGCTGCCGCCGGTTTGAAACTCCCGAGACCCCCGCAGGAATACCGCGGCACCGGTGTTTTGGCCGAACCCATCGGGTGCGACGCCCAGGCCGTCGAGGGCAAATCGGTTGACCCGATAACCGCCCCCGAAGCCGAACTCCCAATCGCTGATCCCGGTGTAAACGAATTCCAAGCCCGCCGGTCCACTCGGACCCGGCCGGAAAGGGTTGGCCAGACGCCACGTGTCGTTGATTTGCCAATACACGAAGATCACCGGAAATCCGCTGGTGTCCTCCAGCCCATTGAACACGCCGCCTCCGAAACCCAGGGTCAACGCGGGGCTGAATTGTTTGGTGTAACCGAAGATGGCGCCGAACTCCAAGCTGTCACTCAGCGATACGCCGGACTCGCCCGCCGCCTGCATGCTGGGCATAAGGAAAAGTGAGGACTCCCGATCGATGGCGTAGCGGTATTGCAGGCTCACCTGCCATTGGTCGATCTCGCTCCACGGGCTGAAACCGCCCGCCGCGGCCCCGCCCGAGAAAGTGTAGTCGATTTTGGTGTAGCCGAAGTTGCCGCCAATTGAGCTGCCGCCCGCCAAACCCCGAATCATCCCGAACTTGACGCCGAGTCGATCGATCCCGAACTCACCCCCGGCATCGAGCCCGGCGTCATCTTGGAGGATGGTCAGCACCTCGCCGGAAAACAGGGTCTTGCCCGCGGGTAGCGGTGGCCCCATCTGGCCGGCCAGCGGAAAAGCGGTAGCGGTGATCAGACCGAGAAGCTGCAGGAATCGCGTTTGCATCATGAGATCCAACCGGGCTCCTAGTCCGCAGCCTTGTCAACTTGTCGCCTCAGTTTTGATCCGCTTTTGTCTCAATTGTCGCTATCCCTATCCTATTCATAAATAATGGGATAAGTAATTGGGCTTTTCCTCGCTCACCAACGCCCGTAAGGCGGACGTCCATAGTATCCACCGCTGGAATAGCCGATCGAACTGTAGCTGTGGGTGCCGTAGGGCCCGGTGGATGTGCCGAAGCCGTAGCTCATGCCCGAGGAATTGTGGCCGCTGACGCCGAATCCAACGGACATACTTTCGCAGCCGGTGAAGGCGAGCGTGGCGAGGCTGAGGCCGGCCAGCAGGGCGACGCGTTTTAGAACAGCGGGAAGGCTTTTCATTCGAAATCGTAGGATTGGACGACAAAGGGCTCACCGGTGGGACCTTGCAGCAGGGCGATCTTGCCATCGCGGATGTTGGGATCCGGGGCGAGGAGGACGTTCGCCTGCAGGGCCTGCGCCAGGGTGACGGTGGCGGCCACATCAAGCACCCGGACAAAGGGCAGCCAGTGCGGGCGGACTTCGACGGTCGGCAACTCCAGCATGCCGGCCTTGGGTTCACCGGCTTGAGTCAAAATGGAATAGGCCCGGGCGCGGGGGCCGGGAGGCGACTCGAATCCGTAGCCGAAGACCGCGGTGTAAAAGGCGCGGGCTCGGTCGTGATCATGGGTCCAAAGTTCGTTCCAAAGCCATCCGCCCAACGGCACCACGGACCCGGGCGGGTCGCCGGTGGCGGACTGCGTGAGCACGAACAAGGCATCTTGATCGTCGCTGACGAAGGCGGCCCGTCCTCGATCGGGATAATCCCGGGCGGGTTCGATGATGCGTCCTCCGGCCCGCTCCACCGCCTCGACGGCGACGTCCAGGTTAGGGGTCGACAGATTGACCAGCCACTCCCCCGTCGAGTTGGCATTTTCCCCGGCTTCGAACCGGAACATGCCACCGATGACGGCTCCGTCGTGCTTGATCACGGTATACTTGCGGGGGCCGAACCCGATTTGTTCGAATTCCCAACCGAAAAGCTGTCCGTAAAAGTCCCGCGATCCATCGAGGTCGCGGGTGGCGAGATCGTGCCAGATGACTTGGCCCGCCCGGGTCACCCCGGTGGGTGCTGGGGAGATGGGGGGAAGCTTGATTGCGGGGGTCGAGCAGCCAGCCAGAATGAGGCTGAAGGTCATCAAGGCCGCAGGCAGGGATCTCATGGAGCAAACAAGATGGGGGGAGGAAGGCGTTTGGCAAGGTTCCCGAGGGGCGGTCACAGCCGGTGCCGGTGTTGGCGGTGTTGGGCTAGCTGCCGGTTGGGCTCAGGCTGCGGTCCTTGACCTCGTGGTCAGAGCTCCGGGGGCCCTTTCGTCGAGCGGTTTGCAGGGCTTCGTAAAATTCGCCCATATCGGTCACCGTCTGGGCCTTGATCTCCTCCAAGGCTTGGCGGTAGCCCTCCATGGCCCGTCCCCCCACCACAATCCCGACCCTGGCCGGGAGAAGTCGGCGCAGCATGCGGAGCTGACCGGGCAGGTCTGGATCGTCCGGCGGATGCACCAGACTGAGAGCCACCATGCTGGCCTCAGATCGGATCGCCGCCCCGGCGATCTCGGCGGCCGGCAAGCTCGGGCCGAGGTGAATCACGTGCCAACCTGCCGAATTGGCCGCCGCTGCCGAGACCACCGCGCCGAACTCATGGAGCTGCCCGGACGGCGTGACCGTCAGGATCACCGGGGCGTTGCGGCTGGCGCCGTAAGACTGCACGTGGCCCAGCAAGTAAGTGCGCAGAGCCGCCGAAGCAAAATGTTCAAAAGCGGCGGTCAACTCTCCTTCGCACCAAAGACGGCCGATATGCTGCATCAGCGGCACCACCACCTTGGTGAGCATGCCCTGATAGCCCAACTCGAGGGAAGCTGCGTCGAGGGCGCCGCGCAGAGCCTCCGCATCCATCGCATCAATCGCACGAAAGGCGCGTTGGATCTCGGCGGGAAGTTCGTCTGCCGGCGAGGGCGGAAGGGCCGTTGCGACTTCGAGCTCCACCGGCCCGGCGGCCGCACTTTCCTGCGCCAGCTTACGGAGGGTTGCGGTGGAAAGGCCCGCGATATTCCCGATGCGATGCCCGGCCTGCGTGCAGTTGAACAGGAGGCTGAGCCGCTCGACGTTCTCGTCCGAGTAGAGCCGCCGGTTGGTCTCCGTGCGAGCGGGCACGAGTGCGCCATAGCGCTTCTCCCACATCCGAATGAGATGCGAGGAGACGCCACTGCGCTCCGATGCGATTTTGATGGAATATCGAACCTCAGACATGAGAAAGCAGGAAGGTTAACAAATCTCTAACAAAAAGAAAGGAGCAGGGTAACAAATTGTGACATCGGACATAAGATCATGACCAAAATGGAGTAACGAAAAGCCGAAAATACGAGACAAAAATGAGTCAACCACTTGCAGGGCCAATAAAATGAGACAAAAATAATACAAACTATCATCGGCTCCGGCCGTTTAACCCCCTAAAATCGTCATGAAAACACTCATCAGTTCCTTCCTTTCGATGTTCCTTTTGGTTGGCTCGGTGCTTGCCGCCGACCACCTCTCTCCTGATCCGGTCGAGGTCCGCAACCTCTCCACCCGGGGCCTGGTCAGCCCGGGGGAGGGCACCATGATCACCGGCGTTGCCGTGGAGGGAGACGGCTCGGATTACGTGCCGGTCCTCTTCCGTGGCATCGGCCCAACGTTGGCCGACTTCGGGGTGACCACCCCGGCCGGGAATCCGGCCATCACGCTGTTCCGGGGTGGCGAAGTCGTCGCCTCCAACGATGACTGGGCCGCGACTCAGGCATCGGCTATCCGGGCGACGGGTTTTGCACCGGGCAACAGTGCAGAATCGGCAATCCTCGCCCATTTGGTGCCTGGCACTTACACGGTTCACCTGAGCGGTGAACACGCTGGCGTGGCGCTGGCGGAAGCTTATTTTCTGGAGGAGAAGTCGGTGCCGCAGAACCTGATCGACGCGGGGAATTTCACCACGTTGGTCGCCGCCGTGCAGGCCGCGGGCCTGCTGGACACGTTGCTCGGGCCCGGCCCCTACACGCTTTTCGCGCCCACCGACGAGGCATTTGGCAAATTGCCCGCGGGCACGGTCGAAGCCCTGCTCAACGACGTCCCCACCCTTGCCAACATCCTGCTCTACCACGTGGTGTGGGGGCGCGAGGTGATGGCGGCCGATGTCTCCACCAACCCGGTGGTGATGGCCAATGGCAACGTGGCCAGCCTCTCGATCGAGGACGGCGTCAAGATCGACAACGCCACCATCACCGAAGTGGACTGGATGGGCACCAACGGGACCATTCATGTGATCGACACCGTCATCCTCCCGGGCGACGCTCCGGGTGGCCAAACGATCGTCGAAAACCTGGTCGCTCAGGGTAACTTCACGACGCTCGTCGCCGCCGTTCAGGCCGCCGGCTTGGTGGACACGCTCAACGGCGCGGGACCGTTTACCCTGTTCGCGCCGACCGACGCCGCTTTCGCCAAGCTGCCCGAAGGCACGATCGAAACCCTGCTCAGCGATGTCCCCACGCTGTCGGACATATTGCTCTACCACGTCATTTCCGGCGCCAAGGTCGAATCTTCGGCCGTCTCGGCCGGCAACGTGACGATGGCCAACGGCGACAACGCCACCCTTTCCACCGACGGGGGAGTCAAGATCAACGACGCCAATGTCACTGGCGTCGATTGGCAGAGCTCCAACGGGGTGATCCACATCATCGATACGGTTATCCTGCCGCCGATGTAAGTCGCGGTGTCCTGCCGCCAGCGGTTGTAGTCGGGTCGACCTGCGGGTCGGCCCGTTTTCCGTAGGGGGTAAGGGGTGGTTGACCGATCCCCGGCCGGCGACCCGATTTTCTGCCGTGACGAGTTGCAGGCCCGGCGGGAGAACAGCAACTTTTCACTATGTCTACCCCGCATGATCTCTCCTTTTCGCGTCGTCGTTTTATTGGCGCCTCCTCGCTCGGCACGCTGGCGTTGGCCACGGGTTTACGCGCTAAACCAGCCGACCTGTTGGCGGGCAAAAGAAAGCTGGGGGTGGCTCTGGTCGGACTGGGAGGATACTCGCGGGGGCAGTTGGGTCCGGCATTGCGGGAGACCGCCCTTTGCGAGTTGCGGGGCGTGGTCACGGGAGACCCCGAGGGCAAGGGCCAGCGTTGGGCCGCTGAATATGGGTTTTCCCCGCAGAGCGTGTATTCCTATGAGACGATGGACCGCATCGCGGAGGATCCGAACATCGACATCGTCTACTCCGTGACGCCTCCGGGTCTGCATCTGCGAGACGTCCTCGCGGGAGCGGCGGCGGGCAAACATGTGATCTGCGAAAAGCCCATGGCCGTGAGCGTGGCGGAATGCGATGAAATGATCGCCGCCTGCGACCAAGCAGGCGTGCGGTTGGCGATGGGCTATCGGTTGCCCTACCACCCCTACCATCAGCGGGTGAAGGAGATCGCGGCGACCGGAGGCTGGGGAAGTCCGCCGGCTTTGTCGGGAGGTTTCGCCTACCGGATGGGCAATAACTGGAGTTGGCGGTTCGACAAGGCGCTCGGCGGCGGCGGCCAACTCATGAATGTGGGCATCTACGTCATTCAATCCGCCTTGATGGCCAAGGGTGAAGAGATGCCCACCACGGTCACCGCCTACGAAGAACCCAAGAGCCGCCCCGAGCTGTTCAAAGAGGTGGAAGACACGATGCGGTTTCAGTTTGAATGGGCTGATGGTTCGAGGCTGGAGGGCGTCTCCAGTGGCGATTTCGGCCAAAATGATTTCGTGGCCAAGGGCTCCGCCAAGTCGGTCAACATCAGCCCGGCTTACTCCTACGGTGGCTTGCGCATGAGCGAGGATGACCGCGCGCGCGCTCCCTTGGATGGATTCAATCAACAGGCCCACCAGATGGATGCCTTCGCGGCCGACATTCTGCAGGATCAACCGTCGATTGTGCCCGGGGCCATGGGTCGGCGCGATATTGTGCTGACTTCGGCCATCTATGAAGCCGCGGCCAGCGGAAAGCCGGTCGCCGTGTCCTGACCCCGTGAGGCTTTGGCGCGCGGCAGGGGCGTAGCCGAAACGGGTCCGCCCCCGCCCCGACCGGGCGGTTTGATTGCGGGTGCGCATCGAGGGCCGAGTGCGCCCGTCGGATCCGGCTGACGCGGTCCCAGTTTTGGGAACGGTTGGTTTCAATAGCGCGGAAAATCGTCGAGTTATGGAGATTACATCAAAATCATAAAATCTTGATAATTAGTTAATAGGGAGTTAAATGAGGAGTTGGCACGAGCGATGCAAAGGAGGAGACGAACTTTGGTTTAAGTCTTTCAACTGCAACTCACTTCAACCCAGTCCCCTGACTCGCATACGCGACTTCTCAAAATGAATCAGCTCATCAAATCCCTCACCGCCTTCTCCGTTGGCACCCTCGTCTTTACCTCTGCCGCGCTGGCTTTCCCCCGCTCGTCGGGTCCCGCGTTCGACCAAGAAAACTGGAAGCCCCCGCAGCCACTTGAGATCGTCGCGCCGCGGTTTGCCCAAGCCCATGATGGGAGCACGGTGCACGTGAAGCTCACCATCGACACCGCCGGCAACGCCTCCGAAGTGACCGTGCTCTTTCCGCATGACCCTCAGCTGGAGCGCAACATTGTGAAGGCGGTCAAGCAGTGGAAGTTCGAGCCGGCCCAGCGCGACGGTAAGGCGGTTGAGTCTCGGGTCGTCCTGCCGTTGGAGCTCAAGCTCGACCGCAATTCGTAGTCCGTCGAAACTGGTTTGGCTTTGGCCGGAGCACGGTATGCGCTCCGGCCTTTTTGGATGCCCGCCCGCGTTGGATTTCTTGCGGTCAGGGGGTGGTCGGTGAAAATCGATCCATGCCTACGGTGAGCCCTCCCGAAACCCTGACCAACTTTGCCGGCGAGCGGCTGGATTTTGCCTACCATGCGGGGAGTCCCGATCGCCGGGAACTTTTGGTTTTGGGCCATGGGGTGACGGGGCACAAGGACCGACCTTTCCTCATCGAGATGGCGGTCGGATGGGCTGCCATGGGCCTTAACGTGCTCCGGCTGTCATGGTCGGGCAACGGAGACTCGGAAGGCCAGTTTGCCGAATCCAACATCACCAAGGAGGTCAGCGATCTGGATGCCATATTGGCAACCCTGGTGGAGGCGGGTTTCGCGATCGCTTACGTGGGCCACAGCATGGGCGGGGCGGTCGGGGTGAAACGAGCCGCTCAGGATCCGCGCATTCAGTGGTTGGTGTCCCTGGCGGGCATCGTGCACACCCGCTCGTTTGCCGAGAACGCGTTTGGCCACCTCACTCCGGGAGAGGGGTTGATGTTTGATAAACCGGGGCTCGTATTGCCCGCCGCCTATATGGCTGACCTGCGCGGCATCGGAAGCGTGATCGACGACGTGGATCGGGTCACCGTGCCGTGGTTGCTGCTGCATGGAACCGCGGACAACGTGGTGCCGATACAAGATTCCCGCGATGCCGTGGCCCGGGCGACGGGAGATGTCACGTTCGTGGAATTACCGGGGATCGACCACCTGTTTGCGCCGAATGGGATCCCCCAAGTCGTCAAGACCGTGGGAGACTGGTGCCTCGATCGGTTTGTCGGTCCTGAGGCGTAGTGCCGTGCTTTAGCCGACACCCCGAAACGCCGGCTAAAGCACGGCGCTACATTTTCCCAGGCGTTCAGCCCTCAGTCTGCACTGCCGATCTGGGCAAACACCTCGCGGTAGAAATCGGGGTGACTGCCCCAGGTTTGGCCCGTGATGATCTTGCCGTCGCGCACACACTCTTGGTTGATCCACGTGCCGCCGCAGGCTTCGAGCTCGAAGCGGACGTTTTCGTAACACGTTAATTTCAGGCCCCGGCCCAGACCGGCGGCGAGCAGGATTTGAATGCCGTGACACAGGGAGAGGATCCATTTGTCCTGCGCCGCGAAGGCTTGGACGATGGCGGTGAGCTTGGACTCGTGGCGGAGAAACTCGGGTGCCCGGCCGCCGATGAGGAGAATCGCGGCGTAGTCGTCCACGTTGACGTCATCAAAACTGACATCGGCATCGATGAGGTAGCCGGGCTTTTCAATGTAGGTGTTCCAGCCCGGATAGAAATCGTGGATCACGCCATTGAGCTGCTTTTTCTCGGTGGCGGCGATGACGGGCACGAAGCCGGCTTCCATAAACCGGTGTTGGGCGTAGAGGATTTCAAAGGACTCGCCGGCGTCGTCGGTAACAATGAGAATTTTTTTGGGCATGATTAAGGGCTAGTAGGGCCGGAGCGGTTGTCCACTTGGATCGGGGAAAGGGGGCGAGGCGCACCTCTGAACAGGACGGGCCGGAACCTGATAAAAAGAAACCTGACCGGCATGATTAACAAATAGCGGTCTGCCTTTTTTTACCAGAATACGGCGTAGAGGACGAGGGTGCCCAGCACGACGGCGATGCCGCCCCATTTGGCGGTCTTGGAGGGGGTGGCGTCGAAGTTGGCGATCTCCGGCATCTTCACCGGCTCCTTGAGGGGATGAATCATCGTCGCGGCAGTGCAGATGCCGACGATGATCAGGAAGCAAAGACCCATCCGATCAAGGAAGGCCATTTCGTTCGAGAACCACAGGCCATGGTCGACCAACAGGGGACCGCCAAACCATTTGAAGAATCCGTAAAGCACCACGTTGGCGGAGATCCCGAGCCACCCAAGGTAGCGCGGCGCTTTGGGCGCTAGGAAGCCGAAGAGGAACACCGCCAGAATGCCGGGACTGATGAAGCCCTGAAATTCCTGAATAAAGGTGAAGATGCCGGAGAACGCCGGACTACCCAGCGTCGGGGCTATGAGGGTGGCGATCAACACGAACGCCACCACGAATGTGCGTCCCGCGCCAACGAGTTGCCGGTTGGTCGCGTCCTTTTTGATCCGCGCGTAGACATCCATGGTCGCGATGGTCGAAGCCGAATTGAGCATCGAGGCGAGCGAGCTGATGACCGCACCAGTGATGGCCGCGAAGACGAACCAGCGGATGCCGGGAAAGAGCAGGTTGCGCAGCAGGGTGCCGAAGGCCGCATCATAGTCGTAGCCGATGGCGAGGGTCGCGGCGGGGAGACCCTGATTTTTCGCTTGGGCGACCAGGCGGTCGTTGGCCGCTGCCAGCGAGGCGACATCCATGGCGAGGGGATCGGAATCGGTCCCCACCAGCGAGAGGTTGTGTTGGAACATTTGCGCGGCCGCGGCCGGATTCACGTCGGCAAACTCCGGCGTGAAGGGAAACGCCAACGGCGGGGCCGTCGCGAGCTGGGCAATAGCGGCCGCATTTTTGCGGTCGGCTTCAGCTTTGAGATCCCCGCTGAAAAGGTTGAACGCGAGGATGCCGGGGATCACGACCACGAAGGGGATGATGAGTTTCAAAAACGCGGCAAACACCACGCCCTTCTGACCCTCGGCCAGTGATTTGGCGCCCAGTGTGCGTTGCACGATGTATTGGTTGAGGCCCCAGTAGAAGAAATTGGGAATCCACAGGCCGAGCATGAGGGCGGTCCATGGGATTTCGGGGTCGTCCTTCGACCGCACCATGTGGAGCTTGCCGCCCGAGCCATTGGGACCTTCGGCCGCCTCCCCCTTGTTGAGCAGGATAAACCGCTCCCAACCGCCGGCCTCTTCCAGGTCCTGCACCGTGGCATCCGAGGTCGCAACTTTGGTGGCGATCAGCTCGTTGGCGTCGCGCGAAGCGAGTTCCCCGAAGGCGAGATAGGCAATGATCGCTCCCCCCGCGATGAGGGCCGAGCCCCAGACCAGATCCGTCCAGGCACAGGCCTTCAGTCCGCCGACAAACACGTAGGTTGCCGCCAAAATGCCGATGACCCAGCACATCGCCGGCAAGCTGCCCAGAATCGGGGTGTCGGGAAACGCGACACTCACGACCTTGGCCCCGGAGAAGATGACCGAGGCGGTGGGCACGCCCACGAGGATCACCAAGGTGGCGATCGCCATCACGGCCCGCGAGAGCTTGCCGTAGCGATACTCCAAAAACTCCGGAATCGTGTAGATGCCCGTTTTGAGCAACTTGGGCAGGAAGACGAAGGCGACGACCACAAGCGTGACCGCGGCCATCCATTCGTAGCTGGCGATGGCCATGCCCAGCCAGTCGGCGGACTTGCCCGACATGCCGACAAACTGCTCGGTGGAGATGTTGGCGGCGATGAGGGAGAAGCCGACCAACCACCAGGTCAGGCCCCGGCCCGCCAGGAAGTAATCGGCCGCCCCGGTTTCAGCATCGGTTTTCTGCCCGCGCTTGCTGGCCCAGATGCCGAGGGTGATGACACCGAGAACCGAGGTGACGAAGAGAAGGGTGTCCAGAATGGCCATAAGACAGGGCGGGGGGTAGGAGCAGAGGCCCGCGGGCGTCGCGGCGCCACGGACCTATAGCAGGGGTGCAGGGGGGGCGAAAAAATCAGCGGGCCCAGAAGCGATACACCGTGGTGGTGTCGTAGGTCTCACCGGGGCGCAGAATCGTGCTGGGGAAGTTGGGCTGGTTGGGGGAGTCGGGGTAGTGCTGGGTTTCCAGGCAGAATCCCGTCCGGTGCCGGTAGGTCACGCCGCTCTTGCCCACGCGCACGACTCCGTCGACCTCCAGAAAATTGCCGCCGTAGAACTGGATGCCGGGCTCCTCGGTCATGATGGTCATCACGCGGCCGGTGGTCGGCTCATAAACTTCGCCGGCCTCGGTCATGCCGCTGTCGGCCTGGTTGAGCACCCAGTTGTGATCATAGCCGCCGCCGAAACGGATCTGGTCATGATCGGCATTGTTGCGTTCGCCGATGGCGCGCGGGGTGGTGAAGTCCATGGGGGTGCCGGCGACCGGGGCGATTTCGCCGGTCGGAATCAGGCCGATGTCGACGGGCGTGTAATGGTCGGCGTTGAGGGTGAGAAAGTGGCCGTTGATGTCGCCGATGCCCTCGCCCTGCAGGTTGAAATACATGTGGTTGGTGAGGTTGATCGGCGTCGCTTGGTCGGTGGTGGCGTGGTAGTGAATCGACAGCTCGTTGTTATCGGTGAGGAAATACGTCACCTTCATCTCGAGCGTGCCGGGGTAGCCCTCGTCGCCATCCGGGCTGGTATGCCACAGGGTGACGCCGGCGTCGTGGCCGGTGATGACGGGCTTCGCCCGCCAGACGACCTTGTCGAAGCCCTTGTTGCCGCCGTGGAGATGGGCGTTGACGTTTTCGTCGGCGTTGTTGACCGCTAGCGTGTAGGTTTTGCCGTCGAGGGTGAAGGTGCCGTCGGCGATGCGGTTGCCGTAGCGACCGACGACGCAGCCGAAGTAGGGAGACTTGTTTTCGTAGTCGGCGAGGTTGTCGAATCCGAGAAGGACGTCCGCCAATTGGCCATGGCGATCCGGGGCCATGAGACGCACGACGGTCGCACCGTAGGTCATGATATCGGCGGAGAGGCCGTTGCGGTTCTTTAGGGTGTAAACGTGGACGACCTCGCCGTCTTGGGTTTCGCCGAAGGTTGCGACCGTCACGGTGGCTTTGGTGGCGCCGAGGGCTGACGACAGGCACAGAACACCGGTGGCCAACAGGCCGGCGAGCAGGGATTTGTTTCTCATGAGGAGTAGGGGCTAGGTAGAGGTGAGGTCCGACCAGCGTTGCCTTCAGCCAAATGCCGTTTCAACGGATCGTCGAAAACGGAGTGGTCGAACGGTAACGCAGGCCGAGGACAGGGCCGGAATCGAAGGGCGCTGGCACGAGATTGGCGAGGCGAAAACGGGATTGGTTGTCGGCGCAAACCGCGCCAGCTTGAGAGCGTGAGTGTGCGAGCTGCGCGTTGGCTTTTGCCGATTATTTATCTCGGGTTTATCAGTCTGGGTTTGCCCGACGGATCGCTGGGCACCGCCTGGACACAATTGCACCTGAGCCTGGGACTCCCGGTGGGGATGGCGGGTCCCTTACTGTTGGTCGCCACGCTGATCGGAGCGGGTTCGGCGATGGGAAGTTCGCGGGTGATTGACCGGTGCGGCACCGGTCCGGTGGTGGGGGTCAGCGCCGCCCTCACCGGCGGGGGTCTGCTGTTGATTGCCCTCGCTCCGGGGGCCGCGTGGCTGTGGGTCGCGGCGGTATTGTTGGGCGCGGGCGCCGGGGCGGTTGATGCCGGGCTCAACGGGTTTGTCGCGCGACACTATGCGGCCCGGCACATGAGTTGGCTGCACGCGTGTTGGGGCATCGGCGCGACGGGGGGGCCGTTCATCATGGCGCTGGCCTTGGCCACGGCGGCTGACGGTTGGCGGTTGGGTTACGGCGTGTTGGCGGGAGTGCAGTTGACCTTGGCGGTGCTCTTTCTGGCCACTTTGCGGCTTTGGCAGCAGGTGCCGTTGCCCGAGACGCGGACCGGGCGAGGGCGGGTGACGACGACCACGACGACGCCAGCCGGGGCGCCCACCACCCGGGCCAATTCCTTGCCGGGGGCGATCTCGGCGGGGCTCTTTGCCCTTTACGTGGGCATCGAGGCGATGGCGGGGCTCTGGGTCGCGACTTTTTTGGTGATGGAGCGGGGGGCCTCCCCGGCCCTTGCGGGCGCCTGCGTGACCGCTTATTATGCGGCCATCACCGGGGGGCGGATTTTGAGTGGATTTTTGGTCGATCGCTGGGGCAATCGACCTTTTTGGTTGCAGGCGGGTTGTGGTTTGGCTTGGCGATCCGCCCCGCCGGGCAACAGATCGGTGTTGGTCGCCCCGCCGCTGTGGGCGAATGCGCTCAGTTTGGTGGTCATGGGGCTGGGTATCGCGGCGGTTTATCCCGGCCTCATGCATGAGGTGCCGCGCCGGTTCGTGGCCACGGATGTGCAGACGATGATCGGACGCCAGAACAGTGCCGCCTACTTGGGATCGGCTTTGCTGCCCATCACGGCCGGGTGGGTGATTCAGGAGCTGAGTGCGTGGGTCGTCCCGGTGGCGTTACTGGCCGGGGTGGCCTTGCTCAAGGTGGGCGTCTGGCAGCTTGATCGGACGACCTGAATCCACCACCGGGCGGGTGCGGCTGCGGTCCGTTCCGGAGGGGCGTAGAATTTGGCAGAATGTGCGCGGTGGGTCGCATTGACCGGCAGGGGGGAGGCTCTCAGCATTACGGCGTTAACCCAAGCGAACGTTGCCCACCGGCCGACGTCGGTGCTCAACGGTAGCGTAACTCCCTACCTCCCATGCACCCACATTGGAATATCCAGCTCGACGAGCCCCACAGCGGAGAACTCGGCGAAGCCATCGAACACGAAGACCACCTGCTGGTCGCGTCTGAATACCACTACGAGGCCGGCGCGGTGCTCGAAGTAGTGGTTCACCACACGGAAAATCCCCATCGCCACATCTTCACCGATCTTGATTCCGGCCACCGGTTCAAAATTCCAGCCTCCAAATATCACCGCATTTAAGCCTCGGGTTAACCCGGATTTGGTTCGGTTGCCCCAGGAAAACGTTGCGTGAGTTCCCGCCTCCGGGATCGGGACGTCACCCACGATGGGCGACGGATCCGCCACCTCGGGCACGGCGGCTTTTTTCGTTCAACCGCCCATCACCTGCAGTAACAGCTTCGCCATCACCGTCATGGTGATCAGCGCGACCGGATACGCCGTCGCATACGAAACGATGGGCTGCTGCGAGGGCGTGGATGAGGTCAAAGCTCCCAACGCGGGCGTGCTGGTCATGCCGCCACAAATGCCGCCGAGGGTCTGGGCCTGCGAAAGGCCGAGCACCTTGCGGGCAACGGGGTAGGAAATGAGCACCGGCCCCAGCGTGATAACCGCGCCGATCACAAAAACGATGGCCCCGTATTCGCCGATCGTCGCGGCGAGGTTTTCGCCGCCGACGATGCCCGCGTTCGCCAGAAACAACACCAGCCCCAACTCTTGCAGCAGCATGCGCGTCGGACGGGGGATGTGCCCGACCACCCGGCCCACGCGGCCAAAATAACCCAGCACCAAAGCGACAAACAGCGGTCCACCCGCAAGCCCCAACGTCATGGGCGTCCCGCCGGGAAGACTGATCGGCACCATCCCCACAAAGATGCCCGCGCTCAGGCCGAGAGCCATCGAGATCAAATCCGTCTGGTCGAAGGCCTGGGGTCGGTGGCCGATGTGATCGGCAAACTTTTTTAATCCGTCCGCCTGTCCCACCGAGGTCAGGACATCGTAGGTTTCCAACTTGGTGTCCGGGGTCGGCACGAACTCCTGGCCGAGTCGGCTGATGCGCGTGATGACCACGCCAAAATTCCGCAGCGGTGCGATCTCGCGCAGGCTGCGGCCACCAAGGGCCTTGTCGGTCACCACCAGGCGCTCCCGTTCGTTGTCGGTATCGGCGATAAACGACTCATCGCTGCGCTGGCCCAGAAAGGTGGTCGCCAGACTGGTGTCGCGGGGGCGCCCCACCACCAGCAGCCGTTGCCCGATCGCAAACGTGTCTTCGGATCCGAGCGGGAACAGACGGCCGTCGCGCACCACGCGCGAAATCTGACACGAGTAGCCGGCGAGGATGCCCTCATCAATCCGGCGCCCCACCAGATTGGAGTTGGTCACTTCGACCAGCACGTTTTGCACCCCTTGGGTGGCGGTGGCGATGTCTTCGGCGGCCTGTTCACCGGGGTCGGGCTTGAGCAGACGCGGCACCAATTGCACGAACAACACCACGCCGATCACCCCCAGCGGATGGGCGATGCCGTAGCCGATGGCGACCGCTTGGGCGGTGGCCCCCTGCCTTCCGAGAGGCCGCCGCCAAGGCCGGGGGTGCTGGGTGAGCGCGCCGGCAAAAGACCGACACTGAGGTCGGCGGGCAGTTCAAACAGCCGGCCCAATCCCCGGTGCCAGGACCGCGCCACTGGCCACGATCACAAACTGCTTATGAGGCCCCCCTTCGCGGGCCAGGGCGGGAAAAACGGGGCCCCCCGCGCCGATGCCGACACAGTAGACGAAGAGGGCCAAACCGGAAATTGCCCACGCCGCCGGGAATATCGAGACCGAGATGCCCGAACGCCAGCAGGGCCATGAACAGCACGCCCGAACTGCCGAGATTGATGCCCTGGATCGTGATGCCACCCAGCAGTAGCCCGGCACCGATGATGGTGAACAGCGCGATGAGCGGATTGCCAAAGACGATTTCCAGAATGTGCATGGTTGAGTGGATCGGTCCGATCGAAACGGGAACTGTCTCCGGAACCTGCGCGAAACCGCCGCGGTGGGCAAACGATTCCGCGCTGGCGGCGAGCGGTTGGAGCGACGCGTTAAACTGACGCGGCCCTGCGGCGGCCCTTGGTGGAAGGATGACACAACGACCATTGGGTTTTGAATTATGTCGGCACGGGCATGATCGCGGAGTGCACGCTCAGGCCATCAACGCGGTGGACGGCGCCACCTTGATCGGGGTGGTCAGTCGCGATGCCGAGCGAGGACGGGATTTCACGGCCCTTCACGGTGGGCACCCCTCGTGGCGACCTCGGTCGAGGAGCTGGTCGCCCACGAGGCGGTGTGAGGGTCTGTATCAACACCCCGAGCGGCGCCCACCTGGAACCGGCGCTGGCCGCCATCGCGGCGTGGGTAAACACGTCGTGATTGAAAACCTCTCGAAATCACCACCGCCCGGGTCGATGCCCTGTTACGCGGCGGCGCAAGCCGGCGTGAAGGTCGCCCCTGATTTTTCAGCAGCGCTTCAGTGAAGGCGCCCAAGCCCTGAAAGCGCCGTGGAGGCAGGACGCTTCGGGCGGCTGACTTCGGCGGGTTGCTACGTGAAGTGGTTTCGCGAGGAGTCTTATTATACGGGTTCAGCCTGGAAGGGCACCCAACGCCATGACGGCGGGGGGTGCGGTGATGAACCAAGGCATTCACGGCGTGGATTTGCTGCAGTGGTTGGCGGACTGCCGGAGCTGGTTTCGGCCTTCACCACGCGACGGGTCCATCAGGGATCGAAGTTGAGGACACCGCGGTGGCGAGCCTGGGTGCTTTCCCAGTGGTGCCCTGGCACCATTGAAGCGACTCACGGCAGCTTGGCCTGATGGGCCATGCGCATTGAACTGTGTGGCGAGAAGGGGTCGGCGGCTGGAGGATGGGGTGACTACGGAGGGACCTTTCACATTGATCCCGCCGACGCCGCCATCCGGGGAGAGGCGGCGACCGGGTCCGGGGCCGCCAATCCGGGCGGTATCTCGATCGAAGGCCATCGGCGGCAGATTGCCGATCTCTTACCGCGGTGCGCGAGGACTGCCGTTGAAGATCGCAGGACCGATGCCCGCAACGCCGTGGCCCTGATCAACGCACTCTTACGCCTCAGCCGCCAGCGCCGTGGACCCGAACCGGTGTCCTGAATCCAAGGTCAAATCAACGCCCTGGTCAGGGTCCCCCGCACTCCCGGCAACGTCTCAGTGCCCCCGGAACTTGTCATCTCCTAGATGCATGTTCCGGGGAGGGAGCGTTCAGCGCAGGCGGTAGCGGATGACGGGGGGCTGTTTTGCCTCGGTGGTGAGCAAGAGCGTGGCGCCGTCCTCGTCGAAGCAGAGGGCTTCGGATTGCGGCAGGCCTTTGACCGGCAGGCGCTCGGGGGTGCCGCTAAAAACGTCGGCCCAGGATTGATCGGCTTCGCGGTGATAGAGGTAGACGTTGCCGTAGGTCAGCACGGCTGCGCTGCGCTGATCCGGACTGATATCAAACGCGGTCACTTGGGAGCGGAATTGACCGAGCCGGCCCGGGAGGGCGCGTTCCGCTGGCGTGGGGGGGATGATCCCCGACAGGGGCGTCGATTTGACCGCGACGAGGGGAGGGTCGTCGGCGGTCTGGTTCAGGTTGAGCGGCAGGGTATACAAGACCGGCGGCTCGGTGCGTTTCGAGATCAGGAGAATTTGGCGATTGGGTCCATCCACCGCCACGCCCTCACAATCCCGCGGGCCATCTTCGTAGCGGAACCGGATGACCGAAGTCGCCGGTAGCTGGAGGCGGGTTTGAGGGGCGAGGGTGCTGAGATCGGGTTCGGGCAGCAGGTAGAGGGTGGTGTCGTGCCGAACGGCGTGGTTGTCGCCGACGTCGGCGATCAGGAGCCAGGGTTCGCCGTCGATTTCGAACCGGGCCAGGTCCTCCCAGTCGCGGGCGGTGGCATGGGTAATCTCGAGGAGGGCGAGCGTCTCGCCGGTGGGTCCCACCGCGAAGAGACGGGGGTCATCGCCACTGTCATTGTGCATCCAAAGCACCCCGGGTTGGCGGCGGGAGCCGACCATACCGCTGATCTCATCCAACCGGCCGTCCTGGATCGTCATCACCGTTTCGGGTGGCTCGTAGGCGTGGGAGCGGGGCGGAAGGGTGGAACAACCGACCCACAGCAGGGCGCCAAGCGGCAGGAATCGAAGAGCAGAGCGTTTCAAGATTCGAACCAAAGGGGTGCATGGGGACGAGGCAAGTCGGAGCGATGGGGGGGCGCTTTGTATTTTGCATTTGCGGTCAATCCTCCGAAAGTGGGGCCCATGTGTGCCGCCACTCCTCTGGTTTTCCGTCGCTTGATGAACGAAATTGGCTCGGTCGATGCCGTGGGGGTGGAGGAGCGCGTGGCCAAGTATACGACCCGTTCGATCAAGACGGCGTCCAAAGTGGCGGGTCTGAAGTTGGCGGTTTCGATGGTGGATCTCACCACCTTGGAAGGAAAGGACACGCCGGGGAAGGTGCGGGCCTTATGCGCGAAGGCGATCCGGCCGCATGACGATTTGGATTGTCCGGCGGTGGGGGCGGTTTGCGTGTATCCCTCCATGGTCCCGCACGCGCGGGCGGCGTTGGGGGACAATTCTCCCGTGAACATCGCCTCGGTGGCGACGGCGTTTCCCAGCGGGCAGGCGCCGCTGCGCACGCGGTTGGCGGAGGTGAGGGCGGCGGTGGCCGCCGGCGCCGATGAGATCGACATGGTGATCAACCGCGGGGCCTTTCTGGCGGGGGACTACAACCGGGTGCAGGATGAAATCGCGGCGGTGGTCGAGGCCTGTGGTGACGCCACCCTCAAGGTGATTCTCGAAACCAGCGAGCTGGAAACCTACGATCACATTCGGGCGGCTTCCTTTCTGGCCCTGCGGGTGATCAGGCCAGGGGACTTCATCAAAACCTCCACCGGCAAAACCGGCGCCAACGCGACGTTGGCCAACAATCAGGTCATGCTCGAAGCGATCCGGGACCACTATTTTGCCACCGGCGATGCGATGGCGATGAAACCGGCCGGCGGGATCAAATCCGCCAAGCAGGCGCTCCACTTTCTCGTCGCGGTGAAGGAGACCCTGGGCGATGCGTGGCTGAATAATCGCCGTTACCGTTTTGGCGCCTCGTCGCTGCTCAACGACCTGCTGCGGCAGTTGGTCAAGATGGAGACCGGCGCCTATCCGGCCCCCTACGCTTTCAGTGAGGCGGCGGGCACGTATTGAACGATCGGGGACGCGCGGCGCGGGCCTGACGCTTAGCCGCGGGTCTCTTTCAGCAGCCGTTTTACCAAGATCCCCAACTCGTGCAGGGGCGCACTCTTGTTGTGGTAGGCATTGATTTTTCCCGACAGCTTTTCGTCGACGGTTTGTTCATCGAACCACACCCCGGTGAGGAGGATGACCGGAACGTCCGGCAGCTTTTGGCGGAGTTCCGTCACCAGAATGAGCCCGTCGGATTTTTCCAATTGCAGATCGGTGAGGATCAAGTCGGGGGGATGATCGACGACGGCTTGTTTGGCTTCACGGGGGTTCTTGGCGCGCACGACGTGGTAGCCTTCGATGCTAAGATACTCATCGAGCAGGTTCAGAATGACGTCTTCGTCATCGATGGTGAGGATGGTGGTTTTCACGGCGGGAGTCGGTGGGTTTAGCGGGAGGTGATGCGGAGCGTCACGACGCCGCCGACGATGTGGTCCTGGTCGCGCAGCGGGTAGAGGCTGAGCAGGACGGGAAGGGTGGAGCCTTGGGCGGTTTTGACGGTGGCGGCCTGATCGATCAGGTCCTGGCCGACCCGCAGCGCCGTCTCGACCGGATCGAGCGGAGCGGAGGAGTCGCCCTCTCCCGTGACGAGCACGAGATCGGACAACGGTTGATCCACCAATTCGGTGGCGGTGCGCCCGGCCAGGCGTTCGGTCGCGGGATTGAGGCGGGAGATATTGAGGGCGCGGGTGATCACGACCACCGGACTGGCCACGCTGGCGATGATGAGCTGATTGTAGCGAAGCTGATGGTCCAAGGCCTCCGCCTTCCAACGGCTTTCGAGATTTTCGGAGCGGAGTTCATTGTTACGCTGGGCCAGTTCGGCGGTGCGGGCGCGCACCCTGGCTTCGAGGTCTTCATTGGCGCGCGCCAGCAGCTCGGTTTCCCGTTTGCGGGCCTGCAGGTCGTCGCGAATGAACCAACCGGCGGCGATGAGGACCAGGAGGTTGAGTCCGGCGCTGACGTAAAGGGTGGTGCGGGCCTGCAGGTCTTGTTCGAAGGCGATGCGGTCGCGCTCCCGCAACAGGTCCTGTTGTCGACTGATGATGCGTTGGGCCAGGCGAGTCACCTCCAGATCCGCGCCTTCCGGATCGGAGCGCAGTTGGGCCTGCACATCGGCGCGGTCGCCCGCGCGGGCTGCCGCCAGCAGGCGCCGGGCACGATCCGCCCGGGCCAGCAACGCGTCGGCCAACTCCGTGAGGCGGGCGGTTTCGTCCGGGTCCGCCCCGGCCAGCGCCTGGGCAAATTCCAGATGCTCGGCGAGATCCGCGAAGGCATGTTGAAACGCGACCTCCTGCGCCGGGCTGTTGCTCAGCAGGTAGGCGTGCAGCGCGCCGTCGGCGGAGCTGCTTGCGGCCACGGTGGCGCCAATTTCCGCCATGTAGGCGTGGGTGTGGTTCACCCATTCGGCGGATTTCTTGGCCCGCTGCAAATTCTGTATCGAGTATATCAATACGCCGATCAGACTGACGGCGAGGAGGCCAAACAGGATTAGGACGATGCGAAATGTTTTATCCATGGGACAGGCGGAAAGGGCTAATCAACCAGCAGGGGGTTGGGCCGGGCGGTGGCCTTGCGCGGTGGCGGATCGTGGCGGGGATCCTCCACCCGCACCACCCGGGCGGTGATGCGTTTGCGGGGGTCTTCGTAGGAGAATTCGTATTCGAAGGCGGCCGTCCAGTTGGCGTTCAGGGATCGGGCCACTTTTTCGGCGATGTCGCGCAGGGCCGGACCCGAGCGGGTGAGGGTGAAGAAGACATCGCGGTTGTTGAAGTCGAGGTAGGCCCGGGACTCGGTCACGTAGCAGACCGCGTGAGACGTCAGGCCCACGAGGCGCACATGCACCAGCCGAGTCTCGAATCCCTTGGGTGCGAGCACGTCGTCCGCCAATGAGGCATGGTCATCACAATCGCCGCGGCGGTTGCGCAGAAACTCGTCCGGGGGCTGGACGTAGTGAAACAACTCGTAGTCGAAATCGGCGAACAGGCGGCTGAACGCTTTAGGTGTCAGATCCGGGTCCTGATGGAGTTGATGCCGCGTCAAACCGGCTGCCGACAACGGCCAGATCATGATCCCGAGGAGGAGCCACCGGAGGAATCGGCGGGTGCTTCCGGCCCTGGCATCCCCCGTTCCCCGTCCCGAGGAGGACGGCGAGGGCGACGCAGGTGCTGGGCGGTGGGGTTTCATGAAAGGGCGGAAGCTCGCGACGGGGGTGGGGAAATTGAGCGAAATCGGGAGCGGACAGCAGCGTCCGACCCCGGACCTTAGGGCAAACGATCGGGGAGGGGAACGCATTTATGCGGGTCGGAATCATCCCCTGCCGGGATGAGCGGGGCTTTGCCTTGTGGTTTGGCGGCACTTGTCGGAGAGTGGCGCCGATCCTCGATTTTCCCGTTTACCGCCATGCCTGTTGTTTCAAAAAAATCGTCGGCCCGGGCCCCACGCCGACGCGTCGAACCTGAACTCATTTTCGGTGACCTTTGGGAGTTTGATCCCGCGCCGGAATCGGCCGATCCCAAGCTGCGGGCGAGCTACGGACTCTTTATAGGGGGCAAGTTCGTCGCGCCCCAAAGTGGCCGCACGTTCACCTCGATCAATCCGGGCACGGGTCAGCCGTTGGCGGAGATTGCGCTCGCGGGTTCGGCGGAGGTGGACGCCGCCTACCGGGCAGCGACCAAGGCTTTTTCGCCCTGGGCCCGACTCCCGGGGGCCGAGCGGGGGAAATACCTCTACCGCATTGCCCGCATCCTGCAGGACCGGGCTCGTGAATTTGCCGTGGCCGAGACCCTCGATGGGGGCAAGCCGATCAAGGAATCCCGCGACTTCGACGTGCCCATGGCGGCGGCGCATTTTTTCTACCATGCCGGCTGGGCGGATAAATTGGCCTACGTGTTTCCCGGCGCCACGCCGCAACCGCATGGGGTGGTGGGTCAGGTCATCCCCTGGAATTTTCCTTTGTTGATGCTGGCGTGGAAGATCGCGCCTGCGCTGGCGACCGGTAACACCGTCGTGCTCAAGCCCGCCGAGACCACCTCGATCACCGCCCTGAAATTCGCCGAAGTGCTACAGGAGGCGGGCCTGCCGGCCGGGGTGGTCAATATCGTGACCGGCGCGGGGGAAACGGGGGCGGCGGTGGTGAACCACCCCGCGGCGGCGAAGGTTGCATTCACCGGGTCCACCGAGGTGGGCAAACGGATCATGCGCTCCACGGCCGGCACCGGCAAAAAGCTCACCCTCGAACTCGGAGGCAAGGCGGCCAATATCGTCTTCGAAGACGCCCCGTTGGATCAGGCGGTTGAGGGCATCGTGAATGGGATTTTCTTCAATCAAGGCCACGTCTGCTGCGCGGGTTCGCGCCTGCTGGTGCAGGAAAGCATCGCCGCGGGCGTGCTGCAGCGGCTGCGCCACCGGGTGCAGGTCCTGCGGGTGGGCAACCCGATGGATAAGAACACCGATATCGGGGCGATCAATTCGCGGGAGCAGTTGGACCGGATTACGGCGCTGGTGAAGGCGGGCGTGGCGGAAGGCGCGGAGATGTTTCAGCCTCCGATCGCCCTGCCCCGGCAGGGCTACTATTTCCGTCCGACCCTGTTCAGCGGGGTGGAGCAGAGCCACCGCATCGCCCGGGAGGAGATCTTTGGTCCCGTGCTCTCCATCCTCACCTTCCGCACGGTCGCCGAGGCCGTCGAGAAGGCCAACAACACCGCCTACGGTCTGAGTGCCGGGGTGTGGACCGAGAAGGGCTCGCGCATTCTCAAGCTGAGCACGGAGCTGAAGGCGGGCGTCATTTGGGCCAACACCTTCAACAAATTTGATCCCACGTCACCGTTTGGTGGATACAAAGAATCCGGCTTCGGCCGGGAAGGCGGCAAACAGGGCCTCGCCGACTACGTCAAACTCACCTGAGGCGGAGCCACTCCGCCGCGTTTTTGAACCACGAATGGACACGAATAAACCCGAATTAGAGAATGACCTGTTACACGGTGATTTGGTGTATCGTGTCGTGGGCTGTTGTTTTGAAGTGATGAAGGAGATGGGGCATGGATTGCATGAAAAGCCTTATGAAAATGCCTTGGTCATTGCTTTTGATGATGCCGGGTTGCCGGTTAATCAGCAGCAGATTTACCCCATCACTTTCAGGGAGCAAAAAGTGGGAGAGTATATCCCTGATCACATCGTTGATAGTGCGATCGTGGTGGACACCAAGGTAGTGGATAGGATTGGCGACCACGAACGCGGGCAGATGCTCAACTATCTCCGCATCACCGGCCTCTGGGTCGGCTTAATCGTAAATTTCAAACACGCCAAACTAGAGTGGCAGCGTGTTGTTCTATAACCTGATTTACCTGAGTTGATTTGAGTAAATTCGTGTCCATTCGTGGTTAAAAAGAAACTCATGCCTAGACTGACTATTTCCAAGACGCCCAAGTGTTATGTCGGGGGTAAGTTCATTCGCTCCGAGAGTGGGCGCACGTTTCCGTTGCACGATGCGACCGGCGCCTTCTTCGCGCACGTGCCGCAATGCACGCGCAAGGATGTGCGCAACGCCGTCGAAGTTGCCGCCCGGGCTGGCGCCGGCTGGGCGGCCCGTTCCGCCTACAACCGGGGGCAGATCCTCTACCGTCTCGCCGAGATGCTCGAGCCGCGGACCAAAGAGCTCGTCGAGGCCTTGAAGTTGAACGGCCTGCCCTCCGCCGCGGCGAAGGCCGAGGTGGTGGCCACCATCGACCGCGTGGTGCACTACGCCGGATGGGCCGACAAGTATGAGCAGCTGCTGGGCAACGTGAACCCGGTGGCCTCCCCGCATTTCAACTTCACCGTCACCGAGCCCATGGGGGTGATTGGTATCGTGGCGCCGGATGACTCGCCTTTGCTGGGCCTGCTCACCTGCATCCTGCCGGCCATCACGGCGGGCAACAGTGTCGTGGTCATCACGGCCGAGACCGCGCCCTATCCGGCCATCGCCTTGGGCGAGATGTTGGCGACGAGTGATCTGCCCGGCGGGGTGGTGAACCTGCTCACCGGTTTCCGCCAGGAGATGGTGCCGACCCTCGCCACGCATGCGCACCTGAGGGCCATCGGGGGCGTGGTCGATTCCGCCGACCGCAAGATCCTCGAAATCGGCGCGGCGGAAAGTGTGAAACGGGTCAAGGTGCTCAACGCGGTGCCCCCGCTCGATTGGTATGCCGGCGACGGCCCTCAAGCCTCGCTCTACGCCATTCAGGATTTTTTGGAATACAAGACCACCTGGCACCCGGTGGGCGCCTAGGCTTCGCGGGTGAGGCGGCAGTCTTACCGTCGCGTCGCGGTGCTAGCCGTAGAACAGCGTCGACCAGCGCCCCTGTTCGATCATCTCGGCTTTGACGGCCTCCCAGACTTCGAGGGTGCCGGCAGCATCGGTGAACACTTGGTCGAGGTCCTCTTCCAGCCGGGACAGCCCGGAAATATAGACGTGAGTCTTGGGGTCTTGGATCAGGTCCCACGCCTCGGCGGCGTTGTCCGCGATGGTGGAGGAGATATCAACCGGCACGTCGAAGTGCGGGCGCGGGCTGAGCGCCTCAAACGCCTTGAACGTGGCCTCGTCGTAGTAGGTCGCGAGGTCACCGTTCTTGTCGTTGAGGTAGAGCAAGTCCATGCCGGTCTTGGCGCCGTAAAAGAGACGGATCTTACCCTGCCATTCCTGACGGTCCTCGTAGATGTGTTTGAGGAAGGCGCGGAACGGGGCGATGCCGGTGCCGACACCGATCATGAGCAGATTGCAGGTGGGGTCCCGGGGCGGCATGAAGTGCCGTCCGTAGGGACCGGTCATCCGGATTTGGTCGCCGGGTCGGGCATCGCAAAGGTGATGGGAGACCACCCCGGGGTGCCGTTCGCCACTGATGTCATCAATGAGGAAGCACCGGCGCACGCAGAGGGAAATCTCGGCGGCATCCTCGGCTTCTCCCCGGCGGGAGCTGGCGATCGAGTAGAGGCGCAGGTAGTTCTCGTTGCCAAAAACGGGCGGCGCCTCGACGAGCACGCCGACGCTCTGGCCTTCGATGAATTGGAATGACGGATGATGGATGCGCAGGTTGATGTGGCGGACCTCATCGGTGTTTTCGTCGGTGATCCTTTCGGACTTCGTGACGGTCGCGGTGAAAGGGTTGCTGATGTCGTATTCGGTGAGTTTCATAACAGGTCTTTCTCGGTCGAGGCGGAGGTTTGAGGGGAGGATTTAAAGGCTTTGAGCAGTTTCTTTTTCGGGCACTGGTTGGTGTCGCGGCACAGGCAGATCAGGCTGCAGCCGCCGCCCTCCTCGCGGGCGGGCCCCAGCTCGGCGTGGCGCGCGGCGAAGCGGCGGGCGGCCTGCTGCACCAGGATCCAGCCCAGCAGGGCCAGGAAGATCAGGGCGATGGCAATGAGGGTGTTGAGGATCATGGCATTAACCTCCCAATCCGGCGAAGCCCATGAAGGTGAGGGACAGCAGTCCGGCGATCATCAGGCTGAGAGCAGCCTGGGTGACGGTGTCGGGCACGTCGGCGAGTTCGAGTTTCTCGCGCAGCCCGGCCATGAGGACGAGGGCGAGGGTGAAGCCGGCGCCGGCGCCGAGGCTGAAGGCGAGGCACTGGGTGAAGTCGTATTCCCGGTTCGTCTGAAACAGCGCGAGACCGAGGATGGCGCAATTGGTGGTGATCAACGGCAGGAAGATGCCGAGGGTCCGGAACAGGGCCGGGCTGAATTTTTTGACAAACATCTCCACCAGTTGCACCGCCGAGGCGATGACCGCGATGTAGCTGATCAGACGCAGGAACTCCAAGTCGAAGCGCACCAGCAGGTGGTTGATGCCGAAGGCGCAAACCGAGCTCACGAGCATGACAAAGATGACGGCCAGGCCCATGTTCCAGGCGGTCTTCACCTTGCCGGAAACGCCGAGGAACGGGCACAGCCCGAGGAACATCGCCAGGACGAAATTATTGATCAAAAACGCGTTGAGGAAAATGAAGGCGTGGGAGTCAGGCGACATGGGATTCCTCCGGTTTGGCCGCGGTGCGGCGTTTGCGAATCAGCGCGAACAGGAACAGCCAACCGGCCAGGGCGAAGAAGCCGCCCGGAGGCAGGGCAAAGACGGCCCACGGCTGGAAGCTCGCCCCAAAAAGCTCGAAGCCGAACAGGGAGCCGAAGCCCAGAACCTCGCGCACCACGCCGAGGCAGAGCAGGGCGAGGGTGAAGCCCACGCCCATGCCCAGCGCGTTGACGAATGCGTTGGTCACCGGGTTCTTCGAGGCATAGGACTCGGCCCGGCCGAGAATCACGCAATTGACCACGATCAACTGAATGAACGCCCCGAGCGCGCGGTGCAGGTCCAGACTGATGGCCTGGATCGCGTAGTCCACGATCGTGACAAACGTGGCGATGATGATGATGTAGCAGGCGATCCGCACCTGCTTGGGAATGATCTTGCGTAACAACGAAACCAATACGCCGGAGCAGAGCAGGACAAAGGTGGTGGCCAGGCCCATGGCGAGGGCGTTGGTGGCGGTGTTGGTCACCGCCAGCACGGGGCACAGGCCGAGCAACATGACAAAGACCGGGTTTTCCTTCCAGACCCCCTGGGTGAAGGTCGCGAGGGAGAGGGTCTCGGGGGCGCGGGGATCGGTGGCCATTACTCGTCTCCTTTCCGGGGGGTTAACAGGTGTTGATTGGCGATCAGGGTGGGCAGCATGGCTTGCGCGCTGGTGTTGAGGGCGTTGCCGACCGCGGCGGAGGTGATGGTGGCGCCGGAGATGCCATCGATTTCCCAAGCGTTCACCTTGCGACCATTTTTGACCGTGGTGATGGGGTGGGCCAGCGCATCACCGGCGGCGTTGAGGCTCGCATCGAGTGGGTTGAAGTTCTCTTGGAAGGCGTCGTCGCTCTCGACCTTGTCGCCGATGCCCGGGGTCTCGGAGCTCTGCAAGACGGTGAAGCCGAGGATGCCCTGTTGAGCGGGATCGTAGGCGTAGAGAATGCGCACCACGTCCTGGTAGCCCCGGGCGGATCCCTCCATGGCGACCCCGACCAGCTGATGGTCGGCATCGTAGCCGGCGAAGACGTTGGCCTCGGCAAACTGCTCGGCGGGGAGGGGCGTGAGGGCATTTCCCTCGAGTCGGAAATTGGCGTGGGCCGTCGCGGTGGGGAGCACCTGAAAGATGGCGCGTTCCAGGGCGGCCTGCTGGTTCTTTTTGATGACCGGGGCGGTGACCTGGTAGGTGACGGCCACCAACAGTCCCGAGATCACGGCGATGGCGGCGAGCGCGGTGATCAGTTTGCGGCTGCTGGGCAGGGCCGGAGCCGGGGGGGGAGGGAAGGCGTCGCTCATGCGGCGCCTTTCTTTTTGGGCGCTCCGTAGCGCCGCGGTTGGGTCAGACTGCTGATGAGCGGGGAGCAAGCGTTGGCCAGCAGGATGGCATACATGATCCCTTCGCTGAGTCCGCCGAACAGCCGAATGATGATGGTGATGAAACCGATCAATCCCCCGTAGATCCACACCCCGAGGGGCGTCACCGGGGACGCCACCATATCAGTGGCCATGAAGACCGCGCCGAGCATCAGCCCGCCGGAGCAGAGCATGAAGAGGGGGCCGGGATACTTGTCCCCGTCGATGAGGTAAAAGACCAGGGTGGTGAGGGCGGCCACGACGAGCACGCTGATCGTCACCCGCACCTCCATCATGCGGCGATAGACGAGGTAGGCGCCGCACAGGAGAATGAGCAAGGCGGAGGTTTCGCCGGCGGAACCGGCGGTTGAACCCAACAACAGTTGCAGGGAGTCGGTCGGGACCTGTTCGAACTTCATCAACGCCAGCGGGGTCGCGCCGGAAAAGCCGTCGGGGGCCACGACCTCCAGCCACGGCTGGATCGATTCGGGCCGCAGGAAGGGCAGGGTGAACGTCGAGGGGATGAACGAGGTGAAGCGGTCGGGCGCCAGAATGGGCACCCATGTGGTCATCGGCGCGGTGAACGCGGCTTGGGCGAAGGCCCGCCCGATCAGGGCCGGGTTCATGACGTTGTAGCCGAGGCCGCCGAAGAACAGCTTGCCGAGTCCGACCCCCGCGACGGAGGCGACCATGGCCATCCACAGGGGAAATCCCGGCGGCAGGGTGAGGGCGAGGAGCAGGCCAGTGATGGTCACACTCCAATCGTTGACCGTGGTCGGCCGGTGCGACCAGCGGCAGACCAGATGTTCGACCGCGATACACGTGCCCACGCAGACCAGCACGAGCGCGAGCACACTGATCCCGAACTGGTAGATCGAGAACGCGACGATCGGGAGCAGCGCATAGACGACGTTGCGCATGATCACGTCGACCGTGGGGGTTTCGCGCAGGTGCGGTGAAGTCCGCAATACGACGTGGTGTCCGGTGGTGCTCATGAGGCGGCGGCCCTTTCTCGCGCGGCTTGTTCGCGCAGACTGGATTTGGCGATGCGGAAGTATTGCACCAGCGGGATGCCGCTGGGGCAGACGTAGCTGCAGCAGCCGCACTCAAAACAGTCCATCAAGTGGAAGTCGCCCTGCATCTCCTCGTAGCGGTGCTTGTGGGCGAGCTTGCCGAGCTGGGAGGGGTTGAGGTGCATCGGACACGCGGCCACGCACTGGGCGCAACTGATGCACGGGTAGCTCACGGCGTCCCGCTGCTGCTGCTCGAGGATCTGCTCTGTCAACACCAGCAGTCCGCCCGAACCCTTGGTCATGGGCACGGCCAGTGACGCCACCGAGCCGCCCATCATGGGCCCGCCCATGATCAGGCAATTGGAGGTGCCGGTGAAACCGAGTTGTTTAAGAATGAAGCCAACGGGGGTGCCGATCGGCACGAGGTAGTTGCCCGGTTTTTCGATGCCCGGTCCGGTCACGGTCACGACGCGTTCGATGACCCCGCGGCTGTGCGGAAACAGGGCTCCGAGCTCGGCGGTGGACGCGACGTTGAACACGCCGAGACCGACGGATGACGGGAAATTGCCGGAGGGGATTTCGACGCCCATCAGGGCCTTGGCCAACATCTTCTCGGCGCCTTGCGGATACTTGGTGGGCACGGCCTGCACGGAGATCGGGCCGTCGGTCGGCAGGTGGGCCTGAATCGCGGCCACGGCGTCCATTTTGTTCTCCTCCGTGCCGATAATCGCGCGCTCCGCGCCCAGCGCCTTCATCAGGATCTTGGTGCCGCGGATCAGGTCCTCCGGATACTCCAACATCACGCGATGATCGGTGGTGAGAAACGGTTCACACTCGCAGCCATTGATCAGCACGGTGTGGACGTGGTGGCCTTGCGGGGGCGAGAGCTTCACGTGGGTGGGAAAGGCGGCGCCGCCGAGGCCGACCAGTCCCGTGTCCTGCACCGCTTGGACGATGGCCTTAGGCTCCATCGTGGTGTAGTCGCGGGGGGCGTCGTAGCGCACCTCCTGGCTGTCGCCGGGATAGACCTCGAGGAGGATGGACGGCGTGCGCGGCCCCTTGGCGGTGGGCATCAGTTCGATGCGTTTGATGCGTCCGGTGGCGGGGGCATGCAACGGCACCGACATAAAACCGTTGGCCTTGGCAATGGGTTCGCCGCGCACGACCTCCTGACCGGGATGCACCAGCGACTCCGAGGGGGCCCCGAAGTGCTGCGACAGGGGCAGCACCAACTCCGGCGCGAACGGCAACCGACGGATCGGCAGGTGCGCGGTGAAGTGCTTGTTCTCCGCGGGATGAATCCCGTGGGAGAACGTGCCGCTCGGGCGCAGGAATTTCAGGAGATCGAACACGATTTAGTTAGAGCCGAAAGGATGAAACGGGTTTGAACCACTGCCGAGCGAAGCGACACCCGCGGAACGGAGAGACAAGGCAATGGACACGAATGGCTCCGCTACCGCTACGCGATGGAACGGCTGCCAGTTGAATTCTCTCTCTTGCAAGAACGCGGTGGAGTGGTTCAGCGCCGAACGGTAGTGAGGCATATTCGTGTCCATTCGTGGTTAAAAAACAGCGCGGTTGGTTACTGGAATTTTTCCGCGCGCTTGATGAGCTTGGCGGCGTCCTTTTCGTGGGGGTCGGCGGGGGTGCCGGGGTGGATGCATTTGCCGGTGCACTTTTCCGCCGCGCGAACGATGTCCTTGAACGGTCCGCCCTTCGGATCCTTTACGAACGCCTTCTTGTCGCTGTCGTAGGCAAAGATCTTCGGGTTGATGTTGGTGCATTCGTCGCAGGCGGTGCACTCGCTTTGGTCGATCCAAGCGGGTTCGAACCCGGCGGCCGGAGCCGCGGGGGCCGTCGCCGGGGCCGCGCCGTTGGCAGGAGCGGCTTCCAGCAGGGGAGTCACGCCACCATCGCCAGCCAGCATGGCCATGAGCCCTTGCGCCAGTTTCTGGGCGGTTTCACTGCGAACCTGTTGGGCGATTTGTTCGGGGTCGACCTTGCCGGTGAGACCGGCGAGACCGCGGAGCGTCCGCCAGTAGTCGCGGCGTTCCTCGGTGGAGCGCACGATTTCCTGAGCGACCAGCACGCGAACGAGATGGTTCTGCTTGTTCACCGACCAGATGTAGGGGAACCGGCCTTCGCGATCGTCGGCCGCGAGGTCGATGAATTCGGCGAGGGGCAGCATATTGTCGTTCCAGGTGTCGGGCGGAGCGACGCGGAAGTGCTTGCGGAAGCGGCCTTCCTGCACCGCGAAGTCGGCGAACGTCATCGGGATCTCCATCTGCTGGGGCGTGCCGTCCTCGTCGAGATAGCTGAGCTGGTAGCTGGGCCAGTCCTCATCGATGGCGGGATTGCCCTCCAGCTCGATGCACTCGGCCCACGACTCGCCGGCATCGGGATCGAAGCGGAAGAGCGGATAGGCGCGCGATTCGGTGGCCATCTTGCTGCGGAAGGCGGTGGAGTCGTCCGGCACCCCGTGTTCGGGCTGACACACCGCGTAGATGCTGAACAGGGCGGGGCGACGGGAGTTGATGCCGTCGATGTAGCCCTCGATCAGGTGGGTGACGTTGGCTAGGCTGCCCTGCATGATGAAGGCGGTGCGGTGGGCGGCACCGATGAGCGCCATCTCCTTGCGGGTCTCGGTCTTGCCCTTCCACGCCTTGCCGTAGGGGGCCATGTCGGAGACCTGACCGATGAAGCCCGAGGTGCAGGCCTGACCCCCGGTGTTGGAATACACCTGCGTATCCATCACGAAGATCTTGATCGGGCGCCCGGTCATGAGCGCGCGGGAGACGTTCTGGAAGCCGATGTCGAACATGGCGCCGTCGCCGCCGACCGCGACCACCGGTGGGCTGAGCAGGTATTCCTCGTCCGTGAAGCTTTCCCAATTGAAAACCTCGAGCGATTTTTGGATCGCGCGGAAATCGGTGTCGCCCGCGATTTCGGCCTCGGCCATGCGGATGGCTTTGAAGCCATCGGCCATTTTGCGCATGTGGCCCTCAAAGATACCGAGGGACACCGAAGCGGCGTCCTGGAACAGGTGGTTGGACCACGGGAACGGATATGGATTGTAGGGGAACGAGCCGCCGTAGATGGACGAACACCCGGTGGCGTTCATGAAGCCCAGATGGGCGCGGCCGGTGTGGGTGATGCCCTCTTCGTAGCGCCATTTGAGGTCCTTCAACTGCGCGAGCAGGTCACTCATCCAAGTGAGCCATTCCTGATCGAGCGGGGTGCCGGCCTTGCCCTCGTCGAGGGCTCCGGCGAGGTCGGACAGCTTGAGGTCACGATCGCCGCTGCGGCCGAGCACGGCCTTGAGGGCGGACGGATCGCTCACATCAAACGTATCGGCCAGCTTGGCCTTCAGGTGGGTCTCGAGTTTGGCGATCAAGGTCCCGAGATATTCGACGTGGGTTTTCACGCGCCGCTGCATCAGCGCGGTGATCGTGCTGGTGAAGAGGTGCAGGACGGATTTTTCGCCGCAACCGGTGCAGGCGCCGTCGCCGCAGCTGATGGACGAGTAGACCGATTTGTCCATGAGCATGGTCTCGAGGGCACCGATCTTTTCGTCGATGTCGTCGATCCGCATGAAGTCCTTGGTCGTGGTCGGCAGGTCCAGCCAGTAGTCCCATTCCTTTTCCAGCTTCGCGACCGATTGGGGCGTTTGCGGGATGGTGGTAAGGGCGTTGTCATCGCAGACATCCACGCAGAGCATGCAACCCTTGCAGGTGTAGGGATTGATGGTGATGGCGTAGAGCCCGCCGGCTCCGGCCGCGACCTTCTCGCGTTGGTCGAAGTAAGGTTTGGTGAAGGCGAATTTGAATTCCCCCATCTCCTCGCGGAACCATTCGAATTCCTGAATCAAGGTGGCCTGATCGGCGCTGGTTTCGGCGATGGTATCGGAGATCGCGTCCACCAGCAGCGGGCCGACATCGAGGCTCGGGCCCGAGCGGTTGCCGTTCACGCCATGGGCGGCGGCGCGGAGTTTCTTTTCCACCGTGCGCACGGCCTTGGGTAGCAAGGTGACCTCGTGGCCGGCCTTTTTGACCCGCTTGATGGTGGCCTCGAAGGCGGCGGAGACCGAGCAAGCCAGACCGGGAATGGCGCTGTCGGGGCAGACCGTGAAGCACTCGCTGCAGGCCGTGCATTTGGACGGATCCCACACCGGGTGGTTGAACCGGATCTGGGTCATGTTCCGATACAGTCCGGTGTTGGCCGGGATGAGCCCCATGGCGGCAAACGGATCGGTGATGTGATCGTTGGGCTTGCCGCCCAGATAGAAGCTGCCGGTCTGTTCCCAGAACCGGTGCGTGTCCGTCATGGCATCGTCGCTCTGGGCGATGCGCTTGAGCATGAGCGGCAGGTTGGTGCGCTGTTTGGGCGAAGCGGCGACGGGGGCGCTGATCGCCATGTTTTCCAGCTTCACGATCTCGTCGAACCCGCGTCGCACGACGCGGATGTTGTCCTCGACCACGCGGGCGCCCTTGCTGCCGAATTTTTTCTCAATCTGGTCGTGGATCGCCTTGAAGAGGCTCTCCTCGGTGAAGTTAGCGGACTCCATCAGATTGGAGGCGGCGAAGAAGGCGCCCTGGAAGGCGATGCCCTGCATCCGGAAGCGCAGCTCCTCATCGGAGGCCTCCTCGCGGGCAATTTTGAAGCCATCAACGTAGACGACCTTGATCTCGTTTTCGTTCATGAATTTCTGGGCGGCGATGGGGAAGGAGTTCCACACCGCTTCCGGCGAATCGAGTTCGCTTTGGATGATGAACGTGCCGCCCTTCTTCAGACCGGACAACGGGTTGGAGTGGCTGAAGACGTTGGGGTCGGGTGAGAGCACCGTGTCGACGAACATGTATTCGCAGTTGATGCGGATCGGTTCGGGGGCGGCGGACAGGTAGTAGGTGGTGGGCTGCCCCTTTTTCTCGGAGCCGTATTTGGGGTTGGCCTTGATATCGAAGCCGAGGAGTTCGTTGAGGGTGACGGCGAGGTTCTTGCCCGTGGTGATGGCGCCCCAGCCGCCGACGGAGTGCATGCGCACGGTGATGGCGCCCTTGGGGAGCAGGTTCGGGTTCTCGCTGCCGCGCACGGCCAAGTGGGCGACGTGCGGGTATTTTTCGAGCAGGTTCTGCTGGTGGATCTCGTTCTTCGGCGACGGGTTGTCGTAGAGGAAGTCGATCGAAAGGTAGAAGAATTTCCGCTTGGCGCCGCCGGGCAGCATGTTCTCCACCGCGCCGATCAGGGCCTCGGGCTGGAGGTCCCGGCTGCCGAGGCCAAAGGAAGAGGAGTAGAGGGGTGGCATGTCGCCGGGCTTCGAGTAGCAGGCGTATTTGGGGTAGGGCGTCTCGCCCTTGGTCATGCCGTTTTCCAAGCACTTGCTCAGAGCGGCCCGCACCTCGCGAATGACCGGCAGGTCTTCGGCCAGGGGTTGGTCGGTGCGCTCGGGAATGACGACGCCCTTGCGGCCCTTGAGGATGGGGCCGAGCAAGTCGCCCGGGAACGGACGATACATGGTGAGCTCGACCACGCCAACCTTCACTCCGCGGGTTTCGCGGAGGTAATCGACCACGGCCTCGGCGGTGCCGATCACGCTGCCCATCGCGAGGATGAGGTAGTCGGCATCATCGCATTGGTAGGTCGAGATCCGACTGTATTTGCGGCCGGTCAACTCCGCGTATTCCGCCATGCACCGGTCGGTGATATCGGCGATGTGGTCGAAGAAGTAGGGCCGCTGCGCCGCGACGGACTGCATGTAGGCATCCTGATTTTGGGCGGAGCCGGAGAGGACGGGATTATCGACGTCCCAGAGAATCGGGACCCGGCGGCGTTGTTTGCCGTAGAGCATTTCCTGCCCCGGCGTGGGGCTGGCGATCATGTCGTCGGGCCGGCCCAGGTATTCCGCGATGAGGTCGCGCTCGGGCACGAGCAGGGTTTCGATCAGGTGCGTGGTGAGGAAGCCGTCCTGCCCGACCGCGCCGGGGGTGAGGGTGAGCTCGGCGATCTTGCGGGAGATGAGGTTGAGGTCGGCCGCGGCCTGACCGTTCTTGCCCAACACCTGGAAGAAGCCGGTGTCGTCCATGAGGTGGTAGTCATCATGGGCGGCGTGCACGTTGAGGGTGGACTTGGTGATGGCGCGGCAACCGACGTTGAGCAGGTAGGGCAGGCGCTTCCCCACGGCACCGTAGAGCGATTCGTGCATGTAGGCGATGCCCTGACCGGAGGAGAAGTTCGAAGCGCGCAGGCCGCTCATGGACAGGCCGGCGGTGACCCCGGCGGCGGCGTGCTCGCCCTCGGGCTCGATGAAGATCAGCGGATGATCGGAGATGTTGCGGTGTCCCCGGGCGGTTTCCTCGGCCCAATACTCACCCATTTGGGTGGAGGGGGTGATGGGATAGGCCCCGGCGGCATCGCTTGACTCCCGTTCGCACATGATGACGACGGTGTTTCCATCCATCGCCGCGGGAATTCCGGGATACTTCACAGTGGTTTTTTGGCTTACCATTTTTCGAGGGGGTTAAGTGTTGAGTGATAAAAGGGGAGCGGGGGGCGGAGTGGCCGGGGGAGGGTCAGGCGGTGGGATCGACGGGCAGAGCTTCTTTGCGGATGATGCGCTTGGCGGCGGCGCCCTTTTCGACGGTGTGGTCCTGCAGCCAGACGATTGCGCCGGTGGGGCAGCGTTGAATGGGCAGTTTCGAAGCGAGCGCGTTTTTGGTGTAATCCACGGTCGCGAGATTGTTTTTGATGGTGATGAGGCCCCCCGGGGCGTCGGCCACGCAGCGAGCGCAGCCCGTGCACCCGACCTCGCAATCCGCCAGCACCTCGTCGCCTTCGGCGAGGCTCTTGCAGGCGACCCAGAGGCGGTGACTCACGGGTTGGAGCGAGAAGAGGTTGAGGGGGCAGGCGACGACGCAGTCGTTGCAGGCGACACACTTGTCCTCGTCCACGACCGGCAGGCCGTTGCGGTCCATGGTGATGGCATCGAAGTCACAGGAGACCTCGCAGTCGGCCAGTCCGAGACAGCCCCACGAGCAGGCCTTGCCGCCGCCGCCGGCCGCGACCGCGGCCCGACAACTTTGCAGGCCGTGGTAGGCCGAGCGCATGCGGGCGACATGGTTGCCACCGGCGCAGGCGAGGCGGGCGACCTTCTTTTCCTCATTGCCGAGCTCCACGCCCAAAAAATCGGCGATAAACGCCGACATTGCTGGGGGGCTTACGGTGCACTGGGCGGGATTGGCCTTCCCTGCGACGCAAGCTTCGGCAAAGGCCCGGCAACCCGGGCAACCACAGGCTCCGCAGTTGGTTTTGGGGAGCATCTCCTCGACGTCATCGATCCGCGGGTCCTCGGCCACGAACAGCCGTCGGTTCGCCAGCGTCAGAATCACCGCCAACGTCAGCCCGAGTCCTCCCATGAAGAGGAGGGCGCCGGTGAGGTTCATGAGCGATGCGGGGATCACGGCAGGAGGACGTTTAATCCATTAACTTTAACTGAGGGGAAATTGGGGGGTGCGGGTCAGGCGGTTCGCCTTGTCGACGAACAGGGCGTCGACCCCGGGCAGGCTTTCGACGAGCGCGCGGCCGTGGTCGGGGCCCATCAGAAAAACGGCGGTGGAAAGCGCGTCGGCTTCCAGTGCGGTGGGGGCCATCACGGAGACGCTGGCCAGCGCGGTGGGCGAGTGGCCGGTGCGGGGGTCGAGCAGGTGGTGTTCGGAAAAATCGGCGGCAAAGGTGGTTTCGTAGTCGCCGGACGTGGCGAGGCAGCGGTCGGCGAGGGCGGCGACGCCGAGCAGGCTGGCGGGCTGGCGCGGATCCTTGAGCCCGATCGACCAGTGATCCTTCCGGGCGGGCAGGCCGACGGTGCCGATTTCGCCGCTGTCGATCAGCGCGTGGGCGACGCCCGCCTCGCGCAGGGCGTGACCGGCGGCATCGGCAGCCAAGCCTTGGGCGATGCCGTTGAGGGTGATGGCCATGTGGGGTTGAGCAAACCGGATGGCGGCGGTGGAAACGCTCACCTGTCGCCAGTCCACCCGGGGCAGGGTGGCCGCCAGGGCTTGGGCCGAGGGCAGGGTGCCCTGCGCGGCCGCGTCATGATAGAGGGACCACAGGGGTTGCACGGTGACGTCGAAGGCACCGTCCGATTGGCGCGACAGGTCGGCGGCGCGCTCCAGCACGCGCACGAGCGCGGGGTCGGGATTTGTCAGGAAGCCGTCGCGATTGAGCCGACTGATTTCGCTCTCTGGGCGGTAGAGACTCATGACGTGCTCGACGTGATCGATGGCGGCGAATGCCCGGGCGATGGCGAGATCCGCCGTCGCCGGGTTTGCATGAAACGCCGTGATCGAAATGTCGGTGCCAAGCGCGCGGCCGTAGCGGGTCAATTTAGCAAGTTGGGCGGCCCCGGGGGAGCCGCCCAAAAGCGCATATTTTGTTCCAAAGTGGGCGCCCACGGCCCCGAGGGCGGTGGCACCGAGCGCATAAGAAATGAATTTGCGACGTCTCATGAGAGTGAACCTCGAACAGTTGCAGGAGGGTCCCGGCCGAAACCGGATGAACTGACAGGTCGCATCTTAGAGGTTCCGGCCGCGGCAGCCTAATCACATCCTGCCAAAACTGTGTCACTTCGTTGGGAATCTTAACGGGGTCCCGATCCGGCCGCGGCGGGGTTCCGCTCCGGGATTTTAGCCTATCAGGGTGACGAAACCCGGGATCCGATCCGCGCCGGGTTGGTGAAAATTCACCCATTAAAACGACTGCTCTGCTTCATTTTATTCGCGGCTGCCGTCCGGCCACGCAGGGTGGGGTTTCGCTCCCGACCTTCGTTTATTCCCGCTGATGGCTGCGCCTTTCACCCTTACCCCCCCGATCCCTTGAGCCGACCTCGGAGCTGGCGGGGCAGGCGGCGGGGAGTTTTAAATGAGGTGATGAGTGATGCGGAAATCAAAATCGGGATCATTGGCTTGGATTCGAGCCACGCGGTCCAGTATGCCAAATTGCTCCACGAATCGGACCCTTCGCACCACGTGGCGGGCGGGCGGATGGTGGCGGCTTATGCGGGCGGTTCGCCGGACTGGGAGCTGAGCCACGGCCGCGTGGCCGGGTTTCGCCGCGAGTTGGAGCAGGGGTTTGCCATTCCGGTGGTGGACACGATCGCCGAAGTCGTGGCGGCGGCCGATGCCATCATGATTCTGACCATCGACGGTCGGGTGCACCTTGAGCAGTTCACCGCAGTCGCCGCGGCGGGCAAACCGGTCTATATCGACAAGCCGCTCACTGCGACGGCGGCCGAGGCCCGTCAACTGGCTGCGGTCGCGGCGAACACGGGCACGCGGGTGTTCTCCTCATCGGTGTGGCGCTACGCGGTCGGATTCCAGGAAGCGATGGCGGCGCTGGTGGGACCCGCCCGCCACCTGTCGTTGCACGGGCAGTGGCCGGAGCATCCCGGCCTTCACGGCTGGACGTGGTATGGGATTCACCAAGTGGAAATGCTCTACGCGGCGCTCGGCGCGGGATGCCAACGGGTCTCCGCCGTGCGGGACGGTGCCGCTGAAGTGATCACCGGATTCTGGTCGGGCGGGCGGACCGGCACCATCGCCACCAATCACGATGAGGAGCTGACCTATGGTGGTTGGGTGGCCGATGCTGCGGCCACCCACGCCATCGAAGTGAAGGACACCCTGCAGGACCGCTATGCGGCGTTTTTGCGCGGACTGCTGGCGTTTTATCGGGGGGAGCCCGCCCCGGTGGCGCTGGCCGAAACGATTGAAACCATCGCGTTCATGGAAACCGCGTGGCGCAGTCGCGCGCAGGGAGGTGGGCTCTTGGATTTGCCGGGAACGACGGTATGAAACGGGTCTTAATGGGCCCAACGGAATCAAATTTTTGATCCTGAAGTTATAGATCGTTCCGGGTTGGGGGTGGCGCCTCGCTCGCGTCGGCATGCCAGAGTTCCTCGAGGACTGCCATGGCGGGATCGGTGGCGTCGTTGCGCTGCTGGCCGAGCCAGGGCTTGTGACCCGCGAAATGCAGCAGACGGCAGTCCGGCAATCCGGCGGTGTCGGCGTAGTTTTTCTTGATCAGATTGTAGGCTGGCGGGAGCAGATCGACCTCGATCCGATCGGCATGGATCCATTTGTTCAGAATCCCTTGGTCGCCGGCATTGTAGCCTCCCCGACCCGGATGGGTGCGTGCGATCTCCTGCAGGCGGGCGATGGTGGAGGCCCCTTGGAGGGCACGGCCGATCGAGAGGACCCCACTGTTGATCTCGTGCGGATGGCCCCGGTAGGCGCGGGTTTTCCGGAAGCCGGTATCCACGGCTGCCCGGAGCGGAAGGGTTCCGGATTCGAGCAGGGCGGGGGCTTCCCGCAAACAGAGGATATCGCTGTCGAGGAAGAGGTTTCGCTCAAAGCCGAAGTCGCCGAAGGCCTCGAATTTAAAAAACGTCCGGGCGTGTCGCTGGGAACGCCGTTGGCGGTAGGGCCGGATGTCAGCGTAGGGCGCGGGGTCAATGAGGATGCGTCGGTGACCATGGGCGCGCAGAAACGGATCACTGAGTGCCTCCGCTTCCGCGCTCAGGACGATGATCGGGCGTGGCGCGTGGTGCCGGTTCCACGACGCAATCAGCCGCCGGGTGCCCGGGAGGTAGAGCGTGTCGGTGAGCACCACGAGGCAGAGGTCAGATGGGGTGGGACCGGGTTCCAAGCAGGTAGGAATGCCGAGCCGCCGGCGCCCTGACAAGCGACGAGCGGCAAGCCCGGCTCGGACCGGCGGTAATTTTGCGTCCCTCTCGGTTGATTTGGCGATCGCGCCCGTCTAGCGTGGGGCAGATGTCAGGAATACGGATGCAATCCTTTCTAAACGGTCGGCGGGTCAAAAATCCATTGGTTCGGATGTTGTTTGGGCTGATCGGATTGGTGGTCGTCCTCGGGTTGGTGGCGGGGTTGGTCATCGTCGCGCTGCCGTTGGCCCTCGCCGCGGTGGTGGTGGGCGGATTGGCGGCGGCGATTCTGCCGCGACTTCGCGTGCGTCGGGCGGCCCCTCCGACCGCCTCACCGCCGCCTCGTCGGTCGGGCAACATGAAGCGGGTAGAACCGATTGAGCCGCCCCGGACGCTGAGCTGATGGCGCCGTAGTCGCGCAGCTCGCTTGGGCCTACCGACGGATTCGAAGCGTGATTCGCCCCACCCCGGTCGCCGGGAGCTTCGGAAGTCGTGAAGGCTTTGACCGTTGCCAGACGGTTCGCCTTTTCTGCCCTCTTTGATTTGGCCCGGCGGAGATACTTCCGCCGCCCGCAGTCGCCAAACTTTGGAGTTGGTCTACTACACCGACCGCGCTCTAACCGAAGAGGTCGCCTGCGCAGCCTACCAAAAGAAGCCGCACGAGTCCCTCCACAAGCCGCAGGTAAGATTTAATGGCGCAGGCTGGTGGGAAGGGGCAGGTTGGAGAACAGGTTTGCCGGTGGCTCGGTGGCTCAATCAGGAGAAGGGGTCACGTCGGAAAGTGTGAATGACGCCCCGGGTTTCATTCACCATTTTACGCCGCTGCCCCGGGTAGGCGCTGGAGGCAGAAAAAGGGGTCATTCCGTAATTCTTACAATGGTGGCTTCAACGCCGATTTGGGTTCGAACCGGAGAGATAGGTAACACTTGAACCGGAGAGATAGGTTACGGATTGGAAACCCAAGCCAATGGGGTCAAACTTTTAATCTTGCAGTTGGGGCAAGGCTACGCCCACTCCGATGCGGACCTTTGATGCGGACCAGACGGAGCTGGTCCCTCCCGGCTGCGCCCACTCCGATGCGGACCAGACGGAGCTGGTCCCTCCCAGTTGGGGTATAGCGGTTGGCTTAGGCGGCCGTTTGATCGTAGCGGCGGCGGGCATCATAGACGACGGGTTTGAGCTCCGTCGGCAGGGGATAGACCGTAATCAGGCGGAGCTCGTCCGGGGTCTCTCGGCCGATGCGGCAGGCTCGATTCAGCTCCTGGGGCCCAGACGGATGGGGTCAAACTTTTAATCTTGCAGTTGGGGCGAAGCGAGCGACGGTGGGGGCATGGCTCGCAAACTCCGTTCGAACAAAGAGGGTGGACTTTACCACGTATTAAATCGGGGGAATTACCGCAGTAGGATTTTTGAGGACGACCAGGCAAAGGAGGCTTTTGTGAAGGCGTTGTTCGAGGCGTGCGATCGGGCCGGGTGGGTGCTGCACGCCTACGCCATCATGCGCAACCACTACCATCTGGCGCTGGAGACCCCACGAGGAAACCTGAGCGAGGGCATGCGGTGGTTGCAGAGTGTCTTTGCCAACCGTTTCAACCGATTTCATGGCGAGGGTGGCCACCTGTTTCAGGGGCGGTTCAAGAGTCTGGCGGTGGAGGACCTTTCGCACTTGGCCCGCGTCTGCCACTACCTTCATCTCAATCCGGTTCGCGCCGGAATTTGTGAGGTGGGGCAGTTGTCCGAGTATGCCTGGACAAGTTTGCGTTATCTGAACCAGCCGCGGGAACGGCCGGGGTTTCTGCAATTGGGGACCTGCCTGCAGGGAGCCGGAAAACTGGCCGACACCAAACGGGGGCGGGAAAAATATCTGGACTACCTGACCTGGCTGGCCGCCGACGTCGGGGCGCAAAAGGAGCTGGCGTTTGAAAAGATGAGCCGGGGATGGGCGATTGGGACCGAAGGCTTCGTCCGGGTATCGACCTTGGACGAGACGCAAAAGCGATCGTTGACGCAGTTGAGCGGAACGGAGGCTCGTTTGGCGCGGGAGGCGCGGTGGGGGGAACTGTTGGCGGCCTGCCTGCGGGCGTCGGGTCACACCGTGGATGAGGTGCCGAAAAGTCCGAAGGGGGCGGACTGGAAAGTGGCGATTGCGACGGTGCTGAAGGTCAGGGAAATGGCCCGAAACGGCTGGATCGCCGAACAACTCGGCATGGGAACCTTGACCGGGGTGAGTCGTTACACCGCGGAGTGTTTGCGGGGCGAACGCGAGGAGGCGGATCGAATCTACCGGGAGATAACTGCAAGATTAAAAGTTTGACCCCATTGGTTTGGGGTTAAGCCTGCCGCATGATGAAAGTAACCCGAGGTCAAATCGTTGCGAGAGGGCTCATGTGCCGTTGCCCGAATTGTGGGGGGCGCACCCTCTTCCAAGAGGGGAAATACTTCCGTATCAGTGAGGATTGTTCGCAATGCGGCATGCCGATTGATCGGGATCGGGACGAAGGGGGGTATCTTTGGGCTTTGACGCTCAATTATGGGGTCACCGTGGTGTTGTATCTGGTGCCGTTGTTGTTGCTGTATGTCTTCGGGGTGATTTCGGGGTTGGTGGCGATTATTGCGGCGGGGATCGGGGCGATTTTAGTGCCTGTATTCCTCTATCGTCCGTCGCGGAGTTGGTGGTTGATGAACTACTATTTTTTCCTGCCTCACCACCTGCCGGCCAATCGGCGGAAACTGGCCGACAACGAAGACGCCAACACCTGATGCCCGGCAACGGTTCCGGGGGCGATCATCGCCAGATTCGGACGGGGTGAACTTTCTGCTTCCGTTTTGAGCAAGGCTACCTACGGTCTGCCCTCCCAGTCAGGAGAGATGGCAGAGTGGTCGAATGCGTTTGACTCGAAATCAAATTTACCGGCAACGGTAACGGGGGTTCGAATCCCTCTCTCTCCGCCACTTTTGCCAAGGCCTCGGATGGCTCGCCAGGGATGCAGAACCAGGCTTCGGATGGCCCGGGGCTGAACCGGGTGGGACGGTTTAGGGCTCGGGGGGCGGCTCGGCGGTGTCGGCCAGTCGGGCGTTGCGGTCGCGGTGGTTGGTGACGGCGATGAAGTAGTTTTGCACGGAGAAGGCCGGGGTGTCCGCCGTTCGTGCCACCCGGCGATAGGCCCCGTTGGGCTGCAACTCGCGGGCATTTTCGTTGTCCTGCAACTCCATGGGGAAGAGCTCATGCGAGATCCACGCCCGCGCGGCGGGGTCATCGACCGGAAACACCACTTCGATGCGCCGAAAGAAGTTGCGGGGCATCCAGTCGGCACTGCCGCAGTAGATGGCGGGTTCCCCGTCACTGTTTTCGAAATAAAAGGCCCGGATGTGCTCCAGGTAGCGTCCGACAATGCTGCGCACCCGTATGTTGTCGCTGAGCCCGCGCACGCCGGGCACGAGGCAGCAGATGCCGCGGATGATGAGGTCGATTTTCACGCCGGCCCGGGATGCGGCGTAGAGATGGTCGATGGTGGCCTTGTCCACCAGCGAGTTCATCTTGGCCATGATGCGCGCGGGTTTGCCGGCGGCGGCATTGGCGGCCTCGTGGTCGATCAATTCGATCAAACGCGAGTGCAGGTTAAAGGGCGCGACCAGCAGCCGTTCGAACGCGGGCTCGCGGCTGAAACCGGTGAGCGTGTTGAAGATGTTGGCGACATCTTCGGTGATATCGGAACGGGAGGTGAAGAGGCTGAGGTCGGTGTAGAGGCGGGCCGTCTTGGGGTTGTAGTTGCCGGTGCCCAGGTGGACGTAGCGCTTGAGCTTGCCGTCCTCGCGGCGCACCACGAGGGAGCACTTGCAGTGCGTTTTGTGGCCGACCAAGCCGTAGACGACATGGACGCCGGCTTCCTCCAACTGCCGGGCCCATTGGATGTTGTTGGCCTCGTCGAAACGCGCTTTGAGCTCCACCAGGGCGGTGACCTGTTTGCCGCGGCGGGAGGCTTCGATCAAGGCGCGCACGATGGGCGAATCACCGCTGGTGCGGTAGAGGGTCTGCTTCATGGCGAACACCTGTGGGTCCCGGGCGGCGTGTTCGACGAACTCGACGACGGGGGTGAAGGCGTCGTAGGGGTGGTGCAGCATCACGTCCTGCTGCCGGAGGGTGGCAAAAGGCGAGACCCCGGAGGGCAGTGCCGGGGAATGGGCCGGCGTGAACGGCGGGTATTTGAGGTCGGGGCGATCGATGTCGGTCAGGTTCATCAGCCGCAGGAGGTTCAAGGGGCCGTTGAGCCGGAACACGTATTCGTGGGACAACTCCAGGTGGTCGCACAGGGTGGTGAAAATCTCGTCGTTCACGCCCTGTTCGATTTCCAGGCGCACGGCGGCGCCCCGGCGAAGGTTGAGCAGCTCTTTCTCGATGGTTTTGAGCAGGTTCTCCGCCTCTTCCTCATCGATGTAGAGGTCGCTGTTGCGCGTGACTCGGAAGGCGTGAGCGCCGTTCAGCCGGTAGCCCGGGAAGAAGGCGTCGGCGCACAGTTTGATCATCTCGCTCAGGAAGATATAGGTGTGTTCCTTGGCCTCTTCCGGATTCATCCGCACGAGGCGGGGCAGGATGCGGGGCACCGGGAGCAGGGCCGCCTGCCGCTCCACCTCGGGCGTCGAAGGGTCGTCCAAGGAGACGATGACGTTGAGGGTCTTGTTGCCGAGTTGGGGGAAGGGATGGGACTGGTCCAGCCCGAGGGGGGTGAGGACGGGAAAGACCTGCTCTTCGAAATACTGTTTCACCCAGACCAGCTCGGAGGCACTGAGCTCTTCGGCGGACTTGAAAATGATGCCCTCGGCGGCCAGGGCCGGGACGAGCTCCTCCTGCCAGGCGCGGTAGAGGTCGTCCACCAGCGAGCCCACCACGGAATGGATGCGGCGCAATTGTTCGAGGGGGCCGAGCCCGTCCATGCCGGCCTTGTTGACCCCGTTGTCGACCTGCTGGATCAAACCGGCGACGCGGATTTCGAAGAACTCGTCGAGGTTCGAGCAGACGATGGCCAAAAATTTGACGCGTTCCAGCAGGGGGACATGGGCGTCGTGCGCCTGCTCGAGCACCCGGCGGTTGAAGGCCAGCCACGACAGCTCCCGATTGAAATAGGCGGCGTTGGAGGGGCGGGTGTGCCGTTCGACCCTCGAGGATGAGGTGCGCGGGTATTTGATTCCCTGGCGATTGACCGGGGGAAGGCTGGCGGCAACGGCGCGGGATGTCGGGCGGGTGGGCATGGATCTAAAAAAGGTTGCCAGCCTATCATGCCCCGTCCTCAAAACCACCCTTTTTGATCGATATCAGCCCAAATTTAACCTTCCCGCCATGGGGCAAGCGTGGGCTCAGCTCAGGTGGGCGGCCAAGGCTTGGCGCAATTTTTCCCGCGCCCGGTAGAGCCGAGTTTCCACCGCTTTGGCGGAGGTGCCGATGATCTGGGCCACTTCCTCATGCGAGAGGTGGTGGTAGGTGGCGAGGATGATGGGCTCCCGGAGGGAGAGGGGCAGAGCCGCAATGGCCGCGCGCACCGCCGCGGCCTGTTCGGTCGCCTCCGAATCGCTGGCGGGGGTCTGGGCGGTAGTGGATTCGGGGGCAGCATCAAGCGGCTGATGGGCGTGGCGCTGCCGCTGCCGCAAAAGGTCGCGCAGCTGGTTGAGCGCGATCTGAAACATCCACGTGCTGAAGGTCCGACGCGGGTCGAACCGTGAGGCGTGGCGAAACACCCGCACGAAGGTCTCTTGGGCGAGGTCGTTGGCGTCGGCATCGGAGAGACCGTGACGCATCAAGTAGCCGCGCAAGCGCACCTGCCAACGCTCCATCAACGCGTCCAGCGCGGAGGCTTCCCCCCCTTGCAGCCGTCGCATGTCGGCCCGGTCCTGGTCCACTTCGGTCATCTCAAGTCGAAGGGGCTTTCGTGGCTATGGGCGCTGAGCAGCGGGGTGATGGTCTCCAAGTAGCGGCGGCCTTGGTCCGGCGTCATGACAGCGGCGACCGATTCCAGGTGAGCCCGCGTGGCGGAGTGACACCGTTGTTTGAGCTCCGCCAGTTCGCGCTCCGCTTTGGCCTGGGCGGCGGGGTCGGTGGCTTGGGCGACGGCCTGTTGAGCCTCCATCACCTCCATGCAGTGGGCTTCGCAGACCGGCCGGTAGGCCTCGTGCAGCGCCTGCACGGCGTCCGCTTGGCTGGGGGAGAGCTTGAACTCTTCAATCAACCAAGTGACCTCGTCCGCGGTGGTGGCCGTCGCGGAGAAGCGCTGAGCCACGAAAAAGGCCAGTCCTCCGGCGACGAGGGCGATGGTCAGGGTGCGGAGGAGTTCGGCGGGCTTCACGGATGGTCGGTATGGTCCACCAGGCGAATCGGATCGATACTCCGGGCATAGACATCGGCCATGGTCTGATCCTTCTGACGGTCTCCCAGCGACGTGCCAGCGAGGGTTCCTGCCACGATGGCCAACGAGGCGGCCAGCGGCAGGGCGGCCGGGAAACGCCACCAATGGGCGGCGCGCTGGTCTCGGTCGCCGGCCAACCGCTGGCGCACCTGCCGGGCAAAGTCGGGCTGCGCCGAAGGCTGCGGGTGCCACGTCTGCAGCAGAGGGTCGAGAGGATCCGGTTGACTCATGCAGGGTGATACGTGGCAGGGCGGCGGATCCCTTGCAAATTTTCAAAACCACCGGCGGGTGCGGCGGCAGTAGTCCTGATAGTCGCGCCCGAAACGCTGCTGCAAGGCGCGCTCCTCCCACGCGATGACGCTCACGTTGATCCCCACCACAAACACCGGCACCGCCACCCACGGCCAGAGGTGCCCGGTGCTCAACGCGATGCCGCTCAGGAGGATGGATTCCGCCAGATAGATGGGATTGCGACTCAGGCGGAAGACGCCGGAGTCGATCAAGCGGTTCGAGTGGTCGGCAAACGGCAGAATCGTCGTGTGGTGGCGGTGAAAACTCCACCCGGCCACCGCCATGAGCGTGATCCCCAGCCCGATCAGGGCGGCGCCAGCCGGCCGCCAGGCCAGCAAGGGCTCCAGCGGACTCGGGGCATTGCGGACCAGCACCCATTGGCCACAGACCAGCACGAGAAACCAAATTGGAGGGTAGAGGCGGAACGACAAAAGGAGGGTTGTTTAACAGTGAGGGAGAATTTTTGTCAGTCCGAATTGAGTGCGGCCGCGAAAAGTGAAACGGTTCTCGAAACGGGGGGCGCGTTTCTGGTCCCCTTTGCTACCCCTATGTTCCCTAAACGCTTCTGTCCACTTCCGTGGTCTTCCCGGCTATGGCCCCTGTTGGGGGTCGTGGTGGGCGGGGCCCTGGCCCCGCTCGGCGCGGCGGATATCGCGACGGCGGACGAGCCCTTGTTGACGAGTTTTCGGGCCGAGATGGCGAAGGTGTTGGATGAATACTGCTACGACTGCCACGGTTTTGGCATGGCGGAGGGAGGGGTGACGCTGGACGAATTCAGCAGTGACGCGGATTTGCAGGACCACGACTTGTGGCTGGCCGTGCTGAACAACGTGCGCAAAGGCATCATGCCGCCGGCGGAGGAGTTTCAACCCACCCAGGCCGAACGCGATCGCATGGCCCGTTGGATCAAAGACACGGCATTCGCCCTCGACCCCGCCCGGCCGGATCCGGGTCGCATCACGCTGCGCCGGTTGAATCGGGTGGAATACGAGAACACGATTCGGGATTTGATGGGGGTCGATTTCGATGCGGAAAACGAATTTCCGGCCGATGATTCCGGCCATGGCTTTGATAACATCGCCGACGTTTTGACGGTCTCGCCCATGTTGTTGGAGAAGTATCTCGACGCCGCGCAGACGATCGTCAAAGCGGCCGTGCCGCAGCAGCCTCTGGTGGTGGCGGAGCAGTGGCGACCCGGTCGTGAGTTTACCTCGTTGGTGGAGATCCCCCCGGCCGCCCCGGCGCCGGAGACGATGGGGGAGGAGGGGGATGCGGCGGCGAGCGGCCCGCGCGCCCCGATGCCGAGGTCTGGCAGGCCGGTCGGCCGGGCCGGAACCATTTGCAGCTTTCGTATTACCAGCCCGCGCGGGTCGGCCAGACCCTCACGGCTGCGCACGCCGGCGACTACGAAGTGGAACTCGATCTGCAACTGGTCGAACGCTACGTGGACAACCAGTTTGACCTCAACGAGGCCGACCTGGTGTTTAAAATCAACGATCAAGTCGTGCACGAGCGCCGACTGGTGCGGGAAGGGTGGCAATCGGTCAAAGTCGTGGTGGCGAGCCCCCTCGCACCGGGCTCCCACGACGTGGTGGTGGAGCTCTATCCGCGCATCCCCGCGCAGCCCAAGGTCCGGGATTTGGGGGTCCGGATCAATCACGTGGTGTTGCGCGGCCCCATGGCGCGGGAGCACTGGGTGACCCCGGCCCGTTACGCCGAAACGTTTCCGCGGCCAGTGCCGGAGACGGAGGCGGCGCAGGATGCCTACCGGCGGGAGCTGCTCGGCGCGTTCGCCACCAAGGCGTATCGCCGACCGGTGGCGGCCTCGACGGTGGATGCGCTGGTGGACGTTGCCCGGGGGGTGTCGGCCCAGCCTGGCAGCACGTTTGAGCAAGGGGTGGCACAAGCGATGGTGGCGGTGCTGGCCTCCCCGGGATTTTTATTCCGGGAAGAGAGTATCGCGGGCGAGTTCGCCGCGGGCACGATCGCGGCGGTTGACGAGTTCGCCCTGGCCTCGCGCCTGTCCTACTTCCTCTGGTCCTCGATGCCCGACGACACGTTGTTCGCCTTGGCTGCGGCCGGCGAATTGCGGGCCAATTTGCCGGCCCAAGTCGCCCGGATGCTGGCGGATCCTCGCTCGGGCCAATTGGTCGAAAATTTCGCCGGCCAATGGTTGCAGGCACGGGACGTGGTGACGGTGCCGATTCAGGATTTTGATGTGCACCTCCGGGAAAATCGGGACCCGGAGCTGCTGGCGGCGTATCAAACTTTTCGCGACCTCAGTTTGATTCCCCGGTCCGAGCGCTCGCCCGAGCAAGTCGAACGCCGCTCGGCCGCGCTCGAGATCGTTCGCGGCGGCTACCGCTCGGATTACCCGCGGTTGAGCGGGGACCTGCGCGAAGCCATGCAACGGGAGACGGAGCTCTACTTTGATCACATCCTGCGCGAGGACCGCAGCGTGATTGAACTGCTCGACAGCGATTACACCTTCCTGAACGCGGATCTGGCGGAGCATTACGGGCTAGAGTCGCTGGGTATCGAAGGGGAGGAACTCCAAAAAGTCACCCTGCCGGAGGACAGTGTGCGGGGAGGGGTGCTGACCCAAGGCACCGTGCTGTTGGTCACCTCCAACCCCACCCGGACCTCGCCGGTGAAACGCGGGGTCTTTATCCTCGAAAACATTTTGGGCGCCCCGCCACCGCCGCCGCCGCCCAATATCCCGGGGCTGGAAGATGCCGTGACCGCCGAGGAGCTGGGCAAACTTTCGCTGCGGGAAACCCTGGCGCTGCACGCCAGCGAGCCCACCTGCGCCTCCTGCCACCAGCGCATGGACCCGCTCGGGCTCGCGCTCGAGAGTTTCAACGCCATGGGCAAGTTCCGGGAAGAGGAGATGAACCTGCCGATCGAAACCGAAGGGCGGCTCATTTCCGGCGAGTCCTTCACGGACATCCGGGAGCTCAAACGCATCCTCGCCCACGAACGGCGCGACGATTTCCTGCACACCCTGGTGGAAAAAATGCTCACCTACGCGCTGGGGCGCGGGATGGAGTATTATGACATCGTGACCATCGACCAAATCGTCGACCGACTGGAGGCGAACGAATTCCGCATGTCGGCTTTGATCGAGGGCATCGTGGCCTCGGCCCCTTTTCAACAAACCCGCGTCGTTCAATCCGCGGTGGCAGAATCCCTGCTGGTGAACGATCGTCCCTCCGTTACCCTCACCCGTCCCCCTCCCGCCCCATGAAAACACCCGCCGATTCCGAACTTCGTCGTCACCTGCAATCCATGAGCCGTCGGCACTTTCTGCGCGGGGTCGGCGCCACCCTGGCCGTGCCCACCTTCGCGTCGCTCATGCCGTCAAAAATGCTGGCAGCGACCCACGCACTGGAGACCGCGACCACGGCCACGGGCGCCCCCCTCCGCACGGCCTTTGTCACGTTTCCCAACGGCGCGATTCCCGACCAATGGTGGCCCACGGGTGGGTCGGCGAATTTTGCCTTGAGTGAATCGCTCAAAGCCCTGGAGCCCGTGCGTGACCAGGTGCAGATCTTCGCGGGGCTGGACCATGCCAATGCCAATCCGGGCAAGGATGGCGCCGGCGACCATGCCCGCGGCAACGGGGTGTTTCTCACCGGGGTGCGTCTCAACAAAAGTGCCACCGATATCAGGGCGGGCATTTCGATCGACCAAGTCATCGCGCAGGACATCGGGCACCTGACCCGGTTTCCCTCCCTCGAACTGACCTGCGACGAACGGCGCACGTCGAAGGTGTGTGATTCCGGCTACTCCTGCGCCTACCAATACAATATCTCATGGCAGGACGCCTCCACGCCCATGACGGCGGAGCGGGATCCCCGCCTGGTGTTTGAGCGCCTCTTCGGGGCAGGGGAACACGGTCGGCGCTCGCAGAACGCGCAGCAGCGCATGGCCGACCGCCGGTCGGTGCTCGACTTCGTCATGGCCGATGCCCGCCGCATGAATCGTCAACTGGGCCACGACGATCAGGAGAAACTCGATCAGTATCTCACGGGCGTGCGGGATGTGGAGTCCCGGATCCAACGCGCCGAACAATTTGGCCCGACGGTCGATCCCGCCGTCGAGACACCCGAAGGCATTCCCGAGTCCCGTGCCGAATATGTGAGGATCATGTATGACCTGATGTTGTTGGCGTTTAAGACCGATTCCACCCGCGTCGCGACGTTTGTCCTGGCCCACGACGGCGACAACCGCTCCTTCAGCGAGATCGGGATCAACGAAGGCCACCACGACCTCTCGCATCACCGGAATCGCGAGGATCGCATCGCCAAGGTCGCGGCCATCGACAAGTGGTATGTGGAGCAGTTTTCCGCCTTCCTGCAGCGGATGGACGAGACCGAGGATGTGGACGGCAATTCACTGCTCTTCAACTCGCGCATCGTTTACGGCAGCGGCAACGCGGACGGCAATCGGCACACCCACGAAAACCTGCCCGTGCTCCTCGCGGGTGGGGGTGGCGGCCAACTGCAGGCCGGGCGCTTCGTGTCCCATGGCCAGACGCCGATGAGCAACCTTTTCCTCACGCTGGCCGATCAAGTGGGCGTGCAGGGGCTGGGACGCTTTGGTGATTCCACCGGCCGGCTCACGAACGTTTGATCGACCGCCCCCGCGAATACGACGGGATTAAAATTATGCTACCCCGATCGATCCGGTTCTTCGTTGTTGTGCTCGTGGCCACGCTGCCGCTGCGGGCCGGGTTGGAAATCCGCACGGACGGGCTGGAGTTGGGCCCGGATTCGCTGGTGCAGGACGGCGTGCCTGCGGGCCAGTTACAGGGCCCGTTCGAGTTTCGCAGTGGCATCATAAAAAACACGGTGCGCCGATACTGGGTCTATGTGCCTTCGGGGTATGACCCGGCGGAGCCCGCGAATGTGTTGGTCTGGCAGGATGGGCAAAGGGCGGTCCACCCGCGGGGTTCTCTCCGGGTGCCCAACGTGCTCACCAACTTGATCCATGACGGGTCGATCCCGCCCACCATCGGGATCTTCATCACCCCCGGAAACACCAGTGCGCACTATCCCGATGACCTGGGCATGAGTAATCCCAACCACCGCTGGCAGGAATACGATGTCCTCACCCCGGACTACGCCCGGATGCTCATTGAGGAGATTCTGCCAATGGTGGGGGCGGACTACAACCTGACCGATGATCCCGCCCGCCGCGCCATCGGGGGCACGAGCAGTGGCGCCATTTGCGCCTTCACCGTGGCCTGGCACTACCCGGATGCGTTTCGCAACGTCATCAGCTTCATTGGCAGCTACGTTTCAATCGGAGCGCGACCACCGGCGGACGATCCCTCCGGTCAGTGGAGCGCGGGAGGGCAGGACTATCCGGCGTTGATTCGCCGAAGCCCGCCCAAGCCCCTGAAGATCTTTTTTCAAGACGGATCCAATGACTTGGACAACCGCTGGGGCCACTGGTTTTTGGCGAACCAGCAGATGGTCAAAGCCCTGCACTATGCCAACCGGGCGGCCGATGAGGCGAGTCTCGCGGGACCGAGGTTCGAAGAGAAACACGTCTGGACTGATGGCGCTCACTCGGATGACCACGGTGGCGCCCTCTTGCCCGAGGCGTTGCGGTGGATCTGGTCGGATTGAGTCGGCGGCTGCCGCAACCTCAACCCGGCCCCCGCAGGCTCGTCATTTCGTTTTAACAAAAAAGTAGGTCCCGATGTTGTTGGCTCCGGGCCCCAGTGCACTCGGTTGGACTTTGTAGATACGCAGCTCCATGGCGGACCCGTCAGCGGCCGGCTTCATGAGGAACGAGTAGAATTCGTCGTTGTTCTTCGCGAGGCGGAAAACGGCGTAGCCGTTTTGGTGAGAGAAGCCGTTCTGCGGTCCCCAACGGGACTTTGAAATCTCCGTGCCGCTCGGGTTGCGGGTGATGATTTCCAACCAATCATCCCAGTCGGTGATCTCCACAGTCTCGGTGAGGGCATAATTCATCAGCCCAATATCAGGATTAAATTCCAAGCCCAGCAAGGCGTGCAGGGACACCTCCGGCGGGTTGACCGAGGCGTCCGCGGTCACCATGGTGCCCTTGTCTGCATAGGTGCCCGAAATATTAGCGGCGGTCGCGACTGATGCTCCCCACAGGGTCAACAATCCGAGCGTGATAACGGATTTTAAACGGAGGGTTTTCATAAGGATGAACCTACTGAATTCGCCTAACCCGGGCAAGTGAAGCGGTCCGATTTTGGAGGGAAACCGCGCTTCGAGCATTTGCCGAAAAACGGTGGCCCGGTTTGGGGCCAGTGACCTCGGCACCAGTCCGGCCACGCTGCCGCAGCGGGCGGCGTCAAGCGCCGCCCCTACGCATGGCACCGTGCACCGCCCCTACGCATGGCACCGTGCACCGCCCGCCGCGGCGACCCTTTCGTTGCGCTCAATTGTGGCGTTCCCCAGTGGGCCAGGGATTAAATAAAAAATGCTTTAGAGCTGTTCGTCGATGAGGTCGGCAAATGCCTCGATGTCCGTCGCCTCCATCGGACCTTGCCGTTGCAGCCACTGGACGTAGGCGACGAGCAAATCGATTTCGGCGGGACGGAGAATTTCGGCGTAGCCCGGCATGGGAATCGCCTGCGCGTCGAAGTAGTTTTGCGCCAGACCGCCCAGCAGCCCGGACTCGATGGCGCGCCCGCGCCCGTGCTCGATCCAATGGCGGATTTCCGCCGGGTCGCCCCCCGCCGTGAGCTTTAGAAAATCATCGCCCTGAAAGCCGGGGATGTAGCCCTTGAACGACGCCGGATTGTCGATGCGGCCCTGACCCAATTCGCCGTGGCACTGGTAACAACCGACCTGGCGGGAAAGCCGATCACCCAGCAGGACGAGCTCGCCCTCCTCGAGCGCGGCGACCTCGTCCGCGGTGAGGTCGGGCATGTCCTCATCGATATTATCGTAACCCTGAAAGCCCTTGATGCCGACGGCCAAAGCCCACGCGGCGATGTCCTTGATCTCCGCGGCATTGAAGTGGCCGTCGTCCCCGTAGGCCGGCATCTGCATCAACAAGTCTTGGTGCCGCGCGCGTTTGCTGTCGGGCACCCCGTGAGTGACCCACGTGATGATTGATTCGGCCGAGTGTTCCTCTTCCCAGATCGGGGCGATCCCGGTGGGTTGCCACCCGGAATCGCTCAACCGAAAGTTGGCCCGGGGGTCATCGATGCTGGAGCCGTGACAGGCGGCGCAGCCCGCGGCGGTGGCCAGCACGGCTCCGCGCGAGACGGGGGAGGACTCCGGCTTGGTTTCCACGCGGTAAAACCAAGTTATTCCCACAATGAAGGCCGCGACGAAGCCAACGGCGACAGGAAGGGCAACACGAGATTTCACGAGGGAAGGCACGGCGGTCTACCCTGCGCGAAGCCTGCGTGAGGGTAAAGCCTGTCATGAAGGTTTCCTCGCGTCCAAGTCCCGGGCCCTTCGCGACAGCTACCATGGGGTGGTAAACGTTTCAACGATCGCGGAAGAACCGGAGTTCGGCCTCCAAGTGTTCGACCTTGCGCCAGAGCTCGCAGAGCAAACGGAGGGCGGCGGGGTGCAGCCTCATCCGTTGCCGAAAATGTTCGAAGCGGCGCAGTTCGTAGAGCTGGTCATCATCGAATGCGGGCTCGCGTGCCGGATCGGCCAGCGCCGGGCCGAATATTCCGAGCCGACAATAGTGCCGCAGTCGGGCGGGATGCATCCCCGCGATGCGGGCGGCTTCCTCCAGCGGGTGCACCGCCGGGGCCGCCTCTTCCCGACTGATTAAGATCAACGCATACCGAGAATTTGATGCCGTCTCTTTCATGCGTCTTTTCTCGGTTTGAAGGTGGAGAGCGTGGCGAGCTGTTGCCACAGTGCCTGTTCCTCGGCGGAGACCGGTCGGGGGGTGTGCACCCGCGTGGTTGCGTAGATATCGCCCCGGGTGCCGTCATCCCGGCGCAGTCCCAATCCCCGCAGACGCAATCGGCTGCCCGCTTCCGTGCCAGGGGGCACACGCAACGACATGAGCCCATCGAGGGTGGGGATCCGGGCCCGGATGCCCAACACCGCTTCCCACGGAGCGAGGTCCAAATCACAATGCAGGTCCGCTGCTTGCACCGTGAAATCCGGGTGCCGAGCCAGCCGCACCCGCAGGTAGAGATCGCCGGGCGCGGCCCCGCCGTAACCCGGGCTGCCCTGGCCGGCCAGGCGGATGCGTTTGCCCTCCCGCACGCCCGCCGGGATTTTGACTTGGTAGGTGTCGGTGCGCTCGGCGTGGCCGTCCATGCTCGGTCGTCGCAACGTGAGCTTGCGGGTCGCCCCGGTGAGGGCTTCGTTCAGCGTGACGAGGAGATCGGCCTCGACGTCCTGACCGGGATGGGTGAAGGCCCTCCCGTCCGCAAAGCCACGACCATCCGGGTCAGCCCGGGTCCGAAACTCGCCGCCACCACCGGCGAAATACGATTCGAAGAAATCACTGAAGCCCGTCCCGCTGAACTCCACCTCGGGTTCGCGCGGAGGGGCCGCTTGGTGGCCGGGCTGCCATTGCGCCCCCAGTTCATCGTAGTGCTGCCGTTTGATCGGATCCGACAGCACCTCGTAGGCCTCGTTGAGCTCCTTGAATTTTGCTTCGCCAGCGACCTTGTCCTGCGCCACATCGGGATGGTGAATCCGGGCGAGCTTGCGGAACGCCAGTTTGAGGGCCGCCGGGGTGGCGGTGCGCGTTACTCCCAAGGCCTGATAGTAGTCTTGAAATTGCACCGGGGGGAGTCCGTGTTGTCAGACCATGGCGTCGAGGACCCGATCGAGGCAGACGGTGGCAAAGCGGGTGGCGTGATCGGACACGGCGTAGGGAATGATGAGTTCGCGGTTGTGCCGCAGCATGCCGCAGGAATAGACGACATTGGGCACGTAGCCCTCGCGCTCGTCTTCGCGCGGAGTGATCAAGGGTGACTCGAGCCGCCCGATCACCTTGGTCGGGTCGTCGCGATCGAGCAGGAAGGCGCCGATGGAATATTTGCGCATCGACCCGACGCCGTGGCTGAGCACCAGCCATCCCCTTTCGGTTTCGATGGGGGAACCGCAGTTGCCGATTTGCACGAATTCCCACGGGTAGGTTGGCTTGAGAATCAGGGTGGCGGAGCGCCAGAAGTGAAGGTCCTCGGAAAACATTAGAAAGATGTTTTCGTTGTCCTGGCGGGAGATCATCGCGTAGCGGCCATCGATTTTGCGCGGGAACAACGCCATGCCCTTGTTCTTGATGGCGGCCCCGCCCAGCGTGATGAACTTGAAGTCGAGGAAGTCGGAGGTCTCTAGCAACTGCGGGTGGGTGGCGCGCCCGTCGTAGGCGGTGTAGGTGGCGAAGTAGGAACGCGTGTCGTCGTCGTGCTGGAACTGCACGAAGCGCGCGTCCTCGATGCCGTTGGTTTGGGTGGGGGAGCGCGGGAAGATGACCCGCTCCGACATCTGGTAGTCCGCCGGGAAGCGGACCTGGTAGTTGGAGTGGGCGAGATTAAGGATGGCTTGGGAAGACGTGGCGGAACCGCTCAGCTCGCCGTTGATCAACTGATTTTGCACAAAGGCAATGGCCGCCTTGAGCTCGGCCAGCGTGAACGTCTCCTTCAACGCGGCCAGAGTGTGGCGGGTGAATTCGCCGGCGAAACCCAGCTCGGCCAATTGGCGGGCGAACCGGGATTTGAGGTAGGGCGCGTCCCGCACCGGGTGCGGCTCCGTGACAAAGCTGCTGGGCGTGTTCATCACGATGACGTTGTCCGCATCGACCACTCCGGTCCGGAAGGTGATGGAGGAGATGTGCCCCTCACCGGTGGCGCGCAGGCTGAGTACGAAGCGGGTCGATCCGGCCGGGAGCTCCGACTGGTTGGGGTGGGCCACGATGGACGGATTAAAAAGCGCGGCAGCCTCCAGCGAGTATTCGTGCGTGAAATACGAACCGATGGTGAGTTTGCGGGCCTCACTGAGTTCGCGGTCGGTCAACAGGTGGGGCCGCATGAACTCGAAGCGTTCCATAAAGATCTCCTTGGTCTTCTGGTGGCGGTTGGCGAACTCGGCCAGCACCTGCGCCAACAGGTGTTCGATTTCGGTCTCCGACAGGGCGAGCAGTCGGGCAATGATTTTCAGAATCCGTTGCTCGGTGGCCGGTGCGAAGGGCCGGATGAGCACGCGCCGGTGATCGGGATTGATGAAGATATCGGTGCGGTTAACGACCGGGCAGAGCGGCAGGGGGGACGGTTTCATAAAGGGTGACCTCCGGGCTCGCGGGCTGGTCGGCGAACGCGGCCAGCTCGTTGTGCATGATCTGGAGTTCGGCGCGGGCCAGCTGGAACGCCAGGGTGGATTCAGCCCCTTGGTTTTCGTTCACTCGGTCGGCGTGCAAGGCGTCCCGGCAGCCGCCGCTCTTGGTATCGTAGAGCATCAGCGCGAGATCGTTGCGGCCGATAAACCATTCGAACACGACATGGGCACGATCGAGCCAGACCGAGTCGGCGGTGGTGCGGAAGGCTTCCAGACAGGCCGACACGGTGGCCTGCACTTCGACCGGTTGTTGATCGAAGAAGGCGCGGGTGCCGTTGCGATGGCAGAAGCCGTCCGACCCGATGGGTTGGAAGATGCCCTCGGGCGAGGTCTGGATCTCGATCAGCCAGCTTAACGCCCGCAGACCGGTCTCCGTCACCTCCGGCTGTTGGTTGGCGTGGCCGCATTGGATCAGGGCGTGAGGCAGCCGGGCGTTGTCGTAGGTGGCGTCATCGGCCAGCCATTGCCAATCGTCCCGGGCGTGGTCGGCGAAGCGTGCCATCAGCCGGTCCGCCAGCAGGGTTCGGATCCGCTGGGCTTCAGCGTCATCGGAGCGATGACGCAGGTAATCGTGGATGCCCAGCAAGGTGAAGGCCCAGGTGCGGGGGTGGCCCAAGTCAACGGCCGCCGGCAACGCAGCGGCGAACAGCTGATTGGTGAGCAAGCGGCAGCCGCGATCGCGGGAGCGGCCGCTGCACACCCCGAGGGCCCACAAGGCCCGCCCGTGGGAGTCTTCCGAGCCCTGGGTTTCGAGCCAGCGCCGGTCGTAGCTCATGAAGTTGCGGAACCGGCCGGTGGCGGGGTTGAACGCGTAGGCGAGGAAAGCGGTGTAGGTGGTGGTGAGGGCGGCGATCGCGGGCAGCGTCTCGCCCAGTTGCGTCCAGTGCAGCATCAGCATGAGGGCCCGGGCATTGTCGTCGGTGCAGTAACCGTGGTTGTAGTTAGGAAGTGAATACAACGCGTGCTGAAGCATCCCGGTGGAGTCGCTCATCCGTAGCACGTGGTCCGGATTGAATTTGGGCAGGTGCATCGGGGCCTCGGCGAGGGTGCGCACCAGCAGCGACCGCCGTTGGGTATCGGCATACACGGCGTGCGCGGTGGCGAAGCTCTGTCGATAGTGGATAGCGGAGCGGCTCCACACCATGTCACGGCCGGCGCGGTAGGCCTGCTGGCGCAGGGCGAGGCGGCGGGGTTCGTCGCGCAGCAGGTCGCACACCTCCCGGGCAATCGCCTCGTGGTCGCCAAAGGGCACCAACACCCCCTGGCCGTCGGCGAGGAGTTCAAGGGCGTGCCAGTAGGGCGTGGAGATCACCGCCTTACCGGCGCCAAACGCGTAGGCGAGCGAGCCGGAGACGATCTGTTGCTCGTTTTGGTAGGGGGTGATGTAGACGTCGGCGGCGCCGATGAAGTCCTGCAGTTCGGGCAGGTCGACGTAGCGGTTGTAGAAGATGACGTTCGGCTCGACGCCGTTGGTTTTGGCCAGGCGCTCCAGCCCGAGGCGGTAGGCCTCGCCGTGTTCGCGCACCAGGTTCGGGTGGGTCGCCCCCAGGATGAGGTAGACCGCCTGCGGAAACTCGGCGATGATCCGAGGCAGGGCGTTGAGCACCTGCTCGATGCCTTTGTTGGGGGAGAGCAATCCGAAGGTGAGCAACACCGGACGATCGTCCACCGCAAACAGGGTTTTGAAGCGATCGGGCTCCTCGAAGGGCCCGTCGTGGATCCCATGCGCGATGATGTCGATTTGATCGGCGGGCGCGTGATAGACCTCGCGTAAAAACTGGTGGGCTCGCTGGGTCATGACCACCAGCCGGGCGGAGACCTTGATCAGGGCGGCCATCACCCGCCGCTGCTCGGGATCGGGTTCCGCCAGAACGGTGTGCAGGGTGGTGACCACCGGCATTTTCAGGGTGCGCACCAGGGCCAGAATGTGGCCGCCGGCGCTGCCGCCGAAGATCCCGAATTCATGCTGCAGGCACACCACGTCGAACTTCGATTGGTTGAGCAGTTCGGCCGCGCGTTCGTAGCTGGAAATGTCTTGCTCGTTGATTTCGAAGATGACCTCCGGGGGGTAGGTGTGGCTGGCCACGCCGTCGTCCACGGCGATGACTTTGCCTCCGGTGACACCGCCGGAGGCAACCACGGACCGACGCAGGTCCTCCGTAAACGTCGCGATGCCGCACTGGCGGGGCGGATAGCTGCCGATGAAGGCGACTTTGAGGGCGTTCTGCGGGTGGCGCGGACGTGAGGGCGGAGCGGTCAGGGAGGAGGAAGTTAACATCAGGAGAGGCCCCCCGCGGTGCGAGCGGAGGCGTTGCGGATCTTGCGCGTGTTAAGGCCTGAATCGCCATGGGGTGATACCCTACTTGCAGCGCGGGGCGTGACGTTTGGCTGCAGCGAGGGGTAGGGATAGACCCCATGGGCAGGGCGCGGACGTAGGTCCACCCTCGTTGCTGCCGCCCTCACTGAAGAGACCAACGCGGGTCGTCCCTCCGGTGGTTAATCCCTGCTTATTTTATGAAAGACCTCACTGTTTACAAAACCATCGAAATCACCGGCACCTCCGCCTCTTCCATTGAAGAGGCGCTGAATCAGGGCATTAAGCGCGCCAATCGAAGTGTCAAAAACATGAGTTGGTTTCAACTGATCGAAACGCGCGGCAACATCGTCAAGGGCAAGGTGCACCACTGGCAGGTAACGATGAAAATCGGCTTCGCCTTGGTCGATGCGGACGAGAAATGATTCGACCCGCCTAAGGCCCGCCCTTTCCGAGCAGGACGGGTCGCCCGGCGGTGTCAATGAACCCTCGGCGCCTTCGTCTTCGGGGTCGATGTCAGCCCAAAACTCAAGGTCGTGATGAAACGTAGCCTGATCAATCTAACCGTCGATCTGATCGCGGCCGTCAGCTTGGGGTTGATGGTCGTCACCGGATATATTTTGCGGTTCCCGTTGCCGCCGGCCACCAACCGCAGTGCGGCGTTGTGGGGCATGTCGCGGCATGAGTGGGGCACCGTTCACGCGTGGGCGGGCGCCGGCTTATTGGGGGTGCTCGGGCTCCACGTCATCCTCCACTGGGATTGGATATTTGCCACCATCCGTCGCCGGTTTACCGGCACCCCGGCCGCCCCCACGGCGCGGCGGCGAGCCGGGGTGATCGCGATCGTGGTGGCTCTGGTGGTCGGCGGGCTGTTCGCCTGGGTGGCTCAAAGCAGCGTGCGGGAGCGGGAAAGTGCCCCCCGGCATTCGCCCCGCGGTCTGGGGCCATCCCGTGAGCCAGACGTCGGCCAGACGGCAACTCCCGATGGAGTGAAGAACCCATATCCCGAGACCTACCCCAAACCTTAGGGTGACCCCCGACCCCCGACCCCCGACCCTCAACCCTCACCCTCAACCCTCAACCCTCAACCCTCAACCCTCAACCCTCTGAACAAACTCCCCCGATGCCGATCACATGCTTGGAAGAAAATAGCGGTGAGCTGCTGGCGATCTACGTTTCGGGGAAACTGACGGTGGAGGACTACGAGCAGTTGGGGCCGCAATTTGAGCGACTCGTGAGCGAACATGGGACCCTGCGCGTGCTGTTTGACATGACTGATTTTCACGGCTGGACGGCCAGCGCGCTCTGGTCGGACACCAAATTTGCCCTGCATCATTTTAAGGACATCGAGCGGCTCGCGATGGTGGGGGACAAGAGGTGGCAGGAGGGGGTGGCCGTGTTTTGTCGGCCCTTCACCCGGGCGAAAGTACGTTACTTTGACCATGCCGATGGGGTCGATGGCCGCCGTTGGCTGAAGGATTCCTGCGCCGATTGATTCGTCATGAAGAGCCGATCGCTAATCTGCCCCCCGGAGGGCCCCGGCGGGCGGGGACGGCGGGCCCCGGCTCGATGTCCCCCCGCGGCGTTATGAGTGGGGGAGCCGCTCTCCAGTCACCGAGAGAGGCCGTGCTGCCGGTGCCGGCCACGACCAACGATGCCAGGGTTCTGAAATGCCTGCAGCAATCGAAGTTGTTTGCCGACTATCGGGAAGCGTTTGAATCCGTCACGGGGTTTCCCCTCGTGCTGCGCGCGGCCGGATCCTTTCAGGTACCGTTGGCCGGCTCGGAGCGCGCGAATCGGTTTTGCACCCTGATGACGCAGGCCAACAAAACCTGTTCGGCCTGCCTGCAATTTCAACAGCGCACGGAGGACGCGGCCACCGTCCGGCCGCAAACCCTGACCTGCGCGGCGGGGCTCAGCGAGACGCTGGTGCCCGTGCGGGTGGGGCAGCGGGTTTTAGGCTACTTGCAAACGGGACAAGTGTTTCTCACCCGACCCGCGAAGAACCGGCTGGACCGGTTCTTGAACACCCATGCCGAGGGGGTCACGGACGCGGCAGGTGCGGAGATCCGGGTCGCGTATTTTCACACCCGATCCGTCAAACCCGTCCACTATGAGGCGGTCGTGCGCCTGCTGGAGATTTTTGCCGAGCATCTGGGAAGCGTCAGCAATCAGTTGTTCACCAGCCGGAGCAGCCGGGAAGCTCCGCTCGTGACCAGAGTTCGCGCTTTCATTGCCGAGCACCAGGAGGAGGTTCTCCACCTCATTGACGTGGCGCGGGCCGTGAGCATGAGCCCGTGCTATTTTTGCAAGCGGTTCAAACGGGAGACCGGGCTCACCTTTACCGAGTATTTGGCGCGGGCACGCATCGAGGCGGTGAAACGCCTGCTGCAAAACGAGCACGTTCGGGTGAGCGAGGCGGCCTTTGCCGCCGGCTTCCAATCGCTCTCCCAGTTTAACCGCGTGTTTCGGAAAGTGGCCGGAGAGTCCCCGACTGCCTTCCGGGCGCGATTGCCCCGCTGGGCACCTCGCCCAATGCGTTCCACCCCGACCCGACGCCGGGTTACGGGGGGGTAACGTCACCAAGGAAATAAGATACCACGGGGTGGTCAGGTGAATGAAAGGTTCCAACCTGGCCACCCGTTAGGAAGGAATCCAACGCTCCGAACCGCAGCCCGTCGAAAAGGGTTCTCCAAGGCATCAAATCCACGGAAGCCAAGCCGTAACGGCAGAAGCTGGGAAGCGATGTGCATACGGTGGTGGCGCCGTTCGCTGGCACCTCAGCGTGGCTCGTCCGGAGCGTCCCGGTGCCGGTCCCCCAGACAGCGGCAGGGGAAGACCCCATAGCAAGCGGGAGTCCCCGGGTGCATGATGGCTTTCGACCCGAAGTCACGCCGCGTCACGCCGCGGAAAATCCAGCCAACAGCCGGTTACCCCGATGTCACCGGCCCGCCCAAGAATCCGACCGTCCTCAATCTCATGCTCCAAAACATAAAATCCCTCGAGGGCCTCAAGCTCTCCGCTCAAGATGGTGAAATCGGTCACGTCGCCGACTTTTATTTCGACGACACATCCTGGGCCATTCGCTACCTCGTCGCCAACACAGGCCCCTGGCTCACGGGTCGCATGGTCTTAATCTCTCCTCATTCGCTCGGGCGCCCGCTGGCCGACGATAAAAAATTCCAAGTCAACCTCAGCCGGCAGCAGATCGAGGACAGCCCGTCAATCTCCGCCGACATGCCGGTTTCCCGTCAATACGAATTCGATTACTACCGTTATTACGGTTGGCCGGTTTATTGGTATGGCAACGGGGGGTTATGGGGGACGAGCACGTCGCCGGCGATGCTCCCCTTTTCCCCACAAGAGCGCGAAGCCGCGCAATCCCGCGGGGATAGCGAAGCCGATCACCTGCGCAGCACCAAAGCCGTTACCGGCTACGCGCTGCAGGCAACCGATGGAGAAATCGGTTCGATCAGCGGTTTCCTGGTGGACGACGAAAGTTGGCACGTGGGCAAGCTCATCGCTGACACCGGACACTGGTATAACGGCAATGACATCCTCATCCCGACCGCCAAGATCGAGCGCATCAGCTACGAAGAGTCGAAGGTGTATGTGAGTCTCAGTCTGGCCGATTTGAAAGCTACTGGGGAAAACGAAGTCGCCACCGCGGGGCCGCATCCCTCGGCCGTCGCCGAGGACGGAAGCTAACCGGACCCCCTTGGTGGGAGCGGGGTGGAGACGCTGCTCAGGTTGACCCCGAAAGACACGAAGCCGTCAGCCTGGAGCGGCGGTTTCGGCGAAACCGCCCTACCTTGGGGTGGGTAGGGTCGTTGCTTGACGACGACCGACGACTGCCTCTTTGCCGCAGTCCTGATTCAGTCCGCGCTTCGGGCTCGCGGCTGTCAAATTGGGCAAGATCGTGCTCACCACCGGAAAACTCATGATGGCCAATCCTGCTCTTCTCTCTCGCTCAACCCTCCTGCGCGCTGCGGCAGGGGGACTCCTGTTGGCCGTTGCCACCCTCCTGTTTGGTCAGGGCATGGGCGTCGTTTTGGCCTCAATGAAGACACCATCAAATCACGATTGAGGCCGATGCCAGCGCGGTCATGGCGACGGTCTACGAAGGTGACGAGATCGCGGTCGGGCGGTCGGCTAAATCCTGGACCTACATGAAGCGGGCGCATCGGCACGCGGAGGGATGGGCACCACGGCCGTTGCCCTGATCACCAAGCAGCCTCGTCGGCGCGTCACCTCGGTCCACCTTGGTCATCAGCTTAGTGCTGGGGTGCTGGAGGCTTGGGCTATCTGATTTCTCTCTGGATGTGGGCCGGACTTCGAGCGCCGGCCATGGGCGGCACCGGTGCCGCCAAGGAGTCCTCGCTTGGCTGGCTTCATGCCTTCTTCCGGGGATTTGTCCTCGCGACGATTGCCGTCTTTATCCGGTCCTGTGGGGGGCATCGCGGGCCGGAGCTGCGGAGCAGTGGGCGGGAATGACCAGCAGTGGGCAAGGTGACTGGATCAGCGATCCCGGCAATGAACCCCGCTCACCCGCCGCAGCGGGCGGCCGTCAAGCGCCGCCCTACGCATGGCACCCGTGGCCTCACCGATGCACTCAGGTAGGGCGGCTTCGCCGAAACCGCCGCTGCGGGGCTGACGGGTGCTACCGTCCGCGCCCGTCAGCCCGCACCGGGATCAGCGATCCCAACACCAACCCGCCCACTCCGCCGCAGCGGGCGGCGTCAGCGCTGCCCCTACGCGTGCACCCGCGCCCCCGCCACGGCGACCCCTTCGGCTGGGGTAGCATAACGCCCCATAGTCGGGGGAATCGGGGAGGGTTATGCTGGGGGTGGCCCTAGTTCCCTCCAGTGATTTTACCACCCCTCCAGATCTCCATTCTTCCATCCGCTCCGCCGCGGCTGCGGGTTTTTTTATCGCATCGCCCGGCGCCCGCAAGGTCGGTGATCGATCCCGCGCGCCGCCCCGCCTCAATCGAGTCCCCTGTTTCCTCCCCCCCCCTTTTATGACTTCACCCTCCCACGACAAAATCTCTCAAGCAGCCTGGCAACTTTGGCAGAACCGCGGTTGTCCCACTGGTTGCGATATCGAAATCTGGCTGGACGCCGAGCAGAACCTGATCACAAACCCGACCGACGCCTCGACGACGCCAAAATCCGGGGCCCCTCCCGGCCGGGAGAACCACCTGTCGCCCGCTCAGATGGAACAGAATGCGATTCTGCTGGATGGGCAAAAAGCCGAAGCCCGCGCCCCTCAGTCCCCCCAGCACTCCAGCCCGACGGTCAAGCCTCCCCAGAGCGGCAAGCCGCTCTGGCCCCAACCGCAATCTTCCTGAGGCTGCCTCGCGCCGACTCGCGGGATACGGCGCACCAGGTGCGGGTGCGGGCCGGGTACCTTTTCGGTAGGCGCGTTCCCCACTCCCCCCCGCAACCCAGACCCGTTCACCGCTGGTCCTCCCGCTCTTCCCGTTGTCCCCATGAAACAGACCAAGACCCTCAATCGCCGCTTTGTGCTGGCCGAACGGCCCGTCGGTTTTCCGACCCCCCAAGCCTGGGCGCTCGAAACCGTCAATGTGCCGTCGCCTCAAGCGGGTGAAATGTTGCTGCGGACCGAGTTCCTATCCCTTGACCCCTACATGCGGGGCCGCATGAGCGAGGCCCCGTCCTACGCGCCGCCGCTCAAGATTGGCGACGTGATGGTGGGCGGAACCGTGGCGCGGGTGGAACGTTCGAGCCTTGATGGTTTTCAGCCGGGGGACTGGGTTCTCAGTGCGAATGGCTGGCAGGATTACGCGATATCGGATGGGCAGGGAATCACGGCGCTCGGCCGGGCTCCGGCGCATCCGTCGTGGGCCTTGGGCATCACGGGGATGCCGGGATTCACGGCGTGGGCCGGTCTCAAGGAAATCGGCCAGCCCCAAGCGGGGGAAACCCTGGTGGTCGGCGCGGCGACGGGACCCGTGGGCGCCACCGTCGGCCAGATTGGGAAGCTGCTGGGTTGCCGGGTGGTCGGCATCGCGGGCGGATTCCGCAAGTGCGAGTATGCGGTCGTGACGCTGGGGTTGGACGTCTGCCTGGACCACCGCGTCTCCGACTTCAGTCAAGCGTTGGCGGCGGCAACACCGTCCGGCATCGATGTGTATTTCGAGAGTGTTGGTGGCAAGGTTTTTGACGCGGTGTTGCCGCGGCTCAACACCGGCGCCCGGGTGCCGGTCTGCGGGCTCGTGGCGCACTACAACGACACTCGTCTGCCCGATGGCCCAGATCGATTAAGTTTCCTGATGGGCGAAATCCTCCGGAAGCGCATCACGCTGCGCGGCTTCATCATTTTTGAGGATTTCGGGCCGTTGTATCCGACCTTCCTCACCGAGATGGCGGGCTGGATAAAGGCCGGGAAAATCCACTACCGCGAGGAAAGGGTGGAGGGCTTGGAACAGGCTCCCGCCGCCTTCATCGGCCTGCTGCAAGGGGACAATTTTGGCAAATGTGTGATCTGCGTCGGCCCGAAAAAATAACCCCATACCCCCCGTTATGAACGTTCTCCTCATTTTAACCTCTCACGACCGGCTGGGTGACACCGGCAAAAAGACCGGCTTCTGGCTGGAAGAGTTGGCGGCACCCTATTACGTCCTACTCGATGCCGGCGCGACCCTCACCTTGGCTTCTCCGGCCGGTGGGCAGCCCCCGCTCGATCCCCAGAGCGACGTGGCCGCGGCTCAAACCGAGGCCACGCAGCGCTTCAAAAAAGACGACAAAGCGCAGCGGGCGCTGGCTCACACGACCAAGTTGGCGGAAATCGATCCCGACGGATTTGACGCCGTCTTCTATCCCGGCGGACACGGGCCGCTGTGGGATTTGGCGGAGAACGCCGACAGCCAGCGCATCATTGAAATCTTTATCACGGATGGCCGTCCGCTCGCCGCGGTGTGCCACGCACCGGCGATCTTCCAGCACACCAAGGGGATCGACGGAAAATCGTTGGTCTCGGGTCGGCGGGTGACGGGGTTTTCCAATACCGAAGAGGCGGCGGTGGGCCTTGCTGAAGTAGTTCCGTTTCCCGTTGAAGACCTGCTCAAGGCAAATGGAGGGCTCTACACCAAAGGCCCGGATTGGGCATCGCATGTGGTCGTGGATGGTAATCTTGTGACCGGTCAGAATCCCGCTTCATCCGCCGCGGCCGCGAGGGCGCTCCTTAAGCTGCTGGGGGGGTAGGCCAGTTACAGGTCACCCGGTGGCTGGATTCGGTGAGCGGGGAGGAGGTGTGTGATCCAGCGCCGGGAACGGCGGCGGCCTTTCCCCTCGGGGGAAGGCCAGCCTTGATTAGGTGTCGCGTCTGGCGACTGGCGGAGTAGGCGTGGAAGTAATGTCGAACCCGCCTCCCCCGCGCGTGCTCATCGTGACCATGAAAAAGTGGTGGTTGGGCGTGGCGCGACTGCCGATGGCCTTGCGGGAGGCGGGATTCGAAGTGGCGGCGTGGTGCCCCGACGAATCATTCATCGCCAAGTCCGGCGGACTGGCCCGCCACTATCCCTGGCAAACGGAAGCCAACTGGCATTGGGAGCTCTTGCGCATCGTGGCGGATTGGGACCCCCGTTTGGTTATCCCCGCCGATGAAACGTTGGCGGTTTATTTGCGCAAGTTGGCCCGGGGCAGCGGCGGTCTGCGGCGCGAGGATCGGCGAATGCGTTGCATCCTGCGCGAGTCATTGGGGCACCCACGACGTTCCGCCGCGCTGGATGGCAAGATTCAGTTGCAGGCTCTGGCGCGCTCGCTGGGGATCCGGACGCCGGATGACCACGTGTTTCGTTCGCCTGACGCCGCGGTGGTTCACGGGCATGCGTTCGGCTGGCCGCTGGTGCTGAAAGACGAATCCGCCGCGGGCGGGCGCGGCGTGGCGATTTGCCCCAATGAAGCGGCTTTGCGGACGGCCTGGGCGCAATGGAACGCCGACCGACCAAGTCGCTCGCTCAAAGCGCGCCTGCGCGAGTGGATCAAAGATCCGCGGGCGGCGCTGGCGGGCCCGCGGCGATCGGTGCAGCGTTTTATCTCGGGCCGGCCCGCGTTCCACGCGGTGGTGGCGTGGCAGGGCCGTCGCCTGGGGGGAATCACCGCGGTGGTCGAAGTGGCCAACCCGCCGGTCACCGGGCCGAGCTGTGTGGTCAGAATCAAGAATCTGCCCGAGATCAGCGAGGCCAGTGAGAAACTGGTGGAGGCGACGGGAATGACGGGATTTGCGGGCTTCGATTTCATGGTCGAGGACGGCACGGATCAGGCCTACCTGCTGGAGTGCAATCCGCGACCGACGCCGGTTTCGCACCTGCAGGCGCCCGTGGCCGCCAACCTCTGTCGCCGGTTGCATACCGCAATGGCGGGGGAGGAGCCGGTCGGGGAGGAGTCGTTTCCGGAGCAGCTTCTGGTGCTTTTTCCACAAGAGCTGCTGCGCGATCCCGCCAGTGCCTACCTGCCGCAAGCCCGGGTCGATTATCCGGCCACAGACCCGGCGTTGGTCGCGGCCCTCAAGGCGCACTACCCGGAGCTCAGTCAGGCAATGGCCGGGCAACGGGCGTGCTTTCCGCCCGACGCTTGAAGCGCCGGGGCCGGCTCCGCGCGGCGGGCCCTCAGACCATGCTTCGCGGGTCGAGGGCCTCATCCAACGTCGCGGCATCGAGCCACCCCTTGGCCAGCACCACCTCCCGCAAGGTGCGGCCGCTGGCGTGGGCTTCCTTCGCCACTTGGGCCGCCCGATCGTATCCGATATGTGGATTCAAAGCGGTGACGAGCATGAGCGAGCGATCCACCAGCGTCCGGCACTGCTCGACGTCCGCCTCCAATCCGTCCACGCAACGCTCGGCAAAAACCCGGCTGCCGTTGGCCAGACCGGTGATGGACTCATGCAAGCTGTAGGCGATGAGGGGGATCGTGACGTTCAGTTCGAAGTGCCCATCCTGTCCGCAAGACGTCACGGTGCTGGTCAGGCCGCGCACGTAGTGAGCGACCTGCACCAACATCTCGCTCATCACCGGGTTGATCTTGCCGGGCATGATGGAGGAGCCCGGCTGGGTGGCGGGCAACTGCAGCTCGCCCAGGCCGCCGCGGGGCCCGGATCCCAGCAGGCGGATGTCGTTGGCGATCTTGGCCAGACTGGCCGCCGTCGTCGCCAGCAGGCCCGCCACCTCCACCGCGTCGTCCCGCGCTCCCTGCGCTTCGAAATGGTTGTCGGCTTCCCGAAAGTTCAGGCCGGTAGCTTGGCTCAGCCACGCCGCCACCCGGCGGCCGAATTCCGGATGCCCATTGATGCCGGTGCCCACCGCGGTGCCGCCGAGGGCCAGCTCACCGAGGGTGGCAATCGCCCGGTCGGTGCGGGTCACCGCCTTGCCGACCTGAGCGGCGTAGCCGGAAAACTCCTGCCCCATCGTCAGGGGAGTGGCGTCCATCAGGTGGGTGCGACCGATTTTGACCACCTCACCCAAAGCCCCCGCTTGCCGGGCCAATGCGGCTTGCAACTGCACCAGCGCGGGGCGCAGGTCTTGGTGCAGGGCTCGCGCCACACTCACGTGCAGGACGGTCGGCATGAGATCGTTGGAGGATTGGCCCAGGTTGACGTCGTCGTTGGGGTGCACCGGGCGTTTGGAGCCGATGGGTTCGCCCGCGAGATGGCTGGCCCGGTTGGCGATCACCTCGTTGGCGTTCATGTTGGTGGACGTGCCGGATCCGGTCTGAAAGACATCCACGGGAAACTGGTCGGCCCATTGGCCCGCCGCGATTTCGGCCGCGACCTTTTGGATGAGTTCGCTGCGGGCGGTCGGCAGGCGCCCCAACGCCTCGTTGGCGTGGGCGCAGGCCTGCTTCACCAAACCCAACGCGTGGATGAACGGCGGCGGCAGGCGGTGACTGCTGATCGGAAAATTCAGCACGGCGCGTTGCGTGGAGGCGCCATACCAGGCGTCGTCCGGCACGGCCATGGAGCCCATGGAATCTTGTTCGGTGCGCATGATGCAAAAGGTAGGGCAAGTGCTCTCCGAAAGCAAAAGTCCCGTTGCTTCCGGTTGCCGCCTTGCTGGCGGACGGGGGTCTTCGCCCCATAGACGGCCGGGCGGAGATGGCCGAATATCCGGACGATGCAGATTTCAGCCCACGCCGGTCATCACGGCCCGATCTCGGGCCCGGATCCTGGCAGCGGGCGCGGGGTTTCGCACCCCCTGACCAACCCACGGCTGATCTTTGTATGAGTGACACCAGCGCCAGCTTAAGCCGGAAGATTTCGGTGGCCGGTGATCCCCAGTCCGTCGTCCGCACCATGAAGGCCTTGGCGGCATCGAGCATCGGCCAATATAAAAAATGGGAGGGCGCTACCGACCGCCCCGCCAACGGCTGCTGCCCCGCGATGGGGCGGGGCAGACGGAATGCGTCCGATCGATCCTAGCGCGGCGGACCCCGGAAGCCGGTTGATTTTATGAAGAAAAAAATAGACCCCAGTGCCCACCGGGTGCGGCCCGGTGAAACGGTGGACCTCGCGCAGCGACCGACTCACGTGAAATCCGTTTACGACTCCAAAAAAGCGTATCGACGGATGCTCGCGAAGCGGGTCGATGAGCTGAGCGATTTGCAGCGACTGCACTACGCCTCCAACCAGCACTCCTTGTTGCTGATCTTTCAGGCCATGGATGCGGCCGGCAAGGACGGGGCGATTCGCCATGTGATGTCGGGGGTGAACCCGCAGGGGTGTCAGGTCTTCAGTTTCCAGCAACCCAGTGCCGAGGAGCGGGAGCACGATTTTCTCTGGCGCACGAACAAGCGACTGCCGGAGCGCGGCCGCATCGGGATTTTTAATCGCTCCTATTACGAGGAAGTGCTGGTGGTGCGGGTCCATCCGGAGCTCCTGCGCGCACAGGGATTGACCGCTGAGGGGATCGCCGGGCGGTCCATTTGGGAGGATCGGTTCCAATCGATCACGGAGATGGAGGCGCACCTGCACCGCAGCGGCACCCGGGTGCTCAAGTTCTTCCTGCACCTGTCGAAGGCGGAGCAACGCGAGCGGTTTCTGGCCCGGATTGATGAACCGGACAAGAACTGGAAATTCAGTTTAGCGGATGTCGCGGAGCGACAACGATGGGATGATTATCAGCGGGCGTATGAAGCCTGCTTGAGCGCCACCAGCACGGAGGATTCGCCGTGGTATGTCATCCCGGCCGACGACAAAAAGAATGCGCGCCTGCTCATCTCCCAAGTCATCGTCGATTCCCTGCAGGCGCTGAAGCTGCGTTACCCCAAGGTCAGCGTGGCGCGGCGCCGGGAACTCCGCGAGCTGCGCGAGCAGCTGTGAGCCCGACAATCGTCAGGCGAAGACGCGTTCGGAGCCCGCGGCATAGCGCCCCTGGACGGCGAGAGCGTTGAACCGCGCCCGCTTGAGCAACTCGGCTTGCGCCGGAACCACGTTGGCGGCATCGCCCGCCCAAACTTGGAGGGCCGCGTCCTGCAACGCCCGGCCAAAGGAGAAGCTGAGGGTCCAGGGCGGGTTGTCGTAGCGGCAGATCTCGTTGAGACGCTCCGTGGCGTCGACGTCGTTTTGCCCGCCGGAAAGGAACACGATGCCGGGCACGTTGGCGGGCACCACCTGTTGCAGCACGTGCAGTGTGGTCTCGGCAATCTCGGTCGAGGTCACCGCCTGCCCGCAGTCCTCGCCCGGCAGGATCATGCCCGTCTTGAGCAACATGCCATCGAGCGCGACCCGATGTTCGTCGAGGCGGGCGAACACGGTTTGGACCACACCGCGGGTGATGTGGCCGCAACGGTCCAGCGTGTGACCACCGGCCATGAGGACCTCCGGTTCGACGATGGGCACGAGACCGGCTTCCTGACTGGTGGCCGCGAAGAGCGCGAGGATGCGGGCGTTGGTTTCGATGGCGGTGGCGCTGGGCAACCCGTCGCCGATGGCAAATGTCGCCCGCCACTTGGTGAAGCGGGCGCCGCGCGCGGCGTAGTCGGCGAGGCGGGCTCGCAGGTTGTCCAGGCCCCGCGTGGTCGTCTCGCCGGGGAAGGCGGGGAGCGCGCGCGTGCCGGTGTCGACTTTGACCCCGGGAATGATGCCGTGCCGAACCAGGGCAGACGGCAGCAAGGTGCCATCGGCGATGGGCTGGGAAAGGGTTTCCTCGAAGAGGATCATACCGCTGATGGCGTCGCCGAGCTCGGGGGTGGTGGCCAGCAGCTCGCGGTAGGCGTAACGGTTCTCCCGCGTGAAGGGAATATCGTGGGCGGCGAAGCGACGCCCAAGGGTCCCAAAACTTTCGTCGGCCGCCAGGATGCCCTTGCCCGGATCGACCAGCGCGCGGGCGGTGGATTGGAGGACAGTCAGAAACGGGGGAACCGGAGTCATGGAGGAGGGAAGGGGAGCGCTCACGCGTTCATCGCCGCGAGTTGACGCTCGCCGTCGGATTCACCGGTCAGTTCCCGTTTGGCCTGTTCGTAGTCGGACTGGGCGATGGTCGGGGGCGCGGGGAGAAAAGGCGAATGGGATGGGTTTGGCATGGGTGAATTTTGAGGAAGAACCGGCCTTGGGACTATGGGGTCTTAGCCCCGGTGGCGCGGCTGCGGTTGGGGTTGGAAACGTGGAGGGTGGGCCGTCGGCCTGGAGCGGCGGTTTCGGCGAAACCGCCCTACCTCCTTAGACCGTGGCGATGGCGGCGGAGGGGGCGTTGGTTTGCACGGAGGCCATGCCGACTTGGGCGGCCGCCTCGGAGGCATACATCTGACTCTTGCCGATGACCTCGCCGTTTTGAGCCTTGAGCACAAAATAGGGTTCGCCCGCGGTGGAGACCTTGTGCTCAAAGTTTTCGGCGTGGGGTCCGTTGAGCTGCACCGATGTGATGCCGGCCAGGGCGGACTGATTCTGTTCGTAAACCTGACTGGTGAGAATCACCTCATGGTTCTCCGCCTTCAGGTTGAAGATGAACTTGGCGTTGGTGGTCGGGCTGATTAGGTAGGACATTTTTTTGACGGGGGACGACGACAAGCAGAGCGACCGAGGGGCCGCGCTCGAGCGCGCAGTGATCAGGGGGCGATTTGGTTGAAGGCGGTCTGCACGCGCTGCCACGCCGCGGCGGTTTCGGCCTTGGTGTGGGCCCAGGTTTCGGACGTGCTGGTGCGGGCGGCGGCCAGTTGGACTTTCAACGCGGCGCGGGCGGCCTTGAATTCCGTGACGGTCGCTTCGCGGGCCGGGGCGGTCGCCGCCGGGACCTTTTCGAGTTTGGCCTCGAGGGCAGTTCCCATCCGGTCCATCGAGGCGGCGAACTCATCGCGTTGCTCGAAGGTGTAGCCTTTGATCTGCTCCCATGAGTCCGCGGCGATTTGTTTGGCTTCAGCCGCCACTTCTTTCGTTTCTTGGACGACGGATTCAGCCGAGTCTTTTTGGAAGCAAGCAGAGAAGAGCAAGGTGGTGGGGCTCAACGCGGCGATGAGGAGAAAGGAGGGCGTGATTTTCATGGATGGATAATGGGCTGAACAGTGGGGCCGGGGAGCCGCAAAGGCGACTGGCACGGGGGTGGGGCCTGCGGCCATCCTACCTGCGGTGGGGTGCTCCCGATATGGGGTGTTCAGGGTAGGGTCCTCACCCGGTACGGGGACCCCATGCCTCTGGCGCGTCCGGCCAAAATCCACGGCGGGATCGACCCTCGGCCGTCCCGCCCCGCCAACGGAAAGCGGGCAATCAGATCAAGGTGACCTGCACGCCACTCTCGATAATGCCATGTGACATGGCGTAGCGGGTCAGCCCCGCGGTCTCATGGATGTTGAGCTTATCCATCAAATGCTGCCGGTGCTTTTCGACCGTCTTAATGCTGATGCCGAGCAGGCCGGCGGCCTGTTTGTTGGCCTGGCCCTCGGCGACCAATTGCAGGACTTCCATCTCGCGCGAGGTCAGGCGGGCACTGTTTTGCTTGGCCAAACCATCGCGGTCGCGGGACCGCCTTTGCTTGTCCATCAATCGCCGTGCGATGGTGGGGCTGTAAAAGGTCTTCCCTGCCGCGACCTGATGGATGGCCTTGGTCAGCACCTCCGCGGAAGTCTGTTTCTCCAGAAAACCCATGGCTCCCACTGTGGCCGTGCGCTCAACATACTCGTCGTCGCTGTGGGCGGAAAGGATCAGCACCCGGGCCGCGGGGTTGTGAGCCAGGATTTGTTGCGTGGCCACGAGGCCGTTGAGTTCGGGCATGGCGATGTCCATGAGGATGACATCGGGCTTGAGGGCGGCGGTCATTTCCACGGCGGCTCGACCGGTTTGAGCCTGTCCGACGACGACGCAATGGCCTTCCGCTTCCAGCAAGGTGCGCAGGCCCTCGCAGACCACGGCGTGGTCTTCGGCGAGCAGCACGGTAATCTTTCGGCCGGGGTTCACGTGCGCTCCTCCGGTGGAAATGGCATCTCGGCGAGCACGGTGGTGCCCTCGCCCTGAGCGGATTCGATGAGCAAGGTGCCCCCCACCATCTCCAGCCGTTCCCGCATACCCAACAGACCCAGCCGGGCGTGCGCCTTGGTCGACTGCACCTGCTGCACCTTGAATGACTTGCCGTTATCGTGGATTTTCATGCGGACCACGTCGGGAAGCTGGGTGATACTCACATTGATCAAGGTCGCCTTGGCGTGGCGGGCGACATTGGTGAGCGCCTCCTGCGCCACGCGGTAGAGCACGATGCGCTTGACGCTCGGCATCTTCTCCACCCCGGCAAAGGCCGTCAGGCGGATACGGATCTGTCGCCGGGCGGAAAGCTTTTTCATGAAGACCTGCAGGGCCGGAATGAGCCCCAGGTCATCCAGGGCGGCGGGCCGCAGGTCGCGGGCAAACTGGTGCACCGCATTGACGGATTTTTCCACCAAGTGCTGCGTGCTCGCGATTTTCTTTTGAAAGGCCTTGGTGCCGAGCTCCGCCGCCTTGCCCAGCGCCGCGAGCTCGACATTGATTCCGACTAGGATCTGCACGACTTCATCGTGCAACTCCCGGCTGATTTCGAGTCGCTCGTTCTCTTGGGCGGAGAGCATTTGGTGGGTCAGGCTGCGTAGTTTTACCTGCATGAATTGGGATTGCTGGAGCAATCGCTGGTAGCGCTCATTTCCCTCCTTGAGGGCCGCTTCGCTGGCTTGGCGCCGCTTGACCTCGCGAGAAAGCTGGCGGTTGCCCCGGGCCAATTCCTTGGTGTGCAGGTGCAGGTGGGAGGTTCGCTCCTCGATTTGTTTGAGCGATTCCCGGACCGCAATGTGTTCCCGCTCCAACGGCACAAGGACTTCGGCGAAGAATCGACCGGTGCGCAACTGCAGGCCATTGCCCGTTTTGGCAAAATCGTAGTCTGGCGCCAGTGCCACCAGTGCCTGCTCGTGGATTCGGGCCAGGGCCAGAATCTCGCAGTCGGCGGCCAGAGCCTCGCGGCCTAGGGCTCGAGCGGCTGCCACACCCCGGGACCGGGGAGCATCGAGCTGATCCCGTAGGGCATTGCGATAGCGCCGCGCCAGCTCCGGGGGCTTCTTGGTTTGTTTCATGCTGTCGTCGAGGGGGCGATAAATCCTGCAATGCTCCGACCGGAATCAGACGTTCAGTCGGGGCTCCGCAGCGGATACCGCCTCCATCTGGTATATAATAGACCCTGAAAATCGGGAAATAGCGATGGGGTATACACCTAACTCGTCTTTATATTAGAGCGACCCCGGAGGAAGATACGGTCGTCGCCGCGGAGTCCAGTTCCCTTGGCCGTCGCCCAACGGGCACAGCGGGACGGGGAGGGGGTGGGCGCAACCACCTGAACGCAAACGTATTACCGGACCTTGCTTGGGGGCGCCAGGGTGGAGGCCCCAAGCGCTCCGAACGAATGGGAGTTTTTCGCGCCGGTAAATCCGTCCGATTACCCCCTTCCATGGCGGTAACCGAACCCATACGTCGTTGCTCTCGTGCTCGGGCGCGCAAAACGGCGCTGACGACGCCAGGATCGACGTCTGCTTGGCGTGAGGTCCCGGCAGGGTTTGGCTTTCCCTAGCATTTACCTTCTTTAGGGTAGCGCCGGTGTCTGGACTAGCGGACAACGGTGTCCCCGCTTCGTGCCCCAACCCCAACTCCCTCCGCATATGACCTCTGCTGCGAAACGATTCTGCCCCGGCGCCCTGCTGGCGGCCGCCTTGTTCACCCTGCCGCTGACCGGGGGGGGCCATCCCGGTCCCGCTGAAACGCTTGCGTCGGAGCGTCCCCGGATCCTCGTGCTCACCGACATGGGCGCGGATCCTGATGACGAACAGTCCCTGGTGCGCCTGCTGCTGTATGCCAACCAGATCGATATCACCGGCATCGTCGCCACGACTTCCTGTTGGCACCAGAATTCGATCCGGCCGGACTTCATTCACACCATTCTGGATGCCTACGAGCAGGTGCAACCCAACCTCCTCCTGCACGAGTCCGGTTATCCTTCGGCCGATGAGCTCCGCGCCCGGGTTAAGCACGGCATTCCCCAGTATGGCATGACTGGCGTGGGCGAGGACATGGACACGGCGGGGTCGGATTGGATCATCCAAGTTCTGGAGGAAGACGACGACCGCCCCCTGTGGATCTCGGTCTGGGGTGGCCCCAATACCCTGGCCCAGGCCCTGCACAAAATCGATCGGACCAAATCGGCCGCGGAGGCGAAGCGGCTGCTGGCCAAGCTGCGTATTTACACCATCTCCGACCAGGACGACAGCGCGGCTTGGATCCGCCGGACTTTCCCGGACCTGTTCTACATCGTCACGCCGGGGGATGACTATGGTCAGGCCACGTGGATCGCGATCAACAACGTCATCAACGGCATCGATAACACCACGGTGAGCAACCGCTGGCTCGCGGAGCATATTCAGCAAGGACACGGTCCGCTGGGGGCCGCCTATCCCGATGTGGCTTGGGGGTTCGAAGGCGACACACCGGCCTTTCTCGGGGTGATTCCGAACGGCCTGAACGTGCCCGACCAGCCCAACTGGGGCGGGTGGGGCGGACGGTATGAGCTGAGCATGCCGGACTTTGCCTCCATCGGCGAGGGCAGTTCCATCGTCGAACGCGAGCCGGTGACCCGCCCGATCTGGACCGATGCCTCCGACACGCACACCCCGTATCTACCCAGCGAATACAAACGTGCGGTCGAGCGGCACGAGCAGAGTTTCTCCGGCAACCAGGTCACCCTGTGGCGTTGGCGGGATGATTTTCAAAATGACTTTGCCGCCCGCATGGACTGGTGCACGCAAACTTACGCCGAGGCCAATCACCCGCCCGTGCCGCACCTGAATCATCCGGCTGAGCTCACGGTCAAGTCTGGCGAGCAAGTCACCCTCGATGCGTATGGCAGCAGCGACCCCGACGGCGACAGCATCAGCTACCTGTGGTTTCACTACCCGGAAGCCGGCACCTACGATCAGTTGATCACCACCGGTGGCGCGGAGAATGCCGACCGCTTCGGCTTCACGGCTCCGGTGGTCGACGAGGAAGTCACTGCTCATTTCATTCTGAAGGTGACCGACAAAGGCACCCCGGCGCTGTCCCGGTATCAGCGGGTGATTGTGACCGTGACCCCGTAGCGCGGGCACGAGTCCAGGAGTCCGATCGACCCGAAGAATGCGGCGGAGAGGCAGGTGGCGGGCTTCGTCAAGCGAAGCCCCTACCTCATGAGGTAGGGCGGTTTCGCCGAAACCGCCGGCTGCGGGCTGACGGCTTCGTGGCTTTCGTGTCATTCGTGGTTCACCCAAGGCGTGCCTCAACCGTCGCCGCCGCGGGCGTGGGGGGGGCATTTACTGTTGCAACCCGTCCTCTACGGGAGACGGGTGCGGCCCATGAGGAAACGATCACAGGCCCGGGCGGCGCCGCGACCTTCGTTGATCGCCCAAACGACCAGGCTTTGGCCGCGGCGCATGTCACCGGCGGCGAACACCCCCTTCACGTTGGTGGTGTATTTATCGAAAGGGGCCGCCACGTTGGACCGGGCATCGGTGGCGAGTCCGAGTTTTTCGATCAGCGTCTCTTCCGGTCCCAGAAAGCCCATGGCGAGCAGCACGAGGTCGGCTTTGATAGTGCGTTGGGAACCGGGCACGTCGCGGGGAGACATCCGTTTGTTGGTTTCGTCCAACACCCACTCGACGCCCTTGATTTCCAGTTCGCGGACCGCGCCGTCGTCGTTGCCAATCATGCGCTTGGTGGTGACGAGGTAGTCCCGGGGGTCGGCGCCTTGGAGGGCGTGGGCTTCTTCCTGGCCGTAGTCGACTTTGAAGGTGCGGGGCCACTCCGGCCAGGGGTTGCTGGGCGTGCGCTCACCGGGCGGTTTGGCCATGATCTCGAGCTGCACCACACTGGCGCAGCCTTGGCGCAGCGACGTGCCCACGCAGTCGGTGCCGGTATCGCCGCCGCCGATCACCACGACGTGTTTCCCCTGCGCGTCGATCGCCGGGCGCGTCTCGTCAAAGTCGTGGTCGAGCAGCGACCGGGTGTTGGTGGTGAGGAACTCCATGGCGAAATGCACGCCCTTGAGGTTGCGGCCTTCGATGGGCAGATCGCGGGGCTTCGTCGCGCCGCAGCAGAGCACCGTGGCATCGAACGTGGCGCGGATGTCCGCGATGTCGTAGGTGACCCCAATGTGCGCTTCGGTCACAAAGGTGACTCCTTCGTCCCGCATGAGGTTCACGCGCCGATCAACGATCTCACGCTTGTCCAACTTCATGTTGGGAATCCCATACATGAGCAGTCCGCCGATGCGGTCCGCACGCTCGAAGACGGTGACCTCATGCCCGGCCTGATTAAGCTGGTCGGCGCAGGAAAGACCCGCGGGGCCGGAGCCGATCACGGCGACTTTTTTACCGGTCCGTTGGCTCGGGGGTTGCGGCGGCAACCAACCTTCCTCCCAGCCCCGGTCGATGATGGAACACTCCATGTTCTTGATCGTGACGGGCGGTTCGATGACCCCGAGGACACAGGACCCCTCGCAGGGGGCCGGGCAGACCCGACCGGTGAATTCGGGGAAGTTGTTGGTCTTGCGCAGGCGGTGCAACGCGTCCTGCCACCGGCCGCGGTAGACGAGGTCGTTCCACTCGGGAATCAGATTGTTGATGGGACACCCGCTGGCCACGCCGGAGAGGGTCATCCCGGTGTGGCAGTAGGGCGTGCCGCAGTCCATGCAGCGGGCGGCTTGCGTCGATACCGCGGAGTCGTCGCGTTCGGCGTGCACCTCCTTCCAGTCCTTGATCCGTTCGATGGGATCACGGTTGGGGATCGGTTGGCGTTGGTATTCGAGGAATCCGGTGGGCTTGCCCATGATGATAGAAAATGAAGGGGTTAAAGGGGAGGGCGGGGCGTCGGCGGGATCAGTGGCCGGCTTTCACGTTTTCTTCGAAGGCGGCCTGAATGGCTTCGTCGCCTTGGAGGCCTTTGCTCTCGGCTCGGGCGATGGCGTTGAGGACCCGCTCGTAGTCGGTCGGCAGCACCTTGATGAAGCCGGGCAGCCAATCGTCCCAGGCGCTCAAGATGGCCGTGGCCCGCACACTGCCGGTCAAAGCGACGTGACGCTCCAACCGCGCGCGGACGGCGGCAATTTCTTCGTTGTCGCATTCGATGAGTCGATAGACGCCGACCATGGCGGGATTGAGGCGCTGGCTGACGAAGTCGCCGACCTCGTCCAACACGTAGGCGGTGCCGCCGGACATGCCGGCCGCAAAATTCCGGCCGGTGGTGCCGATACAAATGACCTCGCCGCCGGTCATGTATTCACAGCCATGGTCGCCGACCCCCTCGATGACGGCTTTGACGCCGCTGTTGCGCACACAAAAGCGTTCGCCCGCCATGCCGGCGAGGAAGGCCTCACCGGAAGTGGCGCCATAGAAGGCGGTATTGCCGGTAATGATGTTTTCGCAGGCGACAAACGGCGCGACTCTGGGCGGATACACCACGATGGTGCCGCCGGAGAGGCCCTTGCCGCAGTAGTCGTTGGTATCGCCCTCGACCGTGAGGGTCATGCCCCGGGGGCAGAAGGCGCCGAGGCTTTGGCCCGCCGAGCCGCTGAACTTCAATTGGATGGTGTCCGGAGGCAGCCCCTCGCCGCCGTGGCGGCGGGAGATCTCGGCGCCGACCATGGTGCCCACCACGCGGTTGGTGTTGGTGATGGGGTATTCGCCGGTGACCTTTTCGCCGCGCTCGATGGCGGGGCGGCAGGCGGCGAGGAGATCGGTGTGGTCGAGGGCCAGCTCCAAGCGGTGATCCTGAGGCTGCGAGCAGTAGGTGCCGACCGCGGGGCCGGTGGCGGGCCGGTAGAGGATCTTGGAATAGTCGACGCCCTTGGCCTTCCAGTGGTCGATGGCATCCCGCATTTCGAGGTGTTCTACCTTGCCCACCATTTCGTTGATCGTGCGGTAACCGAGGCGCGCCATGATCTCGCGCAGTTCCTCGGCGATGTAAGTCATGAAATTGACCACGGCATCGGGGGAGCCGGTGAATTTTGCCCGTAGGCGGGGATCCTGTGTCGCCACGCCGACGGGACAGGTGTTTTTGTGGCACACCCGCATCATCAGGCAGCCCAGCGTGACCAGCGGAGCCGTCGCGAAGCCGAACTCTTCCCCGCCGAGCAGGCAGGCGATGGCGACGTCGCGTCCCGTTTTCAACTGGCCGTCGACTTCCAGCACCACCCGGCTGCGCAGGTCGTTGAGCAACAGGGTTTGGTTGGTTTCCGCGATGCCCAGTTCCCAGGGCGCCCCGGCATGTTGGATACTGGAGCGGGGGGACGCGCCCGTGCCGCCGTCATAGCCGGAGATCAGAATCACGTCGGCCTTGGCCTTGGCCACGCCGGTGGCGATAGTGCCCACGCCGACTTCCGACACCAACTTCACATTCACGCGGGCGTGCACGTTAGCGTTTTTGAGATCGTGGATGAGCTGCTGGAGATCCTCGATGGAATAGATGTCGTGATGGGGGGGCGGGGAGATCAACCCCACGCCGGGGGTGGTGCCGCGCGTCTTGGCAATCGCGGGCAACACCTTGTGGCCGGGGAGTTCGCCGCCCTCGCCGGGCTTGGCGCCCTGCACGATCTTGATCTGCAGCTCGTCGGCGTTGACGAGGTAGTGGCTGGTGACCCCGAAGCGACCGGACGCGACCTGCTTGATGGCCGAGCGGCGCAGGTCGCCGTTGGCGTCGCGGGTGAAGCGGTCGGCATCCTCGCCGCCTTCGCCGGTGTTGGATTTGCCCCCGAGCCGATTCATTGCGATGGCGAGGGATTCATGGGCCTCCTTGCTGATCGAGCCGTAGGACATGGCGCCGGTTTTGAAACGTTTGACGATGGCGGAGGCCGGTTCGACTTCGTCGAGGGGAATGGATTTGGCCTCATCGAACTTGAACTCCATCAACCCCCGCAGCGTGAACATGTCGCGGGTCTGGTGGTTGATGGTCTGCGAGTATTCCCGGAAGAGGCTGTAGTCGCTGGTCCAAGTCGCGCGTTGGAGCTGATGGATGGCCATCGGGCTGAAGAGGTGCTTCTCGCCGTCGGAACGCCATTGATAGACCCCGCCCGAATCCAGGGCATCATCCTGTGCGTCCTGCCGTTCGCCAAAGGCGGTCTGGTGGCGTTGGTAGACCTCGTGGGAGATCGCTTCCAAGCCGATACCGTCGATCCGGGAGGAGGTGTTGGTGAAGTAGCGGTGGATCACCGACTGGTCCAACCCGATCGCCTCGAAGATCTGCGCGCCGCGGTAGCTGGCCACCGTCGAGATGCCCATCTTGGCCATGGTCTTGGTCACGCCCTTGATATTGGCCTGAATAAAGTTGGCGCGCGCTTGGGCGGGATCCATGTCGATCTCGCCTTCGACGATGAGGTGTTCGACGGATTCGAGGGCGAGGAACGGGTTGATCACATCGCAGCCATAGCCGAGGAGCAGGGCGAAGTGTTGCACCTCCCGGGGTTCGCCGGACTCCAGGATGATGGAGACCTTGCTGCGCACGCCTTCCCGGATGAGGTGGTGGTGCAGGCCGGCCACGGCCAGCAGGGCGGGAATGCCGGCGCGATTGGGGGCAACGCCGCGGTCCGAGAGGATGATGAGATTCACGTCGTCGCGAATCGCGTCGTTGGCCATTTCGAACAGATGCTCCAGCGCGCGGTTGAGGCCCTTGCCGCGCTGGGCGGCGCGGGTGTCGTCGATGGGCTGGTGGCTCGTGCTCAGGCCCTCGTAGTCCGTGATGGGGTCGAACAGAATGGGCAGGGTGGCGGACTTGAAGCCCGGGGCCCGGAAGTCGCGGATCCGCGCGAGCTTCTCGTTGTCGACAATCGGATTCTGCAGCTTGATCATCCGGCAGTTTTCGGGGCCGGGGTTGATCAAATCCCCTTCGGAACCGAGGAACGTGACGGTCGCGGTGATCAGTTCTTCGCGGATCGGATCGATGGCCGGGTTGGTGACCTGGGCGAACAGTTGTTTGAAGTAGTTGTAGAGCGGTTGCGGACGGTTCGAAAGCACCGCGAGCGGCGTGTCGTTGCCCATGGCCCCGAGGGGTTGGGCGCCGGTCTGCACGCTGGGGCCGATCAGGAATTTGAGGTCCTCGAAGGTGTAGCCGAAGGCTTTTTGCCGGAGTTTGAGCCGCTCGATGTTGAGCATTTTGACCGGCTGGGTGGGCGGGGGCAGTTTCTCCTCGGGGATGAGGTTTTTTTGCAGCCACTCCGCGTAGGGTTTTTCGGCCGCGATACTCTCCTTCAGTTCGTCATCGCCGACGATGCGACCTTCCTTGGTATCCACCAAAAACATACGTCCGGGCTCCAGGCGGCCCTTTTTGACCACTTTGGCGGGATCGATGGAGGGAATGACGCCGACCTCGGAAGCCATGATCACCAGATCATCGCTGGTCACGTAGTAGCGGGACGGACGCAGGCCGTTCCGGTCGAGAATGGCGCCAATTTGCGTGCCGTCCATGAAGGCGATCGAGGCGGGCCCGTCCCAGGGCTCCATCAGGCAGGCATGGTATTCATAGAAAGCCTGCTTGGTGGGCGACATGGCCTGATGCTTTTCCCACGGCTCGGGGATCATCATCATGACCGCATGGGGCAGGGAGCGCCCGGTCATCATGAGAAATTCCAGACAGTTGTCGAAGTGTTGCGAGTCGGAGCCACCCCCCGCGATCACGGGGATGAGCTTCTTGAGTTGCTTGCCGAACAGGGCGCTCTCGAACTGCGTTTGCCGCGAGCGCATCCAGTTCTCGTTGCCCAGCACGGTGTTGATTTCGCCGTTGTGGCAGGTGAAGCGGAACGGCTGGGCGCGCGGCCAACTGGGGAAGGTGTTGGTGCTGAACCGGGAGTGCACCAAGGCCATCGAGGTCGCCATGTCGGGGTGATGAAAATCCGGAAAATAATGCAGCAGCTGGTCGGTGGTCAGCATGCCCTTGTAACCGATCACCCGGCTGGAGAGCGATACGATGTAAAAATACTGCGGGGCCTCCCCTTGGAGGTAGCCGAGCCGGTAGGTCGCCACCCGGCGGATGAGGTAGAGCATCCGTTCAAAGGCATCGTCGTCGGCGATATCGGCGGATCGACCGATGAAGACCTGTTTCATCTTCGGTTCACTCTCGGCGGAGGCCTGGCCCAGATCGTGGTTGTCCACGGGCAGGTCTCGCCAGCCGATGAGGTTCTGACCAGTCTCGCGAATCGCTTCATTGACCACCTCCTGCTCGGCCGCGGCCGTTTCTGCGTCGGGGGAGAGAAACACCGCGCCCACCGCATAGTGGCCCGGGGCGGGCAGCGTGAAGCCCAGGTCGCGCGCGATGGTGCCGAAGAATTTGTGCGGCATCTGCATCAACATGCCGGCCCCGTCGCCGGTATTCAGGTCGCAGCCACAACCCCCGCGGTGATCGAGCTTGGTGCAAATCTCCAGCGCGCCTTGAATGATTTCCCGCGAGGGAATCCCCTTCATGTTGACCAAAAAGCCAACCCCGCAGGAGTCGTGTTCGTGGGCGGGATCGTAAAGGCCCTGCTTGGGGGGATGGAAGGGGGGGGAGGAGGAGCGCGAAGACATCAGACGAGTTGAAGGGGGCAAACGAAACCCGGAATTCCTCAGCAGGGCATCAGGGCGCGAAGCAGGGCAGAAAAAAGAGCGTCAGGAAGGAAGAGAGCGAGATCGGGTCTGGAATTGATGGTGGTCTCGCGGGAGGGGGCCGAGGTGGTGGGCAGGATTCAGACCGCCGCCACCAAAATGGAGTCGTCCGGATGGGACAAGCCAGCAGTGGGTCTGGGGGCAAACTTTACCAAGATGGAACCAATGGGGGCGGGTGCAGGCGCTCAGGAGTGGCGGGACGATGCCCCCGCGGTCCATTCGACGCGATGTAGGCCACCTTTGCGATTGCCGCGAGCGGGACGTCCACCTTGATTTTTCCCCGTGTTTTCTGCGCGCCGGCAGAGCAAAATAAGCGTTTTGATGCGCGTGGGGCTTTTCCTGCTCACGCTCCTCTCGACCGTCGCCGCCCGGGGGCAGGATCCGGCGACCCTGGGGACGACCCAGTTGCAGGAGCGCTCCTCCGACTTGCTGGAGGCCGGTGCGTTCGGCCAAGCGGTGCCGTGGCTG
>JAGYIG010000010.1 GCA_018402455.1 Opitutaceae bacterium
GCGGCGGCGGACAACGCCTGGAGTTTGGAGTTTCGGCGGTGGACTTCTTTGGGATCAAAAAACAGGGCGAACGGGTGGTGTTTGTTGTCGATGGCGGCGCTTCGATGGTGGAGCCCGAGCGGGGAGATCTGCCGGGCTATGACCGCGTGAAGCAGGAGTTGGTGGGCATGGTTGAGCGGCTGTCTCCGGGCACCTTCTTCAACATTATCGTGTTCGGCCGGGACATTGACCTCTATGCCCCGCGCATGGTGGTCGCGACCCGGGACAACACCTCGCAAGTGGCGGAGTGGATTGCGCCCTATTGGCGATTGCGCGAGGGCAAGATCGAGCGTCGCGGACCCTTTCGCAAAAATTATGAGCCGCAGATGACCGACTGGAATGGTGCCGGAGGCAGCTCGCGCATGGACCTCGCGCTAGCCGCCGCGCTCGAGTTGCGCGCGGACCTGATCTTCATGATCACCGATGGAACCCCCTCGATTCGGCAGGGCCGCCAATCCAGCGAAGAGGCCCGGTGGCGTCAGCGGTTGGAGCGCTACGAAGTCGATCGCGAGCGATATGAAAACAGCCAGCGGGGCCAAAAGGAGATGGCAGTCTATGAACAGAGGCGAGCCGTTTGGCGGGCTGAACGCGACCGGGTGATTGCGGAGCGCGAAGCCCGGGGGTTGCCCCCAGTAGTGCGCGAAGGCGGCTCGCGCGGGGCTCCTTCCCGCCCCGGGCCCTCCCGGCCGAGCCGCCCGACCAGCTACTATGAGCTCGACGACCTCGTGCGTTTTGTGCGCCGGCAGGCCCGGCTGCTTTACGAGAGTTCGGGGGCGGATCTGCCCAGCATCAACGTGGTCGGTTACTCCCCCAATGCGAAGGGCAAGGCGGTGATCGAGGTCCTTGCCAACACGTTCCCGGATGGCAGCGCCCGCAGCATCGGTCGATTCGACGCGACCACAACCCACTGACGCCGAGTCTGATCCGAGGGGCTCCCCGATTATTTTGAAAATGCGGTGGCCGGGACCCAGCGAATGGGCAGACTAGTCTGGCCATGCCTACTGTCACCAAACTCCTCCACACCCGCATGCGGGTAAACGACATCGATGCCACGGTTAAGTTTTACACCGAAGCGCTCGGTCTGACCGAATCCCGCCGCCACACCTCGCCGCGGGGAGCCCAACTGGTATTCCTCCAGACGCCCAACAGTGCAGAGGAAATCGAAATCTGCCAGATGCCCGATGGCGCGCCGGCGGTCGAAGTGCAGGAAGACCTGATGCACCTCGCGTTTGCGGTGGACGATTTGAAGGCGTTTGCGGCCGAAGCTGAAGCCGCGGGCTACCCCCTGAGCGATGGTCCGACTGAGACCGGCAGTGGTTCGATGATCGCCTTCATCGACGCCCCCGAGGGCTACGAAGTGGAGCTGATCCAACGCCCGCGGGACTGAGCCGCGTTTCTTCACCTGTTCCCATGGGCGCGTTCCCATGCGAACAGGTATTGTTGAGCCAAGCCGGCGACCGGACCAAAATGCACCCGGCCAAAGTGCGCGACCTGCGTTGGCGACCAGCCGGACAGGCCGTAGCGACGGCTCATCGCTTTAATCATCCATGTGTCCACCGGGAAGGCCTCCAAGTGACCGAGGCCAAACAGGGCCACGCAGTCGGCGATTTTTTCGCCAACCCCGGGGAGTTCGCAGAGAGCCACTTTGGCGGCCGGGTAGGGCAGAGTGGCGAGGTGTTCGAGCCAGCCGGGATGCGCTGCCAGAAAGGCAGCCGTGCCCTTGATGTAGCGGGCGCGAAAGCCGAGCTGGCACTGCCGAAGTTGGTCCTCGCTGAGCTCCGCCAACTGCGCCCACGTGGGCAGGGCCCAAAACCGTTTGTCATCTCGGAGATGACAAACGGTTGGGAGCGGGCTGCCGTGGCGTTCGGCCAGGAGGGCGAGCATCTGTTTGATTTGGACGATTTGTTTGGTGGCGCTGCAGAGGAAGCCGAGCAGGGTCTCGCTCAGAGGTTGGCGCAGGATGCGCAGGCCGGGGAAGGCGGTCAAAGCGATCGCCAGGTGGGGGTCGCTGAGACGGGGCAGGGCGGTCTCGGCCTTGTCGCCCGCCGCGTCCAGGGCCAGATAGTGTCGGAGGGTGGTGGCGGCGTTGGTCACGTCGCCGGTCAGCAGGCAGCCTTGCAGTTCATGGTCCGTGGTGATCCGGAGCCGCGCGACGTGTGGCCCCCACTGACCCAGCCAGGTGCCGTCGGGTTCGCGATACCAGCGAAACGCCTGGCCGCCATCGAGGGTTTCGGCGAGGGCGCCGGGGGTGAAGCGGGATGCCTGCTCGAGGGTCAGCCAAGTCCCGGTCGGGGACATCAGGCGATTTGGGCTTGGGCGGGGTCGTAGTTCACAAACGCTTCCATGGTGGCGCGATGAACGATAAAGACCCGGGTCTGGATGTCGTCGAGATATTCGTGTAGGCCCTCGGCCACGATTTTCGTGACATCGGATTGTTCGAGGTGAGTCTGCAGAATTTTGAGCTCGCGCACCGCCGGGGCGTAGAGCTCGCCGGATTTTGAGTCACAGATTTTGGTGAGACAGTTGTCCATGGCGTTCACGGAGGCGAGGATGCTGCGGGGGAATTCGTGGTCGCGGATCAGGTAATTCAGCACGTTTTCGAGCTTGAGCTGTCCGCGCTGGGTGCGGCGGAAAGCTTCGAAGCCCGAGCATGATCGCAGCACGGAGCCCCATTGAATGACATCTAGGGCGGAGCCGACGTGATGTCGGTCGGGCAGGATCATGTAGTATTTGACGTCGATGATCCGGGATACGTTGTCGGCGCGTTCGAGGTAGCGACCGAGCAGGTAGAACCACCAGCCCTCGTTGCGCGGCATCATGGATTCCGCCACGGCATAGATCTGTTGGGTGCGCAGCTTGAGGTCAGCGATGTATTCCGTCGAACCGGTCTGGGCGTAAGTTTGGTAGTCGTGGGTCTTCAGGTGCAGGTAGAAGGTGTTGATGACCTCCCACATTTCGCTGGAGATTTGATCGCGCACGCAGCGGGCGTTTTCCCGGGCGGAGGCCACGCAGGAGAGCAGCGACGACGAGTTGCGGGGATCGAAGAGCAGGTATTCGACGACGGCTTGTTCGGTGACGGGTTTGCCGTGGAGTTCGAAAAATTTCTCCTCGTTGCCATTGACGTAGACCAAGGGCTCCCACGCCCGGGGGTCGGTGAAGTCGTCGTGGGATTCGAGATCGAGCACCAGCTGGGCGTTGACATCGATCAAGCGCAGGGTGTTTTCGCCGCGCTCGAGGTAGCGGGCGGTCCAGTAGATGAGATTGGCGACGCGCGAGAGCATGGGATCAGACGGAGAGTTTTTCGGGTTTGATGGGCGGGGCGGTGTCGGGAGCATCGCCGTCGTCGGCGAGCACCCAGGTGTCTTTCGAGCCGCCGCCCTGGGATGAGTTGACCACGAGAGATCCTTTTTTGAGGGCCACGCGGGTGAGTCCGCCGGGCATGATTTTGACGGATTCGCCGTTGAGGATGTAGGGCCGCAGGTCGACGTGGCGCCCCTCCATTTCGCGTCCGCAGATGGTGGGACAGCGGGAGAAGGCCAGGGTGGGTTGTGCGATGAAGTTACGGGGATTGGCCACGATTTTGTCCGCGAATTCCTTCAATTGTTTTTTGGTGGCGTGGGGGCCGATCAGCATACCGTAGCCGCCGGCCTCGTTGACGCTCTTGACCACAAGTTTTGGCAGGTTTTCGAGCACAAATGATCGTTCGGACGCGTTGGAGGTCAGGTAGGTTTCCACGTTCGGCAGGAGGGAATCCTCTCCGAGGTAGAATTTGATCATCTGGGGCACGTAGTAGTAAACGGCCTTGTCGTCGGCGATGCCGGTTCCCACCGGATTGGTGAGGGCGACATTGCCGCGGCGGTAGGCTTCAAAAAGCCCGGGCACTCCGAGGAGGGAGTCCCGGCGGAAAACGGTGGGATCGAGGAAGTCGTCGTCGAGTCGGCGGTAGATCACATGGACCCGGGTGAGTCCGCCGGTGCGCTTCATGAAGACTTTGTGGTCCTGCACCACCAGATCGCTGCCTTCCACAATCTCGATACCCATCTGCCGGGCGAGGAAGGCGTGTTCGTAGTAGGCGGAGTTGTAAACTCCGGGCGTGAGCAGCACCACGGTGGGGGACTCGACGCCCGCGGGGGCCAGCCAATTGAGCAGGTCGAGCAGGTCCGAGGTATAGCCCGAAACCGGTCTGACGTGATAATTCCGGAGCAGGTTGGGAAACACCCGCTTCATGATTTGGCGATTTTCCAGCACGTAGCTCACCCCGGACGGGGTGCGGAGGTTGTCTTCGAGCACCCGGTAGGTACCGTCGGCATCGCGGATGAGGTCGGTGCCGTTGATGTGCACGTGGCGTTGGCGAGGAAGTTGGACGCCCACCAGTTCGGGGCGGAAATGGGCGCAGCTCTCCACCAAGGCACGAGGGATGATCCCTTCTTTGAGGATTCGTTGCTCCGAGTAAATGTCCTTGAGGAACAGGTCCAACGCCATCATCCGCTGGGTCAGTCCTGCCTCCATCCGGGTCCATTCGGTCGCCGAAATGATGCGGGGCACGAGATCGAAGGGGAAAATCTTCTCCGTGCCCGCCTTGTCAGAGTAGACGGTGAAGGTGACCCCGCGATTAATGAAGGTCTGATTGGCTCCCTTTTGGCGGGTCAACAGTTCGCCAAAACCCGACATGTCCTGATAGCGTTCCCAGAGTCGGCGATAGTGGGGCCGCGGCTCGCCGGGGGCGGCGAACATTTCATCGTATAAGCCTCCTAAATCATAGTCGTGGAAGAAATTGGGCATGGAGTCAGGAATCGGTTTGGTTCCAGAGGAAGCTGTGAGTGGAAGTGAGGAGCTTGCCGGAGGGGGCGAGGAAACTGAGTCGCCACGCGACGGGCACCGCGGTGGGGTCAGCCCAATCCGTGCCAGTCAGGCCCACAAAAACGGCATGGCTGCCCTTGGGTACGTCCCAGTCAAACGAGTAGACGCTCGGTTCGGTGGCACCCTGACGGGTAATTTCCAGACGTATGGTCGAAGCGGGATAGGCAGTGTGGCTGTTGGTGCGGGTGAGCCAGTAGTAGCCATCGCGCGAGAGGGGTTGGGTGCGCAGAGTGGCTTGATTGGTGGCGCTGACTGGTCCGCCGAAGTATTCGGCCAGAGTGGTGAAGCTTTCGGCGGTGCGATAGCCGGGCCAGACCCGCTGCAATTCGATCTGAGCAGAGAGAAGAAGCGGCAGGGTTCCGGCGAGGAACCCGACACCTAGGCGGAGGGAACGAAAAAACATACTAGTGGCAGTTCGATATCCAGGTTCATGGGTTGAGGCAAGGGTTCGTCCGAATTCAAGGCGGAGGCGGGGGCCCCCGTCGCAGGGAGCTCACGGCTGAAGGTGCACAAACTGGTAGCGATGGAAGCCGAGCAAGGCTGGCGGCCATTCCTGCACCTCCGGTCGTTTCAAGAACACTTGAGTGCCGTGATAAATCGGCGCGATCGGCGCTTCCTCGACCAGCAGTGCTTCCGCCTGTTGGTACAGGGCGTAGCGGGAAGCTTCGTCGGGCTGGGCGGCCGCCCGAGCGATCAACTCGTCGTAATGATCGTTGGCCCACCCGGTGTTGTTGTAGCCGCTGTAAGATAGAAAAAGCTCCAGAAAGGTGTAGGGTTCCACGTAGTCACCGATCCACCGGGAATTGGAGATGTCATAGTTGAGATGGGTTTCATCATCCAGCCAGACGCGTTGTTCCTTCATCGCGATGGTGATCTCGATACCCAGCTCGTGGCGCCACATTTGTTGAATGGCCTCCACAATGGATTGGTTGATCTCGCGGGCTCGCGACATGACTTCGAGCGAGGGGAAGCCCTCGCCTGCGGGGTAGCCGGCCGCCGCCAGCAACTGTCGGGCGCGCTCGGGGTCGTAGCCAAACGTCGCCTCGGCGGTGTAGCCGGCGGTGTCGGGTGGCGTGAGCCGATCAGCCGGCGCTTCGCCGCCTTGGAGGACCTTTTGGGCCAGCGCCTGACGGTTGATCGTCAACGCGAGGGCCTGGCGCACCCGGGGGTCGTCGAGCGGGGGACGCGTCAAATTGAAGCGCATGAAACCAGTCAGGACAAAGGGATCAATCCGGAGGAGTTCGGGCGATTCGGTTTGGTAGGCCTGAATCTTGGTCAGCGGCACTTCCGAGGTCAGGTGGAGTTGCCCGGATCGAAACGCGGCTTCCTGACTCACGGCATTCTGAAAGGGATAGAATGCGACGCCGTTCAGCCCCACGGAGTCCGCGTCTCGAAAGTGGGGGTTACGCTCGCCTTGAATGCGACTCTGCGACTGCCAGCCGGTGAGCCGAAAGGGACCATTGCCCACCATGTTCTCGGGGCGGGTCCATCGATTGGCCCGGTCGGCCAATTCCCCGTGCCGGGCGACGACATGCAGCGGAACCGGAAACGCCACCGGCAAGGTGAGAATGGACGCGAGCATCGGGGTGGGCTGAGCCAACGTCAGCACCACGGTCAGTGAATCGGGGGCTTCCACCCCCAGCGCCCGGGGGTCGGTTTCCGTGCCGGAGTTAAACGCCGCGGCGCCGCGCAGCGGATACAGCACGTAGGCGTATTCAGATCCCAAGGACGGGGTGAGCGCGCGGATGAAAGAGTCCCGGAAGGTTTCGGCAGTAAGCGGGGTGCCATCGGACCACTGCAGGTGCGGGCGCAAGTGAAAGGTCCACGTGAGGCCGTCGGCCGAGACCTCCCAGCGTTCAGCCGCGGCCGGCACGGGGCGCGAGGTCGTCTCATCGACCGCGACCAGGCCCTCAAAAAACGCCAGCGCGACCTGCATGTCGGTGAAGGCGGAAACCAGGTGGGGATCGAGGTCACGCGGCTCTGCGCCGATCGCCCGATGCAGGACACCCTCTCGATTGCCCTGGGCGACCCGGGTTTCGCGTTTGCCGCAGCCGACACTCAGCCCCAGCAGTCCCGACACCAAAACGAAAAAACAGATCGAGCGAGGGATCATCGGGGCCACGAAGACACCTTGCCCCGTCGGCGGCAACCTCGCAGGCAGGATTGATCCTTGCTGGACGGAGCGGATTGCGCTGAGTTTGGCGCTGCACCCCTTTTCCCCTATGCAATGGTTTTATGCGATTAACGGAGAGCGACATGGCCCCATCAGCCCTGACCATTTGGCGGGCTTGATTGCGCAAGGCACGGTGACGGACGACACCTTGGTGTGGCGCGAGGGACTCGGAAACTGGGAACCGTGGGGCAAAGTGGCGGCGGAAAACCCCCTGCCTGAGCCTTCCGGCGAGCTGCCCCCTCCGCCCGTTTACACTGAGCCCACCGCAGCCGGGGGAGCGGAGTCCGCGCAGTGGACGCTCCAGGAATTTTCCGAGAATCTGGCGCAGCGCGGATTTTCCACCTCGGTGGGGGGCTGTCTGGCCCGGGCCTGGAGCAATTACAAATCGTTCTTCGGGCTCGCGCTGGGATCGGTGTTGGTTGCCTACCTTGTGCTGATGGTGTCTGGCATGATCCCGGTTTTGGGGGTGTTCACGGGCCTGCTGTTGGGCCCGCACATCAACGCCGGCATGGCGTGGATATTCCTGAAACGCGCGCGTGATGAAAGGGTTGAATTTGGCGATGTGTTTGAGGGGCTCAAGCGTTGTTACCTCAAGCTGCTGCTGGTGGGCCTGGTGCAGATGGGCTTTGTGCTCACGGTGATGATCGTGTTCGTGGTGCCGATCATGCTCATGGGGGTTCCTTTGGGGGTGTCGGGGATGGAGTCGGAAACGCCCCCGGACATCTCGCTCACCGCGGCCATGACCATCGTGGTGCTGACGGCGACGATGGCGGCGGTGCTGGTTTATTTTTCGATCCGTTTTCTGCTCACCGGGATTGTAGCGATCGACCGCCCGGAAAGTGCCATCGATGCCTACCGGCTGAGTTGGCGTATCACCCGGGGCCGATTCTGGACCATTTTTGGGCTGATGATTGTCCTCGTTCTGGCCGGCTTGGCTGGTGCGCTTGCCCTGCTGATCGGCCTTATCTTCGTCATGCCGTTTTTTGGGGCGGTGATTGCCCAGCTGTATCACGACGCGATTGAGTCGGCGGCGGGACGTCCGCCGGAATAAATTTCTAAGAAGTCTGGGGCCCGCCCGTCCAAGGCTGCGTAGGTCACGATGAAAACGGCCGCAGACGATGAAAACGCAGGAAATTGGATCGCAGCAGCGATGCGCGAGCATCAGGCCCCCCTGGTGCGCTATGTGGCGCGTTTGGTGGGCGGCGACTTGGGCCGCGCTCAGGACGTGGTGCAGGATGCTTTTTTGCGGCTCTGCCAGCAACCGGCCGAGGAAGTTCGCGGCCACACGGTGGAATGGCTTTACACCGTGTGCCGTAATCGGGCCATTGATGTGGTGCGCAAGGAGGGGCGCATGAGGGCGTTTGCCGAAGGGGAAGCCGACCAGGTGAGCGCGGCGGATGCCCGCCCCGGACGGGCCTTGGAAGCCGCCGAAACTCAGGCAGCGGTGCGGGCGTTGATCGAACAACTCCCGGCCAACCAGCAGGAGGTCGTTCGGCTGAAGTTCCAGAGCGGTTTCAGTTACAAGGAGATCAGCCGGATCACGCAGCTCTCCGTGAGCAACGTGGGTTATCTTATCCACATGGCGGTGAAACAATTGCGAGCCGATTTGGCCGCCCAACAACCCTGAGGATTTTTGTCATGAGTGAGTCGAAGATGAGTCCCGATGATCCGCGCTTAAGCGCGTTTGCCCTCGGTGAATTGAGTGCAGCGGAATCTGCCGCCGTGGCAGCGGAGGTGGCTCGCGACCCGGCCCTGGCGGCGGAAGTGTCCGCCATCCAGGCGCTGGGGGGAGACCTGAAATCCGCGCTGGCGGCAGAACCCCTGCCGGTGACCCCGCCGCTCGAGCTCGGCGAACAGATCGAGTTTCCATCGGTTCGGCGTTCGCGGAAACATTTCCCCTTCTACTGGGTTTCGGGTTTGGCCGCCGCGGGTTTCGCCGTGCTTGTGCTGGTGCAGAGTCCGGACTCTCCCCTGGTGGACACCCCACAGGGGGCAACCCTCTCAACTGCCGACGCGCTCCTCCGGCGAGCCAGTCCGCCGGCCCCGAAGCCGATGTGGCGGCGGCGGAGATGCGCCGCGCCGCGCCGCGCCGCCGTTGACCGCAGCGTTGATGGAACCGGCAGCGATTCCCGCGGGCAATGCGCCCCGGTTCGCAAAACAGGCCGCGCCGGAGCGACCGGCAGCAGAGGCGATCGAAGTTGATGCGGCGATGGCCGATCCGGCCACTTCGTCCGAAGCCGCTGGCAATGTGCGGGTATTGAGGCCCTTCGAAGTCAGGACGATGGAGGCGGAGAGCATCGCCGGTGAAGGTTACGCCTCGAACCAAGACCTGGGCTGGATCCAGGTGGCCGAAGCGCCGCGGTCCACTTTTGCGGTGGCGGTGGATTCGGCCCGTAGCGCCGATGTCCGCCGCTGGCTGCGCGACCAGCAGCTTCCTCCGGCGGATGCGGTGAAAATCGGGGAACTGATCAATACCTTTGCCTACGATTACGCCGCGCCGCAGGCGGCGGACGCGGCTCCCCTGCAGGCGAACCTTGAAGTCGCGGCGGCCCCGTGGGCGCTGGAACATCGACTGGTGCGGGTGGGGCTGAGGGGGCGGGCGGGGTCGGGCGGAGCCCGGGCGCCGGAGGTGACGATTCAGGTGGAGTTTAATCCCCGCGAGGTTGCTTCGTATCGAATGATCGGATACGATAGTCATCGGTTGACGGATACCACGTTCAACGGGGGAACGGTGGACGCTGGCAAAATTGGGGCGGGGCCCACGGTCACGGCCCTCTACGAAATTGTTCCGGTCGGTCAGTCCGGGCGAAACCGTCCGGCCCCGGAGGAGGATGCGTTGCGGGATCAAGCGCAGGCGGCGACCGCCCGGCTCCCGCAGGTCCCCGAACTGCTCACCGTCACCGTGTGGGCGCAACCTCCGGGCAGCGGGCGAGGGCAGCAGGATGTCTTTCCTTTGGTGGACGACGGGCAGGCGTTTGCCACGGCGACGACTGATTTCAAGTTCGCGGCAGCGGTGGCGGGATTTGGCATGAAGCTGCGGGCCCTCCCGACCGGGGAGCAGATCAGTTACGCGCAGGTGGAGGCTTGGGGGCGGTCGGGCATCGGCACCGATCCTGAGGGTGATCGGGCGAGGTTTTTGGAGTTGGTGCGGAAGGCGGGGACGCTCGGCGAGCGGTGATTCGGATTTGTTTTGGAAATGCCGCAGAGCAGGTGAAACACCTTTAGGATCGAGGAGCAGCGACTGCGGGGGCGGGAGCACGCGTGGAAGTTGGACCGTCAGCCTGGAGCGGCGGTTTCGGCGAAACCGCCCTACCTTGGGCGGGTAGGAGGCACCGGCTGGTGCGCCGTTTCTTCAGCAATCGAAACGCCCGGCGTTTTCAGTCAGCTGATCGCCAATTCCAAACCCACCCTAGCGGGAGGCGCGACGGCGGCGTCCTGCCTGGAAGGTGACCCAGGCCAGGCCCAGAGCGACCAGGGCGAATGTGGAGGGCTCGGGGACGGGGGTGAAGCTCAGTTGCACGACGTTATTGGACAGAAAGCTTTCGCTGAAGGCGGTGCCACTGGAGGCCAACGACAATGACCAGAGACCTTCCCCGCCAAGAGTGTTCAGGGCGCTCGACACGTTCAGGTTGAAGGCCATGGCGTCGAAATTGGTGATGGCGCTTCCCGCGAGGAGCACGGACCAAGCGTAGGCCTGCATGGGATCAAAGTTCGTGGGCAGTTCCCCGTTTTCTCCCATCAGGTTGATCGAGAAGGGCGCTGCGGGGGAGGCCGTGAGGTCAATGGTATCGGCGAAGACCACATCGGCGATGATTTCATCGGTGCCGGAGTCGCCGATCTCGACGTTCAAGGAACCGAGCTCACCCAGTTCCAGCGGACCCTCGAAATCGAGCCGCCCCACCGACAGTCCGGCGGCAATGCTGATCCCCTCGCCGATCAGCAGAGGCGTGTCGAAGATGAGTCCGCCGTTGCCGCGGATTTCGCCCCCTTGGGCCCCAAATAGCACGTTGGCTTCGATACTCCGAACCTCTCCGCGCAGGTCGAGGGTGAGGGAGCCGCCGTCGAGGGTGACGGAAGGAGGGTTGGGGTGGCTTTGGCCCAGGCTGCCGCTGTCACTCACGACGAGGTTGGCTCCCTCGGCCAACTGGATCCCACCGGTGAAAGAATTGAACCCGGACAGTTTTTGCACCCCTTGGCCCTCCAGCCGTACGGCCCCGTCGCCCATGATTGATCCGCCAAAATCCAGATCAAACCCGTTGATATCAATGGTGAGGGTGGACCCGGTGGCCAGCATCACGCTCGCATACGAATAATAGTGGTAGTAATCCTCAAAGTCGCGGATCTCGTAGAGGCCCCCGATGGTGGGGTTCATGGAGTTGAAAACCAAATACTGTCCCGAACCGCCACTGCCGCCGAAGCCCACGGGACCGGTGCCGGCGCTGGTGTCGCCGTCGATGTTCACGGTGCCTTCGGTGATGTAGAGGCCGCCGGAGAAGTTGGCGTTATGGCCGCTGAGCGTCAGCGTGCCGCTGCCGTTTTTGTCGATGCCGCCGGTTCCCGAAATATCGCCCGCCAGGGTGAGGTTTTCATCGGTGAGGGCGATCTGGACATCCACCTCGAGGAAGGAATTGACGTGAATGGGGTTGGTAAGGACCAAGTCACTGACATCTGGGCGGAGCACGGGAGTCAGGAAGTCGAAACCGTCGCCCGCATATTCGTTGAAGAATCCGTAGGTGATCGCCGAGGTGAAGCCGCCTTCGAAGTTGCCCTCGACGGTCAAGGGGCCGGTGCCAAGGGAGGCGGAGTTGGTGATGACGAGTTCGCCGGCCTCGAAGCGGGTGCCTCCCGAGTAGGTGTTTACGCCCTCCAGTCGGACGCTGGACAGGACGGCGTTTTCCTCTGCTGAACCGGGGTATTCGTGCCCGTGGGTCGCCGGAGAGTTTTGGTCGCCGATGACCACGCCGAGCACACCATCGCCATCGGAGAGCAGGGAGGTGACGTTGAGGGAGCCGCCTTTGAAGCCGGCGAAGCGGTAATCCGTGGCGCCAGCGGGGAGAATGATTGTGCTGGCGAGGTTCACCCACGTGCTGGTGCCGAGGTAGAAATCAGGCTGGGACGAAGTAAAACTGCTCAGGTCGATCGTATCGCTGATGACGCGGTTGGTCTGGCGATCCGGTGAATCGAAGCCGATCACGCCCGTTTCCAGGCCGGGATCAAACTGGCTGAGGTAGGCTGCGATGCTGCGGGTTGCATCTTGGAGGCCGATGTAGCCGCCGTTGCCGGGCATCAAGGTGGCGGTTGTGGGCAGGGTTCCGGGGGCGTTGCCGAAAATAATGGCGGAGTGGGTGGCGGTGACGGATCCGCTGAAAGAATTTTCGGGGTTGTTGAGGTAGACCGTGAGGGGCTCATCCGGTTCGGAAACCGAATCGACACCTCGGGCCGGTGAGGCGGCCGCGTAACCCCCGGTCCCTACGGTCGGTTCGACCAATACGTCCGCATCTTCTAGGAGGCTGCCCACTTGCAGGGTGCCCCCGCCGTTACCAAACAGATAATCCTGTCCGCTGGGGGTGATCTCACCGAGAATCTCCGCCTGCGTGACGCTGCCGATGCGGGCACCCGTAAACCCGGTCAAATCGAGGGGGGCGGTGTAGGCGTTGGCGGGGCCCGTCAGGAAGGGGTCGGTGTCGAATCCGATGGTGCCCGTGAATTTCGCGCGATCAAAAAGGTCGAGAAAGGCGAGCGTGGCGTTGTAGCGTTCCTCGCTATTTTCAATCAACAGACCGATGTAGGCAGAATCACTCGAGGAAGTTAAAAAGGTCCCGGGGCTCCCTTCAGGAAGCGCGCCCTGATCGGCGAAGAGCACGACGCCATCCTGCAGGTTGATGCCTCCAGTCAGGCCGGTGGGGCCGCTGAAGATGACGGGCTCTTCCGTCCAAATATCGAGCCGCGTGCCGGTGGAGGTTTCAGCTACTCCGCCGGTAAATTCCAAGAGCCCCCCATAGTTGTTGATCTGGGTGTTGCTGGTGAAGGTGACCTCGCCTTCGAAATTCAACTCATGGCGATCGTGGTGGTCTGGAGAGGTTTCGAGGGAGCCATGCACCAGCACGGAATTTTGAATACTCCGATCGCCGTCGACGGCGATGATGCCGGCGGTATTGGAGCCGGGGTTTTCCGGATCTCCCAGGCTGATCAGGGCATCGCCGGCCGCCGTGTCCTGTCCCAGGCCGAGGTAGCCCTCGGTGATTTGAATCAAGCCGTTCAGGTTGCCATGAGAGTTGTCCCCGCTGAGCAAAAACAGTCCACCGCCGGTGACTTCCACTTCTGATTCAACGTCGTTGTAGAACGCGCCATTGATCTCGATCTCCGCACCGTAGCCCACTTCGACCTTCAAGCCACTCTGATCGGTGAGGAAGGTGATGCCCCAATCGAAGTAAACCGAGCTCGGGTATTCCGAGCTCGCAATGCGCAGCAGGTCCCGCACGCGGACAGTGGCGCTTTCCCAGCTGTAAAAGGAGTAATCGACCTGCTCGCCAAATATCATGGCCGCCAGATCGACGGTTTCGTTCACATCAATCGAGGCTTGGAATCTTTCGAAATCCTCGCCCACCGGTCCGGGGAAAAAGACCGTCGCGGTACCGTCGGCGGGGGGGGCAGTTTCTTCTTCCCAGTAGTAGGTGTTGCCCCAGCCGGGATAGGAGAAGGGGTCGTCGCCGAGCTTCCGAATATAAATCGAGGAGGGCTCAACCGTGACGGCGGCGACGGTGCACGTCAGCAGGCAGGCCAGGATCGGAAGAGTCGTCGAGCGCATGATTGATGGAGCTTATGGAGGAATCCGTGGGCGGAAGCAAGGATGGCGTCGAGCCGCCAGAAGCCCGTTTCCCGGTGCTGGTGGCGCCGCCGCGGACGCTCATTCGAGGCCCTCCACCGCATAAATCTGGGATTCCTGAGCCCGTCCCTTGACGGTGACCGTCCCGAGGTCGCGAGTGAGGACTCTCCCGTCGGCCAGAGCTAGGGCGAGGGTGGTCGCACTGATGATCAGATCGGTGTTGAATGCGGGATTACGGGTTTGAGTTTGCAGGCGAGCGGCCAGATTCACGCCGTCGCCGATGACCGAGTAGTTGAGTCGGCGTTGGGAACCGATGTTGCCGGCGATGACGGGAGCGGTATTGATGCCGATGCCGAAGGCGAGGGGGGGGTGTCCTTCGGTGGCCAGTTCCTGGTTCAGTGCCGCCAAGGCGGTGCGCATGCCGAGGGCCGCCCGGATGGCCCGCAGGGCGGAGTTGGTGCCGGCGAGGGGGGCACCGAACAGCGCCATGACCTCATCGCCGATAAACTTGTCGATCACGCCGCCCTCGGCCTCGACGGCCTGTGACATGCGGTCGAGGTAGCGATTGAGCAGGGTGACGACTTCCCGGGGCGGCAGGTTTTCGCTCAGCGTGGTGAACCCCCGCAGGTCGGCAAACAGGACCGAAACCTCCCGTTCCTCTCCGCCCAGCGCCGATCCCTCCCGCATCAACTGGGCGGCGACCTCGGGGGAGACGTTTTTATCCAGCAGGTCGCGGACCTGATCGCGTTCGGCCAGCCCGCGGCTCATCGCGTTGAAGGCCCGGGCCAAGGCGCCGAGTTCGTCGTCGCGCTTTAGTTCAAGGCGGACGCCGTAGTCGCCGCCGGCGATGATCCGCGTGTGTTCGGCGAGGCGTTGCACCGGCCGGCTCAACCGCCGCGCAAAGCCGCCGGCCAACAGTGTGGCCACAACCAGACCGCCAATGCTCACAAACAGGATCAACCGGCCCAATCGCCGCGCGGGCGCGAGTTTTTCGTCGAGCGAAAATTGGAGGATGATGGCGATTTCACCGCCCTCCTCCAGCGGAGCGCGGGCGACCGAAATCTTGTAGTCGTTTTCCGCCAACCGGAGATTTTGGATCTCGACCGATCCGGTCGACATGCGTCGCCAATTGGTTTCGAGGGCGGCCTGCGTGGCGGCGGGCAGGCTGCTGGCGATGATCGCGCCGGAGCGATTGGCAAAACTTACCTCCACGCGGGTCTGGGCCTGCAACTCTCCGGCAAAATCCTCGTCGATGCGAAACCCCACCACCCACCAGCCGACGATGATCGGGGCGCGGATCGGAACGGTGACGACGGAGTAGGGCTGGCCGTTGATTTCGCAATAGCCGCTGGCCTCGGCCTCCTCGCTCTCATCGGCCCGGAAGACCACATCCATGAAGGCCTCGTCGGGCACGGGCAGGCTGGATGCGATGACCTGGCCATCCAGATCGACCCAGGCATTTAAATCCGCATTGATGCGATTGCTCGCACTGGCGAAGGCCGATTGCAGGGTGCGGAGGTCGTCGGCGGATTCGAAGAAGAGTTTGCGGAATGCGAAGTCGCTCGCCACCGCCTTGGCACTTGAAGCGAGCAGAAGGGTCTGGGCCTCATTGACCCGGGAGAACGCACTGACCGCGTGGCGCAGGTCGGTCTCGATTTCGCGTTCCGCTTGGACGCGGTTTACGTTGGCCACAATGATGTAGGTGCTCACCTGAGCGACCGCGACCACGCCGAGAATCAGAGTCAGCAGAGCGGCACGGAAACTGCGAAACCGGATCATCGGCCGGATTTAGTAGCGCGAGCCGCCAGCCGTCGGAGCCCGTCGGATGCGGCGATCGGGCCGCAGGCGGAGTTCCACGGGAACCGCCAACGTCTCGCCTGCGACGAGGTTGATCTCGCGCTCATCGGTTTTACGGAGGCGCGGGTGCCAGGCCGTCAACTTGTAGGGGCCGGCGGGAAGATCGGTGAGGGCGAGTCGGCCGCTCTCATCGGTCGTGCCAAACCAAGGCGTATCGACCACGATGATGTGCGAGATCATCCAGTCATGGATATTGCAGCCCACGGGCACGTGGCCGGTCTGGTCCATGACGACGGCTTCGGTCTCGTCGCCCCCGTGGAGTGGAATCTCGAAACGGGCTGGGGATGACAGGGAGTAGACGTGGTGTTGCACGTCGTCGCGGTTGGGGAATTCGACCTTGGTGCCGAGTCGCACCGCAATCGTGTAGGGATCGAACTCCTCGTTGAATTGTTCCACGGTGGCGGCCAATTCCGCCGGGTCGGCGGGAGGCACCGGGGCGCCGAGGGGATCCAGCCAAACCACCAGTTCGGGCACCGCTTCGTTTTTTTGGTCGGTCGCGGTCACGGTGACCCCGCCGGCACCCAACCATCCGGCGGTGGCGAGCAGAAGGGCGGCGAGTTTCAGGGGATTAAAAGGCATGGGTAAAATTCAAGCTCACGATGTGGTTGCGGTAGGTGTGATTTTTCGGGGCCCGCGATTCGTTGAAGTCATAGCCGAGGGACAAGGCCGAGCGGTCGCCCAAGGCCCGGACCACCCTGAAGTGGCCGCCGCGATGATTCCCGTCGCTTTCGTAGGGGAACCAGTCTCCGCCGAAGATCCCATCCGTCCACTGGGGCCCTTTGCCGATAAACTCCGGAAAACTCTCCCGGCACCACGAGAGTTGATCGCCCTCGCCGTAGCGGATTTCCGCCGACACGCGCCATTGCGGTGTGAGGTCGTAATCGACCGCGGCAGCCAGGGTGGCGACGGTGCCGGAGTAAACGGCGCGACCCGCATCGAGGCGCTTCAAGTCGGCGGTGAGGCGACCAAACCACTGCGGGGTGAACCGTTTTTGCAACGCCGCGGCGGCGCGGTAGCCGTTGCCGGACCATTCGGAAACGTCGGCGAGTTGGTGGAAGGCCTCGAAGCTCAGGTCCAGCTTGGTCGCATAGGGACCGAGGCCGAATTTGCGCCGCAGGCCGGCTTGAGCCGAAAAGTGGCTGAGATTGAGCCCGGAGTATTCGCGCCACAATTTCGTATCGGCCCCCAGCTTCAGGCTGCCCTGCCAGTCGCGGCTCAGCACCCGGACCTGTTGCACCGAAGCGCTGATGGTGGCCGCGCTGTCGTCCTTTTGCTGTCGGATCGAGTTCGTGACGTTGTCGTTGTGCACCCACCCCAAATCGACCTCGGGGGACCAGGATTGGGCGACGGCCGGACCGGCTGTCAGTCCGGCCAGCAGACCGCAGAGCAGGGGGAGGCAGCGATGGAGGCGGATGCTCAAGGGGTGATCAAGGGTTCGAGGACGTCCCAGACCGTCTCGGCCACGCGGGCGTGTCCGTCGATGTTGGGATGAATGCCGTCGGGCAGATTCATTTCAGGGACCGCCCCCACATCCTCCAGCAGAAAAGGAATCAGAGCCGCGTCATTGGCTGCGGCCAACGGGGCGAACAGCGCGTCAAACTTGCCGGCGTATTCGCCCATGCTGGGGGGCATGCGCATCCCGGCAATCACCAGTTGGACGGCTGGATTCCGGGCGCGGACGCGGTCAATGATTTCCTGGAGGTTGACGAGCAGCATGTCTAGGGGTAGCCCCCGCAGTCCGTCGTTGGCGCCGAGTTCGAGCACGAATACGTCGACGGGCTGACGCAGCACCCAGTTGATGCGGCGAATCCCGCCCGCTGAGGTTTCGCCGCTCAGCCCAGCGTTGATCACGCGGTAAGGCAGGCCTGCCTCGTCGATTTTATCCTGCACCACGGCGGGAAAGGCAGTCTCCGTGGGGTCGTCCAGCCCGTAGCCGGCGGTGAGGCTATCACCGTAGAATAGGATAGTTTTCCGCCCATCGGCGTGGGCGATCACGGCCGCTAACGCGGTGATCACGGATAAAATAATGATACGAAGGGGCTTCGCCATTTGCACAATAGAGGACGCGGTATTTGCTGCGCGGTTCCCCCCATGAGTGTTGAATCTATGTTGAAAGTCGAGCGCCTGACCAAGACCTACCCGACCGCGGGGGGGGATCTGACGGTGCTCCACGAGGTGAGTTTCGATCTGGCGGTCGGAGAATCGTTGGCGATTCTCGGTCCCTCCGGCAGCGGCAAGACCACTCTGTTGGGTCTGTGTGCGGGTCTCGACCAACCCTCGGCGGGGACGGTCGTGGTGGCCGGCGAAGCCATTCAGACCATGGATGAAGATCAGCGTGCCCGCGTGCGCAACGATCACGTCGGGTTTGTTTTTCAGAATTTCCAATTGATCCCGACGCTGACGGCCTTGGAAAACGTGCTGGTCCCGCTGGAATTGCGCGGCGAGGGCGGGGCGGGCGCGGAGGAGCGGGCGCGGGAATTGCTGGGGCGGGTGGGCTTGAGCGACCGTTTTGATCACTATCCGGTGCAGCTTTCCGGAGGGGAGCAGCAGCGGGTCGCCTTGGCTCGGGCTTTCGTGAATGAGCCCAAGATTCTCTTTTGTGATGAGCCGACCGGGAACCTCGACGGCGACACGGCAAACAAGGTGGAGGAGCTGATCTTTGGGCTCAACCGCGAGCGTCAGACCACGTTGGTGATGGTGACCCACGACCTCGAACTCGCCCAAAAATGCGGCCGGGTCCTAAAACTACGCCGCGGCGACGTCGTCGAAGAATAAGTCCAGCCGGACGGATTTTATCAACCAGTTAAATTTTCATCCGGTTTGTGAATTTCATTCTTAAAATGGCTTGGCGGGATTCGCGGGCGTCGCGGCGGCGGCTGGTCGTGGCTTCGCTTTCGATTGTGCTGGGAGTCGCGGCGCTGGTGGCGATTGGCTCCTTCAATGCGAACCTGCGTTCGGCCATCGACGATCAAGCCAAGACTTTGCTTGGCGCCGATCTGCGGGTGCAGGGGCGGGCGGAATTCACCCCCGAGGTGAAAGCCGCGCTGGATGGGTTGAGTGGGCAGCAGGCCTCGGAGGTGGCGCTCTCCACCATGATCGTTTTTCCGCAGGCGGACAACGCGACCCGCCTGGCCACGCTGCGCGCGCTCGCCGGGGGTTATCCCTTCTACGGGGTCTTCGAAACCGTGCCCGCCGATGCCCCGCAACAGCTGGCCGCGGGGGGGCGGGTCGCCATTTTGGAAGCGACGCTCATGGCCCAGTTCGGCGTCGAGGTGGGGCAGGAAATCAAGCTCGGCACCCAGTTCTTCACCGTGGTCGGCGCGCTGCGTCAAATCCCGGGAGACTCCGCGGCGGTGGCGATGCTGTCGCCCCGGGTTTTTATTCCCCGTAGTGAGCTGGAGGATACGGAGCTGCTGGGACCGGGAAGTCTGGCGCGGCACCGTCGCTACATTGTGTTTGATGACGGGAGTGATCCGCTGCAGGTGGAACGGGAGTTGCGGGAAAAATTTGCCGGACAGAATCTGGGCTACGAGACCGTAGAGGAGCGCAAGCGGGAGTTGGGGCAGGCGCTTAAAAACGTGTATGCCTTTCTGAGTCTGGTCGGCTTTGTGGCGCTGTTTCTGGGCGGCATTGGCGTGGCCAGTGCCATCCACGTGCACATCCGGCAGAAAATCCCCACGGTGGCGGTGCTGCGTTGTCTGGGTGCGAGCGCGCGCACCAGCTTCAGTGTGTACCTGGTGCAGGGGATGGCGCTGGGCCTGATCGGTTCGATCTTGGGCGCGGGGTTGGGCGTGCTGGTGCAAATGGGATTGCCCGCGGTGGTGATGGGACTCCTGCCGTTTGACGTCGATTTTTTTATCGCCTGGCGATCGGTGTTGCAGGGGGCTGGGGCGGGTCTGTTGGTTTGTGGTTTGTTTGCCCTGCTGCCGTTGCTGGCGGTGAGGCGGGTGTCCCCGCTGATGGCCATCCGGGTACACCTGATGCGTTATTTCCTTGTTTAATCTTTGGCGGGGTCGGACCCGTGGCAGTGGTTGGTGTGGGGGCCATCACCGCGGCGGTAGCCGGGTTTGCCCTCCTGCAAGCTCCCAGCAAACGGGTGGGGCTTGGTTTTGTGGTGATGTTGGCGGTGGGCTTTTTGGTGCTGGGCGCACTGGGCAAGCTGGTGGCGTGGGCGGCGCGGCGGTTTACGCCGAAGCGCGCGCCCTATGTTTTTCGCCAAGGCATCGCCAACCTTCACCGGCCGAACAATCGAACCGTGCTGCTGCTGTTGGCGCTGGGACTGGGCACGTTTCTCATCCTCACGCTCGTGCTCACGCGAACGACCCTGCTTGCCCAGATCGCGGGCTCGGGGGGCGACGATCGACCCAACCTGTTGTTCTTCGATATCCAGGCCGACCAGATAGGCTTGTTGCGCGAGATCCTGGATCGAGAGAACGCGTCGCTGTTGGCCGATGCGCCGATTGTGACCATGCGCTTGTCCAAGTTGAAAGGACGCGAGATCAGCGAGGTGCTCCAGGACAAAAACTCCGAGATTCCCAGTTGGCGGTTACGGCGGGAGTATCGGTCGACCTTCCGCGATCACTTGAACGAGCGCACCGAGCGGGTGACGGCAGGGGAGTTCATCGCGCGGGTGCCGGAAGACACTGCGGTGGTCCCCATTTCGATTGAGGTGTCCTTGGCGGAGGAGATGGGTTTGGCGCTTGGCGACGAGATCGAGTGGGATGTGCAAGGCCTGTTCATGATGACGCGAGTTGCCAGTCTGCGCGAAGTGGAGTGGCGGCGGTTGGAGCCCAATTTCTTCGTTGTGTTTCCGGCGGGGGTGCTCGAACCCGCCCCTAAGTTTTACGTGGGGGCCTCCCGGGTGGCGACGCCGACCGACTCCGCGCGGGTGCAACGGGCGGTGGTCTCCGCGTTGCCGAATGTCTCCGCGATCGATCTGCAACTGGTGATGGAGACGCTTGATGGCATTTTTGAAAAGGTGCAGTTCGTGATTCAGTTCATGGCCCTGTTCACGGTGGCGACCGGGATTATGGTATTGGCGGGCGCGGTGATGAGCGGGCGTTTTCAACGCTTACGGGAAGTGGTGCTCCTACGCACCCTGGGAGCTTCGGGGCGGCAGCTGTGGCAGATTCAGATGGTGGAGTATGCCGTGCTCGGCGTTCTGGCGGCGGTGGTGGGCTGCGGGCTTGCGGTCGTCAGCAACGAGTTGCTGGCCCGCTTTGTTTTTCAAACCGTTGGCGTCGTATCGGTTTCGATCCTTGCCTCCGCGGTGGGGGCCGTCACGGCCATCACCCTGCTCACGGGACTCATCGCCAGTCGCGGCGTAACCAATCATCCGCCGCTGGAGGTGTTGCGGGCGGAGGGGTAGGGTTGCGCCCGGTCCCGCCCGCCTGAACGGTCGTCCCGGCCGCCTCGCGGCGATAAAGCGAAGCGTCCGCGGGGGGCGGCGCGGTTGGGGGTTGCCCGAAGCCGGGGAGGTGAGAAGCCTGAGGGTTCCATGAGCCTGCACCGCCGCGTCCTTTCATTTCACTATACCTTGCGCAATCCCGAGGGGCGCATCCTCGACACCTCTCGCGGGGGCGACCCGGTGATTTACCTGGAGAGCGCGGGCATGATCATCGATGGCCTGGAAGAGGCCCTGCGCGAGGCGAAGCCGGGTGATCAGCTCACCGTCGAGGTGCCCCCGGAAAAGGGTTACGGGCATCCGGATCCCGCGCAGGTGCAGCCCGTTCCCCGTGATCGCATCCCTGTCCCGGGTGAAATCAAAATCGGTGATCAGTATCAAACGGGGCCCAATCCCGGTGACCCGCTGGTGCGGGTGGTGGGGGTCGAGGACGACCAGATCATGCTTGATGCGAACCACCCCATGGCGGGGCTGGTGCTCACGTTTGAAGTCGAGGTGATGCAGGCCCGGATGGCCCGCGCCGAAGAAATCAATCAAGGCAAACCCCTGCCGATTGAAGACTGAGTTTCTGGGGGGCACTGATTTCTCAATCTGCGTATATCAGTGAAGTCTGAAGTTACTGATCTGTGGATATGAGCACACCCGTTCGGATTGTTGGTCAGGGGATTGCGGGCTCGATGTTGGGGGCGGCTTGTGAACGGGCCGGCATTGCTTTTGAGGTGATCGACGCCGGCCATGCTGCGGCAGCATCCCGCGTGGGAGCCGGTCTGATCAGTCCGTTGACGGGCCGTCGCTTGGTTCCGACGTGGCGGTTTGCGGAGTGGCGGGAGGAGGTCTGGAACATCTACCGCTACTGGGAGCACGAACTTGGCCTACCCTTGGTGCGAGAAGTGAAGATCCGCCGTTTCTTCCAAAACGAGGAACAGCGGGGGTGGTTTGAATCGCGTCGTGCGGTGCCGGAGGTGGCGGCCTGGGTGACGGACATCGACGATCACGGGTGGGGGTTACAAGGCGCCCTGCAGGTGGAGACCGGCCGACTGATCGCCGCCCTGCGCGAGCGTTGGCAACGGCGCGGACAGCTGGTTGAACGGCGGGTTGCGGCGGAGGGGCCCTCCGCCGCGGAGCGGCCGCCCACGATCTGGTGCGTGGGGGGGACCATCGGGGCGGTCCTGCCATTGCCGTGGCAATCGTCGCGGGGGGAATTGGTGCGGGGACGGATCGAGGGCATGGATCCGACGACCGTGCTCAATGACGGGCACTGGTTGCTCCCCGGCGAGGCGGGTGACGTGCGGGTGGGGTCGACGTTTGATCGGGATAATTTAACGCTCGAAACGTCGGCTGCCGGGCAGGCCGAATTGATCGCCGCAGCCGAACGCCTGGCGGGCCAGGTGCTGCAGGATCCGCAGGGCGATGTGGGCTTGCGCGTCACGGTTCCTGATCGGCGTCCGGTGGCGGGTTGGACAGATCCAGCTCGCGTGCGCGGGGTTTTGGGCGGTCTGGCGGCCAAGGGGGCGCTATGGGCGCCGGTTTTGGCGCAGCAATGGTGTGCGGATGGGCTGGTGGGAGATCAGCTGGACCCCGCGGCGCGGGTCACGCGGTTTAAGGCTGGCAGGGGCGGGTGGGGGGAAGCCGGCGAGTGAGGCGCCGCCCGGGTCCGTTGCGACCGAGCCGATCTGCGACGGACAGACACGTGCCATCCCGTTCATCCGGGTGGCGCCACCATTCATCCTAAGTTGCTCCGGTTTGGCCGGAAAATGGGTTTCGATTGCCGGATTGATTTATGGTGGGCCCTTTAGGCTCTCCCTCCTGCTCTTCCGCTGCTTCAATCCTCTCCGATCATGGCGTCAGAATCCACACCGCTCCGTCCCGCTTCGGCGGCCCAACCCAAAAAGAAAAAGAAGACCCCGCGTTGGATCATCATCGTGGCCGTGCTGCTGGTGGTGGGGCTGACCGTGGCCGCCGTCATCAAGGGCCGCGCGACCGAACCGGGCACCAAAGTCTTTGTCGACGAGGTCGTGCGGCGGGACGTGACCCAGTTTGTCACGGCGACGGGCAAGATCGAGCCCGAGGTGGAGGTGAAGATTGCCCCGGAGGTTTCGGGGGAAATCGTGGAGCTGCCCTTTGCGGAGGGGGCCTCGGTGCGGAAGGGCCAACTGCTCATGCGCATCAAGGATGACAATTACCGTTATCAGGTCGACCAACGGGAGGCTGATTTGGCCGCCACCCGGGCCGCCGCGATCCAGAGTCGCGCCCGGTTGGAGCAGGCGCGAGACGACATGGAGCGCAGCCTGGACCTTTTCCAAAAGGAGCTGGTGTCGTTGGCACAGCACCGCCGCACCCGCACGGAGTTCGAGGTGGCGGAGGCGAATTTTGAAAGTGCGCAGGCTCAGGTCCGGCGCGCGGAAGGCCTGTTGAGCCAGTCGCAGGATCTGCTGGAAAAGACCACCCTCTACGCGCCGATGGATGGCACCATCAGCCGGTTGCCGGTCGAGGTGGGTGAGCGCGTCGCGGGGACCGGTCAGTTTAATTCCATCGAGGTCATGCGCGTGGCCGACCTTTCCAACATGGAGGTGGTCGTCCGGGTGAATGAAAACGACGTCGTCAACGTCCAGGTGGGCAACGTGGCCCGGATTGAGGTGGATGCTTTTCCCGACCGCGAGTTCAAGGGAGTGGTGACGGAGATCGCGTCCACCGCCATAACGACCGGAGCCAACTCGCAGGCCGAGGTGACCAATTTTGAGGTGAAGATTCGGATCGATGCGGCGGGGCAAACCCTCAAGCCGGGGATGAGTGCGCTGGCTGATATCGAAACCGCGACCGCGACGGACGTCTTGGTCGTGCCGATCCAGTCGGTCACTGTGCGCAGCCGCGAGGGCAACAAGACCACCGAGCAATTGGCCGAGGATATGGCCAAGGCCCGCCACGAACGCACCGGCGAAGGCGCCGCCACCGCGCGCAACGAGGAGGAAGAGCGGGAGATGGAACGTAAGAACAAGGACTCCTTGCGTCGGGTGGTTTTTGTCGTCGCCGACGACGAGGCCCAGTTGGTCGAAGTGGAGACCGGTCTTGCCGACACGACCTACATGGAAATCAAGTCCGGCCTGGCAGAGGGGCAGCAGGTGGTCAGCGGCAGTTATGCGGTGATCACCCGGACCCTGGAAGACGGCATGGCGGTCAAGGTGCAGCAGAAACGCGGGGAAAAATCCGCGAAGGCGGAGGATGAGTGAACCCGGTTTCAGCCCCACGTCATCATGAGTGATTCCCCGACCGCCTCCGCTGTTTCGTCTCCCCGGATTCACCCACCGGGAGAGGTGGTCATCGCCATCGCGGATGTGACCAAGCTCTACAAAATGGGGACGGAAATTGTCTACGCCTTGCGCGGAGTGACCATGACCATCCGGCGCAACGAATACCTCGCTGTCATGGGGCCTTCCGGGTCCGGCAAGTCCACCTTGATGAACATGCTCGGCTGTCTCGATACGCCGACGGCGGGGGACTACTCCTTCGCGGGAGAAGATGTCGCCCAGATGACCGATGACGAATTGGCCGATATCCGGAATCGTGAAATCGGTTTCGTCTTCCAGAGCTTCAATCTCCTCCCGCGTTCCAACGCCCTGCACAATGTTGAACTGCCGCTGATCTATGCGGGCATTCCGGCGGCGAAACGCCGTCAACAAGCCGAGGAGGCGTTGATCGCCGTGGGGTTGGGCGACCGGATGCACCACAAGCCCAATGAGTTGTCGGGCGGACAACGGCAACGGGTCGCGATTGCGCGGGCGCTGGTCAACAACCCTTCGATCATCCTGGCCGACGAACCCACCGGGGCGCTCGATTCCAAGACGGGAATCGAGATCATGGCCCTGTTGGAAGACCTCTATGATCGGGGCAACACCATCATCATGGTGACGCATGAGGAAGAGGTGGCCCAGCACGCCCGCCGGATCGTCCGACTGCGAGATGGCTTGATCGAAGCCGATGAAACCCATGGTTGAGGTACCCCAGCACGAATGGGCTCGGCGCCAACGCGGGGTGCCCACGTGTGCGCATGCGCTATCCTGATGAGACGTTGGATTTATGAGTTTATCGAATCGGTGCGGATCGCCTTTGCGCAGATCCGGGCGAACAAGATGCGCTCCGGCCTCACCGCCTTGGGGGTGGTGATTGGGATTGTCGCCGTGACGCTGATGGTGACCGCGATCATGGGCATCAACAAAGGGGTGGACGAAAGCTTTGCCGGGTTTGGTGATGACGTGCTTTACGTGACCAAATTTCCTTGGGATGGCGGCGACCGGGATTTCCGCTACTACCGGAACCGGCCTGATATCCGGACGAGTTATGCTGATCGCATTTATGAGTGGATTCGGGAGACGCCGGACAGTGCGTTGATCCGGGCGGTGGCGGCGGACAATACCCAAGTCGATGTGGCGCGGGGAGACCTGAAGGTATCGGGAATCTTTTTGTTGGGCACCTCACACGAGATGGCCCTGATCTCGAAGTCGGAAATGGCAGACGGCAGATTCTTCAACGAGTTTGAAAATCAACAAGGCTCGCGGGTCGCGGTGGTCGGATTTGATATCGCCGATGCGTTGTTTCCCAACGATTCGGTGGTGGGCGAAACCGTGCTGGTCAGGGGAGCGCCGTTCCGCGTGGTGGGCGTGGCGGAACGCCAAGGCAGTTTTCTGGGCCTCTTCAGTTGGGATTCCGGCATCATCATTCCGATTCGCGCTTATCGCCACAGCATCCACGGCCGGGACGAAGGCGATGTGCGCGTCCAGTATGACGTTACCCGGGCCGACGAGGCCCGGGACGAGTTACGCGGGTTGATGCGGCGCATCCGGCAACTGCCCCCGGAAGAGGAGGATGACTTTTCGATCAACGAGTCGGCGACGATCCGCGAGCAATTGGACCCGATCAAAAACGGCATCGCGACGGCGGGACTGGTCATCACCGGCCTGGCGTTGTTCGTGGGGGCGATCGGGATCATGAACATCACCTACGTGAGTGTGAAGGAACGCACCCGCGAGATTGGCACCCGCAAAGCGCTGGGGGCGAGGCGTCGCTCGATTCTGATGCAATTCCTAGTCGAGGCGGTGTGTATCTGTATCGTGGGAGGCTTGATCGGCTTGGCCGTGACCTGGGGCCTCGCCGCGATCATCGCGCTGGCGGCCCCCGCGTTTCCCATCGTGTTTTCGCCCACCGTGATCTTCGTCGCGGTTGGCCTGGCCACCCTCGTCGGGGTGACCAGTGGATTCCTGCCCGCGCTTTCCGCCAGCTCCCTGGATCCGGTTGAAGCTCTGCGATTCGAATAACGATGAACCACGAAACACACGAAAGGGAGAAAGTAGGTGGTCGGTTTTCGGGTGTTTTGTGGGCGCTGACCAACGGAGGCGCGACGCCATGATTTTCTGGGAAACCATTGCCCTCGCGTTTCAGTCGCTGAAAGCGAACAAGCTACGTTCGGCGCTTACGATGCTGGGCATCGCGATCGGGATCTTCACCGTCATCGGGGTGATGACGGCGGTGAGCGGGGTGAAATCGAAGATCGAGGACGGCTTGAATGTGCTGGGGGCCAATAGCTTTCAGGTTTCCAAGTTCCCGTTGGTCAATTTCAGCGACCCCCGGGAACGGTTTGGTAATCGGCCCGATATCTTTTTGCGGGATGGCATCCGCTTCAAGGAACTGATGTCGGATGATGCCCGGGTGAGTCTGGTCGTGGGCCGGGGGGGACGGCAGGTGTTTTATGGCGAGGAAAATACCAACCCGAATGTGCAGTTTGTCGGCACCGATGAAAATTATCTGACCAGTTACGCTTACGAAGTCGCGGCCGGTCGCCCCATCTCGCGGGAGGACGTCAGCTTTGCCCGCGCCATCTGTGTCATCGGGGAGGACGTGAGTAAGAGGCTCTTTCGCAATCGGGATCCGTTGGGCGAAAAAATTCGGATTGATGGGGCTTCGCTGACGGTGGTGGGGGTGCTCGCCCCGAAGGGCTCCTCGTTTGGTCAAAGCTTGGACAACCGCGTGGTTACGCCGATCACGCGATGGTTCAACACCTATGGTCGTTCCGGACAGTCCCTCAGCATCAACGTGCAGGCCGCGTCGGCCGAAGGGGTCGATGCGACCCTGGAACTCGCCATCGGGGCGATGCGGCTGGTGCGGGGGTTGGATCCGGAAGACGCCAACAATTTTGACACCACAACTAACGACTCCTTGATCAAGACCTTTGACCAAGCGCTCAACACCGTGGCGATTGGGGCCTTTGTGATCAGTGCCATCGCGCTGCTCGCGGCCGGAGTGGGGGTCATGAACATCATGTTGGTGAGTGTCACCGAACGCACCCGGGAGATTGGGATTCGCAAGAGCCTGGGCGCCCGCAAAAAAACCATTCTGACCCAGTTCCTGATGGAGGCGGTGGCGCTTTCGCTCTTCGGGGGCGTGGCCGGAATTCTGTTGGGGATCGGCGGTGGCAATTTGGCCGGCCAGCTATTGAACGCCGCGGTGGTCTTCCCCGGTGGGGCTGGGCCACCGCGGGACTGGTGGTTTGCAGCGGCATCGGCATCACCTTCGGCCTGTATCCCGCCTGGAAAGCCGCGGCGATGGACCCGATCGAAGCCCTGCGCTACGAATAGTCCGATTTCGGATTTACGAATTACGAGTTACGAATTGATGGGACCGGCCGGGGACTGGCTAAATCCGAAATCGTAACTCGTAATTCGTAAATCAATTAGTGGCCGCGCCGAATCTCGGAGCCCTCGAACCGGATCGACAGGCGAAACACCTTTTTCGTGCGGCAGGTGATGTTGCCCGTTTTGAGGTCGAACGTCTCCGGCACCTCAATCCGATGCAGATCAACGACCGCATGATAGCCCCGTTCGGAGAACACATCGATGAGCATCGCGAGCGCGAGGGGGTCGTGCAGCAAGTCATCCTCCGTGTTGATCTGGGCCACCCCCGAAATGGCGTGGCGACGCACGATCGGCATCAGTTTGCGTTCGATGAATTCCGCCACCCGTGCGAGCAGCTCGCCGTGCTCAAATTGGTAGCAGTCGAGCCGCTTCACCATCTCCTGCCGGGCGTGCACAATCAACTCACTTGCCACCGGAATGGCGCGCAGGGTGTCGTAGGTGGAGGGGTCGAGTTCCAACGAGCTCTGGTATTTCAGCTCGTTGACGATGTTTTGCTCCACCTGGCTAATCTCGCCCTGGGCATTGATGAAGTGGTAGTGGAAGATTGATTTGAGCGACTGCAGGGCATCCCAAGTCTGCTCCTTGAACACCCGGTAGCGGCGACGGGCGAGTTCGGGATCGTAGTCGGTCGGCCGTTCATCCCACCGCTCGCCCGTGCCCGTGCGGCGGACCTCTTCGTTGTGGGCCTTGGTCAGTTCGCCGCGTTTCAGTTGCCGCTCAACCGAAACGTGCTCTTCGACAAACAGCACCATGATGTGCACGGTGGGTTGCCGAAAATGAATCCCCAGCGGGGTGTGCAGAAACTCTTCGCGCAGCCCCTGCATTTTGGTGATCAGAAGCTTCAACGCATCGACTTGAACTTCCGTGCGCGGAAACCCGTCGATGATGCACCCGTCGGCGTATTCCGGCCGGAGGAGTTCGCGAAACAGGATGCCCAGCACCTCGCGGTCGCCCACCATCATGCCGGCATCCTTGATGCGCCGCGCCTCGGGACTGTCGAGCAGGGTGCTGACCACGATGGGCGGGCAGGTGAGCCCCCGGGCTTGGAGGATGAACCCCGTGTTGGTGCCCTTGCCCGATCCCGGAGCTCCTCCCAGCAAAATAATTTCCTTGGGGAAGCGCAGTTGATCCCGGCCGAACTCTTCCTCGAGCTTTCGCCAGACATCTTTGAAAATTAGGGCGGAGTCTTTGATTTCGAGGTCGGAGGGTTGGGCGGCCGTTTTCTCCAAGGTGTTGTCGGGAGGAGAGGGGAGGGCAGGTTCGGCGGGGGACGACATGGACAAGTCCCTACCCGAGTGGGGCTGTCGCCGAATGTCCAGCGCAGGTGGTCGGGAAAATTCAAGAAATGCGGAACTCCCTCACCGGGGCACGGTCCCAATTAAAGCCGAAAGGCACCCCGGGAAACTTTCCCGGGAGTTAGTTGAAGCTGGACCTGACGAGGTCACCGCAAGGTGGCCTCGTCTTGGTTTCGGCCGGGCCGCCCGAGGGGTGAATCAACGATGGCGACCGTGGCGCATGGTGTCCCAGATGATGTAAACCCCGACCATCGCGGAGAGCAGGTAGCCGACGATCCCGAGAGCGGGATAACCAAACAGCAGGGGCTTGATCCCCGTGGTCACAATCATGGATGAGCCGATGATCAATGATCCCGAAACCAAACCAAGGGTCACCCGGTTGGAGGCCGTTTCGATGGAGTTGTCCAGGTCGTCCAGACCTTTGTGCTCCAGATTGACGGTGATGTCGTCGTGTTCGAATCGTCGCACCAAGCGCGACATGCTGGAGGGCAGTTCCTGCAGGCTCGCCAAGGTGCCGCGCAAGAATTCCCGGGAGCGCCGCGCCATGGCGCGGGGACCGGTGCGTTCGCGAAACAGTTGTTTCAGTATCGGGCCCGCATGATCGCGCAGGTCAAACTTCGGATCGAGGGCCCGGCCCACCTCCTCGATGGCCAGCACCGCCTTGGCCATCAGCGAGTAATCGCGGGACAGGGGAATGCCATGATTGCCAAAAATGAAGAGCAGCTTGAGCATGGCTCGCCCGATTTCCTGACGACCAATGGAAAAGTTGAGCTCCTCGCGCAGCGCCAGGGTCACGTCCTTTTCCATTTCGCGCAGGTCGGTGCGGGACCCCGGGGGGGCCAACTCCGCGGCGATGCGCACGACGTTTTCGGCATCGCCCTCCACCGCGGCGACCCAGAAGTCGGCCAGCGCGTAACGCAGCCGACGGGTCAGGTGCCCGGCCAGTCCCCAATCCAGAAAACAAAGGCGTCCATCGGGGGTGACCAACACGTTTCCGCTGTGGGGGTCGGCGTGGAAAAAGCCGTCAATCAGCACCTGGCGAACGATGGAAGAGGCTCCTTCGGCGGCGAGCTCCCGGGCGCGTTTGGCGTCAGTGTTTTCGGGTCCAACCGGTGCCCCTTCGACAAACTCCATGACCAGAATCTTGGCGGTGGTGTAGTCGTTGAACACCCGGGGCGCGAACACGTGCTCCGGGGCAGGGTTCTTGGTGTTGAAGTAGGATTGGTTGCGGGCCTCGTGGCGAAAATCGATCTCGCGCTCCACCCCCTCCTTCACCGCCTCCACCACGGACGGCAGATCGAAGGGCTTGAGGGCTTTGATGCGCTGGTGAAGTTGATCGGCCAGCCACTCGGCCAGGTCGAGATCGGCCTCGATCGAGCGGGCGATTCCCGGCCGTTGCACTTTGACCGCCACCGGTGTATCCGATTCGTGGAGACGGGCGTGATAAACCTGGGCCAAGGATCCCGCCGCCATCGGCGTTTCGTCAAACGCGGCGAACACCCGCGCCGGATCCCCCTCAAGCTCCTCCGTCATCAGGTCCCGGATCTTGGCAAAGGGCACCGGGGCGACCGCGTTCTGCAGCTTGCGCAACTCGAGGATCAAAGGATGCGGAATCAGATCCGGCCGCATGCTCAACAGCTGACCGAACTTCACCCACGCGGGGCCCAACTCTTCGGCGGCCAGCCGAATGCGCTCCCACTTTGATTTCTTTTGCAGGGGCGGACTTTGGAAGCGCCGGGCCAACGCGGCCGGCAGGTCGAGCTGGTTGATGAAATCGGCAAAACCGTGCCGGGCGAAGACCGTAAAAATCTCCTTCGCGCGAACGGCGTTGCCGAGCAGGTCGAAGGGCTCGGTGCCGATCCGGGCGAAGGGTTCGGCTGACCTGGGTCAGCGCCTCCAGCACGCGGATCCGCTCTTCCAAGGCGGCGATACGGGCTTCGTGGTCTGTGGTCTTGCGGTCCAGCACGTGGGCGATGCGTTCGTTCAGGTCGGCGGCGAGGTCATCGAACTCTTTGCGACCTTGATCGGCGATTTTCTCCGCCATGATTTTGGCGTCGTTCGCGTTGACTTTGCCCTGCCGGACAAAGTCGTCGAGGGTGCCCTCGATCTTGTCCTTCGTGATGACTGCAGCGCCTACGCCGGCGAGGAGGGTTTTCTTCAGCAAGTCGATCATAGGGGGAAGCGTGAACGGGACCGGGCTGGCGGGCGAGTGTAAATCACACTTCGACGGTCGGTCTCTCAATGAGGCTGAAGGTTTCACGGAGCAGACCCAGAAACTGGGTGGCACCCGTGGTCTGGTAGCGCTGGAGGTGGCGCACCACCGCAATCTCCCGGGTGGGCGTCTTGCCCCGTAACTGGCGGTAAACCAGTTGCGGGCGATCATCGGGGCTCTGGGCGAGTTGGGGCAGGATGGCGACCCCCAGCCCCAGCCCCACCAGTTCCTTGAGCATGGCGACTTGGGCACAGGTGTGACCGATACGGGGCTGAAACTTGTTGGCGCCGCAAAAACTCTGGATCTGTTGGGTCAACGAGCTGCTTTCGCCCAGCATGATAAACGTCTGCTCCGCCAAGTCGGCGACGGTGAATCGGCGCTTGCTGGCCAAAGGATGGCGTCGACTCACTGCCAGCACCAAGGACTCAACAAACATGGACTCGGCGGCGAGTTGAGGCTCGTCGATCGGCTGGGCGACGATCGCCATGTCGAGGGCGCCCTTGGCGACGTCGCGCAACAGGTCGGTGCGGAAGGACTCGGACGTATTGATCCGCAGGTTGGGGAGCTGCTTCTGACAACGCTTGATCAACCCCGGGAGGATGTAGGGGGCGACCGTGGGGATCGCCCCCACGGAAATCGATCGATTGAGTCGGGGGTTGTCCCGAATCTCGCTGGACACATTATCAACCTCGGAAAGGATCCGTCGGGCCCGCTCAATGAACATCTCACCGGCCTCTGTGGGAACGGCCCGCCGCCCCAGCCGATGGAACAGCTTGTGACCCAATTCGGTTTCGAGTTTTCCAATCTGTTGGCTCAAAGAAGGTTGAGCCACATTAACGGCATTGGCTGCTCGGGTGAAATTCCCCGTTTCTGCAATGGCCAACACGTAGCGCAATTGGGTTAATTCCATAGATAAAAACTATATAAATCATAGAAAGCGTATATTTCAACAATTGAAATAATGGGTTATATTACCGGTGTCGCTCAATTACGGGCGGCGGCAAACGAAAGAAACTATCATGAACAACCTGAACCTTAAATCTGCCCTCCTCGGTGGCGGCCTCGTCTCCTTGGCCTGGGTCGTTTCGGTCGCGCTGACCATGAACGGTCTTTTGGTCGGTCTGAGCGTTTACGCGATCGCGGCCGTCATTCTGGTCACGGTCGATGACTACCACCACACCAGCAAGGATCTGCGCTAAGCGGTTTCTTTTGACTTTCGCTAGGCACCAAAACGCGGCCCGGGGTAACCCGGGCCGTTTTAATTTTTCAGGCGAAACCCGATGGATACGGGCAGAGGACCCCGGTTGGGGGCGCATAAAAAACGCGGAGCCAGTGGGGGGGGCGCCGCGTTTTGCGGGGGGAGGAGAGTAGGGGATCAGGCGATGACCGGCGGGGGCGGAGGGACCGCGTCGACCGCAGCGCGCTTGAGAAAGGCGGCAACGATGAGGCTGACGATGAAACCCATCACAAAACCAAAGAAAAAGTTGGTAACGGCCATCATGGCGGGACTGGTCATAAAGGCGATGATCCCCTCGGCCTGTTCAATTGCATTCGCCGGGATCCCTTGTTCTTCCATCTTGGCGATCTCACTTTCGATGATGATTTCAGAAAGTCCGGGATTGATGGCGGTTGCGTAGACGACGGAAAGGACGGCTCCAACGAGGGCCGACCAAAGCGCCGTCAGGGTGCCGGTGCCGAGGGCTCGGCCGTAGCCGAAGCCTTCCTCCGGAACGAATTCTTCGCGGCGGGCTTTCATCACCAAGACCAATCCCACCACCATTATGATGAGTGCGCCGACGGAGCCGATCGTCTGACCGGTGGCGAGTTTTTCCACATCGCTGTGGAAGCCCGCGAAGAACAAAATCAGGCCCAGCACGAAGCTGGCCGCTGCCATACCGATACCGTAGATGAAGGTGGTTTTCATGTCGGCGCCAAGTTGAGCCCACGCAGGCGGGGTTGCCAATCCCGCAAGTGACCGGCGGTTTCAGGGAGAGGACGAACGGCCGCATGAATTTATGGATTCAGATTCACCAATGCCGAAAGCCCCGGCCGGAGGGATGGGGAGGCTCGTCCCCAAATCCCGCAAAATCCACCAAGCCCGCAAAATCCGCCGCGGATCGCGCACGTTGAGCTTCACCGGTCACCAGAGATGACAAGTGGCTCGGGCGCGGGTGGGCGTTTGGGGGAGTAGTTCGAGCCGGCCGGAGACGCTGGTGGCGCCGGAGCGTTGGCCGAAGTCCGTTTTGATGACAAAAGATCTGGCGGGGTGGGCAAATCTGCCGTGGGCAATCGCGTCCCCGCAACCGGGAACGGATTACGCGCTGTCGGGGACGAGGAGGAAAGGCGGGGTCGCCTTATTTTCCGTCGATGAGGCGACCCAGGCCGCCTAGCACCGAGCCTTCGCCGGTTTGTTTGCCGCCATGGCGAGGGGCGGAGGAGATGATGCGGTCGGCGAGGCGGGAAAAGGGCAACGACTGCAACCAAACCGTGCCGGGACCACGGAGAGTGGCGAAGAACAGGCCCTCGCCGCCGAAGAGTGCGGTCTTCACGCCGCCCACAAATTTGATGTCAAAATCGACCGAAGGCTGAAACGCGACGATGCAACCGGTGTCGACGCGAATGGTCTCGCCGACTTCCAAGGTGCGCTCGTGCAGCGTGCCGCCTGCGTGCAGGAAGGCCCAGCCGTCGCCTTCCAGGTCTTGCATGATGAAGCCTTCCCCCCCGAAGAAACCGGCGCCGATTTTTTTATTAAAGGCGATGCCCACGCTCACGCCCTTGGCCGCGCAGAGAAACGCGTTCTTTTGCGCCAGCAGTCGACCCCCGAGGGTCGAGAGGTGAACCGGCATGATCTTGCCTGGGTAGGGCGCGCCGAAAGCACAGCGTCGTTTGGCGCCGCCGCGGTTGAGGAAAACCGTCATGAACAATGACTCGCCGGTGAGCAGACGTTTGCCGGCGCCCATGAGCGATCCGACAAAGCCATCGTGCTTTTGGGACCCGTCACCGAAGATGGTCTCCATCTCGATGTCGGCCTCCATATACATCAGCGCGCCAGCCTCGGCGACGACGGCCTCGCCGGGATCAAGTTCAACAATGACGAACTGCATGTCGTCGCCTTCAATCCGGTAATCGATTTCGTGCATGGAATTCATGGAGCGTAGCTTGGGAGGTGGGGGGGGGCTGGAAACGTTGAAAAAGACCAAGACAGGGGGGCGGGGTAGGGCCAGCGAGTCGGGTCGCTTCCGCTCCCCGCTACTTGGTTGGTCAGGCGGCCAGCGGGTGAGTTTCGGTGCGGAGCGATTGGGCGTTTACGGGGGCGGTGGCGCCCATGAAAATCGTGGCGGGGGCAATGAGAGCGGACGTAAGGAGAAGGGTGGAGAGTTTCATTTTGAGTGGTGGGGCAGGGAGTTGGTTTGGATAGGGTGGACGGGTATGAACACCCCGGTCGGGGGGAGAAAGTTGCGGTGATTTTTTTAAAAAATAGCTGAGCCGGGTTTCGGTCGGTCGTAGGCCGGGGCGGATCTGGTGGATGCCGGTGTCTGGGCCCAAAAAAAGACGGGTCACTGGGTGACCCGTCCGTAAGTTTTCTGGGCTAGGCCCGGCGATTATTCGCGGGGCTTGGCTTCGTTGACCTTCAGCGCCCGGCCGTCGAGGTCGGAGCCATTGAGTTTTTCGATGGCGGCTTGGGCTTCTTCGGCCTTGCTGAAGGTCACGAAGGCGAACCCGCGGGGACGACCGGTTTCACGGTCCATCGCGACGTAGGTGTCGGTGATTTCACCGAAGGCTCCGAAGGTTTCGCGGATACCGGATTCGGTGGTGTTGAAGGAAAGATTACCGACGTAGAGTTTGGTATTCATGGTTTAGGGATTCGCAAGTGCGGTCGTTTCTGAGCGTGTTCCCGAAATTCGGATTTCGGGTCGACCCATGAACGATACGTTCACCTGCAGACCCACCAACCACTATCATCTAGCGCGTTACGAAGCCCGACGGAACGGGCAAGCGGCGAGAAGTGCAAAGCTTAAAATGGGGTCGGCGGAGGACCCGGCTTGGCGATGGAGTGCCCCGTGGCTCCAGCCGTGGGCTCAGCGGGTGGAGCGCAACGTCACGAGGGTGGCTCCCCAACTGCCGCTGGTCTCGTTGCCGAGGCGGTAGTTCTCGACTTGGTCGGGCAGGCGGTCGAGCAGCGCGTGCACGGTGGTGCGCAAAGTGCCGGTGCCTTTGCCGTGAATGATCCGAACCTCGCGAATCCCTTTGGCATGACAGGCGGCGAGGTAGGCGGGAATCAATTCACTTAAATCCGACGGTCGAAACGTGTGCAGGTCCAGTTCTCCATTGATGGGCAACTCGACTGGTTCCGGCTCGTCCATGGCAGGGCCTATTTGGGGTCCGATTTGGAGGGGCCGGCCGAGGACGGGGGATCGTCCGGCTGGTCCGTGGAGCCCGGTGAATCGCGGTCGGAGGATTGGGATGACGAGGAGGGGGCCACCGGTGGGGGTAGGTAGGGCTCTGGAGCGGGGGTTTGCGCGGGGTCAGCAGGAGCTTTGACCGCACTGCGGGGACGGCGAACCGGCGGTCGGCGATGGGGGGAATGGTCCAGATCCATGGCACGGCGGATCTCATCCTCCACTCCCGATGCGGCGCGTTTAAATTCGCGGATCGATTTCCCCAGTCCCTTGGCGACCTCCGGCAGGCGCTTACCGCCGAAAAGCATCAAGGAGAGCACAAAGATGACGAGCATCTCTAGGCCACCGAGGCTGTCGAACAAAGCAAGAGGGGGAGTTAGGTTATCCACGATTCGAAATAAATGATCCACCATCTAATCACGAATGGACACGAATAAACACGAATATTGTGCAAATAAAACCACGACGATGGCGCGATGATTAAGCGCAGAGGAGCGCAGCAGCTGGGCGTGGAGGGGCCCGATGTTCAAGAGCCTCACCCGATGGCCACGGTGACACTGAACTGGTCCGTCTCGCCGGGGGGCACCCAGCGCAGGCCTTGGCCGTGTTCGATGGCGTTGGGTGGTCCCATCCAAGGTTCGACGCAGTAAAAGGGGCTGGAAGGCTCGGCGGTCCACGTGACCATGGCCTGACCGGGAGCGGGACGATGGGTCGTGCCCAGGCTCACGTCGACGTGTTCGGATTCATCGCTCGGGCCGAACCGAACCCGGTTGGTGGTGAGTTGGGTGTGGATGGTGTCGACGAGATTGGGGTCGGAGAGGGGGGTGGTGCGAGGCACCTGCGGGCCCGGGAACAAGGTGCCCGTGGGGGACTGGCGCACGGCTTTGGCGGGGGGGAGCGTGATCTGGTAGTCATCGCGGGTCTGGCCCTCGGTCCATGGAGCCGCGAAATAGAAGTGGTGGCCGGCGCACCACGGCACGGGTTGTTGGTCCAAATTCCGGAGGGCAAATTCGCAGGTCAGACGCAAGGCCTCGAACCGGTAGGTGACGGTGAACTGGTAGGAAAAGGGAAAGTTGACCTGGTCCTCGTCCGAAGGCTCGAGGGTGGCGCGGAATCCGGTCGGATCCATTTGCTCGATCGCAAAGCTGCCCTGCCGGGCGAAACCGTGCATCGGCATCGCGCGGCGTTGGCCGTCCCGACCGCGCCAGTAGTGGATATCTCCGGCATCGAACGTGCGGCCACTGAAGGGGAACAACACGGGATTGCCGCCGCGCACCTTGGCCATGGGGGTGCTGAGATCGGTGAGGTGAGGCCAGTGGATGACTTCGCGGACCGAGCCGTCGATCCGGGTGTGGTTCCAGTGCATGAGCCGGGCCCCGGCTTCGGGCCAAGCCAGGAAGGTGGAGTTGCCGACCTGCCACCGACGAACGGCTTGGCCGAGGTAGGGAATGGACTGCATGAGGGGAGGCGGAATTTGGCGGAGTCGATAAAAGAGCCTTCACCGTAGAGCCATCTGCTCGATGGGTGCAATTGAGATGACCGCGGGATTCGAAATTAAGGAGACAAATGTAAGGTTCCGGCACTTGCGGTGTGCCGCGGGCTGGTGCAGATTCCTTGGTTCAGTATATGATGATCCCTCGCCGAATTAGATATTTTGCCGCCTGTGTTGTGGGTGGATTTGTGGCGTTGGCGATGGGACACGCGTTGGAAGAGGTGTCGCCGGACCGGTCGCCGAGCCGGGCGGAACCGCAGCCGGCGCTGCCGATTGAGCGGGAGGATCCGGGCCTGCGGGAAGGCCCGGCCAAGGTGGTGGTGATTCCGGTGCGCGACCAGATCGCCAAGCCGGTGCTCTACGTCCTGCGGCGGGGACTGAAGGATGCGAGTGAGAACGGAGCGGATTTGGTGGTACTCGACATGGAAACCCCCGGCGGTCGTTTGGACGTGACGTTTGAAATACTGGAGGCGCTCGATCGGTTTGACGGAGCCACGGCGACATTTGTGAACAAGGAAGCGATCTCGGCTGGCGCCTTTATTTCGGCGATGACCGATGATATTTACTTCGCCCCGACCGGGGTGATTGGGGCGGCCGCCCCGGTGATGTCCTCGGGTGGCGAGATCGACGAGTCGATGAAGCAGAAGATTGTGAGCTACCTGCGGGCCCGGATCCGGGCAATCTCGGAGGGCCATGCCTACCGCGGGGAAGTCATTTCGGCGATGATCGACTCCGACTATGTTTTGGAAATTGAAGGTGAAGTGCTCAAGCCCGCCGGGGAACTGCTGTCGCTGACCGCCACCGAAGCGGCGCAGCGCTATGGGGATCCCTCCGAACCCTTGCTGGCGGCCGGCATCGCGGCGTCGATCGACGAGTTGCTGGATGCCCGTTACGGGAAGGGAGGCTACGAATTGGTTGTGCTCGAAACGACGTGGTCGGAAGACCTGGCCGCCCTGCTCAACACGATTTCGCCCGTCCTGCTCGGGCTTGGGTTTCTGGGGCTGTTCATCGAATTCAAGACCCCGGGCTTTGGGGTGTTCGGCATCGTGGGGGGGGTCTTTGTGCTCATCGTATTTTTTGGGCATTACACGGCAGGTTTATCGGGTCACGAGCCGGCCCTTTTCTTCTTCCTCGGCGTCGTGCTGATCCTGATCGAAGTTTTGATTTTCCCGGGGGTCATCGTTTTCGCCCTGAGCGGGGTGATGTTGATGTTGGGGTCGTTGATTTGGTCGATGGCGGATTTTTGGCCGAATGAGCCGATTTCGTTTTCGGGTGATGTGCTCCTCGCGCCGGTGATCAATCTCGCCATGGGGTTGCTGATCGCCTTCGTGGGCGGGATCGCGGTGATGCGGTTCTTGCCCAAGAACTGGGTGTGGGATCGGCTCGTGCTGGGCACGGCGGTGGGCGATGGTGCCCGGGCCGGACTGGCGTTGGACGTGCAAGCCCAAGAGACGCTGGTGGGGGAGATCGGGGAGGCGGCGACGGATTTGTTTCCCAGTGGTCAGGTGGCTATCGAGGGCAAGTGGTATGATGCGCGGATTGGCGTGGGCACCGCGGAAAAAGGCACCCGGGTGCGCGTGACCGGCCGGGATGGGTTCAGCCTGCTGGTCAAGGCGGTGGAGGAGGACGAGGCATGACGTTGATCGCGACACTGTTTGTGGTGGGGGTCATCCTGTTGGGTTTCGAGGTTTTCGTTCCGGGCGGAATTCTTGGGGTACTGGCCGGGTTGTCCATGCTGGCGGGGACGGCTCTCGCGTTTATCGATTTCGGGATGACGGGAGGCCTGTTGGCCTTGTTCATCGGGGCGGCGATGGTGGGGGGGATGCTTTTTTTTGAATTCAAGATCCTGCCGCAAACGACCTTGGGCCGGCGGCTGTTCCTCCGATCGGAAGTCTCCGGGGTGGCCTCACCGGTCCGCGAAAGCGACTACGTGGGCGCGGTCGGGGTAGCCCTCACCGCGATGGGGCCGACGGGCTACATCGAAATCGACGGAAAACGCCTTGAGGCGTTTTCTCGATCGGGTTTTATCGAAGCCGGCACCGCGGTGGCGGTGATTGGCGCGGATAATTTTAGATTAATTGTAACCTCGAAACCAGAATAGCTCAGTCATGGACATCACCCTAGTCATCATCATCGCGGCGGCCATCGCCGGATTAGTTCTCTTTTTCATCATCATCTCGTTTTTCAGCGTTTGGCTGAGGGCGTGGCTGGCTGGCGCCTACGTCGGCTTTTCCAATCTCGTGGCGATGCGTCTGCGGCAGGTGCCCTATGGCCTTATCGTCGACACCCGGATCACCGCCAAGAAGGCGGGCCTCGATATCACCATCGACGACCTGGAAGCTCATTTTCTGGCGGGGGGCAACGTGGTGCAGACGGTGCATGCGTTGATCGCGGCGAAGAAGGCCAACATTGAACTGGACTGGAACCGCGCGTGCGCGATCGATCTTGCGACCAAGGGATCCGGCAAGAGCGTGGTGGAGGCGGTGCGGACCTCGGTGGATCCGAAGGTGATTGATTGCCCGAACCCTGAGATGGGACGGTCCACCATCGACGGCGTCGCCAAGGATGGGATTCAAGTCAAGGTGCGCGCCCGGGTGACCGTGCGCACCAACCTCGACCGCTTCGTGGGTGGAGCCAAGGAGGAGACGATCATCGCCCGGGTGGGTGAGGGTATAGTGACGACGATCGGTTCGGCTGACACCTACAAGGTTGTGCTCGAGTCGCCGGACTCCATTTCCAAAGTCGTGTTGGGCCGTGGACTCGATGTGGGGTCGGCGTTCGAAATCCTTTCCATCGATATCGCCGATGTGGACGTGGGCGAAAATGTGGGCGCCAAATTGCAGGAAGCGCAGGCCGAGGCCAACAAGTCCATTGCCCAGGCGCAGGCGGAAATTCGTCGGGCGGCGGCCGTAGCGGTCGAGCAGGAGATGAAGGCGCGGGTTGAAGAGATGCGCGCCAAGGTGGTCGAGGCTGAGGCGCAAGTCCCGCTCGCGATGGCCGAAGCGTTCCGCAAGGGCAACTTGGGCGTGATGGATTATTACCGGATGGAGAACATCAAGGCCGACACCGGGATGCGCACCTCAATCGGCGATCCGGAAGATGGCAACAAGTCCAGTTCCTAAGGCGCGGGCGCCACGCATCTGCTGATGAATTGGATCTTTGATAACATCCAGCTGGTGATCATCGTCGGGTCGACGATCGCCTGGTGGTTGACCCAGCGCAAGCAGGGTGACGAAGAGACCCCGCCGCCGGCAGACCGGCCGGGGCGGGAGAAAATCGATTTCGAACAACTGGAGCGCAATCGCCAGCTGCGGGAAGAAATTCGTCGCAAGCGCGAGGAACGACGCGACCGCGAGAGCGGGCGGGAAGTCACCGCGGCAGGGCCGGAGGAGGGGACCGAGCAAATTCCGCCGATGCTGCGGGAGCTCATGGGGATACCTGATCCGTCACCGCGCCCGCCGAAACCGGCTCCACCGCCCTTACCGCCAACCAACCCGGTGGTGAGCCGCCAGCAGCGGATGGAACAGGAAATGGCCGAATTGAATAAGAAGCGTCGGGCCGCAGATGCCATGGCGGCTAAAGTTAAAGTTCCTGTGGTCTCGTCCCGCCGGTACCGGCGTCCGTCTTCCGATTCCCTGAGCGACCGGGACTTCCTGGCGACGTTGCGCGACCCGCGTCAGGCGCGTCGCGCGGTGGTGTTACGCGAAATTCTGGGGAAACCGGTCGCGCTGCGCTGACCGCTGCCGGAGTCCGATTCCGGTGGAGAGCGGGGGCGGCGAAGCGTTCTTCCCTGCTGGGGGCGGGGAGGTTGCGCATATCGCCACGCTCACGGCCCCACGGCTAATACCCGCTGAACCCTCCCGCGGACGGTGGAAGGGGATTGATTTGGTGACCTACTGAATCCGGATGCGGTCGCGACCGGTGAGTCCGGTGGGGAAGCGTTCGCCGTTGATCTCCACTTCGACGTTTTCGATGGGGTCGGCGGTCAGGAGCATGGAGTCTGATTTCGGGAACGCCCGGCTGCCGCCGCGGGAGAGGGACCCTTGGAACAGCTCGGTGCCGGTGGTTTCATCGACCATTTTGATGCGCACGTTGTCCAAGGCGTGGACAATGACCCCGGGGGCGGTGGCCACGGTGGCCGTGTCGCCGTTGGCGGACGAGGTGTCGGAGGTGGAGTCGGACCCACTGAAGGCCCGGATGGTGAAGACCACGATCAGAACGATTGCGATCAAAGCGGCCAAAGCGAGGAGTCCTCGCATGACCAAGGCCCGGTCCAGATAGGGCAGGCGGCTGCCTCCCTTGGGTTGGAAGGTCGCAGGGTTTTCATCTTTGCCCCCTTCGGAGGAGGCGCCTTCTCCATCGGTGGATTCGCCGGACGAGTCCTTGCTGGGCGAACCGACGGTAATGTCCATGCGACCATAGAGCTCGCGGCCCCCGGGCTTGGACTTGGGCTTGCCGCGACCGAGGGCATTGTAGTCGTTGATGATTTTTTCGGGGGAGAGTCCCAGGTAGGCGGCGTAATTTCGCAGAAAACCGCGCACGTAGATTTCGGGCAGATTGATGTCGAACTGGTTGCTCTCGAATTTGTGGAGATAGTCGCCCCGCACCTTGGTCGCCTCCGCTGCCTCGCGAATGGAGATGCCTTTGCTTTTCCGTGCTTCTTCCAGTCGTTCGCCGATAGTCTGCATGAGGGGATAGTGCTGAATTGGGGGGGATTAAGAAACTACGAAATGAAGCAAGCGCAGGATTCCCCGAAGGGGAAGAACGATTTACCGCTCGCGGGGGATGGGCCGTCGGGCGCAATCACAGGCTGTCGAGGTCTACCAAAATTTCCCGCGGACTGGAGCCGTTCTCCGGGCCGACGATGCCGTTGTCTTCCAACAGGTCGATGATGCGGGCGGCGCGATTGTAGCCGATCCGCAGGCGCCGTTGGATGTTGGAGGTCGACGCCCGTTTGCTGGATTTCAGCACATCGAGGGCTTGCTGATAGAGCTCCTCGTCGTCGCCCATATCCCCGCTGTCGCCGCCGCTGTCACCATCGGAACCGGCTCGGTCGATTTGTTCCTGCACGTCTTGCTTGTAGATCGGCAGACCGTTGTGCTGCTGCATGAACTCGACGATGGCCATGACTTCCTCGTCGGAGCAGAAGGCGCCTTGAGAGCGGACCAATCGAGCGGTGCCGGGAGGGGAGAACAGCATGTCGCCGCGGCCGATCAGGTTGTCAGCTCCCTTGGTGTCGAGAATCGTGCGGGAATCGATTTGGGATGCGACCTGGAAGGCGATGCGGGAGGGGAGGTTGGCCTTGATCACGCCGGTGATGACATTCACCGACGGCCGTTGGGTGGCGATGATCAGGTGGATGCCGGCGGCGCGGGCCAACTGGGCCAGTCGGGCGATGGATGTTTCGATTTCGGCCGGGGCAACCATCATGAGATCGGCCAGCTCATCGATGATGGCGACGATGTAGGGCAGCTTCTCGGGGATCTCCATTTCGTCGTCCGCGGGGTCGACCCCCGGCAGGCCCGGTTGGTCGGGGGGGGCGTCCGGTAAGTCGGGGGGGGTGTTGCGCTTCTTCCGGTTGTTGAACCCGATGATGTTCCGGACGTTGCACTTCGCGAAGTATTGATAGCGCGTTTCCATCTCCGCGAGCAGCCACTTGAGGGCCCCGGGCACCATTTTGGGTGACGTGACCACTGGGATGAGCATGTGGGGCAGGGTGTTGAACACCTTCAGTTCCACGACTTTCGGGTCGACCATGATCATCCTGACCTCATCGGGGGTCTTGGAGTAGACGATCGAAGCCACGATGGAGTTGATGCAGACCGATTTCCCGGAACCGGTGGCGCCGGCGATGAGCAAGTGGGGCATTTTGGCCAGGTCGGAGACGAGGGGTTTGCCGGAGACGTCCTTGCCGAGGGCGATGGGGAGCTCGGCTTTCAGTGAATGCCAATCTTGGGATTCGAGGATCTCGCGCATGCCCACTGGGGTCGGATGCTTGTTGGGCACCTCGACGCCGACGGCCGCCTTGCCTGGGATGGGGGCGAGGATGCGCACGGACTGGGCGCGCATCCCCAGGGCGATGTTCTTGTCTAGCCCGGAGATTTTTTCGACGCGAACCCCGGGAGCAGGAATCACCTCGTAGCGGGTGATGACCGGACCGACATGGATCTCGCCGAGGGAAACCTTCACCCCAAATTCGTCCAGGATGCGCAGGAGGTTTTCGGCGTTGGATTGGTGTTCTGCCTCGGTGTTGTCTTCGTGGGGCTCCGCTTGATCGGCGAGCAACTTGAGGGGAGGGAAGTGGTAGTCACCGCGCGCTTTGGGTTCGGAGGCCCCACGCGCCTTCTTGGGCTCGGCGGCTTTGACGATGTTCAGCTCGATTTTATTGCCTTCGGCATCGCGCTGCGGGGTTTCGGGCTCCGGGGGGGCTTTGCTGCCGCCGGGCCTGCCGAGCTTGAGGCCGATGACCTTGGGGGGTTCGCGGGCGGGCTCCGGTTCCGGTTCCGGCGCGGCGGCGGGGGGCGGCTTGGCGGCGTCTGGGGGCGGAGGGAAGGAGACCGGTTTGGAGGCGGGGAGCGAGGCCAGGGGATCCTCGTTGCCGGCGAGACGGAGACCTTGGCCGGCGGCCTTGCCAGCTTGCTTGGCCTCTTTGGCGGCGGCTTTTTCGGCCGTCAAGCGCTCTTTCTCCGCCACTTTGGCGGCCTTGGCCGCGGCTTTCTGTTCGGCCTTGAGCTTGGCGCGTTCCTCCTTCGCCAGGCGTTTTTGCTCCGCTCTTTCGGCAGCGGCTTCAGTGCGACGGGCCCACCACTCCTTCAGGTTTTGGATGATCTGCTCGAACATCGCGCCAATGTCCCGGGTGAGAATAAAGATCCAGGACAGCACCAGCACGGTGGCCAGGAGGGAGGCGGAGCCGAACTCACCGATCACTTCCTGGAACAGACCGTCATAGACCCAGGCACCGATGTGGCCGCCCAACCGGCCGTCGGGGAACCATTGGCTCTGGGCGAATGTGTCCAGCTTGAACATGGCGGCCAATCCGCAGGCGGCGAGAATCGCGAAAAGCATCGCGACGAAACGAGCGAGGGCGAGGCGGCGGGCGTTGCGGATCGCCACCCAGAGCGACCAAAAGGAAAATACGGGAATCAACCACGCGCCGAGTCCCATCCAGATAAAACTCAGGCGAGCGACATCCGCGCCGGCCTTGCCCACCAGATTGTGGTCCACGGCCACTGTCGAATTATTGGTGATGAAGCCGGGTTGGTGCGGGCTGTAGTCGAGGTAGGCGACGGTCAGCCACAGGCCAAGCAACAAGCAGATCACGGCCACCATCCACTTGGGACGGTAGCGGGGGGGAGCGAATCCGGTCCTACCGGTGTTTGAGTTTGAAGTCTTCGACTTGGCCATGGAGGTTTGTGTGCTGACCGCGCAGTTCGGCGCAGCGAACCTTACGAAGGGATTTCACCCCTGCCTCCTAGGCGGTCAAATGTAAACCCGCCTTCACCTGAATTCACTTTTTACCAACCTTTTATTAAATGAACGAAGTTTTGCGATTTTCTCCAATTTATCAGGACCGGGTCTGGGGCGGGCGGGTTCTGGCCTCGGCCTTGGGGCGGACCCTGCCGCGGGAAGGTCCGATTGGGGAAAGCTGGGAGATCGTGGATCGCCCCGAAGCCCAATCGGTGGGTGTGGGGGGCGCGCTGGACGGTTTGACGATGCGAGAGGCGCTGACCCAACACGCGGCTGCGATCATGGGGCCCGGTTGGCCGGTGGAGCGCCCGTTTCCGATTTTGATCAAATGGCTCGATTGCCGCGAACGGCTGAGCCTGCAGGTCCATCCCCCGGCGGAGATCGCGCCGGCGATGGGGGGCGAGCCCAAGACGGAGAATTGGTTCATTGCCGAGACTTCCGGTGATGCCAGTCTCATCGTCGGTCTGAAGCGGGGGACGACGCGAGCGGCTTTTGCCCGGGCGTTGGTGGACGACACGCTGGAGTCCTGCGTGCACCGCTTCCCGGTGCAGGTCGGGGACTCCATCCTGGTGGAGAGCGGCACGGTGCATGCGATCGACGGGGGGAACTTGATTTTGGAGATTCAGCAAAACTCCGACACCACCTATCGCGTCTATGACTGGGGACGGGTGGGGTTGGATGGCGCCCCGCGCCAGCTCCACATTGCGGAGTCGCTGGCTTCGATCGATTGGGAGCTTTTTGAGCCGGAGCCGATTCCGGCGGCCCGGGAGGCCGCGGTGATTGCGCAGAGCCGCGAATTTCGGATCCGGCGGTTGCCGCTGGTGGCGGGGGAGAGCGAGCGCTTCGCCGCGGGTGAGCAGCCGCGCTTGGTCAGCGTGATCAGCGGCGAGGTTCGGATCAAGGGAGAGGTCGAAACCCGGCTGGCCAAGGGCGACAATGGTTTGCTTCCTTACGCGGGGGCGTTCGAGCTCACTGCGGGCGAAGGCGACGCGTTGGTCTTGGTGACGGAGAACTTCGTTTGAGGCGGACGCGGGAACTTTCCGAAGCCCGGCCCCGTTCGGCGCGGGGAGGGTTTGTGATGGGGGCGTTGTTTTTCTTCCTCGTGGTCGGGGCCCTGCTCGTGCTCGGTTGGATCGTGGTGTTGCCTCGGGTGATCACGGCGGCAGCCAGCCGAGCATCCGGATGCGAAACCACCCTGATGCAGTTGGCCGCGAATCCGTTCACCGGACATTTTGAAGCGCGCAGCCTCCGGCTCGGTCAGCCGCCAGGCTGGGGGAATGATGCCCTTTTGGAGATCCCGCACGTCGAAGGACAACTTGCCCTCGGGTCCCTGACGGAGGGCACGTTGGTGCTCAATGATGTTCGGATCGAAGTGGCGCGGCTGGTCGTGGCGGTGGATGCCAATGGCCGCACCAATGTTGAAGCGATTGGCCCGCGGATGGCCACAGGAGGCGATTGGGATAAGGGAGGCCCCCGTTACGCGACGGCGGGGTTGCCGGGCTGGGGGGAAGGGCCCTCCGCCGTGTTGGTGCGGCGATTGCACCTCCGGATCGATCGCGTTGAGGTGGTCGACCACGGCGTGCAGCCTGCTCGGATTCTGGTGGACGACCTCAACTTCGAGCAAACCTACGAGAACGTGAGTCGCTACCATCAGTTGCTCTCGCCCGCCCTCCTGCGGGCGTTGGCCGAATCGCCCGCCCTGTGGCAAGTCCTGTTGTCCAGCGGAGTTTTGGGCGACCTGGGTGCGACCACCGGCGGCTTGCCGGAATTGTGGAAACGGGCGGGGGGAGCGGTAAATTCCTTATGGCGGGGGCTTGAACAAAGCCCAAAGCCGTAGATTACTAACCCTTTTGCGATGAAAGATACCACGTCCCAACCCGACCCAACAGACACCGAAGAGTCTGCTTCCCACCCGGAGGCAGATGTCGCTCAGGCCGATACCGACGTGAATTCCGCGTCGGCGGAATCGACGGAAAGCGTGCCGGAGGAACCGAAAGAACCCACTTTGGAAGAACAACTAGAACAGGCCCGCAAAGAGACGGCCGACGCCAAGGAAGCCCACCTACGCGCGGTGGCCGACCTCGAAAACTTCCGTCGCCGGATGGTGCGGGAAAAGGAGGATTTACGGGCGTTTGCCGCCGCCAACGTGGTGGAGGAGTTACTGCCGGTGCTCGACAATCTCGGCTTCGCGTTGATCGCGGCCCGCGCGGAGAATGCGGAACTCAAGGCCCTGGCCGATGGGGTCGAGATGGTGGGGAACCAGTTTAAATCCGCTCTGGGCAACCATGGCCTCAAGGAGATCAATCCGGTCAATGGCGCCTTTGATCCCAATCTACACGAAGCGCTCTCCCAGCAGGCCAGCGAAGAAGTTGCGGAAGGCACCGTCCTTCAGGTCGTGCGCATTGGCTATTCGCTGAACGGCCGTTTGTTGCGCCCGGCCTCGGTTATTGTCTCCGGGGGACCCGCCGAGGCAGCCAAGGAGAATGAGGCCGATGCCTGATCAAAGCCGACTCCGCAAACCCTTAGAGTTCTGAGACTATGGCGAAGGAAGATTACTATGACCTACTCGGTGTCAGTCGCGACGCGAGTGAGGCCGAGCTGAAGAAGGCCTATCGCAAGCAGGCGATCAAGTATCACCCGGATAAGAACCCGGGGGATGCGACGGCCGAAGAGAAGTTCAAGGAGATCTCGCACGCCTACGAAGTCCTTAAGGATGCGCAGAAGCGAGCCGCCTACGATCGCTACGGTCACGCGGCCTTTGAAAATGGCGGCGGCCGCGGTCCCGGAGGCATGAGTGGCATGGGCGGCGGTGGCGGCTTCCATGACCCCTTCGACATCTTTCGGGAAGTCTTCGGCGGCGCGGGTGGCGGCGGTGGCGGGGGCGGAATTTTTGAGGAGATGTTCGGCGGCGGCGGTAGCGGTGGCGGCGTCCGCGATGGTTCCGACCTGCGCTACGATTTGGAGATCTCCCTCGAAGACGCCGCCAAGGGGATTGAGAAAGAACTCTCCTTCCGGAAGGCGGCGACGTGTGAGCGTTGCGATGGCAGCGGCGCAGAGCCGGGATCGAAAAAAGTCACCTGTCCCACCTGTCGCGGAGTCGGCCAGGTCCAACGTAGCGGTGGCATCATCACTTTCCGGCAGACCTGCCCCACTTGCGGCGGCGCCGGCACCAAAATCGAGAAACCCTGCTCCCGCTGTCGGGGCGAAGGTCGCGAATCCAAGACCGCCAAGGTCAAGGTGCGCATTCCCCCGGGAGTCGACACCGGATCGCGGCTGCGCTCGGTGGGTAATGGCGAGGCCGGCTTGTCCGGCGGCCAGCCGGGTGATCTCTACATCGTGCTGACGGTGAAGGACCACGAGATCTTTGAACGCCAGGGGCAGGATTTGTTCTGCGAGATCCCGATCAAGTTCACGCTAGCCGTGCTCGGAGGCACGATCGAGGTGCCGACCTTGTTCGGCAAAGCCTCTCTGAAGATCCCGCCCGGAACCCAGAGCGGCACGACCTTCCGGTTGCGGGCCAAAGGCATGCCCTCCCTGCGCGGGGGCGCCCAAGGGGATCAACTCGTGCGCGTCCACGTCGAAGTGCCGAAGAAGCTCACCGACGAGCAACGCTCCCTGTTGGAAGAGTTCGCCAAGGTCAGTGGGGATGCCGATCAACCGACCGAAGAGGGTTGGTTTCATAAGGCTAAAAAATTCTTCTAGCGGCGGTGCGCGAAGGGGAGGAGAGGGCCAGCCACCTCCCCCTCCCGCCCATCCCTTCACCTCGGGGCCTATGGTGGATTGAGTCCAGATACCCCACCGGGAATGCGTCATACGAAAGCAATAGACGCGTAGCCAGAACGACGAGGTTCAGCTATGATACGACATGCACTGGGACCTACATCTCCCCAGGCCGGAACTGACCTCACGCGACTGCTGGTTCATCGGCATCGTATGGGCGATCATTATCGCAAAATGCATTGTGGTGAAGTGGGCGGTTGCCGCCTATGCCATGCCCTTCAACGCATGGTGGATTATCCTTCCCACCCTCTTTTTTGCCGCGATCGCTACGGTCCTCTGGGTCTGGCATCGGGAAAACAACTAGACGCTTCGCGCATTTAGTTCAGACCGGGCGACCGGACGCCATCCGCCGTCCCGGGAGGAAGCGCGGCCGTCCCGGCTCAGCCCAACGCGTCTTGCCACGGTGGGGGAAAGCAGGGGAGGTCGGCGTAAAGCAGAGCGAGTTTGCAGGGGTGTCACCCGTTCTAGTCGCGCGCCAGCAGGCGCGGTGGAGGACAAGATAAGGGAGGCTTCGCCTCAATTCGAGCTGCCGGAGGAAAACTCCCCGAAGGCGTGGGGGAGGGTTACCAAGTGTTCACGCAGTTGGGCCCTCAACTTGTCCGCGATGACACCATACTCCGGGTGGTCGATGAGATTGACTTGTTCAAAGGGATCGGTGCTGAGCTGGTAGAGCTGGTCGAAGTCAAAAAAGTGGGGGAAATCGACATCGGCAACGTAGCGGATGCCCTCCTCACCCCACCAAGGGCCGTGAGGGTTGGACCGCCCGCTCCAGTGAACCGTCCGGCGTTGACCGGTCGTGGTGAAGGCCAGTCGGTCAGCATCGAACGCGGCCAGCGCCGCAGGAGCGGGACGGTTGACCAGCAGCTTCCAGTCTCGGGTGACCACCGCCCGGGAATAAGCGATCTCAAGGAGGAGGGATTCGCGCCAATCCCCGGGCTCATCGCCTTCCAGCAGGGGCCGCAGGCTGCGGCCATCGACGGTCCCGAGCTTCTCGGGCAGGCCGCCGGCCAATTCGATCAGGGTGGGAGCAACGTCGATGTTGGCGGTGAGGGCATCCATGGTGATGCCTGCCGGAATGTGACCTGGCCAGCGGATGAGGAAAGGCACCCGGCTGCCCTCGTAGGCCGTGAACTTGCCGCGGCTCTGGTGGTCGCTGGTGAAAATCACCAAGGTATTTTCGTCGATGCCCAACTGTTCGAGCTGCTCCAAAATGGCTCCGACGCCGTCATCAATCCAAGTCGCCATGGCGTTGCGGGGGGATATGCCGCGCTCGCGTAGTCGTGCGTCAATCGACGAGCGGGACGGTTGACCGGCGGGGGCCCGCGAAAGCTGGCCGCTCGGGGAGGCCAAAGGGTCGGCCCCCCGAAACTCGCCGTAGATCGCGTCGAACTGGCTGTGCGGCACGGTGAGGGCCAAGTAGAGAAAGAAAGGCTGATCAACCGCGGAACTTTCGTCGATAAATTGGAGGGCCCCTTCGGTTAGCCATTCCTGATTGTGGTGGCGCAGCGCTTTCGGGATGCCCAGGCCTCCGCCTTCCTTGTTCAAAAGGAAAAGCCGGTCGACGTGATCCCAGCCAAAGTCCTCCCGCATGGTCTCCACCGACAGGTCGTAATTCCGGCGAATCTGCGCGGCGATGTCGGGATCGGTCGGGTCTGCGTCAGCCGGCAGGGGATCGATCTGGTCGAAGGGAAAGCCCAGGTGCCACTTGCCCACCAGCCCGGTGCGGTAACCGAGTCCGCTCAATGACCGGGCCAAGTTGGGCTCTGCCGGACCCAAGGTGGTGTTCCAAGTGATGAGGGCCTCCGTCCCCGCGGGATGATGCTCGAGAAAGGGGCGGCTCCGCGTCGCGTAGCGTCCCGTCATGAAGGAGTAGCGGCTGGGCGTGCAAATAGCGGAAGTGACATAAAAGCGGTCGAAGCGCATCCCCTCGGCGGCCAGGGAGTCGATATGCGGGGTGTGCATTCGAGGATCCGCGTAGAAGCGCCAGTCCTCCCGCCACGTCGTCAACCCGCGCAAATGGGCACCGGTCCGGCTGGGGTGATCCGTTGGCGCGTAGACGCCAATCTCATCAAAATCGAGGTCGTCGGCCAAGATGAAGATGATATTGGGCCGCGCCGCAGTTGGCTCGATGGAAGAAAAGAGTTCCGCGGGGAAAGTCAGGAGCGTCAGGACAAGCAGGAATAACCGAGTCATGGTTTGCAGCGGGGGGAGGGGAAAACGCGTTTTCAGTGCCCGGGAGGGGAGAAGATGGGGTAAGGTTTCGTTCCGAATCGGGCAAGCACTCTCGGGTGAGGTGTCGATCGACGCCGGTAGCGGGGTAGGGGCGGCGCTTGACGCCGCCTGCTACAATGGAGTGGTCGCTGCGGCAGAGGCCGCGGAGGGAGTGCCGTCAGCCTGAAACGGCGGTTTCGGCGAAACCGCCCTACCTCGGTGCGGTGGTTTTGTGCGGTCCGCCGTCGTATGGTGCGTGCTGAGGGGCGGCAAACCGAGGGTCAGACGACCCGCAGTCTTCGACCGGGCATTGGCAGGCCCGCCATGGGTTGGTTCCCGCCATGCTCGAATAGACCGCAGGCGCGGTTGATCGGGCGGGAGCAAGGGGGGCGAAAACCGGGTCACGGAGGCTTCGTTGGTTTGGTGAAATTTCATCAAGCGGGCGCGTTGATCGCGTTTTCTTGATCCTTCTGTTTCGCTGGGTTTGCGTGGTGACTTTTGGGGGTAACAAAATGGACTGTTTGTCAAAGTTCACCCCTCCCGCTGCCCTATGACCGCTCGCAAAACTTGGCGCATCGCCGGAATCAATTTTGATTTTCGTCACATGGATCAACTGCTCGCTTACACGAGCAAGACGGCTCGGGCCGAGTTGGTGGGGATCAGCCACCATGATCCCCGGGAAATGCAGGATGCGATCAAGGCCAACGGCATTCCCGCCGACCGGGTATTCACGGATTGGAAACAGTGCATCGAGCAAACCCGACCGGACGTGGTGTTGTTATGCCCGGCCAGCGGGGCTCATGCGGAGTGGGTGGAGCGGGTGGCGCCTTACGGGGTGCATGTGCTGATTGAGAAACCCTTTGCCGCTAACCTGGCTCAGGCCGATGCGATGGTGGCGGCGATGAAAAAAGCCCGTCGCAAGCTGGCCATCAACTGGCCGCTGGCGTGGTATCCGCCGCACGTCACGGCCCACCGCTTGGTGCGGGAGGGGCGGATAGGCGACCTGCAGGAGGTGCATTTTTACGATGGCAACCGCAGCCCGATCTGGAACCGGGCCGATCCCGCGGCGACGGCCCCCACGACCGCGGACAAACGAGCGAGTTGGTTTTATGATCCCAACGGGGGCGGGTCGCTGGTCGACTACCTCGGCTACGGGGCGACGCTGGCCACGTGGTTTTTTGACGGCCGCAAGCCCACCGAAATCACAACCATGACGGGCGGCACCAAGGGGCTGCGGGTCGATGAACAGAGCGTCACGATCGCCCGTTACGGGGAGTGGCTTTCCACCTTTCACACGCGTTGGGGCACCTTTTCGGATCCGTGGGAGCACCAACCCCAGCCCCGGTGTGGGTTTGTGCTCAAGGGCTCCGCGGGCACGATTTCCAATTACGATTACGCCCCCACCATCACCGTGCAAACCGCGCGCCATCCCGCCGGCAAGGTAATCAAGGTGGACCGGCTGAAACGTCCCCGGCAAAATCCGGTGCAGTATTTTTTGCACACCCTCGAAACCGGCGAGGCACTGACGGGGCCGCTGTCGGTAAAACTCTCCCGCATCGGTCAGCAGATGGTGGATACGGCGGCGCTGAGCGCGCGCGAGCAACGTCCCGTCAAACTGCTCACCAAATAATTCCCCTTCCCATGCGTATACCCAAACTCGACTACTTGCCGCGGGGTCCGCGGCGCCCCAAAAATCATCGCATCGGCCTGATCGGTTGCGGCGGCATCTCGCAATATCACCTGCAAGCCGCCCAGGCGCTGGGGGTGAACGTCGTCGCGCTGGCCGATGTGAATATCGCTGCCGCGGAAAGTCGACGCGACGAGTATTTTCCCACCGCCGATGTCTACTCCAGCCACCACGATTTGTTGGCGAGGGACGACATCCAAGTCGTCGAGATCGCAACCCATACGGCGATTCGAGGGGCGCAGATCAAAGATGCCCTCAAGGCGGGCAAACACGTGCTCAGCCAGAAGCCGTTCACCTTCGACATTCGCGAAGGGCGCAAGTTGGCCGCCTACGCGAAACGCCGGGGACTGCAGCTGGGCATAAATCAAAACGGCCGGTGGGCGCCGCAGTTCGCGGGATTGATCGCCGCGGTGCGGCAAGGATTGCTGGGCGACGTCTATACCTTGGATTTTTCGCTGGCGTGGGACCACACCTGGGTGCGCGGTTCGGCGTTTGAGCAGCTGCACCACCTCATCCTGAGCGACTTTGCGATCCACTGGTTCGACGCCGTGCGGTGTGTGTTCGGTGAGCGCAAACCGAAGTTGGTTTTTGCCAATGCGGTGAAAGCGATCGGGCAGGACATGAAGCAGCCGATGTTGGGAAATGCCGTGGTGAACTTTGGGGATGGCCTGTCGACGCTGAGCTTCTCCGCCTACGAGACCCATGCGCCCCGGGAGTATCTGTGTTGCGTGGGGTCCAAGGGCACGATTCGGGGGGCGGCCGACGTGGCGCGCATCACGGAACTCGAATACTCCAACGCCAAGGGCACGGTGAAGCTGCCTCTGCAAGGCACGTGGTTTCCGGATGGGTTCCGCGGAACCCTTGGCGAGTTTTTGCGGGCCATCGAGGAGGGGCGGGAATCGAGTATCAGTGCCTCCAACAACCTGCGCAGTCTGGAGCTGTGTTTTGCGGCGCTGGAGAGTGCCGATACGGGCAAGCCGGTAAAGCCCGGCACGGTCCTGACAGGAAGGCTATGAGGCCCTCGGCTTCCGTTCTGGTCAGCCTGCTGGCGGTGGGATGGGCTGGCTCGCTGAGCGGCGCTGAGCCGATCGCGCTCGGCGATCGCCGTGAGCTCTTTGTCGACCACGCCCTGATCGCATCGATGGACAACGTGGGACTGCGTTTGCAGGAGCCCCGCCGGGCGGGGACCGCGTTGACGTTTGATCGGCCGTGGGAAGGCGTGTTCTCCGCCTACGCGACCATCCTCAACGATGACGGTCTTTATCGGATGTATTACCGGGGCCTGCCCAGCACCGCTCCGGGCACGATTGCGCGCACCGCCTACGCGGAATCCCGGGACGGGATCACGTGGGTCAAGCCGAGTCTGGGGCTCTACGAGTGGGAGGGGTCCACCGACAACAACATCGTGTTCGCGGAGACGAACTCCTTTTCCCGCAACTTCAGTCCGTTCATCGACGATCGTCCGGGCGTTCCGGCGGCGGAGCGGTTCAAGGCGATTGCGGGGGTCGAGACCAAAGGGCTGGCGGCGTTTGTTTCGGCCGATGGACTGAATTGGAAACCCTGGGGCCCGGAGTATATTTTCACCGCCGGCATGTTCGATTCCCACAACGTCGTCTTTTGGTCGGAGCACGAGCAGGCCTATGTGTGTTACTTTCGCACGTGGACGGGCGAAGGGTTTGAAGGCTACCGCACCATCAGTCGCACGACGTCGCCGGACTTGCTGAATTGGACGCCTCCCGGGGCGATGGATTTCGGTCCCACCCCGATGGAGCATCTCTATACCAACGGCACGCAGCCGTATTTTCGCGCACCCCATATTTACGTCGCCCTGGCCAAGCGCTTCTTTCCCGAGAAGGCGGCCTTCGCACCGGAAAAAGCAATGCCCATGGTGGTCAGCAAAACTCACGGCGATTCGTCGAGTGATGCGATTTTTATGAGTTCCCGAGGGGGTGATCGCTACGATCGGACGTTTATGGAGGCGTTCGTGCGCCCCGGCCCGGCGGATGAAGATTGGGTGGCGCGCGACAACACTCCGGCGCTGGGCCTCGTGCCGGCCGCGAATGGCCGGGAAATGTATTTTTACCGCATGTCGCACTACGGTCAGCCGACGGCGCACCTGACGCGGCACGTGCTGCGACTGGATGGATTTGTGGCGGTCAATGCGCCGTATGCCGGTGGGCAGCTCATCACCAAGCCGGTCACGTTCTCCGGCGAAGAGTTGGTCCTCAACTATCAAAGCTCAGCGGCGGGTTCGGTGCAGGTGGAGCTGCAGGATGAAGCTGGTCACCCCTTGCCCGGCTTCGAAGCCGAAGCCTGTGACCTCATCTTCGGCGACGAGATCGACCGGGTGGTGCGTTGGGGCGGGGAGGCGGACCTAAGCAAATGGGTCGGCAAGGCCGTGCGCCTGCGCTTCGTGCTGGTGGACGCCGACCTCTACTCCTTTCAGTTTCGCTAGCAACCGGGGGCTCGACGCAAGGTCGAGCCCTACCTTGTTTTGGTGGTCCAACGGGCTGGGGGGCCGAGGACGTGCACGATATGCCATCAGCCTGAAACGGAGGTCGCGGCGCGATGCGCCCTACCTTGATTTCATCCAGCCGACCGTAAATTCCTCAGCACGCCTTGGCCTGCCCGGTTTTTTGCCCTTGTGAATCGGAGCCTCCTCGTCAGAGTTTTAATGCGCTGTCCGGCTCTGTGATCATTTTGTTATTAATTTTATAATAATGACTTATAGAATTTATAAACTCTGTTTCAGCCTCATCCCGAGGCGGGTTATCGGATGAAAACTCAGGCGGTATTGTTCACTGGGCCCGGTCAGGTTGCGGTTGAGGAAGTGGTGTTGCCCCCGCTGCACGAGGACGAGGTGTTGATCGAAACCCACTACACTTGCATCAGCCCCGGCACCGATCTCCGGGTTTTGCGGGGCGATGACCGGAACAACCAAGGGTGGCCGTTTATCTCCGGCTACTCCAATGCCGGCCGAGTCATCGAAGTGGGGGGCGCGGTGCGGACCCTGCAGGTGGGTGACCGGGTTTTTTCCACCGGTTCCCAGCGGTGCAGCTCTCATCGGCTCACTTGGGGCGCAAACCTCGCTCATGTCGTGGTGCGGGAGAATTCCGTTTTCCCGGTCCCGGAGGGAGTCTCCTTGCGGGACGCAAGTCTGGCCAAAATAGGTGCGATTGCCTTCCATGGTATGACCCGGTCCGATCCTCGAGGGAACGAGACGGTAGCCGTGATCGGACTCGGTCCGATTGGTTTGCTCTCCGCCATTTTTCATGCGCAGAGCGGAGCCCAGGTCGTCGCCACGGATCTGGCGGAGGACCGTCTGGTGTTGGGTCGCAGCTTTGGCATCAACTGTGTGGTCGCGAAAACGAGTCTGGCGGAGTCATTCGCGGGTCACCTGCCGACCGGAGCGGACGTGGTTGTTGATTCCACCGGTGCGCCCCCGGTGTTGAATCAGGCGTTGAAGCTCGCCCGCGATTTACCTTGGGATGACTCGTGGCAACAAGGCAGCAGGGTGTTGGTGCAGGGGAGTCTGGCGGGAGAATTGGCGTTCAATTACGCGGATGCCTTTGAACGCGAAATCAACCTGATCGTTTCACGGGATCAGCAACCTCGCGACATCACCGCGGTCCTGGAATTCATGGCAACCTCGAGTTTGGATTTGGGCCGTATCATCACGGGGGTCATGCCTTATCAACAAGCGCCGGAGGCGTTCGAAAAACTGCAGCAACGCGATGCGCGGATCCAGACCCTGGCGTTGAGCTGGAGGGCAACCGAATCGAGCTGAACCGGGACGAACCGGGAACAGCTAAAGGGACCGTTCCTCAGAGCTGTTTGGGCAACGTCCCCTGACGGAATGAGCCCGTTTGCCCCCCCTCGGCGTTGGCGATACGTCTCGGCGCGCGCCCGCGGGAAGGTGGATTCAGGGACGAAAATCGTTCCGGATGACTTCAAATTCGGGGATGGGACCACGGTCATGAACCTGCAGTTTGATGCGTGAGCCCTGTTTAAGGTAATTGATTTCCCAGCGGGAGGCGTCGAAAGAAACGGCGGCTACGGGATCGGCTTCATCCGGGCGAAGCGGAGTGGCCACGGTGATGAGCAGGGCCTCTTGCGCGGATTGATCCGACGTGGTTTCCGCAAAGTGATACTCCTTTTCGATGGCCGGGAAGTCTAACCGACCACTGCGGGTCGACCATCCCGGCGGGCCGGCGACCTGCAGATGCAGGCGCGCGTTAGGTCGGTGGATCGTGAAGCGGTTGGCGTCCTCGACGTGGATACTTCCGTTCTGGTCCTTGCTCTCCAAGTGCCACCGGGCACTGATCACGGACGGATCGGATGTCTTGGTCACTTTGTCGATCACGATCAGGCAGGGCGCGGTGGGGAAGAGGATCACGCTTCGGGTCACCGACCGGACATCGGGCGTGATCAGCGCATAGGCCGGGGTAGCATCGCTGGTCCAGAAGACGTGACCGGACCGCTCACCGCGGCGAACAATCTTGGCCGACGATCGAGAGGCATTCACGCCCTCGCGACCGTCATGATACTCGATGCCTTGGCCGTCGATCAGGATCATATTGTGCCCTTGGGCGGTGCGCATGACCCACTCCGGAGTGCGGCCGTCGTAGGTCAGCGGAACGGTATCGGCGAGCAGGATCTCCCCGTAGGCCTTCAGCATGATCGAATTGCGATCGGCATGTTCGTGGTTCATCGGCGCGCCGCTGCGCATGGCGAGGACAAGGTCATCGACTTCATAGCCGGTCCGGTAGATGACCCAGTCGAGTTCGGTTTCGACAAAGTTGTTGCCGTCAGTCGGCGGAGCCGGGCGCACACTGGGATCGTAGTAGAGGAACGAACTCCAGTAGTGATTGGCGTAATTGAGGCCGAGGTGTTGCGCCTGACTGTCCCGGGTCTCGTGGGCAATCCAGAAGGCGGCGAAGGATTCCAAGCTGGGTCCGGCATCGCCGAAACTGATGCTACCGTGGCGTTCAAGGTGGTTGGGTAGATACATGGCCAGCACGAAGTCGATCAACCCGGTGAAGTTTGCGGTATCAAAGAAGTCGATGCCCCGCTTACGCTTCACCACCTCCATGGCCATGATCTGGTATTTGAGCGCGTAGTTGATGTAGGACACGGCTTCGTCGTAGCTGCCGTCGTCTTGGATCAGGGAATTGAAGAAGGGGATGCTCTCGAGGAGAATGGCTTCCCATTCCGCCGAGCGCTCATCGTTATCACCGATGACGAAAAGGCCTAGGGCCAGTCCTCCGTTCACGACCGCCCGGAAATTGTTATGACCCAGAATGTGGGGAAATCGGCTGAAGTCCTGAACCACCCCCATGAAGGGGCTACCGGGCACAAATTCCCAGCCCAGCACCTCGTCGGGATGCTTCATTCCATAGAGGCCGTGATACATCGGCTGGCAACCTTTGTTGGCCAGCGCATCGAGAACCTCCGCCCGGTCGGCGGGACTGAGATGAGGATAGAGCCAGTCGTAGGCCAGGGCCACGGAGGCGGTCTTGGCGGCGGTCCGCAGGAATCCCACCGGAGTGCCGTCGCGGTCTTGCCAATGGTGCCATCGGTCGAGGCGAACCGTCTCCATCAGGTATTTCAGAGCGTTTTGGGCCCGCTCCTCCTCCCCGTCGATTACATAGATAAAGGCTTCCCGCAGGAAGTCCTTGTCCGCGTGAATATCCTTATCGCGCAACTCGCGCCAATACGCCCGCAGGGCGGGGTCTTCGGTATTGGCTCGAATCCGGGGTAGGTCTGCCTCCGAAAACAAGAGGTCGTTGGGGAACGCCAACGCCGCTGGGGTGAGACAAAGGGTGACCATGAGTGCGCTCCACGCGCTCCGGTTAATTTTCATTTTAATGATTCCAAGGGGTGAGGGTTTCACGCCGGTAGGATCGATAAATCGCCCACTGTTTGGCGGCTAACCCAGGTTAACTGACGGGAAATTTCCAACCGGGCCGTCCGACGGAGGAAGGGGACGGTTTCGGTGGTTGAGAGGACACTGCCGGGAAAAAAGAGCGGGCCAAGCAAAAGCCGAAGATTATGCCCGAAAGTGGAGCCGGTAGTTCGTTCCAGCCGGCTGAAGAACGGTCTGGCGCGGAGGAGTCCCTTAAGGAGGCGGGGGGAAAAGGATCCGCGATTTCGATGCCCGCCCAACGGGCCGGTGGGCCGGATCATCACGGGGTCATGCCTTCTCCATAGGCGCCGGAGGCGTTCGGAAAACGGTAGCAGCGCGATGCGCGAATCCAGACTCTGGCGTTGAGCTGGAGGGCGGCGGCCTCGAACTGAACCGGGACGAACCGGCGCGGCGGGGCCGGGGAAACCAAGAGGGGTTTTGCCGAAACGTCGCCATCGCCCGAGGGTTTCAGATTGATTCCGGTGATGAGTTGAAAAACAGTCCCCGGCGCTGGGCCTGATCATCGGCTTCCTCGTTTTCAAACCGAGATCGCCGAGGATCAGCGCCACCTGCCAGCCCCTGGATTTCTTCGCCCCATTGGGGGAAGTCGCGCCCATCAATTTCATGAGCACAACCCTACACGATTCTCTCCGCACCCTTCGACGCATCGTCATCCCTCGCGGCGGTGCCACCGTGAACCGGACCGTGGCCGAAGAGCTGCGGGCCCGCTATGCCCCGGAGGCAACCATCGAAGAAAGCGTCGAGGTTACGGCCACGGCCGGGGCCCAGACCTTGGCCATCGGCATCGCGGGCGAGCCCGGAGTGGTCGTCCCCGAGAATACGACTGAACGCGCAGGGTGGATCGCCTGCACCTGCAATTCCGCAGGCGCCTCGCTGATGGCCTCGCAGCGTCATCTGCTCTACGGACTCTTCAGCTTGGTGGCGGATGACTGGGGCGCCGCGCCGGTCGAGACCTTTGCCTCCGGGCGGATTCAGGAGCCGGCCTTCAAGAGCATTGTGGCCTTCGATGGACACTACGGCTTCTGGCGGCGTTTCACCCGGGGGTATGATCCGGAAGCGGCCATTCGCGAAACGGCCCGCATGGGGTGCGCCTGCATCGCCGTCAACGCCCTCCCCAACCCCAATGCCTACGAGCAGGGACCAAACGGCGAAATTTATTACCGCTTCTATCAATACCTGCCCGATATAGACCAGTTCGTAGACACGCGCCTCAATCGCGGAATCTATCCGCAGGAATACCTGCAGGCCAATTTGAACTTCCTCAAGGAGCAGGCCGCCTTGGCCGTGAAATATGGACTGACCCCGGGCATGCAGGTCGCCAATCCCCGGTCGGCGCCGGAGGCATTTTTTGAGAAATACCCCTACCTACGCGGCCCCCGCATCGACCACACCTACCGCTCCTATCTACCGCGCTACACCATGACGCTGGGGCACCCATTGGTGCGCTGGCACTACGCCCAGCTCATGGAAACCCTGCTCCGCGAGATTCCGGACCTGGGGTTCATTTCCACTTTGATCAACGACAGCGGTTCCGGCTTCGAATACACGGAAAGCCTCTACGCCGGCCGCAACGGCGGCCCTTACATGGTGCGGGAGTGGCGTTCGCAGGAGGAAATCGCCCGGGCCGCCGCCAGCCTGATCATCCGCTATTACCAGTTGATGCGCGACACGGCCCGGAAGATCAATCCCGCCTTCCGTTTGTTGGTTGGGTTGAACAATGTGGAGGAGGAGAAACAGATTATCTACGACGGCTTGAGCGACGGGCTCGACCGGATGGAGCGCACCCAACGCTACGACAGCGTCGAGGATCTCGCGGGGAATCAAGCATTGGAGGCGAGGGGGTCGCTCCGAGTCTCCTATGCGTCAGCCGAGGGCAACCCCTACATCCTCGGAATACCGAGCCCATGGCAGACCTACCGAGCGCTCGCGCGCGAACGCGATTTTGGCACCTCGAGTATGGAACTGGACTACGATCCCCCGTCCTTGGCTCCCTTCGACGTGAACCGTGCGGTCGTTCGTCATTTCCAGTTCGGATCCGATTCTGCCGTGGATGACATCATCCGTCGGCAAGCCGAGGATTGGGTGGGGCACGCGGATGCCGCCAGCCTCGTCGAGCTGTGGCAGCAGTGCGACCGCCTATCGGCCGAATCCCCCGTGTGGCCCCTCTACGGGAACCTGGGCTTCGCTTGGTATCGCTTCTGGGTTCGGCCCTTTGTGCCGAATATCGGAAAGATTCCGGTGAAGGACCGTTTTTACTACGAGGAATACATCCTCACCCACTTCAACAACCCGCATAACGTCGATTTCAAGGCCGATGCGCTATGGGAGATCCACCCGGTGGCGGAGATGGAAGCCTTTCTCAAACGTTATGATGAAACGGTCCTGCCCGGGATCAAGCAGGCGCTGAACGACGCCGAGGCCCGATCGGAGCAACGGGACACCCCCCCTCCCGCAACCCGGGTCTTTGTTGATCTACGCGACCGCTTACGGGCCTACCAGTGCTACAGCCGCACTCTGCGCAATGTCGCCAAATGGATCGTAAATGTCCACGGCTACCTCGGCACCAAGGACGACGGGGAGCGGGCCTGCTTCCGCGAGGGCGTGCGTGAAATGATGGCCAACGAAATGGCAAACACGCGTGAGCTCCTCGATCTATGGGAAACCTCGTCCGTCCACTTCATGCCGATCCACCACGATGGCGAATGGATGCATGACTACGGTCCAAACTTCGGGGACCTGCTCCGTCGCAAGCTGGAATTGATGGCCCAGTATCAGGACGATGAACCCTATATCGATCCGAACTTCATGTGGAAAATGCCCGATCCTGACGATATTGAGTTGGCCCCCCACGTCCGCGAGGAAGAATACCTTGGCTATTAACCGGTCAGCACGGATCCCGAACGTGTCGGGGCCGATTGCATCCCGGCCCCTCGCGGTCCCACACTGCCCAATCCTGCTTTCGCGCTGATGCACATCGAATTGAGACCGAAAGGCCCGTTGGGCCTCGTGATCGCCCTCGTGGTCGCCGGCGTGATCGGCTTCGTCGCGTGGAAAAAATCGGGATCGGGAGATCCCCTCGAACTGTTCATGGCGGGACCGGCGGACATCGTCGATATCGACACCATGCGGGAGGCGCTCGAGGGTGATCTGCAGAACTTTCTCCGGCTTGAGTTGATCAAAGAAGCCGCCGCGCAGAATGCTTCCCAAGATCGATTCGATGCCTTGGCTGACCTCCAAATTACTGCGGTCACGGCCGATCCTCAGGGATACTACCGCCACCGGATGGATTTTTATCAGGACCGCAAAGAGCGGTACGTTGATCTCGAGCTGCGGTTTCACGCGCCTTTCGGCGAGGAGCGCACCGCCACGGGTTCCGCGGTGCTTTCTCGTGCTGGCCACTGGACGCTGATGAGCGTGAGCCTGAAGTAGTGCGCCTTGAAATCTCCGCTGCTTCGCCCGAGGAGATTTTCCCTCGATACTGCGGCGGACCGGTCAAGTGGCGGGCGGCGTCAAGCGTCGCCCCTACCCATGGCACCGTGGGTAGAACGTCGGCGCGCGCCGGGGTCAGCGACCCCGGCACCAGCAAAGATGACCCTTTCGACGCGCTCAATCATGGGGCCGTCCGTCGGAGGACCGGGTTTTTGCCTTAAACTGCCATAGACGCATTTCACCCGCGCCGTTTATCCCTCCGACATGCTTTGGGTCGATGTCCTCTTGGGCACTTGCACGAGCATGGCCTGCAGCTCTGCAAGTCTGACCGGTTTGCTCAGAAAATAGTTCATCCCGACAGCGTGACATCGGGCCCGTTCCTCCGGCAGGGTGGCTGCGGTGAGCGCTATGATCGGGAGTTCGGCGGCTTGTCGGCCGTGTTCGGAGCAGTCGGGCTCGCTGGCCCAGCTACGGATCCGCCGGGTCGCTTCCCAGCCGTCCATGTTGGGCATGTGGCAATCCATCATGATGACATCGGGCAACGCCCCGGTCTGCAAAGCGGCGAGGGCTTCCACCCCGTCGGTTGCCACCACACAGTTACAGCCCAGCTCGCGCAATTGCACCGTGAGGATTTTGCGGTTCACCGGGTTGTCCTCCGCGAGCAGAACCTGGAGCCCGAGAGGGGCGGTCAAAGGCGCGCCGGATTTGGGCCGGGCGGGCCCCGTGGTAGCCGGCGCCAAGGCCAGCGCGAACCCGAATACAGACCCCTGGCTGGATTCGCTCTCCACCTCCAGTTTGCTGCCCATCATTTCCACCAACCGCGCGCTGATGGCGAGCCCCAGCCCGGTGCCGCCAAAGCGACGGGTGGTGGACGAGTCGGCTTGGGTGAATCGCTTAAAAATCCGCCGCATGGTCTCGTCATTCATCCCGATGCCCGTGTCGCGCACGGAGAAACGCACCCGGGGCGGCGAGTCCCCGCTGATTTCCTGTTCCGCGCGCAGTTCAATCTTGCCGCCGGGGGGGGTGAATTTAACCGCGTTGGAAAGCAAATTCAGAAGGATCTGGCGCAACCGAAAACTGTCGCTGCTGTAATACGGCGCCAGGTCCGGGTCCACGGAGTGGACCATGTGCAGGTTCTTTTCTTCCGCCACGGAAGCGACGAGGGCCATGGTGTCGGCCAATAAGGACCGGACGGCAAACGGGTGTGATTCGAGGCTCAGCTCGCCGGCCTCGATCTTGGAGAAGTCAAGAATATCGCCTAGGAGCTTAAGGAGCAGCTCACCGGATTCCGTCACCAGTCGAGCGTGTTCCTCGGCATCCGGGGGCAGCTGGGGGTTTCGTCGGATGAGCTCGGAGGCCGCGATGATTCCGTTGAGCGGGGTACGAATCTCGTGACTCATGTTGGCCAAAAAATCGCTCTTGGCCCGGGAGGCATCATCCGCCCGTTGGGTGGCCTCGACTAGGTCATGGGTGCGGGCTTCGACGAGTTGTTCGAGTTGATTGTGGCTGGCGCGGGCGGCGATGAGCGCTTCATGGCTGCGGCGGTTGGCGGCGGCGACCATGCGCACCAAGGCCAAACCGATCGAAAATGCGGCCAGCATCGCGATCACCCCGTCCCGGCGCAGGGTGCGGGCCGCGAAATCGAGGGATCCCGCCAACTCGTCGGTAAACACGACGGCTTGGTTGAACCAAATGAAACCGATCGTGGTGAATGCGAAAACCAACACCGCGACGCGTTGGGTTGCGAAGGCCAGAGCGACCATAAGAAACACCAGATCGAACGAGAACAGCAGCAGCGCGGCGGCCACGGGTTCCTCGTAGACCGGCACGACCAGTAGGAGACCATGAATCGGCACCACCGCACCGATCACGAGAACGTTGCCCGCCGCTTGGAGCCGGCCCTGCAACACCCAGTGCCAGGCCAAACCCGCGGCGCCCACGATGAACCCATTGGTCAGCAACCGATACTCGATGGCGGGCGGCTGCACCCACCACAACTTCACCAGATTGAGGGCCATCAGTCCGATCAACACCGCACTGAAACCGACCAACAATCGGGCTTTCAGCAGGTTGAACGACGCATCTTCCCGGTAGACCGCATCGATTCGAGCTATCAGAGATTTCACGAGTCGGATCATAAGGACGCGCCGAGCTTGACCTCGCTCGGCGGAACAGGCGCCGACCCTCTGGTGTTGCTGAACTCAGAGCAAGGGCGGAAACGAGCCGCCGTTCGCCCCCACGGGGCCTCATGCGAGTCGTCATTCTAGGGTTCGGGCACAGGTTCCAATGCGAAGGCCATTTTGCAGGCGCAGGGTGACGGGGCGTTGGGCAACGCGGAGGTGGTGCAGATCATTGCCGGCCAGACACGAACGGATGGATCCCTCCCTCGCAATGTGCATTGCGCAACAGCGAGTGGTCGCCGCATGGCCTCGCCTCCGACACGTCAGGGACTTCGGGCGTTCTGAAATTACCGCCTGTCGCGCTCCGCCGACGGAATGAGATGCACGTCATCCACCAAGGGAAAGTCCACTCCAGCGGCTCGCAATCGGGCAAATTCAGCGGGATCATTGGTGCCGAAATAGTTGATGCGAACGCCCCCGGAGTGCAGCGCGGCGATCCAGTCACCGAAGCGAGGATCCTCGAAATGGCCACGCAATTGAATGAACGCATCCCCGCGCTCCAGCGTTTCGCGAACATAGTCACCTGGGTCGGTTCTTCTCGTCAGGTTGCACGTGAGGATGTCGGGCACGGCGGCCCGGGCGGCATCGCACTCTTCGTGGCGGCCGGCGATAAACGCATGGTCGAGACGGTTATCGGCGGCTAGGGCGAGGGCGGCGGCGCGGGCGACGGCCGGACCCCCTTTGATGTGCACGTTTAGCCATCGGTCACGGGGCAATACTGCCAGCGCTTCCTTGAGTGTGGGCACTCGCACGCCGGCAAATTGGGGATCCCACCATGCGCCGGCATCCAAAGCGTTGATCTGCGCGGCGTTCAGCGTGGTTGTTCGACCCGTGCCGTTGGTTGTACGATCAACGGTTTCGTCATGCATGAGCACGAGGACCCCGTCGGCGGTGAGTTGCACGTCGAACTCCAACATCGCTGCGCCCAACCGCACGGCGGCGAGGAGTGCCGGAATGGTGTTCTCGGGATTTGTGCCGCTGGCCCCGCGGTGGGCAGCCACGCCCGCGCGGGGTAGGGCGGCGGAAGAGAGCGCCGAGCCGATCGCAAACGCGAGAACGCCGAGGGGAAGGAGGTTTTTAAGTCTCATGGAACGAGCGGGCCGTGCAACCGGGACACGATGAGCTCGCGCGTGCGTCTCATGATCGAATAAAACACGGTAGGGTCATCGGGGTCCCATGCGAAGGCCTGCCCCTCAGCGGCGATGGGTACGGTGCCAAGCCAATCGAGCACGGATCCTTGGGTGGGAAGCTGGAGTACGTAAAGCTCGGTCGCGTCGTGGCCGGTCACGTAAAGGTAGCCTCCTGGGCCGAACGCGCCGCCCGAGAGCGTGAAACCTCCGCCCAAATGTTCAAAGAGAGCCGGTGGAAATACCCAGCCCCCGGTGCGGCGCCACGCGTCGTCGAAACGAACCAGACTGGTCCATGTCGGGTCGCGGTTGGGCTCGGCGGCGCGGTTGCCGTAGTGGGCAAAACACACCATCCAAGCTCCGTGGTAACGCGTGACCCAAGTGACGGAGCCGACGTAGGCCCCGAAGCTCTGGCTCGCAACCGGCTGCAACGTCGCGGGATCATACCATTCCAGCGAGCCGGTCATGGGCACACCGGGATAATTGGAGTGGGCCAGAATGATCTGCCCGTCGTGCCACAGCCCAGCATTGAAATGAATGATCGGTCCTTCCTCGGCGCCGACCCACTGCGCAACCTTGGTGAAGGTTTGCTTGTCGTATTTACCGATAATCTGATTGCCGATGACGTAGAGAAAATTGGCGTCCGCCACCACCCCCTGGTGTGCTTCGGGGGCGTTAAAACGCGCGATCTCCTCCATGCGCCACTGCGCAATGTCAGGTGTTGCGAAAGTGACAACGGGCAGGAGGAACAGGAGGAGGCCGCGGCGCATGGTCGGACGGTTAGAGGGACCAGTTGACGCCGAAGTTCAGCGTCCAATCATAGATCTCGCGGCCATTGATGCGGCCGGGGTTACCGGACCACCGGGCCGCGGGAGCATCGTTGATGTTCTGCCACTCGGCAAAGAAACGCCAGCGGTCGTTTAAGCGGTAGCTCGCCTTGGCATCCCACAGCGTACGGGCGGTGCGGTAAACGTCGAACTCTCCGCCGGGCGTGCCGCTTACGCCGATGAGGTGATCTCCGGTGTAAGAGACTGCGACCCGTAGGCTCACGCGGTACTTTTCGTAGAATAGAGCGAAGTTGCTAATATCGTCCGCTTGCTTGAAGAACGGCAGCTTGTCGGTACGTCCTTGGGCGGGATTGTTGGTGATCTGCGCCTCGGAATCGACGAGGGTGTAATTGACCGCGACGCCGAAACCGTCGAAGGGCGAAGGCAAAGCGGTGAATTGTTGCTGGAAGTTAAACTCGATTCCCGTGAGCTCGCCGGTGTCGGCATTTTCGGGCCGGGAGGTGCTCAGGAGTTCAAAAACACGCCCCTCAAAGGTCACATTTTCCAACAGATCGGCACGGGAGTAAACCGGGTTGTCGATGCGCTTGTGGAAGAGCCCCACCGAAATGATGCCCGAGGCGGAAAGATAGTATTCGGCCGCGGCGTCGAAGTTCATCGACTCGTAGGGCTCAAGGTCGGGATTGCCTCCGGACAGCGAGCCGATGAAGACACCGGGTTCGAATTCCTCGAAATCGAAATCACGGGTGGGCACAACGTCGGGGTAGTCAGGTCGCCCGAGCGTGTTGGTCCAGGCCCCACGGAATACCCACTTCTGGTCGGGCGCGAAACGCCAATGAATGCCCGGCAACACGTTGGTGTAGGTATTGGAGCGCAGCAGGGGCCGTGGCGTGGGGTTGAGCTCAAGCCCATTGTAGTCGCCAGCGGTGTGTTCGACGCGCACGCCCCCCAGCAAGGAACCGAAGCGCGTGTCTACCCCGGCCATGGCGTAGCCCGCGACCACCGTCTCGTCGACCTGGTAGTCGCTCGTGGTGGAGTTGCTGAGTGAGGAACCGTCATCGCGGCGGAAGAACTCGGAGCGATCACGAAAGAATTCCTCAAGCGCGCCAAAGTTTAGGGCCGGACCGGGACGGATAGCCCCGTCGAAGAAGTCGGTTGGCTCCGGCATCGTGAAATCAAAGCTGCCAAGGTGGAAGGCCTGCGCGCCCACGTAGTTGTCATTGGTGCGATCGACAAAGCGGTCGCGGTTGACCCAGCGGGCTCCAACTTTCCAGTAGCCGTTTTCGCCCATCCAAGCGGCCTCACGGCGGTAGTTGAGCGCGGCGGCCAAGGTATCCTCGCGTTCGTCGTCACTGCGGCGGCGGACACGGCGAAAGGGGTAGGCTTCGGGCCGGTAAAAATTGTCGCCATGGATATATCGTGGCAGGCCACCAGCGGTATCGTACGACATTGGAAATGCGCCGGTGCCGGAGCGAAACTCCCAGTCAATCCGGGTGGGGGTCTCTTCGCGGGCGAGACCGACGTTGAGCGAAAAATCAAGCTCGCCTTCGCCTTGCTCGATCCGGCCGCCGAAGGTGTAGCTGGCGATCGTCTGCGTGAAATCATTCAGGCGGAACTCTTTGGTGGCCCGGCCGGCGGAGAAGTCCCCGGTGGTGGCCGTTTGGTTGGAGAGCGTGCCGCGGGGGCGGTGGTCGGATTGCTGCCGCTCCTCGTAGTCGTTGAAGGTGTTGTGGGTGGCGCGCAGGTAAAGCTCAACCCCCTCGCGCGGACGAAACTCGAGCGCGCCCGTGAAACCGATACGGGTGCGGTCCACGCCGTAAAGGAAGAGCGACTGGCTGAGCGGGACGAAGAAGTCGCCGCGTTGCTGCCAGGCGCCGCCGGAGAAATTATCGGATCGGTATTTTCGATTTGAATACGAAGCGCCCAGCACAACGCCCCAAGTCTGGGCCTCATCGAGCTTCGTGCCGAAAAGCAAGCTGGCGCCCGAGGGCGATTTGCCACCCTTGGTATTGTAGCCGTAGTTGGCCGAGGCGAAGGCAAAGGCTTCTTCGCGGTCAAAGGCGCTGGGGGTGGCGATGTTGACCGAAGCGCCGATGGCCCCGTGGTCCATGTCGGGGGTGACGGCCTTGATCACCTCGATGCGCGAGATCAGGTCGGCAGGCACGGCGTCAAGCGCGACGGCGCGACCTTCCCCCTGGGGCGAACCCACGGCCTGACCGTCGATTGTCACATTGTTCAGGTTGGAATCGATGCCGCGTACGACGATGTAGCGGCCCTCGCCCTGATCGATCTCGGCGAAGACACCGGGCAGACGCCGCACGGCCTCGGCGGCGTTACCGTCGGGTAACTTGCCGATGGAGTCGGCGGAGACCACGTCAACGACATTCGGCGCGGTGCGTTTGAGCTGCAGCGCCCGGGCTTGACCCTCGCGATTGCCCTCGATCACGAAGGCCTCCATCGCGACTACCTCAGCCCCGAGGGTGAGGGAGGCCTGGGCCACCTCGCCGGCACTGACGGTGACCGTGGTCACGCGCGAGTCATAACCCAGGTAAGAGGCTTCGAGCGTGTATGTTCCGGTGGGCACGTTGCGGATCGTGTAGCGACCTTCGCGATCGGCGACGGCCGTACGGCCGAGCTCGCGCACCACGATGCCAGCGCCGGCCAGATAGGAGCCTGTATTCGCATCGTCGATACGTCCACTAATAGTGTCGGCCCGCAGAGCTCCGGGGAGCAGCGAACCCGCGAGGGCGAGACCGAGGGCCATCGTGAAACGACGGAGCCGGTGAATAGCAAGGGAAGGGTTCATGGGAATCGGTAAGTGGTTAGAAAAAAGCGTTCACTGCCGGCTAGAACCGCGATCAGCTCACTCCGGTCAATCGATACTTGTTTCCGTAACTAAATAGTTCCCCCTCCGTCATAAAGCCGGAGTACTCGCCAGTAGATTACATCTTTGGATCCGCTCAGTTGCGGCCATAGGGCAGGGTTGCGGGGTGGACTTCGAAGGCGTGTTGCGCGAGGGTTTCGATGCCCCACTCGTCGCGCACGCGAACCTCCAACGTGTAGGCGCCGACGGATAGGCTGCGTGGGAGGCGGCCTTGCCAGAGGTGTTGGGACTCAACGGGCGGCGGCAGGGAGGTGCCGGGAGGTGGCGTCGCGCTGGTGCTGCGTTGCCAGGCGCGACCGGCGTAGGCGGCATCGATCCCGGGGCGTGTGCGAGCGGTATCCACTGGTCGGGGGCGACGGGCAGGAATTCGCAGGCGACCGTGGTGCTGTGCGCCGTTGTAGACATTGATTTGGATCGGCTGGTCGCGTCTGGCGGCGACGCGACATGACGCGGCGCGTTGAGGTGGAACTGGTGGTCGGCGGGCTGGCACCCGGTGGCCTGGAGGCGGTAGTCGGTGCCGTCCACGTGCAGGATGCCGTAGCCGGGCGGCGTGCCGTCTTTCATGGTGGAAGTGGGCAGCCCATCGGCATCGGGCTCGCCGCCCACCAACTCCCGGAGGCCAGCCGACGACCCACTGACGCAGGGGTTCGTCGCCGTGCCAACCTCGCTCTCTCACTGAGGAACGCGTGCCACTGCTCATGCTTGTCGCCTGCCAGTGCCAGCACCCGCCGACCGCGCAGCAGATCCAGTAGCCGCGCCCGATCGGGCCGACGTTGGTCGTAATCTGGGTAAGCGGAGCGTGCTGGCAAAGCACGATGAGTCGGTCATGCGGCACGTGGCGCAGCAAATTGGTGAGAAAGGCCGTGGCGGCAGGGGGTGAGGCCACCCGCCCAGTTACCGGCCTCTTCACGGCGCCGGGTAGCGGGGTGAAAACGTTGTTGAGGACGAGATAAACACGGAATGCCCTTCCATCAACGCGTAGTTGGCGGGCCTAAAGACGCGCGTGAAGGTAGCCACAGCTGTCGTCAGCGGTGGCGTCATAGTCGATGTCGTGGTTGCCCACGACATGGAAGACTGGCCGGGCAAGCGCGCGTTGACGGGCAGATAGGGGGTGAAGAGCGAGAGGTCGTTGCGCACGATGTCACCGAGCACCACGCCGAAGGCGAAGTCGTCGCGGGTGCTCAGCTCGTCGATAAAACGGCGCTCATAATATGTAACGTGAGGTGGGTTGTGCACCTGTGGATCGGCCATCACGAGGACCGAAAATGCGTTGCGTGCCCGCTGGGCGCAGCGGGAAATCGTGCTCGGCAGGTAGTGCGCCAGTCGGCAGTACGCCCCCATAACGCAACATCTCGCCGGGCCCGTCGGGCCAGTGCCGCCGGTAAAACAAACGGCAGGTTGTGGTCCCCCGCGGAAGCTCGTAGCCGGCGGCTTGATCACGAACACCCCAGAGCGGCACGACGGGCAGGGTGTAGCGTCCAGCCGCATCGGTCGCGACCACATCGGTCCCGTTGGACACGAGCACATTCGCCATGCCGGCCTCGCCAGTGTCGCGGTGGCCATTGGCGTTGCGGGATCAGCAAAGACAAAGCTGAAAGGTAGGAAGCCGTATTAGGATGAGTGAATACGGACGCTATCGGATCCGGTTCGGGCTGTATCGTTGAACAAGCCGCCGCAGAGGGCGAGTCCAATCAGCGGCGCACTGAAGCGATGGCGGAAGAGAGGAGGTGGGGTGGCGTGCATAAAAATCGAGGAGGAACGTGGGAAGGATTTTACGAACTCAAAACCATCGCGGTCTGTTCAAGAGGGGCTCGCCACCATACCCCGATCGCCCTCCTACCCTGTGATCCGCTCAGTTGCGGCCATAGGGCAGGGTTGCGGGGTGGACTTCGAAGGCGTGTTGCGCGAGGGTTTCGATGCCCCACTCGTCGCGCACGCGAACCTCCAACGTAGGCGCCGACGGATAGGCTGCGGGAGGCGGCCTTGCCAGAGGTGCTGGGACTCAACGGGCGGCGGCAGGGAGGTGCCGGGGAGGTGGCGTCGCGCTGGTGCTGCGTTGCCAGGCGCGACCGGCGTAGGCGGCATCGATCCCGGGGCGCGAGCGGTATCCACTTTCGGTCGGGGGCGACGGGCAGAATCTGGCAGGCGACCGTGGTGCGGCGCTGCCGTTGTAGACATTGATTTGATCGGCTGGTCGCGTTCGGCGGCGACGACATGACGCGGCGTTGAGGTGAACTGGTGGTCGGCGGCTGGCCGGGCAACCCGGTATCTGGAGGCGAAGTCGGTGCCGGTCCACGTGCAGGGATGCCGTAGCCGCGGCGTGCCGTCTTCATGGTGGAAGTGGGCAGCCCATCGTGGCACCGGGCTCGCCGCCCCACCAACTCCCGGAGGCCGTGCCGACGACCCATTCGACGCAGGGGTTCGTCGCCGTGCCAACCGCTCTCCCTCGCCCAAGAAGGAATGCCATTGGGTGTGGGTGTGTCCGGAAAGTGCCAGTACCTGGGCTGCGCAGCAGGTCCAGTAGTCGCGTTTGGTCAGCGGGGCGGTGGGCGTCTGGGCGCCTGGAATCCCGATAAACGGGATGTGTTGGCAAAGCACGATGAGTCGGTCCGTCGGTAGGTGCCGCATGAGGTTAGTGACGAACGCGGCTGCGTCGGGCGAGGCCACCGACAAGTCGCCGTCATCTGAGCGGCACCGGGCAGAGGGGTGAAAACGTTGTTCAGCACGATAAAGCACCGCTATCTCCATGAATGCATAGTTGATGGTCTAAGCGTTAAGTGAAACGTCGCCACGTACCGTCGTCAGCGGAGGTGGCGTCATAGTCGATGTCGTGGTTGCCCACGACGTGGAAGATCGGGCCGGCAAGCGCGTTGACGGGCAGATAAGGGGTGAAGAGCGAGAGGTCGTTGCGCACGATGTCACCGGAGCACGCCGAAGGCGAAGTCGTCGCGGGTGCTCAGCCTGTCGATAAACGGCGCTCATAATATGTAACGTGAGTGGGGTTGTGCACCTGTGGATCGGCCATCACGAGGACCGAAAATGCGTTGCGTGCCTCCGCTGGGCGCAGCGGGAAATCGTGCTCGGCAGGTAGTGCGCCAGTCGGCAGTACGCCCCCATAACGCAACATCTCGCCGGGCCCGTCGGGCCAGTGCCGCCGGTAAAACAACGGCAGGTTGTGGTCCCCCCGCGGAAGCTCGTAGCCGGGCGGCTTGATGACGAAAATTGTGGTTCGTGCAGCCACCGGTAGGGAGTAGCGCCCGTTGTCATCGGTGGCCACGACTAGGGTGCCGTTCGAAACCAATACGCCTGGCAGTCCCGGTTCAGCACCACTGCGCTTACCGTCGGCATCGTGGTCGGCAAAGACAACGCCCGACAGGTAGGGCGCAGGTTGAGCGGCAGAGATCGTCGCGGCTGCCAGAGCCTTGCAGACGATTAGGATCAAGAGGGTGCGGTGCATGGATCGTTGATGGTTAAACTTTGGGGGGAGGATTTGGGTGGGGCGGGGCTCGGCCGTCGTCCTCGAAAGCCAAAGGACAACATTACTTCGCAAATTTATCGTAACCCTCGGAGCAGGCACAAAAGGGAGGCGGTTAAAATTCATCGGGGAGCCGGTTCGCTCAGTCCGTTTGGCGGCCATTCTTGGCTCACGTCAATGGCCCGCTTCAGCCGTAACCAATACGTTTCTTAAGCTACGATACGAGGGGACTGGCCGGGATCAGTGTTACAAAAAATCAGGTTTTGGGATCGGAACCGCCCTTCTCTGGGATTCAAGATTTGGCTTAACTGCCATTAGGGTCTGGCGGCCGCCCCGCTTGAGCTTTGGCCGTTTAGGAAGCGGATACTGCTACCCAGCGATGCGCCAGGGTCATGATTGCCGAGTCGGGGTGCTGCAGTCTTTCGAGTTCCTCCGCCGCCTAGAGTCGGCCCTGCCACACCCAGCGCCAGGCCAAACCAGCGGCGCCCACGATGAACCCATTGGCCAGCAACCGATACTCGATGGCGGGCGGCTGCACCCACGGGGCTGAGTCCCCCCGATGATCCCGCCAATCCGCGGAGGGAAAAGACGGGGCGACATGCCCCGGGCGGTTTTTAAGCGTTTCAATTTTGGCGGGAACGGGGTCAGAGTCGGGGCCTCATGCGAGTCGTCATTCTAGGTTCGGGCACCGGTTCCAATGCGAAGGCCATTTTGCAGGCGCAGGGTGACGGGGCGCTGGGCAACGCGGAGGTGGTGCAGATCATTGCCGACCAGCCCGCAGCGGGAATTCTCCGTCACGGGAAGACGTTCAACGTGCCCGCCCGCTACCTCGACCCGGCTCCTTTCAAGACCAAGTTGGAAGGGGCGGGAGAGGACTTGTATATCGAAACCGTGAGCGAACTGAAACCGGACTTGATCGTGTTGGCGGGCTTCATGCGCGTGATCAAACCGCGCTTCATCAATGCGTTCGCGGGGAAGATCATCAACCTGCACCCCAGTCTGTTGCCGAGCTTTCCCGGGCTGGATGGCATCGGCCAAGCCTGGCGGCGGGGGGTCAAGGTCGGGGGGTGCACCGTGCATTATGTCACGGCGGAGGTGGATGCGGGACCCATCATCGATCAGGCTAGTGTGCGGATCGAACCGGAGGACACCCTCGAAACTTATGCGGCCAAAGTCCATGCGGCGGAGCACCGCTTGTTGCCGCTGGTGATCGCCCGCCTGAGTCAGCAGCGCCAAGCTTGAAGGACGGGTAAATCCAACCGAGGCCCGCCCGCTCGGCTGCGTCCGATCAGGCGACTGATCAACCCGGGGGGCGAAGGACCGCGGCAACGGGAGGCTTGCCCCCGGCCGGTGGGTGCCTTGGCATGATCGATTACGCGTATGAAACTCATGGACCTTAACCGCCAAGGCGGTATCGGCGCAAACTCACTCTTCCTGCAAATCGGCAACTTCAATCTGCTCATTGATGCCGGCCTCAACCCCAAGACGCCCGGCGTCGGCGCTCTGCCCGACTTCGACCAGTTGAAAGGGGTGCGGCTTGATTTGATCATCATCACCCACTGCCACTTGGACCACATCGGCGGGCTGCCGGTGGTGATGCGCCAGCATCCCAAGACGCCCGTGCTGCTGACCTCGGCCAGCCGCATTCTTATCGAAAAGATGCTGCACAACTCGGCCAACGTGATGCAGATGCAGAAGGACGAGGACAACGTGCCCGGTTACCCGCTGTTCACCCACGACGAGGTCGACCGGCTCATGTCGCGGTTGCAGGGCCTGCCCTTCGGCAAGGTCAAATCCATCAACCGACGCCGCGATGAGCTCGGTTTCATGTTCCACCGGTCGGGTCACGTGGCCGGAGCCACGGCGGTTGAGATCCGGCACCGCGAGCGCCACATTTTTATCACCGGGGATGTGCTCTTCGAGGACCAACGCACATTGAAGGGGGCGCGCTTTCCGTCCGGCCATTTTGATACCCTGATCATTGAAACCACCCGCGGCACGACCGAGCGCGCCTTTGGCAAAGAGCGGGTGCACGAGATTGCCCGGCTGGTGGCCTCGATCAACGCCACCATCGCCGGCGGGGGTTCGTTTCTGCTCCCGGTCTTCGCGTTGGGGCGCATGCAGGAAATCCTGTCGGTCTTCCACGATGCCCGCAAATTTGGTCGACTGATCGACTGCCCCATCTACGCCGCCGGGCTCGGCATGGGCATCGCTGATCTTTTCGACGAAGTCTCCCGCAAGACCAAGGACGTGCAATTCGATCGGCGCATCATCAAGGAGCTCCAAGTTAAACCCCTGCCGCGCAAGCTGAAGCCAGGGGTCGATCCGAAAAAGAATGCCCTCTACATCATCAGCTCGGGCATGCTGGTGGAACGCACGCCCAGTTACACGCTCGCCTCCGGCTTGCTCGGGAACGCCCGCAACACCATTGGGTTTGTCGGCTACTGTGATCCCGACACCCCGGGCGGCAAATTGATGGCAACCCCCGTGGGCAAGCCCTTCCACTTTAAGGCGATCGACGTGAAGGCCAAGGTGACCGCGCGGGTGGAACGCTTCGAACTGAGCGGCCACGCCGAACGCGACGAGTTGCTGGAATTTGCCGTGCAGACCGATGCGCGCAGCATCGTGCTGACCCATGGTGACCCGGCGGCCCGGGCGTGGTTTACGGAACAGATCCGCGCCCAATTGCCGCAGACCCAGATCTTTGATCCGGTGCCGCTGCGTGAATGTGAGGTGTGAGTTCATCGCCGGATCAAACGCCCGGCGGCCGGGACCACCGCCGGCCGGCCGGCCGGGTCGGCCCGCCGAAGGGGTTGTTTCAAAGGGGGAGGGGCGGCTGCATCCCGCGCTTGAGTAATCGGTGGGCGGGGGTGAGCGTCAGGGCTTCATGAAATTCAAGGTCTTTGTTGATGGGTCCGAAGGGACCACGGGCTTGCAAATCCACGAGCGGTTGGCGGGTCGTCCGGAGCTCGAGTGCCTCACGATTGATCCGGAAAAACGCAAAGACCGGGACGCGCGGGCGGAGGGTTTAAATGCGGCGGATGTGGCGTTTCTTTGCCTGCCCGACGAAGCGGCGCGGGAGTCGGTGGCGCTGATCACCAATCCGGATACCATCGTGATCGATGCCAGCACGGCGCATCGGACGAATCCCCGTTGGGCGTATGGCTTGCCGGAACTCGGTCCCACCTACCGGGAGCGGATCAAGACCTCCAATCGTATAGCCAATATCGGATGTCACGCCGGCGCGTTCATCCTCGCGGTTCACCCCTTGGTGCAGGCAGGGATTATCCCCCCGGACCGGGTGCTCAGTTGTTTCTCCCTCACGGGTTACAGTGGCGGCGGTAAAAAGATGATCGCGGCTTACGAAGCGCCGGATCGTCCGCCGGCGCTGGAGAGTCCGCGACCGTATGCCCTCGGCCTCACGCACAAACACCTGCCGGAAATGCAGCTTCATGCGGGCTTGGATCATGCGCCGATTTTCAGTCCGGTGGTCGGTGCGTTTCGGCAGGGGCTGGCCGTGTCGGTGCCCCTGGCGCTGGCCGAGCTGCCGGGGGCTCCGCGGCTCACGCAGTTGCATGCGGCACTCGCGGCCGCCTACGGGGACCAACCCTTCGTCCGGGTGTTGCCCCTCGGCGACGAAGCGGAAAATCTCGATGGGGGCTTTTTCGACGTTCAGGCCTGCAATGGCACGAATCGGGCGGATCTCATGGTGACGGGCAACGACGACCAAGCCCTGATCACGGCGCGCGTCGACAATCTGGGCAAAGGAGCCTCGGGTTCGGCCATCCAGTGTATGAACATTCGGCTGGGCCTGCCGGAGCAAACCGGACTTAACGTCTAAGCATATGAGTCTTTGGGAAGTTAAAGCGGAGTTGCCGGTCGAGATGGTGGACCCGGTCGATACGATGCTCTTGGAGCGTGAAGATGAACGTTGGAGTGTCATGCACGATGTGCTGATCCCGGCGGCGTGGATCGTGGGTCTGTTCACGGACGAGGCGGAAGCGCGCACGGAGTGGGCGGAAATCGCGGCGCTGGTGCCGGCCGCGAGTCCACCGGCGTTTCGCGAGATGGCCGACGCAGATTGGCAGGAGAGCTACAAGTTGCATTTTCAGCCCTGGCGGTGCGGGCGGTTGCACTGGGTGCCGGTGTGGGAACGGGACAGCCATCGGATGAAGGACGGTGACGTGGCCATCTGGTTGGATCCGGGAATGGCCTTTGGAACCGGTAACCACGAGACCACCCGACTCTGCTGTGAAAGGTTGGTGGCTTGGGCGGAGACGGCGCCGAAAGACGCCACCATTGTCGATGCCGGTTGCGGGTCCGGCATTCTGGCGATTTCGGCAGCCCGCCTCGGGTTCACGGACGTGAAGGGCTTCGACAACGACCCCGAGGCGGTGCGGATCGCGCGGGAAAACGGAGTGCTCAATGATTTACAGGGCCACTTGGAGTTCTACGAAGGGGACTTGGAGACCGGCTTTGGCGACGGACCCTATGACCTCGTGCTCGCCAATATTCTCGGCCACGTGCTGGCGGAATTTGCGCCTGAGTTGACGGCGGCGGTGAAGCCCGGCGGTGAGCTGATCCTCAGCGGGATCCTCGCGGTCGAGGTGCGGACCATTCAAGCCGCGTTCACCCGAGTGGTGCCCGATTGGCAGGTGGACTCCCGGGAAATCGGCGAGTGGTGCGACATTGCCCTGCGGCGGCCGGAGTAGGGCGGAGCCCGCCGGGCAGACGGAGGTTTTACCGATCATCAGCTCGGCTCATGGTTGCCCGGAAATGAGGCGATCGACCGGCCCGGTCTTGCTCTGTCGAAAGTCCGTGACATGATGCCAAGTCCGTTTCAACCCTACCGGCCAAGCCCGCTGAGGTGACGCCCGATCCAGTACGACCAATCCGAAAACCTTATGGAAAATATCAACGAAGAAAGTGGCGGTAAATGCCCCTTCCCCCATCTCCACGGCGCCGTGCGGCAGCCCACCAGCGCCGGAGGTCCGTCCAACAGCCAGTGGTGGCCCAATCAGTTGAACCTGAAGATGCTCCACCAGAACTCCGCCCTGACCGATCCGATGGATCCGGATTTCGACTACGCGGCGGAGTTCAAGACGCTCGACCTCAAGGCGGTGAAGGCAGACCTGTATGCCCTCATGACGGACTCGCAGGACTGGTGGCCGGCTGATTTCGGGCATTACGGCGGGCTCTTCATTCGCATGGCCTGGCACAGCGCCGGAACCTACCGCACGGCCGATGGACGGGGCGGGGCGGGGGCGGGGCAGCAGCGGTTTGCCCCCTTGAACAGCTGGCCGGATAACGCGAACCTCGACAAGGCGCGTCGTTTGCTCTGGCCGATCAAGCAAAAGTATGGCCGCAAGCTTTCCTGGGCGGACCTGATGGTCCTCGCCGGCAACTGTGCGTTGGAGTCGATGGGCTTCAACACCTTCGGTTTCGCCGGAGGACGGGCCGACGTCTGGGAACCGGAGGAGCACGTGTATTGGGGTGCCGAGACGGAATGGCTTGGCGACAAGCGATACTCGGGAGACCGCGACCTGGAGAATCCGTTGGCCGCGGTGCAAATGGGATTGATTTACGTCAACCCCCAAGGGCCCAACGGGAATCCGGATGCCGTCGCCGCGGCACATGACATTCGGGAGACCTTTGCCCGCATGGCGATGAACGATGAAGAGACCGTCGCGTTGATCGCGGGCGGGCACACCTTTGGTAAGACGCACGGGGCCGGCTCCGAAGATCACGTGGGTCGCGAACCCGAAGGCGCGGATATCACCGAGCAGGGTTTGGGCTGGAAGAGCAGTTACGGCAGCGGCAAAGGGGCCGACACCGTTACCAGTGGGATCGAAGTCATCTGGACGACGACCCCAACCCAGTGGAGCAACAATTACTTCGAAAACCTGTTTGGCTATGAATGGGAGTTGGAGCAGAGCCCGGCCGGGGCCCACCAGTGGGTTGCCAAGGACGCGGAAGCGACGATCCCCGATCCCTTCGATCCGGACAAAAAGCGCCGCCCGACCATGCTCACGACCGACCTGTCGCTGCGTTTCGACCCCGCCTACGAAAAGATCTCGCGGCGCTTCCTGGAGAACCCGGACCAATTCGCCGATGCCTTTGCTCGCGCTTGGTTCAAGCTCACCCACCGCGACATGGGACCCAAGGCCCGCTATCTGGGACCGGAAGTGCCGGCGGAGGACCTGATCTGGCAGGATCCGTTGCCCGCCGTGGACCACCCGCTCGTGGACGCCGCCGATGTAGCGGCCCTCAAAACCAAGATTCTCGATTCCGGACTATCGATCTCTGAGTTGGTGGCGGCGGCGTGGGCCTCGGCCTCGACCTTCCGTGGTTCGGACAAGCGCGGCGGTGCCAACGGCGCCCGCGTGCGCTTGGCTCCGCAGAAGGACTGGGAAGTGAACCAACCGGCGAAACTCGCCAAGGTCCTCGCGGCACTCGAAAACGTGCAGGCGGAGTTCAACGCGGCGCAAAGCGGCGGCAAAAAAGTTTCGCTGGCCGATTTGATTGTGTTGGGTGGCGCGGCCGCCATCGAAGCGGCGGCGAAAAAAGCGGGTGGTGAGATCGAAGTGCCCTTCGCGCCGGGACGCGCCGACGCCTCCCCCGAGCAGACCGACGCCGAGTCGTTCGAGCCGCTGGAGCCGCAGGCCGATGGTTTCCGCAACTACCTCAAGACCAAGCTGTCCGTGCCTGCGGAACAGATGCTGGTGGACCGGGCGCAGTTGCTCACCCTGACCGCCCCGGAAATGACGGTGCTCGTGGGCGGCCTGCGGGTGCTCAACGCCAATCACGGCAAGTCGCCCAACGGGGTGTTTACCGATCGTCCCGAAACCCTCAGCAATGACTTCTTCGTGAACCTGCTCGACATGGCCCATGTGGTGAAGGCGACATCACCTGATGAAGACCTGTTCGAGATTCGGGACCGCGCGACCGATGACGTGAAGTGGACGGCCACGCGCGTGGATCTGGTGTTTGGCTCCAACTCCCAGTTGCGCGCCTACGCCGAAGTCTATGCGACCCAGGATGCTCAGGAAAAATTCGTCCATGATTTCGTGGCCGCTTGGAACAAAGTGATGAACGCGGATCGTTTCGATCTCGGGTAGATCGTCGCTGGAGACGCGCTCGCCCACGCCCAGTTCGGCCCTGTCGTGATCATTCGCGACAGGGCTTTTTTTGAGCCCGATACGATTTGATGCGGTGAAACAAGCGATCCTTCGCGAACAATGAGTCGAGGCAGCGGAGGTGACTTGGATCTGCATCAGAACGATGGTGTCTTAATGGCCGAGAATGTCGCTGCGGACCTGCTCCCACGGACGTCCTGGGTCGTCCGATTCCTTGTCCAAGCGACGGCGTTGTGTCCTGGCAAGTCGCGCACGGTTAAAGGGGAGTGGCGGTTGGACGCGACGGCGAACCCGGCGACTTAGAAGAGGCGGTCGATCAGTTGCCAAATGCCGGCGCTGGTCAACGCGAGAGCTGAGAGCCAGAGGCAGGCTGTCCAGACGGGACCGGGGCGGAGTTCGGCGGGTAGTTTGTGGTAACGCAGATACAGCGCGCAGATCGCGAGAAAGGGCAGGAGCAGGGCCTGACCGACTCCATTGATCATGATCAGCGTCAAGGGCTTTGGCCAGATGAGGGTGACGATGACGCCATAGAGCGGCAGGCCGACACTCAGCCCATGAATTCGCCGGAGTCGGGACGGTTCGTCGGGCGGCGGGCTGATGATGCCGAGCATGGGCAGCAGATTGGCGAGGAGCCGGGCGTTGGCGGCGGTGGCCGCGAATGCGGTGGAATAGAGCGTGGCAAAGGCCCCGATGAGAAACACGGCAAACCCCGCGGGGCCGAAACTCTCCAGATACATGTTGGCGAGCGTCGGCACCATGTCGTCGTTGGCGAGTCGCAGGCCCTGTCGATGCAGGACGGCGGCGCCGAGCAGGAAGAAAACGACAGTCGCCGCGGTGTAGACGAGCAGGGAGGCGAAGGCATCCACCTGCATGACCCGCATCCATCCTCGGACCCGATTCAACCAGCCGTCGTCGCGTTTTCCGACGCGCGCGGCATAGCCTTTTTCGAGACACCAGTAGGGATAGTAGATCAATTCCGCTGCGCCCACCCCGATCAGGCCGAGGGCGGCGAACGCGACGCCAAAGTTGGCCGGCAATTCGAACTGCAAGCCCTGCACGATATCGGCGGCGGTCACTCGCCAGTCGGTAAACTGGAGGGCGACCAAGGCGAAGATTGTCGAAAGGGTGAAGAGGATGACCAGGCCGACACAAAACCGTTCGATCAGGCGGTAGCGGCCGACGCCCAACAGGAGAGCGAGCGAGGCCCCCATGATGATTGTGGTGGTGGCGGGGGAGAGCGGCAGTCCCGCCATGGTGAAGATCTGCGCCATGCCGCCGAGCATCCCCCCGATCACGGAAATCATGGCGACGTAGACCGGCACGAACACCCAAACCATCCAGCCGACGCGAAAGCGGGGACCGGGCACGGCGTCCATCATTTCCAGCGTGGAGGTGCCGGTGGCGACGGCGTAGCGGCCGAGCTCGACCTGCACGAACACCTTGATCAAGCAGCCGAGGATAATCAGCCACAGCAGCATGAAACCGTATTCGGCGGCGACGGCCGGGGTTACGACGAGTTCGCCGGTGCCGACGATGCCGGCGGTCAGAATCAATCCGGGCCCGATGTAGCGCAGGGACTTGAACCAAGAGGTGGGTGGAGGCGTGCCACGGGGGAGCTTGGACATGAGCAGGGGCGGCCGACTGCCCGGGTCAGGAGGCGGCCAGAAGGGGTTTGAGTTCTGCGGCAATGAAGGCGGCTTGCTGGGCGCGTCCGCCAGGATGCAAATGAACGTGGTCGAGGTAGATGTCGGGCCCGAGTTCGGCGGTAAAAGCGAAGAGGTCGATGATGGGAATGCCCTGCGACGTCATCACTTGGTGTGCGATCTCGTTGTAGGTGATGACGTCCCGCAAATACCGCCGGTAGGGCAGGTCGTGTCGGTTGTGGAGGGCATCAATCAGCGGCGTGGTCGTGAGCCAAACGGGTTTGATCCGGTGGTCACGGATCAGGGTTGTGATCGCGGTCAGGTTTTGCCGATAGCGCTCAGGGTTGACCTGATAGGTTTTGGTGGTGCGGTCGACGCGCAAGTCATGCAGTCCGCAGTTGAGCAGCAGCAGGTCGGTGTCGATGGCGGACAAATTCTCCGCGAGAAACTGGCGCACCAAATTCGAGTCACCGCCATTCGCATCGGCGGGATTCTCCCGGTCGGTGCCGGAGGCATCCGGACCTCCTTTGCGTGCATAGGTCGCCACCCCGGCCAAGGCCTTTTCGAGATAAGGGCCGTAGTGCACTGAAATACTGTCTCCGAGCACGTAGATTTTCATAAGGGAGGGGGGCGATAAGACGATGCTATAGCCGGAAGCCTATCGGAATAAGGGCGATGGACAGGGAGCTTTCCAGGGTTAAAAAAGCCGGATTGAAGTCAGGCTTTTCCCGGATGCTTCGGCGTTCAAGGCTAAGTCGTGGGGTGCTGCTATACCTCTCCACCCAGCGGCTTCGAGCAACTGCGGCTGAATGCCGGTTGGCGTTTGCCGGTTGGGCGGGCGCTCAGGGTTTGTTTGAAGAGGGGCGATCACATCCGGATGATGACCAAAACCCCGGTGGCCATTAGGGTGACTCCGACTGCGGTTTTGATCCGGGGATGAATTCCCTCCGGGCGAAGGTGGGTGATCATCTTTCGGGCCCCGTGGGCATAGGTCAGTTTTACGCCTCCCACCGCCACGGTCGTGATCAAGGCGATCAGGCCCACGTCTCCGGCGGTGAGCCGATCCAGATCGACGATCGACGGGAAGAGGCTGGCGTAGAAGAGGAGGGCTTTGAGGTCTCCGAGCGTCAGGGCCAATCCGGCGGCGAAGCTGGTGAGGAGGGAGGCGGGCGAGGGCTCAGGGGGGGGCATGCGCAGGGCCCGGCGGGATCGCAAGAGACCGAGCCCCAGCCAAATCAAGTAGGAGCCACCGAGGTAGCGGAAAACGCTGAGCATAAATCCACCGCCGGTCTCGGCGAGGGCGCTCAGCCCCAGCACCGCCAGCGTGACAAAAATCAAGTCGCCGATGACGATGCCCGAGGCAACTGCGGCGCCATGGGGAAATCCATGGGTGGCAGAGCGGGTGACGACCAGCGCGACGCTGGCACTGGGCAGCACCGCCAACCCGACCATCAGGACAAGGAGGTATCCGGCAGCAGTGGTCGTCATGGCAGAGGGGAATCAAAATGCGGTGGGCGCCCGATGTCCCCGTTTCAGGGTAACGGTCATAACCCGCCCTTTGTCACGGCCGGAGTTTTATTCCAGTGACCCCGATCGCTCTCTGGTCCAAGGTTGAGACTCCCCCTATGAAAACCCTTGCCCTATTACTCCTGTGCGGTACCAGCGCGGTGCTGGCCTGCGCGTCACCGCGGGTTTACATCCTGGCCGACACCGATCTGCCCACCAGCGCTTATGCGGCCCGGAAACTGGAGGCGGCCGTCACCGCCGCCGGTTATACGATGGCGCCGTCGGCGTCGACACTGATATCTGATTAGCCTCGGCATAAACGCCCATCGGCTGGAGTCGGAAGCCTTTCAAGTCATCCCAGCCAGGATCCCGGGTCGTCACCGTTTATGGCGGCGACCAACGGGGATTGATTTACGGGGCGCTGGACGTGGCGGAACAATTGGGCAACGGCACCAGACTCGAAGACATTCGCGCCGGGGAGGAGCGCCCCCATCAGACATTTCGAGGCATCAAGTTCAACCTGCCGTGGGACACCTACCGGCCGAGCTCGGCTTTGGATCAGCACATCCCTACGGCGAAGGATCTCCATTTCTGGGAGGCCTTTTTGGACATGATGGCCGCCAATCGCTTCAACGTGATCTCGCTGTGGAACATGCACCCCTACAGCTACATGATCCGGGCGAAAAATTTTCCGGAGGCCAGTCCCTGGACCGATGCGGAGCTGGCGGAGTGGCAGGACCTCTTCCGCGGGATCTTCCGTCTGGCGAAGGAGCGGGGACTCGACACCTACCTCGTGCATTGGAGCATCTTTGTCAGTCAGGCGTTTGCCGAGGCGCATGGGGTCGCGGAGCACAATTTTTATCCGCACTATTACGGCCCGGGGGACACTTCCGAAATCGTGCGACGCTACCTGCGGGAAAGCGTGACTCAGGTGCTCCAGGAATACCCCAATCTCGACGGGATTGGCCTCTCTCACGGGGAGGGCATGGGTGGGATGACGCCGCTCGAGCGCCAGCAGTGGATGGACGACGTGATCATCGCCGGCATGTTGGAGGCGGGGCGTCCCGTTAAGTTGATTCACCGGGCTCCCTTTTCGGCAGGGTTGGACTCCGGCGGCAGTGTGAGTCAGAGCACCGAGTCCATCACCCGCGCAGCGATGGAGCGACTGGACGATGCGTTCGAGGGGCCCATCTGGGTGGAAATGAAGTTCAATTGGTCGCATGGCCATTCGACCCCCAAGTTGGTGAAGGTGCACGGCGGTGAGCTGGGCGATACCTACTTCGAGCCCACGCCCTCGAACTACCGGGTCACCTGGCAGATTCGGAACGAAGATTTCTTTGCGCTGCGATGGGGGGTGCCTGACTTCATTCGCGCGCACATAAGCGCCAATGGTCAGGCTGACTACGCGGGCGGCTATTTCACGGGCTCGGAGTGTTACATTCCGGCCTTGGATTATTTTACGGCGGCCGAGGGCGCGGTGGATTGGCAGTGGGCGTTTGAACGGCAGTGGTTGTTCTACAAATTGTGGGGCCGCTTACTCTACAATCCGGCCACCCCGGATGCGGTCTTTGCCGCGGAATTTACGCGGCGCTACGGCCCTGCTGCCAGCGAGTTGCTGGAGGCCTACGCGTTGGCGTCCGCCACGCAGCTTCGCCTCGCCTCCCTCTACGACTCGCGCTGGGATTTTACGCTCTACAGCGAGGGCTTTCTGGCGCTGCAAGGTGAGACGACCCGTTACATCGGCGTGGATCAACTGATCGCGCAACCAGTGATGGATCCCGACTACGTCTCGGTGGGAGACTACGTCGAAACGGTTCGGGCCGGAGGCAGTTTTGCCTCCCACCGCATTACCCCGCCGGTGCTGATCGAGATGTTGGAACGCGATAATCGTAAGGCCCTGCAGCTGGTGGCTGAGATCGATCCGGCGAAGAACCTCTCGTTGCGCTACGAAGTGGCGGATGTTCAGACGTGGGCCTACCTCGGGCTGCATTTGAGCGAAAAGTTGCGGGGGGCGATGGCCCTGCAGACCTACCGGTTATCGGGCGACGAAAGCGCCAAGGCGGCCGCCATCACGCATCTGGAGGCCGCGCTGGCGCACTGGGACGAGGTCATCGCCATCACGCGACCGCTTTATCGCGATATGCGTCTGACGCATTACAACCACAACTCCTTCAGCGCGAACGACGACAACCTCTTCCACTGGGCGCTCATCCGTGACGAAGTGGCTGCGGATGTGGCCGTCGCCCGAGCGGCGACCCACCGCCCGGAATAGCGCGGCGGCGGCAAAGACGCAGACCCACTTCGTCCTGCGGCGACACTTGGATGGGCGGTTGTCGGGCGCGAGAGGCTTACGTTTTACTACGTGATTTTAAGATGCTCAACCCGAAGCCGATGAGGGAGGCGAGGAAGGACCAGAGCAGCAGGTGACGAACGAAGTAGGTGCGGTTGCCCTCGGTGGGGTAGTTGGCGATGGCGAGGGGCGGTTTGAAATAATATCGCTCCAGGTTTCCCCAGAAAAACTCCCAGTTTTTGAACAGGAGCAGGTAGTTTGAGCGCAAGTCTTCCACGTTGGGCGGACGACGCCACTTGTAGATCCCGCTGGTGACAAACTGGTCCTGCACGACCTTGACCACGTCAGGAAAGTGGGCGTCGACAAACGTGCTCTCCTCGCCGGGCACGTCCGGCCAGGCCCAATCCTTGTAGAGGCGGGTGGTCACGCCGTGCCAAGCGGACTGCTTGCGGAGGTGGGAAATATCGATGCTGTTGAGCAGCTCGCCTTTGGCATTGGTGGCATAGACGAATGCGAACGACGGATCGCCCCACGCCCAACGGTGTTGTTCCGGCACCCACGTTTCCACCCAACTGTGGCCGGAATGAATGAAGTTGTTCCCTTTGGTGCGGGCGCAGACGACGAGCCGGGAGGACAGGCCCGCGCGGTTGGCGAACAGCAGGAAGATTTGGGCATGTTGCGTGCAGTAGCCCTGACCCTCGCCGGAACGCATATTTTTGTAAATTACGAATGGATCGCGCCAGCGGTCGTCGTGATGCGGGTTGCCGCGGCACCGTTGCCCGAGGACATCGCGGAAGTGCACGGTCAATTTTTCCAGTTTCGTCAGCGTGCCATCCGCGGCGGTGATCCCGATCTCTTCCGTAAGGATCCGGTCGACTTCCGCGAGATCCTCATCGGCCAGATAGCTGTAGTCGTCGATCCATTCACTCACCGGATACTGAGGGAACCGACCGTGCACCTCGTCGGTGCGGATCAGGTAGGAGTCGGGGCGGGGCAGGCCGATGTCGTCCCAATACTCGGTGGGGATGAAACGCAGTTGGAGTTCCAGCGACTTGCCGATCCCCGCGGGTTGGGGAATGGCGGTGTAGTCATACCATGACATGTCGTCCGCGAGTTCCGGGAAAAACGGGTAAGGTCCATCGTTGGTGGCATGCGGCTCGCCTTCCTTGAGGATCACCCATCCGTCGGGCGTCTGGTTCCAATTGAGCTCAGCCTCGATCCCCCCCTCGCGCTCGTGCCACTCCAGGATGGTCGGGACATCGGTGGGAAAGTAGATCGTCGCGTAACTGGTTTGGTAGAACGAGGACTCCCACGATCGCGTGAGGAAATGAACAAGGTTTGCCGCAAGGAGCGCGATCCCCAGCAGTCCCCAAAGCACCGGAGGCCTGATCGCTCCGCGGGAGACCGCCGGCCCAGGATTCGAACGGGGAGAAACTTCCATGGCTGAAACCGTTCGGAGGGTGCTCCAGGCCTCAAGTGGAATCGACGAAATCGGGTTTTTTTCAAACTGAATATTCAGCCCAGAATCTCAACTGGAGCACTTCCCAGAAAACGGTAGCCCGGCTTGGTGAGACGGTTGAAAGACCGTCGGTCCGCTCCGGCGGCGGCGGCCCTGGCCACAACAGAGTTGACCCTTTCGGAGCGGTTAATTCTGTCCGGTCCCCTGTCGGACCAGAGATTAAATTAAAATGCTCAAGACCACCGCCCTCCGGTAGGGCGGTTTCGACGAAACCGCCGCTTCAGGCTGACGGCCTACCGCCCGCTTCCCCCGATGCCGCGGCCATGCCACCGCAGCGGGCGGCGACAAGCGCCACCCCTACCCACACCCATTTTGCCTTCTCAGAAAACCTGACTTTTTGGTGGACGCTTGAACCCGTGACACCACCAAAAATAACCCTGCCGATGCCCTCAACTCTGACCATTCGCCTGGTGGCAGGGGCGTCGATACAGCAGCTGACTCATGGCGCCTGATATTGGGCGATCAGGCTATCGCAAATACTTCACCGCCGGGCCGGTGGCGCTTTGAAGATCGCGGCATCGACGATGGACCAAAGGTGAACGATCCACCCCAGCAGGATGATCCAGAGGCCGGCGGCGGCCAGGAACATGATGATTGCCCGGATCCAACGGCCTTGCAGCAGCTGACCCAAACCGGGAATGAATAAACTGCAAAGGGCGGAGATGACGTTTCCGGCGGAGCCTTGTCCTGACATGGTCGGATTCGAAAACGTCGCCGCCCGGATAGACGAGGGAAAATGTCGTCGAGGGGCGACAATCCTTTCGGTCCGCCGTGGGGCCACCGCCATCTGACGGATCGCCAGATTGGCGCAACCCGGGACCAGCCGCCAACCGGGTCTCCAGAAAAGGACTGAATCCGGGCAAGATATGCTCAGCTTATTTCCCCGGATTGCGGTAGTCTAAGGCGTAGAAAAGTCTTTGTCGGCCGCGCGGACGCACCCGGCGATTCCGCGAGGGCGGCAAAATCACCCAAGGAGATGCGCTGCCATGACAACAACACCCCCACTCGCAACCGTCGGTCTCGGCTTAATTTTCCTGATTACGTCGGGCTGTCTTCCCAGTCAAAAATCGACCAAAGGTTTTGTTTTTCCCGAGGGCGATCTGGCCCGGGGCAAATCCGCTTTTGTGGAATTGAAATGCTTCGAGTGTCATGAAGTCGAAGGGGTGGGGGGATTGCCCCCACCGGAAATTCCGGCCGATAAGGTGATCGTATTGGGCGGCGAAGTCCGGACGACCAAGACCTATGGTGATCTGCTGACCGCGATCATCCATCCGGCCGCTTCCGTGACCGCCCGGGCGGTGGGTCGAACGGATGCCGACGAGCCCATGCCCACGGTCAATGACGTGATGACGGTGCAACAAATGTTGGATTTGGTCACCTTCCTTTCGCCGCAGTATGTGAAATTGGAACCGCTCTATCAGGACAACTTGCTGCCGTAGCGCGCGGGGTTGGAAGACCCCGCGGCGTCTTCCCCTACCTCGCCGCCGCAGCCTTGGCTTGGCGGCGGGCGTCGCGGAAACTTTTCACGAAGAACACCATGGCGACGGCGGCCGAGGCCATCATCAGCGCGACGCGAATGACGGCCATTTCATTGCCCCGGCGGATGGAACCGACCAACGGCATGATGAGGGCGAGCAGCACCAGCAATGTCAGCCCGACGGCGATATGGGCCACGACCTTGTTTTCTTTTTTGATGCCGGGATTGAGGGCGAGGAGGGCGACTCCGAACCCCACCGGAACGAAGGCCGTCTTGGGCGCGGATTCTGCGGCAAAATAGGCCCACAGGCCCATGGAGATGAGCAGGAGCGCGTTGATAAGGCTGGCTTGATGTGCTTTCATGATTGGCGGATGGGTTCGCGGTTAAGGGAGGCAAGAAGGCAGATTCGTCAAAGCCGAAGCGCCGGATTTTCTGCGGTTCCGGGAGGGCGCCTCCTGCCCGCCGCGAATTACAGTGCTTTCACGCGGGGGGTGAACTTTTCGAGGTGGGCTTGATTGTGCTTATCTCCGCCGAGGGTGTTGGCACTCTGCCAAACCGGCGGCTCGACGCCATGTTTGAGACACAAATCAATGGCTTCCATCACCAGCCAATTGATGGCGTAGCAGGCGAGCACATTGCACGTGCCGCCCACCTTCTGAGGGTAGCCATCGAGCTGGAGCAGCGTCTCGCCATGCGGGACATGATTGTCGATGATTACGTCGGCAATCTCACCGATGTTCTGTTGGTTGCTGTGGCGGGCCAGAAAGTCGCGGGGAGTGGCTTCGGCGAAGGCCACCGACGTGATGGCGATCACCTTGCAGCCGCGGCGTTTTGCTTCCAGCGCCGCGTCGATGGAGCAGGCGTTGATGCCGTAAACGCTGGTGATCACCAAGATGTCGTTTGGTCCGAGGTGGTGTGCCTTTACGATCTTGTCGCCGATGTTTTCCTCGCGCTCGAGCAGCGTGGATTTCTGCCCGCCGCCAGCGAGCGACAAACTCGGCTCAAACATCGGACTGATGTTGGCCAAACCTCCGGCGCGAAAAAAGAACTCCTCGCTGCCGACGTAGGAGTGGCCGCCCACCCCGTAAACGTGGATCAGACGGTCGGCTTTGATCTGTTCGAAAAACAGTTGGGCCGCCTGATTGATCGAGTCCTGTTGAGTGTGGGTCAGGGCATCGAGTCGCTCGGCGATACCCGCCCGGTAGCGTTGCGCGATATCACTGGGAGGAAGAAGGGTCATGGTGGTGGGAGGTTTTGAGTTTTAAGGATGAGAGCCACGGAGAGTGTCGCCGCCGACTGGGGGCGGATTTCACGCAAACAACCGTTGGAAATTTCGGGCGACGGCCCGCACCAGCTCGACCGGATCTTCGTCGCGCAAGATCGCCAAATCCGCGTAGGCGAGTTGGAGGTTGGCCGGATGATTGCACCAAGAGTCGGGCGAGGCCTCGGTCAAAAAGAAAGCGGGTTTGGGGGGAGGAAATGCCGGCGCATCGGTTTCTACCAACAGTCGATCTGAGGGCACCGCTTTAAAGGCGTTGCGTTGGCGAATTTTGCGCGGGTCGATGAGCGACGTGTTGAAGGAAAAATAGGCGCCGAGGCGGGAGAATTCGGCGACCTGTTCCGGGGAACCGCCAAATGCGTGCAAAAGAAACCCGCGTTTGGGGAGGGGGGTGGTGCGCAACACCTCCTGCAGGGGGCCCCACGCGCGCACGCAGTGCAGGGTGGCGGCGCGGTCGTGCTCGGCGGCCCAACGAAGTTGCCACGCACAGACTTCCATTTGCTCTTCAATGGGTGCAGGCGGCACGCCGCCGAGGATCGGATCGTGGGCTCGACCGGGTTCTAATATCCAACGATCAAGGCCAATCTCACCCACGGCAGCCCGGGAATCGGACTCGAGCCGATCAACGAATTTGAGCTGCCAGTCGTCGGGGCGCCCGGCGACATCCCAAGGGTGCACGCCGTAGCTGGGAATGACCCAGTTGAAGCGCTCTGCTAGCGCGGCGACGTCATCCCAATCGTCGTCGGGATGGGTGCCGTTGACCACGGCTCCGCCCAGGCCGATTTTCGCGAGGTCGGCGGCAATCTGATCGAGGTGCGGAGCGAGTTCCTCGAATTGCAGGTGGTTGTGGGCGTCGTAGAGCACAGCGGCGGGGAGGGGAGAAAGATAAAGAGAAAGAGGACCGAGACGGGGCGGGCGGGTTACTCCTCGTTCGTTGGTTGGCCGGTCGGCGGTGGCACCGGAGGCATGGGCACGTCGAGGGCGGCACAGGCGGCGCGCAGGAGTTCGATCTCGCCGGATTGGGCGGAGCCGTCATGCACGATCACGGCGCAGGCTGCCGCCACGATGCGTTGCTTGATCGGGGGCGCGGCGAGGGCCAGGCGGTCGAGCGCTTCGTCGAGTTGCGGTAGATCAATTTGATCAGATTCCATGAACTGCAGGACGGCCGATTTCATCAGAGGAATCTGAGGCCTAGCCGCGGCAAAAGCCTGACGTGCGGCGGTGGCGTCGGCGGTGCCGGCATGGGCCAAGGCAGAGAGAAAGACGCCCGCGTATTTACCAGCGGCACCAAAGGAATAAGTGCGATCCACGGAGTGCGTCGCCGGCGCGGAAGCGGCATCGAGACCATGGCTGATCACGCGTTGCAGGGCATATTCGAATGAAGTCACCTGGGCATCGGATTCCGCCAGCTGTTTCATGGTGAACTTCAGGCGGGATTGGCCGGCGGGATCCAGTTCGCGCAAGCCGTTCAGGGCGAGTTGGGCGAGGGGCAGTCGCACGTCGACCGGTTGGCTGCGCAGCTGGTTAAAAAAAGATGCCGCGGCATCGGCTACTGCCGGTTTGAGCCAGGCGAGCTGCTGTTGGCGGGGAGCATCCGTGGGATCGAGGAGCAGGGCATAGATCAGTGGTTCGGCCGTCATCGGCGAGCGGGCCGCCTCGCGGAGATCTTCACCCAGTTCGGCGAGGAGGACTTGCGCGTAATCGATCTGTTCGGTGCTCAACAGGCCGACGGTGGCGAGGAGCGCAGTGGGATCCAGGACGCGATCCAAGGGTTGACCCAGCACCGAAGGGAGCGGTGGTGGGTTGGCTTTCGATTTGGCTGCAGGCTTCTCGGGCGCGGGCTCCTCCCGAGACGGCCGGATGAACTTCCCGTCGAATTGCGGATCAATCGCTTCAATCCGCTCCCGCAGGGGAGGATGGGTGGCGAAACTGCCGCCAAACTTTGTCCGAAAGGCTTGGGCAAACATGCTGTGATTGATTTCAGCCGCGTGGCGGGAAGTGAGTTCAGGGTCGGCGGATTGTCCGCCGATCTTTTTGAGAGCGCCGGTGATGCCGTCCGGATTGCGGGTGAATTGAACGGCGGAGGCATCGGCGAGAAACTCCCGTTGACGCGAGACGGCGGCCTGAACGAGGCGACCGAAGAAATAACCGACGTAGCCGATGATGGTCACGGCCAGGGCCACGGCCAGGTAGATCAGGATGATGGCCCCACCACCGCCTTTTTTTCCACCGCCGCTCCGGCGCCCGGAAAATCGCATGAAGCGCACGGCGTGGAACATCGATCGACCGGCCAGTCCGATCACGAGGATGCCAAAAAGGACGGAGGCGAGGCGCAGGTTGAGCCGCATGTCGCCGTTGAGGATGTGGCTGAACTCGTGACCGATTACGGCTTGAAGCTCGTCGCGATTGAGGGCGTCCAGCGTGCCCTGGGTGACGGCAACAACAGCATCGTGAGTGGTGAGCCCGGCCGCGAAGGCATTGATCGATGCGTCGTCGGCGAGGACATAGGTGCTCGGCACGGGGGTGCCGGACGCGATGGCCATTTCTTCCACGATGTTGAGCAACTGTCGCTCCTTGAGCTTGGTGGTGTGCGGATCAATGCGCTGCCCGCCGAGCGACTTGGCCACGACGGAGCCACCGCCGCGAAAGGACATCCATTTGGTGAGGGAGGCCAAGCCAACAATGGCGAGGGTGAGGGCTGTGATGCTCAGAAAGAGGCCCGGTTGCCAGAGCACCTCGACCTGGGGTAGGGTTGTCTCGGCGATGACCCCCTGATGTCTGAGCAGGGTTTGGATCAAAAGGGCTGCACCATAGCTCGCGGCGATCGTTCCCAGCACCGCCAAAACGAACAGCACCACCAAACGGGAAGTTCGTTTCTTGGCGAGGGTTTGGGCTTCAAAAAAGTCCATGGCAGCAAAGAAATCCAGTCCGCCGAGGTGTGGTCGGGAAAGAATTGATCTGAGATCCGAGCGGAACGGGTGCCGGGGTGGCTAGGAGGAAAAGTCGACCTTTGGAGCGATGCGCTCGGTGGGGTCCTCGACTTCGAAAAGTTCAGCGGCTTGAAAGCCCATGGCGCCCGCCAACAGGACGGCGGGGAAAACTTCGCGGCGCGTGTTGTAGGTCATCACGGCGTCATTGTAGGCCTGCCGGGCGAAGGCGATTTTGTTTTCCGTGGACGTCAATTCCTCCGTGAGCTGGGCCATGGTTTCGTTGGCCTTCAGATCGGGGTATTGCTCGGAGACGACCATCAATCGAGACAGGGCACCGGAAAGACCGGTCTCGGCCGACATCAGGCTCTTCAGGTTTCCCGCCGAAGCGGGATTGGCGGCGGCAGCCTCGGCCGCGGACGCGGCGATGTTGCGCGCTTTGATGACGGCTTCGAGGGTTTCACGCTCGTGGGAGAGGTAGCCCTTGGCGGTTTCGACCAGATTGGGAATCAGGTCATAGCGGCGTTTGAGCTGAACGTCGATTTGGGCGAAGGCGTTTTTGAAGCGGTTGCGGAGCTGCACGAGGCCATTGTAGATCCCGATGGCCCAAAAGATGACGCCAAGGCCGATGGCCGCGAGAACGAGGAGGGTAATGAGAGTGCCGGACATAGTTTGAGATAAGATTGAGCAGGAACGTGGCAGCCGCGTGGCTCGACCGCGAGCGGTAAAGGGTTACTCGGGAGCGCGTGGTTTGGAGCCGACGGCGGTTAGTCTTGGACGGCTCCCGTCGCTAATGCGGCGATGCGTTCGCGCACGGCGGCCATGCCGTTCAGGCGGGTGGGGGTCAGATTGCGGGTGACCCCAAGTTGCTCGAGCACGGTGGATTTGGCGGTGGCGGCCTCCGCGGTGGAAACTCCGGTGTAGGCCCGGCAGAGCAAGTGCACCAGGGCGCGGACCAGGGGCGAATCGCAATCGGAGTCGAAGGTCCAGCGATCGGCCTCCTCGGTGGCGGTCAGCCAGACTTTGGACGTGCAGCCGGGCACGTGGTTAGCCTCGGTGCGATCGTGCTCCGGGAAATGAGGCAGATGGCGGGTCGAGTCGACGATGGCGCCGAGACGCTCCTGCGGGTTCTCGATAAACAAATAGTCGTCGAGGATCAGTTGTTCGTTTTGGGCGACGGTCATAAAACGGGAGGGGCAGCTTGCGTCGGTCGACCGGCTCGCGTCAAAACGAGAACGCACCGCCGTCGTGCGGGCGGACTTGCCACACGGGGAGGGCAGCGCATGGTCGGAGCGATGAGTAAACGCCCCGGTGCGGTATTGGTGTTATTGCTAGGTGTGGTGTTGGGCCTGACGTTGCGGGCCCAACCGCTCAGCGATCCGGCTCCCCTGATGGCTGGGGCGCTGGCGGCGGAAGGGGTGGGACACGTCATCGCCACGGAAGGCGCGGCGCGGCGGGCCATGGAACTGGGTTTTTCGTCGGTGGCGGCAGGGCTTTGGCGCGACCTACTCGCGGAGACCACCGATCCCGGGGAGCGCGACCAGCATCTGCTGTCGCTGGTGATCGCGTTGTTGGAAACCAATGATCTGCCGGGGGCCCGGGCGGCGTTGGCGGAAATGAACGATGCCACCACGGCGCTGGCCCGATTGCGCCGGGGCTTGATTGCGGCCAACGCGGGAGATTTCGCAGCGGCGAGCGAAACCTTGGCGTTGGTCGACCGGGCGGCTTTACCCGGGCCGGAGATTTCCTGGTATCACTACCTGGCCGGGGTCCTGGCCGACGAGCGGGCGGCGGTCAGTATGGGAAATTGTTTGGCGACCGGCGCGGCTCAACACACGTGATTACGCGGCGCTGGGAGGCTTAGCGATTGATAATGAAATCAGGTTGACGGAAAACGCACCTTAGCGCTTCCACGACTGAATGCAAATTCTCGCGCGAGGCCAGAGAGTGATTGTTTCCGCCAAACCAGCGCGGTCTTGGCGAAAACGCCATTGAGAGTCGAAGCGTGTGTTCCTGATCGAACCTTACCTACTGAAAGTACCAGGCTCAGATGATCTGCGGGATTGTAGCCGGGTTCATGATCTTAAAGGCAGTAAAAAGGTGAGCTTCAGCATAACAGAAACAACCAGAAGATGTGAGCAGAGAACAGGCTGCAGCTACTTTGTTCCCTTTATTTATAAACACTTTGGTTACAGAAAGCCTTCAATAGAAGACGGCACTTTAGGCTGTATTGGGCCAGTACAGGCGAGCCACAATTTGCCACAATTAAAGCTGGGAGGATTTATTAGCCTTGCATGAAACCAACAAAGCCCACGGTACCTCAGCTACTGAAACCTCAGCATCCAGGTTTACGTGCGGCGCTGATCTGATTCCATGCAGCCTAGGCCAGCAGACGTTATCAGGGCTGCGGCAGGTTACGCGACTCAGGCCCGACGGGAGTTGGCGAGCGACCGTGATCGAGCGGGTGGGCGTGCTGCAGGCCGAGGCCTTCTTTCGCGGCAGGTTTCGCAGCGCAGCCGATAAATATGCCTGGCGGCCTCGAAAGCTCCGGCAGTCGGGGCCCCGGGCGACATCATTTATCAGGAAATTCGCCCGGGTCGCGACGGGCAGCTGGAGGAGGCGGCCGGTCGAATCGATGTGCTGGCGGGTGATGTGCGGTTCGATGGGCAAAACCGATGGCAGGCGGAGTGGAATCTGGCGCGCTCTGCAGGCATCGGGCAGGCAGCGGTCGCTTATGACCGGGTGAACCGGCTTCTGGCCGAACCGGTGGAGGCGGGGGTCATGCCGCCCGACCTGAAGGTCCGCATGGCTTGGTTGCAGGCCCGGTTTGGCGCTCGGTAGGGGAGGCGCAGCGGGCGTTGGACTAACCAGCGGGACAGCTCGAGTCGGTGGATCCGATTCTGGCGGACGAGGTTGCCTCGTCGGCGCGACTGCTCGAAGCGGAAGGGCATTTTCCTGGGGCAATCCGAGGAAGCCCTGATGGTGCTGCAGGAATTGAGGGAGGCTTGCCCCAGCTCCGACGCGGCGGTGTTTCGTTTATTGAAGAAGCCGGCGCGGAAGCCCCGACAAAAGGCCAGCTGGTGCGGGCGCAGCGGTTGCTGGCAGAACTGATTTACAGGTGCCCGGATAACCGCTATGCGCCCACGCGCCTGCCAGTCGGCGCTGCTGGCGAGTCGCCGCGAAGAGTTACCTGCACGGGAGGCGATTACCAAGATTGAGCAGCTGGTCACCGACTACCAGGCGAGTTGGTGTTTTACGCCCGCTTCAAGCAAGGCGACCTCCTGCGCAAAAGATAGACCCGAAATGAGACCGCCCAGCAGGTCTATGAAGTGATCATTCGGGACTATCCGCTCAGGATATCTGGGCGGCGCAGACGGCGTTGGCCGACAGTTTGGCCGCGCAAGCGGTTCGGATCCCTCCTGCAGAACAACGCGGCGGCGTTTTATGAGCGGATGCGGGATGTGGCGTCAGCGCCGGTGGAATTGCGGGTGGAAGCGGGCTTCAAGGCCGGCAATGCTCTGGTCCGTCGCGGGCGGTTGGATCGCGAGGCGGAAACCTGGTGGCAGATCGTCGATGAGTTTTGGTGCCAGAACGAGACCCGTGAATCTGAACTCCGGGGCCGGTATTGGTTGGCCACGAAATCCTCGCTCAACTCGGGGAGACCATGGAGCAACAGGGCAATTTGGCGGAAGCCCGACGCGCTTATGCCATGGAGCCGCCGCAATGGGGATTACGGAACAGGATTGGGCGCGAGCACCCAGCTGGCCCTGGGTGAAATCGTCGTGCCGGAGGGGTGACCGGCGTTGACGAATAAGACCGGGAGGCCTCAGACACAGTAATCGATGGAAGCCTTTAATTTCGATCTCTTTCGCCCAAGGAGGCCCGATGATGCTGGTCCTGCTGGTCATGGCGGTGACCGGATTGGTGTTGTTTGTGGAGCGATTGTTGTTCCTCCATCGTGGCCAAATTCGATCAACCGCCTTTCTGGATGGGATCAAAAAATATCCCCGGCCAAACGTCGAAGAGTCATCGAAGCGCGGCGGTGTGCGAAGAGACCCCGGGGCCGTCGCCGCAGTGGTTAAGCCGCATTGTTGAACGTGCGGGCGGATTTGATCGGATGCGTTTCGCGATTCAGGAAGCCGGGATTGTGGAGGGGCCCGGCGTTGGAACACGCTATCGGAATCGATAAACGCCATCGCGCAGATTGCTCCGTTGGTGGGGCTGCTGGGCACGCTGCTCGGCATGGCGACGACTTTCTACGCCTTCATGAGCGGAGGGGCCGAGTATGCGACGGCCCGCGCACTGTCGGACGGAATGTGGCAGGCTTTGCTGGTAGTATTGGCGGTCTGACCATCGTACCCAGCACTTGGGGTATCACTTCCTCAGCGGGCGGGTGCGGGCCATCGTGCAGGATGTCGAATGGGCCGGGAACGAAATCATGCGTTATCTGCAGCTTGAGTATCAGGAGGGTGAGGCTACGACCGACGCTGCAGTCGCGGAAACCGTCTTGCCGTCCGCGGGCAATGAGGCAGAAAGCACCAAGGAGGACCTCATTGATCACGCGCCCCTTGGATCACACGGCGTCAAGCTGAGAACCTCTCCGGTCGATGGACCTTCTTGTTCACCACGTGAACATTATTTCTGTTTGGGGCTGTTTTTTGTGCTTTTTGGACCCGGTTTTGTCTGTTCGGCATCAAATTACTGCGGCCGGAGTTTGGGCACGTCCCCAGGGGGGCGGGGGCGATGGCCACCAGCACCACCGCCGTCATCAGTGTGCTGGGACCCAGCGCGGTCTTTACCTCGGAGGGCGGATGGTTTTAGCGAGTTGGCCGCGTGGTTCCCGCCCTCGCGGTCGCCCGGGGAGGAGAACAGGAATCCCGATTGTTGGTGCGGGCCGACGCCCAAGTTCCCGCCGGTGATCTGCTCCGCTTGTCCAGACATCGCCTCCGCGGCCGGCTTCTCCGGTGCATCTGGCGTTGGAGGGAACGTGGAGCGACGTTTTCGGCCCCCAGCCCTAGGTATGGATGGGACTTATAAATCATTCATTACCAGAGGTTCACTGGTTATTTTGGCGATAGGTTTGGTGGGATTGGGTTTGGGCCTGTTCGTCGCCCCCGACGCTCCGCAAGGCACCTTTGTCGCATCGCCGCGACCCCAGGGTGGGGTGCTATTGGCCCGGATTTGGAGACAGAAGAAGAGAATTTGGCTCTGATCGGTGAGCTCACGCTAAGCAGACCCCACGCCCTGTTTTTGCCGACCCAATGGAACGGTGGGCAGGTCGATGAACCATGACCGCAGGCGCTCGTCCGAATTCGACCGGCAGCTCGAGGCCCAAAGTGGGTGTTTCCGGTGATGAGAATCGGCTGAGTTGCCGATGGAATCGGGTGCGGGACCGCGCTTTGCGACCATTGACCAAATGGAACCGAGATTGCCCTCTGGGGAGCTGGCTCGACGGGATCTTGTTCGAGAAAAACTACCCGAAGCGGGGCGGGTATTTTGAAGTCGTACCGTCACGACCGGTCAGATTGTGCTGCAGCGGGTGCTCGAGGCAGACGCCGCGTCGCCTCTGATCACGTCGCCGCTCGAGGCCATGCTGGACATCAACGCGCGGTGTGGATTTTGGCTCCCGCCCGACCGTCGCTCAAGTGTCCGAAGGAGGGGCCGTAGGAATTCGATCGAGTCAATTTAGGTACTCCCGCCAAGCCCGTTTGGAGACAATTCCAGCGCCAGGATTCTGCACCGCATATCGCGGCCCTGAAACTTAGCTGTTGTATGAAAATGCAGTTGACGGTGATTTTTGCGCTCTTCACGTTCTCCACTCTTTTCGTCTTTGGCGAAGAATCGTAGCGCCCAGATAGCTCAGTTGGTGAGCACGTCCTTGGTAGGACGAGGTCACCGGTTCGAGTCCGGCTCTGGGCTCCACAGGAAACTTCTCCCTAGATCCCTCCACAAACAAACACAACCTCACCATCTAAATGGCTAAAGAAAGGCATTCCCTGAGCATGAAGCGACGGTTGGCATCTATCTCCTCTCGACAGCCATGAGCCACATTGCAGCCACCACCGCTGCGCTCTTCGGTGATGTCCGACAAGGGCCTGGCGGAGTTCAAGTCCTATGCGGACATCGCGAAGGGCGGCACCGTGCGTGACGCTTCCAGATCGTAACGATCTCCGTCGCTCACGTGGGTATGAGACGGCCAACCGTCACCTACGCTCACGTTGATTGCCCATGTCACGCGGACTTTGTTAAGAACATGATCACCGGTGCCGCCCAGATGGATGGCGCTATTCTGGTGGTCTCCGCCGCTGACGGACCCATGCAGACCCGTGAGCATCCTCCTCGCCCGCCAGATGGCGTGCCGAGATTGTGGTGGCTGGCTCAGCAAGGTCGACCTCATCGACGACGAAAGAGCTTCTTACAGCTCGTCGAGATGGGTTCGTGACTTCTCTCAAGTATCAGTTCGACGGTGACAACGCCGTGATCGTGCGTGGATCCGCTTCGGCTGCCCTCGAGGAGCAGCCGGGTGGAGCTGAAGCTATCGGCAACCTCATGGACTATCGACTCCGAAATTCCGGAGCCTGAGCGCGACACGGAAAAAGCGCTTCCTCATGTCCGTTGAGGACGTGTTCTCGATCTGGGTCGTGGCACTGTTGCTAGGTCGTATCGAACGAGCGTCACGAAACTCAACGATCAAGTTGAGATTGTCGGTATCAAGGACACCGCCTCTCCCCACCGTCGTCACCGGCATCGAGATGTTCCGCAAGCTCCTCGACTCCGGTCAAGCTGGCGACAACGTCGGTATCCTCCTCCGTGGGGTTGACAAGGATTCCATCGAGCGTGGCCAAGTGCTGGCCGCTCGAAATCCATCACCCCGCACAAGAAGGCCAAGGCCGAAATTTACGTGCTCGGCAAGGATGAGGGCGGTCGTCACACGCCTTTCTTTAACGGTATCGCCCACTACCTTCCGCACCACCGACGTCACTGGCGTCGTCAACCTCCCCGAGGGTGTTGAGATGGTCATGCCGGGTGACAACGTTTCCGTTGAAATCGAGCTGATCTACCCCTGCGCCATGGAGAAGACTCAACTTCGCCATTCGTGGCTGGCCGCACCATCGGTGCCGGCCGTATCACCGACATCGTCGAATAAACTGTTTTAGTCGATTTGGCACGACTGGCCGAGGCCTCTCTGAGGGGCCTCGGCTGCGTTGTCTAAAGAATATCTGTCCTATAGGCGTGTAGCTCAATTGGTAGAGTAGCGGTCTCCAAAACCGTCGGTTGGGGGTTCGATTCCCTCCGCGCCTGCCACTTTCCTCCTGATGAAAAACCCGTTCCGCAGCACCCGCATCTTCGTTGGCGAAATGATCGGCGAGCTTCAAAAAGCTTCCTGGCCCAACCGCACTGAACTGCGCGATTCCACCATCGTGGTCATTATTGCCTCGGTGATTCTTGGGGTTTTCACCAGTATCAGCGACTTTGCGCTCTACCAGGTCGTTGACCTGCTCACTTCCTGGGTAAGCTGATCATGTCCACGACCACCTCCACTCCCGCCGGAACCCAATGGTTCGCGCTTCACACCCTCTCCGGTCAGGAGAACAAGGTGAAGACCTACATCGAGAAGTTCAAAAAAACGGAAGAGCTCGATGATCAAATCGTTGAGGTGCTGATGCCCACGGAGATCGTTTCCGAGGTCAAAAATGGCAAGAAGACGACCAAAACGCGTAAGCTCTACCCGGGGTATGTTTTCATCAACATGCGCCTTTTTGACGAGCATCAGCAGCTGATCAACAAGCCCTGGTATTTCGTAAAGGAGACCTCCGGGGTGATCGGATTTGTGGGGGGTGAAAAACCTGCGGCGTTGCGTCAATCCGAGGTCGATGAGATCCGGGCCCGAATCGAGGCCGCCAGCGGCAAGGAAGTACCCAAGGTTTCTTACGAAGTGGGTGAAAACGTCAAAATCAACGATGGCGCGTTTGCCAACCTCACCGGCCGGATCGATGAAATCGATCCCGAGCGCGGTAAACTCAAGATTTCCGTTTCCATTTTCGGCCGGTTCACCCCGGTTGAGCTCGAATACTGGCAGGTGGAGCGCGTTACCGATTCCTAACGCTTCGCCTCTTTTTCACCGCCGACGTTCAGCAAGTCACCCTTCGTCACTTAACACCCGCCAATACATTTTCCATCATGGCTAAGAAGATTCAAGGATACATCCGCCTCCAGCTCCCCGCTGGTGCGGCCAACCCATCCCCCCCCGTCGGTCCCGCGCTCGGTGCCCAGGGAGTCAACATCATGGGCTTCTGCAAGGAGTTCAATGCGAAGACCAAAGATCAGAACGGCATGATTCTGCCGGTGGTCATCACGGTCTACGCCGACAAGTCCTTCACGTTTATCCTCAAGTCGCCCCCCGCGGCCGTGCTCCTCAAGAAGGCGGCGAACATCGCCTCCGGTTCCGCCAAGTCGAATGTCGACAAGGTCGGCAAGGTGACCCGCAAGCAGCTCGAGGAAATCTATGAGCTCAAGAAAAAGGACCTCAACGCCAAGGATATCGATGCCGGCGTAAAGATCATCGCCGGCACGGCCCGCAACATGGGCCTCGAAGTCGTCGGCTAAATTCACTCACCCGTCAATCCGCTCACCGTGGGAGTCCGTTCACCCGGACGCTCGCACCACCAGGAGTAATAATGAAAAAACCCAGTAAACGCTACCGTTCCGCCGTCGCAGGTGCCAACCTGAAGGACGAGCATGCCCTCGTGGACGCCGTCAAGGTGCTCACCAATTTTCCGAAGACCAAGTTTGACGAGACCGTCGAACTTTCCTTCCGGCTCGCCGTGGATCCCGCTCAAGGTGATCAGATGGTGCGCGGCACCACCCCGTTGCCTCACGGTTCGGGCAAGCAGGTCACCGTGTTGGTCTTTACCGCCGACGCCGATGCCGCCAAGGCGGCTGGGGCCGAACACGCCGGACTCGAGGATATGATGAAAAAGGTGCAGGAAGGCTGGCTCGACTTCGACGTCGCCATCGCCACCCCCGACGCCATGAAATCGGTTCGCACCATTGCCCGGGTGCTGGGCCCCAAGGGCCTCATGCCCAATCCCAAGAGCGGCACCGTCACCGACGATATCGAGGGCGCCATTAAAGCAGTCAAGGCGGGTCGGGTGGAGTTCAAAGTCGACAAAACGGCCAACATTGGAGTGGGCATCGGCAAACGCTCTTTTTCGGAAGCGCAAATCGTGGAGAACGCGAAGGCCGTGATCGAAGCCATCGGCAAGGCCCGTCCCAGCGTTGTCAAAGGCACCTACATTAAGAACGTATCCCTCTCGGCCTCCATGAGCCCGAGCATCCGCGTCGCTTCCACCGAATTCAACCAATTCTAAGAGGACCCCAATGAGAGTCGAAAAGAAATACTTGATCGCCGAAGTTGAGGAACACCTCAAGAAATCGGATTACGTCATCCTTACCAACTACTCTGGTATCACCGTTGATGAGACGGCTGAGCTGCGCGCGCAGCTGGAGGAAAACAACGCGGAATTCCACGTGGTGAAGAATTCCTCCCTGAAGGTCGCCGCACAGACGATGGGGCTGCCGGACTTCGGCGATGCCCTCAACGGTCCCACCGCCGTCATCGTGGGCGGCGATAACTCTCCGGGCGTGGCCAAGGTCATCACCAAGTTCTTCAAGGATAAAAAGAAGGTCGAAGTGAAGTCCGCGGTGCTGTCCGGCAAGATTCTGAGCAGCGACGACGTGAAAGCGTTGGCTGAGCTGCCTTCGTTGGACGCCTTGCGTGCCCAGCTGCTCGGTCTCCTCAGCAAGCCGGCCACGATGCTGGTGCAGGTGCTCAGTGCCCCGGCCCAGGAGTTCGTCAACGTGCTGCAAGCCAAGGTCCGCGCCGAAAACGGCGAAGGCTGAATTCATTCTCAATCCCTTTAACCAACCTATTTTCAGATGGAGAAACAGTTGTGCTGTTTCCCCTAAAGAAAGCCCAAAAATCAAAAGCCACTGAATAGGAGATACGTCTCTTAAACGTGCTTCCGGTTGAAGCCGCTATTCGGTCGCAGGAGATAATATTATGAGCGACATCACCAAAGACCAAGTTATCGACTGGCTCTCCGAGCAGTCCGTTCTCGAAATTGCCGACATCGTCAAAACTCTCGAGGAG
>JAGYIG010000100.1 GCA_018402455.1 Opitutaceae bacterium
GGATTTCATGTTCGTGGAGTTCAAGCTGCGGATCGACGGCACGCCCGCGCAGGGGGAGGTTTTCAAACTCAGCGTGTCTCCCCGGGGGGTGCCCGGTTGGCTGGTGAGTTCGGAGAATGTCGTTATGCTTCGCGTCTTCCGCGGGGCTGAATCAGGAAGCATGTTCTTCACCGGGCCGCAGGCGTCGGATGTCTTGGATTTTGCGGTATCTACCGGCACGGACTACACGGTCCGCCTGATGTTCCGCGAGGGGGACAATCGGTTCCGCATCTTTGTCAACGGCACGGCCATCGGAGGCTACTACACCGCCGGATCAGGCTTTAACCCGACCTTCAGCACGGCCATGGAAATGTTATACCAGGTGCGCTTCAGATCCCTGCAGGCATCTCCGGCCGTTGTGGTGCTGGATGATTTTCACCTCTTCGGGCAGGCCAGTTCACCGGAGTTGGTGGCGCAGTGGAGCACGTCGGCAAACCTGGACTTCGCGCAGTCCCAAAACCGCGGAACACTGACACGTTTCTATCGCGGGACGCAGATTCAGGGTCAGGGCATGAAGAACGGCGCGCAGGGATTGGTCACCATTCCGGCCACCTGGTTGTCGCCGGAACGTTCGTTTCCCTACCTCAAGCGGCCTTTCGCCAAGGAGGTTTTCTTCGCCGATACGCTGTCGTTTGTCCGGTTTTGCGGCGGCTGGAATCCGAACGTCGGGGTGTGGGGTGAGAACACCGGGGTTCTGGGGGTCGGCGATCTTGCGGTGGAAACCGACGGCACGGTGGACTACCGCTTCGGGGCGGTGAAGGAGCGTATTGATCCGTTCATTGAGCAGGGCTACACCGACCTGATCTTTTCCATTGATAACGTGCCCTACGACCTGGCGGTGAAGCGGGATGGGGAACCAGTGATCCATTTTTACGGGCAGGCCGCCGGTCCGCGTTCGGCCACCGAGTGGCGTGATTTCATGCACGGCCTCGGCGATGAGTTGGTGCGGCTGTATCCGGATTACGCACGGGAATGGCGCTATCGGGTCGGAACGGAGTGCAATGGCGGAAGCCGTTTCAGTGACGCGGTGACTTTCTGGGGTTCCAATACCGAATACCGGGCGTGG
>JAGYIG010000011.1 GCA_018402455.1 Opitutaceae bacterium
GATTGACCCCGAAGGGCCGCTCGACAAAGGGAGTGATGGCAGCAGCTGGATTCCCCCCACTGGATGGCCGCCAACGGCAGGGTGGGCGGTTGGGCCCGGCCGAGGGCGTCCCGCAAATACGGGGTGGTGGCGGTCGCCGCCTTTCCTTTCAAGTTGGCGACCTGAGTCGGCGGTCCGGCTGCGATGATCTGCCCGCCGTGGGCCCCCGCCTCGGGCCCGATCTCTATCAACCAGTCGGCGGATTTGAGGACATCGAGGTTGTGTTCGATGACGACCACACTGTGTCCATGTTCCACCAGTTGCTGCAGGGTGGCGAGCAGACGCCGCACATCGTGGCGGTGCAGCCCGGTGGTGGGTTCATCCAACAGGAGCAGGGCGGGCAACGCATCCGCGGATCCGACCCCGCTCAGGTATTTGACGAGCTTGAGCCGTTGCGCCTCGCCGCCGGAAAGGGTGTTGAGCGGTTGGCCGAGGGTCAGGTAACCCAGGCCGACGTCGACGAGAGAGGACAGGCGGGCCTGAATGGCGGCGTGTTCCGCAAACAACGGGAGGGCGTCACTGATGCTGGTTTGCAGGAGATCGGCGATGGACAAGCCATTCCAGCACACCCGCAACACCTCGGGCTTGAAGCGTCGGCCCGCACAGACCGGGCAGGGCACGAACACGTCGGAGAGGAACTGCATTTCGACCCGCTCATAGCCCAGACCCTGGCAATGGTCGCACCGGCCATCTCCGGCGTTGAACGAGAAGCTTGAGGCGGTGAAACCAGCCGCCATCGCCGCGTCCTCCTTGGCGTAGAGGGCGCGGATTCCGTCCCATGCCTCACAAAACAACGCGGGGTTGGACCGAGGCGTGCGCGAGAGAGGGCTTTGGTCGACCAACACGATGTCGCCAATGGCCTCGGCACCAACGACCTCTCTGAGGCTCGCGGGATCCTCGGTCGGTTGATGGCGATGGGTCAGCAGCCCTTGGTAGATCCCGTGATCCAACAGGGTGGACTTGCCCGAACCCGACACCCCGCTCAGGCAGACCAATCGATGCAGCGGAAGCCGCAGGTCGATTCCGCGCAGGTTGTGCTGAGTGATGCCCTTCAGCTCGAGGTGCGGATCGGTGCGTTTGATGGCGCGGGTTTCGGCGGGGGCGTCGATGGTCGCTCGGCCGGAGAGGTAACGTCCGGTGATGCTGTGCGGCGATGCCAGCATGGCAGCCAGATCGCCCTGGAAAACCACCTCACCGCCGGCGTGGCCGGGCTCGGGGCCGATTTCGACGAGGTGGTCGGCGGCGGCGATCATGGCCTCGTCGTGCTCGACCACGACCACGGTGTTTCCGGCAGCGGTCAGACGGCGGATGATGGCGATCAATCGGTCAATGTCCCGGGGATGCAGCCCCACGCTGGGTTCGTCCAACACGAACAACGTATCAACGAGGGAGGTACCGAGACAGGCCGTGAGATTTACCCGTTGGACCTCACCGCCGGAGAGGGATTTCGAAGGGCGGTCGAGGGTGAGGTAGCCCAGTCCCACCTGCTCAAGGTAGCCCAGCCGGGTCACCATCGCCGAGTAGGCGATTTCCGACTGATGGTCGCCCGACCGAGGAGGATGTTGCCGCAGGAGGGCCAGCAGCGTTTCCACCGGCTTTTGATAAAGTTCCGGCAGGGTGTTTCCCTGCCATTGCCAGCAACGGGACTCGGGTTGCAGGCGGGTGCCCTGGCATTCCGGGCACATGTTGTAGGCGCGGAAGCGGGCGAGAAAGACCCGTACGTGCATCTTGTAAGTATTCTTTTCCAGCCAGCTGAAGAATCCCTTCAGACCATACCAGGCTTGAGGCCATTCCTTGTCCGCCGAGCCGTAGCCCGGCTCGCCGTCGATCACGTAGGACCGCTGGGCGGCCGTGAGGTCGGCGAAGGGCACATGGGTGGGAATCTTATGCTTCCGCGCAAAAACGAGCAGGTCTTTTTTGGATTCGCCATAGACCTGTCCCTCCCAGCACTTGATGGCACCTTCGTCGATCGACTTGGTGTGGTCAGGGATGGCGAGTCGGTAGTCGATTTCGATGACGCGACCGAAGCCGCGGCAGTGCGGACAGGCTCCGAGAGGCGAGTTGAAAGAGAAGAGCGCGGGGGAAGCCGCCCGGAAATTTCGACCGCTGGTCGGTGAATGCAGCCCACGAGAGTAGTGGCCCATGGGGGCGAAGGTTTGAGCCGGCGACGCGGTGCCAAAGAGGTGGATCTCGCCCTGACCAAAATGCAGCGCAGTTTCGGCCGCCTCCAGGAATCGGACCTTGCTTTGGCCGTCCAAAACCACCCGATCTTGGGCGGCAAAAAGGTGATCTTGGTTTTGCAGCGGGGATTCACCCGCTTCGAGCGCGTCGACGCGGTGGGCCCGCAGCGTCTGACCCTCGGGCCCTGAGGGAACAAGCACGCGGACATAGGACTGGGTACGAAGATTTTTGAGCACCTCCGCCCAAGGGATGTTGTCCGGTCGGGCAATGCGAAACGTGACCACCACGGTCTCACCGGGATGGGCCGCGTGAACTTTCGCCCAAATAGTGGCGGGGGTATCGTCTTCCACCGGTTGTCCGGTGGCAGGATCGAAGCATCGGGCGACCTGGCTGAACCAGACCTTCGCGTAATCGGTCAGCTCCGTCATCGTGCCGACGGTGGAGCGCGAGGTTTTGACCGTGTTGGTCTGCTGAATCGCGATGGAGGGGCGGATGTTCTCGATGCGATCGACATCCGGTTTGTCGAGCAGGTCGAGGAACTGGCGGGTGTAGGCACTGAACGTCTCGACGTAGCGCCGTTGGCCCTCGGCGTGGAGCGTGTCGAACACGAGAGAACTCTTTCCCGCACCACTCAACCCGGTGACCACAATATAGCGGCCCAAGGGCAGATCGAGGTCGAAACCCTTCAGGTTATTTTGGCGGACCCCCCGCAGGCGGATGGTTTCGGGAGGAGCGGAGCGATGAGGCGATACCACAGCCCCACGAAGTCCAAGGTTGGGCAAAGATCAACCTCCGCTGGTGGGGCAAAGCGCCAACGTGGATCGGGCGGCCCGCATGGCAGCGGCTATCTCCACGGGCGGAGATTGATCGGTGACGATGGTGAGGTTGGCGGCAAACGCGCTGGCGAGCAAAGGGGCCTTGCGGCCGAATTTGGAATGATCGATCGCGAAAATACTGCGGTCAGCTGCCGCGATCATTTTGCGTTGAACCTCACCGATCAGTTCGTTGTGCGCCCAAAGTCCTTTTTCCGTCACCCCGGAGGCTCCGAGAATGGCGATATCGGCGTGGCAGCGCTCGAGCATGTTCTCACAGTGGGGCCCCACCAATACCCCGATGCGATTGTGAATCGTGCCACCGGCAACCACGGTTTCCATCGTCCCGACATCACTGAGCAGACCCGCCACCGGAAGGGAATTGGTGATCACCCGCAGTCTTTTGCCGATGAGGAGCCGCGCGACGGCATAGGCGGACGTGCCACCGTCAATCATCACGGTCATGCCGGGAGTGATCTGATCCGTGATGAAACGCGCCATGATGAATTTTTCCTCGGCGTGGGTCTGGTCACGGGAAATGAAGTCATAATCCCGTGCCATCTCGTCGGGATCCACCACGGAGGCCCCCCCGTGGTGCCGGCGGCAAACGCCCTGGGCCTCGAGCTCATCTAGCGAGCGCCGCGCCGTTGAGGTGGAGATGGAAAACTTGGCGGCCAAGGAGTGCAGCTCGGCGTAGCGGTTTTCCCGGAGGTGTTTTTCGATCAATTGCAGGCGTTGGCGATGCGTCATGGGCGGAGATCGCCGGAGGCGAGCTTTTCGAACAAGCCGAGATGGGCTTTGATTTGGGCGGCGGCGGAAAAATGATCCTGGGCGTGTTGCCGGGCCCGGTCGCTCATGGTGCGGCGCAGGCGGGCGTCGCTGACCAGCCGGGTGACGGCCGCGGCGAAGGCGGTCAGGTCGTCCGAGGCGATCAGGAACCCCGAGGCGCCCTCGGCAAAGGTCTCGTCTACTCCCCGGGCGGCGGCCGCAATCGCGGGCAGGCCGTGGGCTTGGGCTTCGATCAGGAAATTTGAAAGCGATTCGCGGCGGGAAGCATGCACCGCGAGATCGGCGGCTTGGTAGACCGCCCGGGGGTCGGCGTGCCAGCCGAGGAACGTGATGCGGCCCTCCAGACGCAATGATTTGGCCAAAGCCTGGCAGGCGGCCAGGGTGGACCCATCACCCGCGAGCCAGAGCCGCCACGGCAACTCCGGATCCAGGCGGGATACCATCTCAATGAGGGCCCGTTGGTTCTTTTCCGGTCGGAACATCGCGACATCCAGCAGGATGACATCCGTCGGCGAAGCCCCATACTGCCGGCGGAGGTTCTCGCGGGCGGAGGCGTCGCATTTCGGATCGGGCGCGAAAATGAGGCCATTGGGGATCACCGTGATGCGCGGGGCGGGCACCCCATGGGCCTCGATCAAGTGGGTGCGGGCCGCCCGACTGTTGGCGATGACGTGGCGGGTGGCGGCCAGTGAACGACGGAAAGGTAGAGGCAGGGATTTACCGGTTCGCATGGTGGAGATTACCGCTGTGGCAGGCAGGGCAAGTTGCAGGGCGCGGCCGTAGCTGTTGGCCATGCGGCCCATGCAAAGCACGATGTTGGGCCCGATGGAGCAGGCGTAGCGACGAAGACCGGGCGCCCACCAGTCGAGTCGGGCATCGCGTTTTTGCAGCGATTTGAGGGTCAGGTTCGGCGGTGTCGTTTCCGGTAGCAACGGTCCCCCGGGACGGAAAGTCACGAGATGGGTGTCGTTTCCCGCCGCGCCAAAGGCCCGGGCCAGCAGGACGGTCTGGCGCTCGGTGCCACCACTGCGGAGATAGTCCTGTACCAGGAGTATTTTCATTGCGAGCGAAGGGGAGGGGGGCGGAAGGTCATGGTCGCAGATGAGTCATCCGATGCTACAACTCTTGGTGCGCTGGAGCGGGTTGGCGCTGGGCGTGACTTTGGCCACCAAACTGGTGCCCGGGATTGGCTGTGATGACCCGACCACGCTGCTCATCGTGGTGGTCGTGCTGAGCGTGCTGAATGCGGTGTTAAAACCGCTGCTGGTGCTATTCACTTTGCCGTTCATTGTCTTCACGATGGGTCTGGGTATTGTGTTAATCAACGCGTTCTTGTTCCTGTTGGTCTCGAGCATGGTGGAGGGGTTTTATGTTACCTCGTTTGGGTGGGCCTTGGTCGGGGCGATTATCATCAGCGTCACCAATCTGGTGCTGAGCACGTTTTACGTCCGCCCCGTGGGCCCAACCCGCTTGGCGGTCCGGGGCCAGCCTCGAAGCGGCCGGGCGGTGACGTGATTGACGTTTGAACTGCGGACTGGCGTTTCAATTTGACCGGTTCCGTCAGGCGGACGACTTTGGCGGCCAACCCAATTTTGCACATGGCTGAAAATCAGGAATACGATCTCATTGTCATCGGCGGCGGTCCCGCCGGTTATGCTGGCGCGATTCGCGCGGGCCAACTGGGCAAAAAAGTGGCCTGCGTGGAGATGGAAAAGGCTGGCGGAACCTGCCTCAACTGGGGCTGCATCCCGACCAAGGCTCTGCTCAAAAGCGCGGAATTGTATCTGAAGATGCAAAAAGCGGACGAGTTTGGGTTCGAAGTTGGCGAAATCAAATTTGATTTTGCCAAAGTGATGGAGCGCTCGCGGGGCGTGGCGGGTCAAATGGCCAAGGGGATCGAATTTCTGTTTAAAAAGAACAAAGTCGACCTCATCCGGGGCAAGGCGCAGATCAGCGGCCCCGGCTTGATCTCCATTAGTGAAGGCGACAGGGCTGGCGAGCTACTCAAGACCAAGAATATCCTCATCGCGACCGGGTGTAAGATGCGGCGGATTCCCGGCCTCGAGGTCGATGGCGTGCGGGTGATGACCTCCCGCGAGGCGTTGGCCGCCCAGCAGCTGCCCAAGTCCATCGTGATTGTGGGCGCTGGCGCCATCGGGGTTGAATTTGCCTACTTCTTTAATGCCTTTGGGGCGGACGTCACCCTCGTCGAAATGCTTCCCGGGGTATTGCCGGTTGAAGATGATGAGATCTCCAAGACTCTGGAACGGTCCTTCGTGAAGCAGGGGATCAAGGTGCACACCGGCACCAAATGTGAGAATTTTGAAGTGGGTAAGGACTCCGTGAAGCTTGACCTGGTCAAGGGGGACGAAACCGAACGGATCGAGGCCGAGGTCGTGCTTTCCGCCATTGGCGTCGTGGCCAATATCGAAGGCGCCCTGGCGCCCAATGTGAACGTGGCGCTCGATCGAAACTACGTTAAGGTCGATGATAACTACGAAACCAATGTCAAAGGGGTCTACGCCGCGGGAGACATTATCGGGCCGCCCTGGCTGGCGCACATCGCGACCTTCGAGGCGGTGAATGCGGTCAACGGCATGTTTGGCCATGGCAAACCCCGCCGAATCAAAATTTTCCCGGGCTGCACCTATTGCCAACCACAGGTATCGAGCACGGGCCTGACCGAACAAGCCGCGAAGGAAAAGAAACTCGACTACACGGTCGGGAAGTTTCCGTTTACCGCGTCCGGCAAAGCCGTGGCCGGCGCCTCCTCGGAAGGGTTCGTCAAGGTTATATCCGATCGCAAGACGGGCGAAGTTTACGGCGCCCACATCATTGGTTCCGAAGCGACCGAGCTGATCGCGGAATACGGCTTGGCCATGGAATTGGAGGCCACCGTGGAGGATATCCATAAAACCATCCACGCCCATCCCACGTTGAGCGAAGCGTTGATGGAGGCGGCCGCTGACTCGATGGGCGAAGCGATCCACATCTGACGGCGCGGATCCGGTTACAATTGAGCGCACCATGGCGGTCGAGGCTCGCCTTGACCGCCGAATGGGTTTTGCTGCGCCCATGAAATTCAGAGCTTCGCGTAATTTGCTGGGCAGTGGTTTGGTCTTGGGATTCGGCTTGGTCGTCAGCGGGGCGCCCTTGTCTTATCCGGAGGACGACGTCGCGACCCCCATGACCCTCATCGCCTTCGGCTCCTGTGCCAAGGAGCGGGAACCCCAGCCGGTGTGGGAATCCATCCAGGCGGACCAACCGGATTTGTTTCTGTTCATTGGAGACAACAACTACGCAGACATTTGGTATGAAGACGGAAACCGGATCATGGCTCCCGTCACCTCCCGAGAACGCTTCGAGGAAGCTTACCGCATGATGGGCGATCAACCCGGTTTCGCCGCCTTGCGCGCGGAGGTGCCGGTCATGGCCACGTGGGACGATCATGATTACGGGGCCAACGACGCCGGGCGGGAGTATCCGCTGAAATCCATTGCCCAAACGATGTTCCTGGAAGCGTTTCACTTCGATCAGGCCGATCCGCTTTGGCAGCAAACTGGGATTTATCATGCGCGGTCGTTTGGACCCGAGGGCCGACGCGTGCAGATCATCATGCTGGACACCCGCTCTTTCCGGGATCCCCTGGAGCGCGTGGCAGCCAGCAAGGGGGGGCCCTACGGCCCCACTCAAGACGAAAGCCGGACGGTGCTGGGAGAGGACCAGTGGCGGTGGTTGGAAGCCCAATTACGACACCCGGCCGACGTGCGCATCATCGTGAGCAGCATCCAAGTGGTGGCCTATGAACACGGTTGGGAGACGTGGGGCAATTTCCCGCATGAACGCCAGCGACTCTATAGCTTGGTGGAGTCAACGGGCGCCCAAGGGGTGCTGTTTCTCTCCGGGGATCGACATCTCGCGGAGATTTCCCGTGATGCCGGTCAAACCGGGAGCGCGGTGCCGTATGCCATGTGGGATTTTACCTCCAGTGGGATGACGGATGAAATCAAAACGATCTCCGAACCAAATCAATATCGCGTTGGCCCGGTGTATCGAGGAACCAACTATGGTTTGGTTCGATTGGACTGGGCGGCCCAACCGGTGAGCCTAATCCTCGAAAGCCGTGACGAAGGCGGTAATTTGCTCCACCACCAGAAAGTGGAGCTGACATCCCTGCGCTAGCGCTGGTGGAGATGGCGGTCCAGCGCCGCATAAAATTCAGCGCGTATACCCGGTCCATCAATGGATCGAAACACTTGCACCGGCGCGCCGCCGTTCTCGGGCGGACGCGCCACGGTGACCACCTCCCCCCACGCCGGGTCGATCAGACAGGCGATGATCGCGAGGTCCCAAATGGTGCGGCTGAGTCGGGAGCCGTCCGAATGGTCCAGCCAGATTTTATGCAGGTAGGTGCTGACCGGGTGTCGACCGGCCAGCCGGTCCGTCATTTCGGCCAGTTCGAACCTCATCGCGGCGGCGACGTTGACCGGCATGATATGCAGTTCCAAGTCGGGTTGATTGAGCACCACCTCGATGGCCTGAATGTCCATCACGCAGTTGAAATCGCGTTTGGTCCAAATCTGTCGCTCGAAATCATAGTGAGTGCCGAGGAGGTAGACCTTTAGTTTCGACGCGATGGTGGGATCGATCAGCAGGGCCGAGGCGAGGTTGGTTTGGGCGCCCAGAACCGCAACCGTGAGTTTTTCGTCCTGCGGGGTGGCGTGGGCCTGGGCAATGATGTGGTAGGCGGCCGCGGAGTGCTGGGCGACGTCAGCGCCCCAATCGAGCAACCGCCGGTAGGCCCCCAACGGGTGAGGAATATCGTTCCGGTCCAGGTAGGCCAGCAGCGCCTCGTTCATGCGTTGGCTGTCCATCAACGTTTCGGGGGTGGCATAGTGGCTGATTTGCCACTGCGTGGAATTGAGCCCGACGATCTCCAGCGAAGGTGCAATAACGGCCCGCACGATGGCGAAGGCATCGTCGACTTCGTTGGCGGTGTCCGCATCGATGAGCAACCGGGTGGGCGCGGCGGTGGCCACGATGGCGGTCACGATAAACCAAAGGGGGTGCTTCCAGTTCATCCTGCCAGTTCATCTCAGCTTGGTGCGAAGTCGAGCGCGGGAGCAAGTAACGGCGGGTGGTTCGCCGTTACTCGGGATTCTGGAGTAAAAACCTCTCGACAGTGGGCGGAGTTCCCGGGCAACTTCCTGTCGAATTGCTGCGAAGGCTCCTGTAGCACAATGGATAGTGCACCGGTCTCCGAAGCCGGTGATGTGAGTTCGATTCTCGCCGGGAGCACCAGCGTCCGTCCTCCGCCTTGGCGGGAGCGCCGTTAGGCGTCGGCTTCGGCCGGGAGGTGCGCCAGGCTCTGCCAGCGCTGGAGGATGCGGCCCTTGATCTCCTCGGGCGACAGCCCGTTGGCGGCGCGCAGTAGATTTACGCTGCTGCCGTGTTCGATGAACCGATCGGGCCAGCCAATGCGCTCGACGGGACAGGCGTCGGTGATTTCCTGTAGGGCCTCTAGCACCGCACTGCCGAAGCCCCCGGTGACGACGTGGTCTTCCATGGTCACCAGCAGCGAGGAGGACTGGGCCTGCTGGCTGAGCAGCTCCCGGTCCAGGGGCTTGGCGAAGCGGGCATTGACCACGCCCACCGTGATACCTTGTTCCCGTTCGATTTCTGCCGCGAGGACCAGGGCGTCGGCCACCATCGGGCCCAGGGCCCAGATGTTCAGATTGTATCCGGTTTTGACGACCTCGGCTTGGCCGATTTCCAAACGCTGCGGAGCGGGTTTGATCGCAACGCCTTCACCGGCTCCGCGCGGGTAGCGGATGAAGGCCGGGCCAGCGTGTTCCAGCGCGGTGTGCAACATGTCCACGAGCTCATCCTCGTCCTTTGGCTGCATGACGGTCACATTCGGGATGCACCGCAGGTAGGCGATGTCGAACAGGCCGTGGTGGGTGGGGCCGTCGTTGGCGGAGAGTCCCGCCCGGTCCAAGCAAAAAGTCACCGGCAGGTTCTGCAAGGCGACGTCGTGAATGATCTGATCGTAGCCACGTTGGAGAAAGGTTGAATAGATCGCGCAAACCGGACGCATGCCCTTGGTGGCCAGTCCCGCGGCAAACAGGACCGCGTGTTCCTCGGCGATGCCGACATCGAAGAACTGTCGCGGGCACCCTTTGGCCAGATGAGTCAAACCGGTTCCCGAGGGCATCGCGCCAGTGATGCCGATTACCCGGCCATCAGCCTGAGCAAAACGGGTCAACGCCTGGCCAAACACGTCCTGGTAGTTGGGGGGGCCGTCAGCGGGGCGGGTGCTTTCGCCCGTGGCGGGATCGTAAGGGCTCGCCCCGTGGAATTTTTCCGGTGACTTGATCGCCGCCTCCAGTCCGCGGCCTTTTTTCGTGATGACGTGCAACAGAATCGGTTGGTCGCACGCCTTCGCGAATTCGAGATTCTTGATCAATTCCTCCTGATCGTGGCCATCGACCGGACCGACGTAGCGCAGGCCAAACTTCTCGAACAATGAGGACTCCATGAAAAAGTCCTTGGTCTCCCGTTTCCACTTCATGTAGACGCGATGCATGTCGTTTCCGCCGGGCAGGCTGGTAAAGAAACGCTCCAAGTCGTGGTGGATTTTGTTGTAGGTCGGGTTGGTCGATAGCCGATTCAGGTAGTGGGCAATTGCGCCGACGTTCTTGGCGATCGACCACTCGTTGTCATTGAGAATCACGATCAGGCGTTTGGTCGATCCCACGACGTTATTGAGTGCCTCCAGGGTCACTCCACAGGTGAACGCGGCGTCCCCGCAGATCGCCACGACATGCTCATCGGTCCCGCGCAGATCTCGGGCGGTGGCCATCCCCAGCGCCGCACTCAGCGCGGTGCCAGCGTGTCCGGCACCAAAGGCATCATGCTCGCTTTCGGCGCGATAGAGAAATCCGCTCGCCCCGTTGCTGTGCCGGAGCTGGCGGAAAAACTCGCCCCCGCGGCCGGTCAGCAGCTTGTGGACGTAACCTTGGTGCGCGACGTCGAATACGAACTGGTCCTCCGGCGAGTCGAACACCCGATGGAGGCCAATGCAGAGCTCCACCACGCCAAGATTGGGTCCGACATGGCCCCCCTGCTCGGATGTCACCGCGATGATTTCGTCCCGGATTTCCTGCGCCAGTTGAGGCAGGGCCTCCGCCGGCAGTGATTTGACGTCACGCGGCCCGGAAATGCCAGCCAGCAGGGAAGTTTGCGAAAAGAGGGGAGTGGATTCAGCCGGTTGGCTCATGCGTTAGGGGGCAGAGAGAAGGTCAGTCTTCCGTCTCGGTGGTCTGAAAAGGTTCGAAGCTGTCGCTGCCGTCCTTGTTGCGTTTGAGTTGTTCGATGCGGAGTTCGGCCGTTTTGAGGTGGGATTCGCAGTGGTGGAGCAGTTGGGTGCCCTGTTCAAACTGCGTCAGCAGATCCGCCAAGGGCACATCGCCTTCCTCCATCTGGCTGACGATGATTTCGAGCTTTTCAAGCGCCGCTTCATACGTGAGCTCGGATTCCTTGGGTGTGGCCATAAGGGGCCAAGATGCGCTCCCCCCTGACCATTTCAATGCAATATACGACTTAAGGGTCTCGGGATTTGAATTCGATTGCTGCGCTGGAAAGGCGATGCTCAGGTTCTCGTTTCCACCATGAAGTATTGGTCCAAATTTTTTATCCCCACGCTCAAGGAAAGTCCGGCCGACGCGGAAATCAGTTCTCATCAATTGCTGGTGCGTGCCGGTTTGGTCCGTAAGTTGAGCGGAGGGCTCTACACGTATATGCCAGCGGGTCTGCGGGTTATGCAAAAAATCACCCAAATCTGTCGCGAGGAGATGGACCGAGCAGATGCCGTTGAGCTGTGGATGCCCCACGTGCACCCGGCGGAAAATTGGAAAAACGGTCCCCGTTGGGCCGCGGCCCGGGAGATCATGTTTCGGGCCGACCATGCGGGCGACCAGCACAAGCCCTCTGCCGACCCGGAATTTGTGCTCGGGCCCACCCACGAGGAGGTCATCACGCCGTTGGTCAAAGCTGAAGTCAGCAGCTATCGGGACCTGCCGAAAAATTTTTATCAGATCGCCACCAAATTCCGAAATGAGATTCGCCCCCGGTATGGTTTGATGCGAGCCCGGGAGTTTGTGATGATGGACGCGTATTCGTTCGATGTCAGCGACGAAACCTCCGTGGTGGCTTATCATAAAATGAAATCGGCTTATGCCGCCTTTTTCAAACGCGTGGGCGTGTTGGCCATTGCGGTCGAGGCCGACACCGGGGTCATGGGCGGCAGCTACTCGCATGAGTTCATGGTGCCGGCGGAAGTGGGCGACGACGATGTGATCTACTGCGAGGAGAGTGGCTACGCGGCCAACCGGGAAAAGGCGACCAGCGGTTTGGTGCCGGCGGACCTCGCTGATGCGGCAGCGGAGGCAGAGATCGAGAAATTCCCCACCCCGGGGGTGACGACGATCGCGGGGTTGGCGAAGGCCCCCCACAACGTCCCGGCGGAGGAGCAGTTCAAGACCTTGGTCTACGTGGGGGATGACGGGCTCTTTTTGATCATTCTCCGCGGGAACGATGAGTTGGAGGAAGCCAAGTTGAGCGTCCTGGGGTTCACCAAGGTTCGACCCGCCACGCCGGCGGAGATTGAGCCGGTCATGGGGGCCAAGCCGGGGAGCCTGGGGGCGGTGAAGGGAACGCTGAAGGATCCGACCAAACTGGTGGGGGTGTATGCCGACCACGCCATCAAGCTCATCGGCAACGGCACGACCGGGGCCAACGTGGATGGGTTCCACCTGCGCCAGGTCAACGTGGGCCGCGATCTGGCGATCACCGGCTGGGGGGGTTTCCGCACCGTTCGAGCCGGCGAACCCTGCCCGCAGTGTGGTCAACCGCTCAAAAGCCGCCGCGGCATCGAGGTCGGTCACATTTTTAAACTCGGCACCAAATACGCCGAGTGTTTCGAGGCGACCTACATGGATGATCAGAAGCAGACGCATCCGCTGGTGATGGGATGCTATGGGATCGGTATCAGCCGCACCCTGCAGGCAGTCATCGAGCAAAGTCACGATGACAACGGCATCATTTGGCCGTGGGCGGTGGCGCCGTATCAGGTTTTGATCACGCTGCTCGACCCGGCGATGCCGGAAGCTCAGGAGCTGGCGAAGGCGATCGGCGTCGCCGCGGAACTCGCGGGAGCGGATGTGTTGGTGGACGATCGGGACGAGCGACCGGGGGTTAAGTTCAAGGACGCGGACCTGATTGGCTTCCCGCTGCGCGTGACCATCGGAGGCAGAGGACTGAAGGAAGGGATCGTGGAGGTGAAATGGCGTCACGAGTCGGACGTCGCCAAGGTAGCCGTTGTGGAGGTCGCCAGCCACGTGGCGCAACTGGTGGACGCTCAGACCGCCTTGGCTTGATCAAGATACTCCACCTGATTCTTGACCAGAGGGGACTCCCGCGTAGGGTCCGTTCGATCGGGCCCGGCCCGCTCCGGCATGACCATAGACGAAGCTCAAACCACGACTGCACCCATTAGCGAAACGGCCGAAACGACGGCGTTGGTTGGACCGTGGAAGGTCGTGGTGCTCAACGATCCGGTTAATCTGATGAGTTATGTCGTCTTGGTGTTTCGGAAAGTATTCGGGTTCGGTGAATCCCGGGCGCGCAAACACATGCTGGAGGTTCATGAAGTGGGACGTTCGATCGTTTGGTGCGGCCTGCGGGAGCAGGCGGAACACTTCGCATTTATCCTGCAACAGTGGCACCTGACCGCCATTCTGGAACGCAATGAAACGGATTGAGGTGAAGCTCAGTCTGGCCGTGGTGGCGCCGCTGCTCGACGTCATCAAGGCGGTCAGTGAGTCCCTTGATGACCAGCTGGCCGCGGCCGTCCAACTGGAACGCATCGATGTGGATCTCCGCAAAGCGTGGCGCGATGAGCTGGTGGCTTCGCAGAATGGCGACGTGCAAAGTCTTTTGGCGCTGTTCGATTCGGACTTTTTCGCCTCCGGGGTCGTCAATTTCGATGAGGACAATGCCGATGCCATCCTGCGGGCGTGTGCCGCGGTGCGCCTTCGCCTGAAGGATCACTACTTAAACGACATGGCGGACGAAGCCTTGGAATCCGGTGAGGTGGCGCTCGAGGTCCTGACGGTGGACCAACGGCGCTATTTTATGTGCTACCTCTTCCTCGCCACGGTGCAGGAGTTGGTGATCGAACACCTGGAGCCCTCGGTTTCGTAGCATTCTTTTCGCCACCGCAGAACCGGGTTTACCGGGCTGGGAGGCAACCGTTCTTTCCCGCGCGATCCGGTGGGGCATGCGGTTGGCCATCGTGGAGCAGTCGTCCCCCCGGGCCCGATCGACCTCCAGGACTACGAGGTCTTAGCGTTTGACGAATGCCGGGGGTGGCCTACCTTTACGGTTCACACCCTGCTGTGTTCGAGGTGTCTTTTACCGCTCTTCGCCTTTGAGATTCTTCGGGAACCGAGAGGTGATGGTGATTGCCGGGCCGTAAATCGGAAGGCAGGAGCCATTGCCGGAGGTGCCCACCTTAATGTAAAAAGGTCCTGAGCCTTTTGACATACGGCACGAGTGGGGTGTGACCCTTTTTCAAAAACCCATGACGCCCGCCTTCTACCACGTCCTCCATATCGTCTCCCTCATCGTGCTTACCGGCGGTATTTTCTACGGTTTTGCCGGATCGCCGGACACGCGGAAAAAGGTACTGCTGATCACCGGCATCGCGAGCATCGTTCAGTTGGTCAGTGGGGTGGGCCTTCTTCACAAGCTGGGCTATGGCTTTCCGGCGTGGGCCATCGTCAAACTGGTCTGCTGGTTGGCGCTGAGTGCCTTGGCTGGGATTGGCTATCGCCAGCGCGGTAGGGCCGGGCTGTTTATGCTCATCGTGGTGGCCATCGTGGCCGTGGCCGTTTCGGCGGTGTATTACCGCGCCTTCTGATTCTGCGGCGGTCTCTAGCATGAGTGCCCAGCCTCTCTGTGGTGTCTGGGTCGACCGGGAGGGCACGGTCTGGACCAGTCGAGCCAGCCCGGCGGGCCGCGTGGAATCCTCGGAGCGTGGCCGGTGGTTTGCGTGGCTGGCGCACAAACCTGACGAGGTCCTTGACGACCAAATCGAACTGACCGCTTTGGCGGGGCCGGGCGCTTTTACCGTTCTCGCTGAGACGGAGATCTTGGCTGCGCACACGACCATGGTGAAACAGCTGCGGGGCAAGCTGCCGGTCGACACCGTCACCCCGCTGGAGTCCCAATACCTGCTGCAATCCCGGCAACGATTGTTTGCCGACGTAAAATTCTCCGAGTTGCGCCGCTGTCAGTTGGACATCGAAACCGCTTCGAGCGGCGGCGATTTCAGTGACCCCACCAAGCCCGGGGACCGGGTGTTGGCGGTGGGACTAAGATGCGGAGACCGGGACCGAACGCTGGTCCTGGCAGAAGACTCGGATCGGGCAGAGCAGGAGTTGTTGGAGCGCTTGAATACGGTGCTGGCCGAAGAGGATCCGGACACCTTGGAAGGGCACAATATCTACAAATTCGATTTGGACTTCCTGCGCCAGCGGGCAAAGCGGCTCAAGGTGCCCTGTGCGTGGGGGCGCTTCAACCAGCTCGCCAAGTTTCGCAACAGTCGGTTCAAGGTGGCCGAACGCTGGATCGATTTCCCCCGTTGCGACCTTCCCGGTCGCACGGTGGTGGACACGTTCCTCTTGGTTCAACTTTACGACATTACAACCCGGGAACTGCTGGCCTTTGGCCTGAAGGACGTGGCCAAACACTTTGGCATAACGCCCGCGGACGGAGGGGATCGCACCTACTTGACCGGCAACAAAATCCATCAGGCCTTCGTGGCGGATCGCGCTGCTTTTCTGGCCTATCTGGCCGATGATTTACGTGAGACCAAGGGGATCGCGGATCGATTGCTGCCGACTTACTTCGAGCAAGTGCGCACCTTCCCGATCAGCTTGCAGGAGGCGACGCTGCGCGGTACGACGGGCAAGATTGATCTGCTGTTTTTGGAGCACTACTACCACGCGCGACAGGCGACCCCCATTCCGCCGATCGTGGCGCCGTTCGAGGGCGGCTACACCCGCAGTTTTCAGGAAGGGGTGTTTCGGCAGGTGCTGCACTTCGACGTCGCCTCCCTTTACCCTAGCCTGTTGCTGCACCTGGGGCGGAATCCCGCCCCTGACGTGCTCGGTGTATTCATTCCCTTGTTACGGAGCCTCCGCGAGTATCGGTTGCGCTACAAACAGTTGGCCCGCACCGCGGCCGATGCGGACGAGAGAGCGGAGGCCGATGCCCGCCAGGCCAGCTTCAAGATTTTGATCAACTCCTTTTACGGCTATCTGGGATTTGCGGGAGCCCGGTTTGGGGATGGGGCGCTGGCCGCGGAAGTCACGCGTCGGGGCCGGGAGTTGTTGCAGGCGTTGATCGATCGCCTGATGGCCCTGGGGGCAACCATTCTGGAGGCCGATACGGACGGCATCTACCTGGCGAGTGCGGAGCACTTTGCGGCGCCGGAGGTCTTGTTGGATCAGGTGTCGGAGGTGCTGCCGGAGGGGATTGAGCTGGAATACGACGGGCGCTATGAAGCGATGTTCTGCTACAAAGCGAAGAACTACGCGCTCTTCGACGGGGAGAAGATCACGTTGCGGGGCAGCGCGCTGCGGTCCCGCGGTATGGAGCCCTTCCTGAAGCGGCTCAGTGACAGTTTGATCGCCAATCTGCTTGGCGCGGGCGGCGAGTCGCCGACGGATCTGGTGCTGCACTATCGTCAGGCCATTGCGGATTTCACGCTTCCCGTGGCCGAGTTGGCCAAGACTGAAACCCTCAGCTCCAATCCGGAAAGCTATGAGCGATTTGTAGCCGAAGGGGGCAAACCTAGGCGGGCGCCGGCGGAGGTCGCGTTGCGCCTCAATCCCCGGCCCCGGATGGGGGATCGGGTGGCCTACTACATCGGCCCGCGCCAGTCGGGCCAGACGACCAACTGGCAACGGGCCCGGGCCGTGACGGATTTTGATCCTCATCTTGCTCCCTACGATCCGAAGTTCTACCTCAAGAAATTGGACGAATGGGTCACGAAATACCGCGCTTACTTGGATGGCGAAAAACTGCGCCCGGTCGGGGAACAGGGCGAATTGTTCTGAATCGGTCGGGGCTCAGCCAACGGAGTGATCCCGTAGCGCACCATTCGTACCAGTTCGATGCCGTCGCGCAGTCCCACGTTGGAACCGCCAATTTCCCGCCACGCGATATCGAGGTTAAGGGTCTGAAGTCCATCCGCCTGGGCTGCCAGCAACAATTCAAGGTCGAACGCGTAGCCCGATTCCCGCCACCCCGCCTGGTCCCGATGGCGCCACCAACGCGCCGGGATCAATTTAAAACCGCACTGACTGTCTCGGGCCGAAAGTCTGAGCTGGCGTCGGGCCCACCAGGCAAACCAACTGCCGGTCTTTTGTCTCAGCCAGTCCCGATGCACCGGATACGCCGAGTTGCCGTGATAGCGGTTGGCGGCAACGAGCGGTAAGTCAGCGGTTTGGGCCAGGGCCAACGTTGCCCCGCGCACCACCGTGCTCGCGTCGACCGCACCGTCGGCATCGACGAATCCCAACCACCGCGCCGTGGCAGAGCTCCGGCGCCAGCCGTGATAGACGGCGCCGCCCTTGCCCTCGTGCCGAGGGAGTCGAACCAGCGGACGAAGAAACTCAAATCGAGCCCGAATCGACTCTACGATTCCGTGGGTCGCGGTGGGCTCGGGCTCTGGCGATCCGTCGTCAACCACGATGACTTCGAGGGAGAGTTCTGCATGTTGGATTGCCGCACAGAGTTCGGTGAGAAACCCGGGCAGGCGCTGGGATTCGCACCAGCAGGGAATGACCAGGCAAAGATCGGGGCCGATATCCCCCAAGTGTGGGGCAAGCCCACCGGTTGCAATCGGCGCCGACTCCGGGTGGGTGGCAAAAACCCCGTAGTACGGATCGTCTCCGAGCAGATCCCGCAACTTTTCGTTGGGCAGTAAAATGGCCGCCGTGGAAAGAGCATCGGCCAGGGCGGCGCTGGGTGCGAGCACCAAGGATTGAGGTCGAGTCGGGTGTTCGCCCGCCGTGCCAATGATGTGTCCTGGTTGAAATCCGTCACCGGAGGCGCCCAGGGCAAAGGGGGCTTTGAGTTGAAGGGTGGGGGGACCGGGGGACTGGGGCAGGTGCAGCGTCCAATCCTCGCCGGCGCCATCGGGAGAAGGCCCCAGCACCAACAAGCTGGAGCCGCCGCCGCTGAGCACGGCTGTCGTGATTTCCCATTCGAGCAACAGCTCCGCCAGGGCGTCGAGCGCGGCTCCCTTACCGATCGCCCCCAGGTCCAGCCAGCGTCGGCCGGTGAGCTTGGTCACTCGTGGTTGATCCGGATCGATGGCCAGCACCGGCTCGCGATCGTCGGCGGTCGGGGCCGGAATCCCGCCGAGATGGCGGGGAACGGGTTGGGCTTTGGCCATCAGGGCGGCGTGGCCCGCGAAGGGATCGAAGGCTTCCTCGGTCGCGCCGGACACCTCCACGGCATCCAACAAACAGCGATGGGTGATGTCAGCGATGCGGAATGATTCCCCTGCCGCGGCTCGGTTGATGCGGGTGACATCGCTGCCTTCCTGATAAAAACTTAGCCGTTCCTCCAATCGATCAAGCAGGCGAAAGGCCTCTTCGGCAATGGGCCGTAGGGCGCTGCCATCCGCCGGGGGCGCGAGGTGCAGGACAAACTTTGTCGCCATGGCCTCGTGTTCGAATCGATCCAGTTGATCGAGCCCGACCAAGCGAATGAGGGATGCGGGGGGGGAGGTCATGGGGCACCGGCGTTCAGCGGGGGAAACCCCCGATCCCAGGCCGGCGAGCTAATATAGGTGTGGAGCAAACCGTTCGGACGCAACCCATGGAGCTCCATGATGGGGAAAGCCGGCGGGCCCAGCGGAGCCTCGCCCAGCTGGCTGTCCCAAACGATGATGTCCCAGTTTTCCGGTGCCGTCGGCAAGGTATCAAAATACCCCACGTTTGGGTGGTGGCGCAAATACCAAGGCAGCGGCCACGCGTGTTCGGGGCTGACAATGGCCACGTTGAGGGGCGTGGCTGACGCGGCCTGCAGCTGGGCGATACGTTCGGGCAGTTTGAGCAGCCCGCGGGGGGCTTGTTCGTAAAAGTAAGGATTACGGATGTCGCCGGGATAACGATCGAGGGCCAGACCGCTTTTGGCGAGTGACTGGGATCCCGCGGCGCCGGCCAGAAAGAGGGCCGCGACGAGGCCCCATCGCGAGTGGTGAGCCAATTGGGCCAGACAGGCGGCCGCCAACAGCACCATCCCAATCATCGGCGTCAGCATGAGCCACGGCGTTTTGTAGGGAATGGCAGAATGGAGGACCAGGAGAGCGAAGGTGAATAGGGCGGTCACGCGGTGGGCCCGGGTGGCCGTTGACTTAAAGGCGGTAACTCCGCCCGCGAAAGCGAGTCCGAGCAGGACGTATTGTCCCCAGTTAGGACCGCCCGAGGGGAGGATTCCCAGGGCGCGCAGATAGTGCCACCACGGGTAAAAGTGAGAGATGCTTTCGAGCCGATCCGCTTGGAGGAGGTAGGTGCGAAACCCGTCGACGATCCCGCTGGGGTGGGCTCCAAAACTGGAGTAAAAAAGCGCGAAAGGGATCACGGCCCCCACCAGTATAATACTCGCTTTGCGACCCGACCAAGTGGCCAGCGGGCCGTCCCTGGTCAACAGCAGGGCGCCCCACCCGGCGATCAGATACAATGGGGTGGTGGCCTTGGTGGACTGGGCCAGGCCGGCCAAAAGCCCGAGACAAAACAATTTGACGAGGGGGCGACGGTGGTCGGGGCTCAGGGCTAGAAAAACAAAAGCCCAAATCAGAAAAGCCAAAGAGGCCTCTTGAATGAAGTAGCTATGGTAAAGCGACGTGAGGGTTTCGAAGGCGATCAACACCACCGCAAACCCTCCCGTGCCCGCGAGAAAACCAGCAGGTCGGGTACCAAATCCCAGCAGAATCAGAGTGGCGATGCCGGCGGCGAGAGCGTAGCGCCGGGCGGAACGGTCGTCGTAGTCCTGAGCGTCCCCCCCGCCCAGCCGATGCATCCAAGCCGAGCCAAAATAAAGGGTCGGGCCATGTCGGTCCCACGGATCGTAGCGGTAACCCGCGCCTTCCAGCAGTTGCCAAGTCTGCCAAGCCTGCACCGCCTCGTCCGCGTGCAGGGGCCGATTCTCCAAATGAGCTGCCCGCCATCCCGTGCCGACGAGGATCGCCAGCACGGTCAGGATCCACCAAGTGCGCTTATTCGGCGGAGCGGCCAAAGACTTCCACTTCGATGTAGTGATTCAAGCCGTCGCTGCTGTTACCGTTGGAATAGAGACGCACGTAGCGGCCCACCGCTTGTTGGCCCGGGATCAAGCGACCGTGGTTCTTTTCAACGTAGGCGGGATCGGATCCGCGGCCCATGCCGGAGGAGTCGTCGTGATCATTGTTGAAGAGGGTCGTGACCCCCTCGGTGAAGTCCGGGTCGTTGGAGACTTGCACGATGACGTCAAGGTAGGCTCGGGGTTGGGCATGGTAGTGCCACAGGCCGATGCCATAAATCTCGGTGGGGGCCTCCAAGTCGATTTGTACCCACTGCTGCATTTCACCGAGTTCGACGTAGTAGCCGTCTTCGGACTCTTTGTCGCCATCGGAGACCATGTCGAGTTCACCGATGATCGGCCACGGATCCGAGGAGGTCACCGTCTTGCCGGCGGCCACGTTGGTGACATCGGCGGGTACGATAATTTCCGGGGCTTTGGCGTTGGGCGCTTCCAAGTTGGGCAGCCTGATCGGTGCGGGGGTACTGGTTACCTTGGGAGGAGGAAACTCCAGCGTGAGCACGGCGGTATCAGCCGAAACGGCCGTAACCAAGGTCGTGGCTAAGAGAAAAGCGGTGAGGGCGGGTGTTTTCATGTAAAGTTGAGGATAATGAATTTTGGCGCTGGGTTCAGGCCTTAAAATCCTCGGGTTTCATTTCGATCGTGGTGCGGGCGGCGACGGCCGGATTGACCTTGAAGATCGGGGCTTCGCTTTCGAAGGCATGAGCGCCATCGCAGGTGAGTTCGTTTTCGCCCCGCACGGCCCCGAAGAAATTCTCCAGGTGAGGTTGGTGCAACGGTTTGTTGAGCACGACGGGAAGGTCGTAGGCGACCAGCGGCGCGGTTTCGCGCACATCCACGGTGACATCCTCGGCGGGAGCCGGCATGGCCGACTGTTGCAGGTATTTTAAATCAATCCACTTGTCCCAACTCGGGGCCCGATCTTCACGATAAACCTTGGTGAGTTGGGGATTCTCCGAGATCTTAACCGAACCTTCATCGCCCATGAATTGCTCGAAGTATCCGCCACCGGCGCTCGTGGTGGTGAGCACTTGATAGAAGGCGCGGACCGGACCTTCGCTGGTATCGTATTCGAAAATGGCCATGACGTTGTCATACCATTCCCGGCTGGGGTAGTAGTCGGAACCGCCGGAAGCCATCACGCTCTTGGGGCCGGTGCCAAGAAACCAGTTAAAGATGTCGATCTGGTGCGCGCCCAAGTCGGAGATCGGCCCACCGGAGAGGTCGCGAAACCAACGCCAGTTGCGGAACTGGTGCATGTCCTTGAAGCCGTAGCGCTGCAGCGTTTCGGCGGGAATCTCATAACGCTTGGGGAAGCCCAGGTCCTCGGAAACGGCGCGATTCCATTGGCCGTTAATGTTGGTGATACGTCCAGCGATCTTAGCCTTGTTGAGGATGTTGTTGAGCGCGTGCAGGTAGCGCGGGTTGCTGCGCCGCTGGTGGCCGATTTGCAGCAGTTTGCCGGACTCCCGTTGTGCCACCACCATGGAACGGGCGGCCTCGGCGGTGTGCGCCATCATCTTCTCACAATAAACATTGATGCCGGCCTGCAGACACAGATTAGTGTGCGGCGCATGCCAGAAGTCGGGGGTCGCGATAATGACGGCATCGAGGTCGGTTTCCTGGGTGATCAGGTCTTCAATGTCCTCGTAGTCATTGGGATTGAACCCGGCCTTTTTCAGCCGGTTCACCCCGTAGCGACGCGAGAGCTCCCAGATGTCACAAACGGCGACAAAGTTGAGGTCTTCAATATTCAGCAGGGAGTCCAAGAGCACCCGCCCTTGGGATCCGATGCCGACGAGTGCGACGTTGAGGGTATTGCCGGAGCTCTGGGCCTTGATGATGGAGGGCGCGGCCACCACCATGCCGCCAGCGGCAATACCGGTTTTGAGGAATCCGCGACGGGACCAGGGGAGGGAGGAGGGGGTGTTGGTGGTCGTGTCGTGCGTGTCGTGGCGTTACAATTTCGGCAGCACGGCAAGGCGGTCGTATTTTACCAGTTTGAGGGCCGCGACGATCATGAGGAAGTATGCCTAACCAAGCTGACCCGCCACCTCATGCTTTCATTGAGCAAAATCAGCCCAACCGATAGGCTGCAGTAGAGGAGCCCGTGGAGAAAGAGGGTGACGCGGGGAGCCAAACTGATTAGCAGGGCCACCCTGAGTGCACCAGGGTAGCCCAGAACACTGTCGTAAAGACTCAGACCACCTGGGATCAGGGGTTCGGCGGCGAATTTGTATCTCGCTGTGGGGCGGTACGTGATAGTGCTCCGCTGCCATAAACCTTGGTCTTCACCTCGACCACCGCACCATTGATGTCGGGGTCCCCTGAATTCATCGAGCAGCGGTTCCTCCACGATTTCGGTGCCGGCATATTTTTCGAGACTGGACAGCAGGGCCCGCAAGCCCAACCAGAGTCGGAGCAAGGTAGCCGAACGTCTCGGCGATGTTTTCCGGCAGAGACAACTTGGGAGCAGAGGGGGAGCTCATGGGTTAATTGAGGAGGGGACTGGGGGTGGGGGCGAGGCTGTAGCCATAGGACCGTGGTGACGCTTGCCGGGTGGGTCTAGAAGAAACCCGGACGGTAGGTCTTGGACAGGTATTGGTTGGCCGGTTCGTAAAGCTGGTGAACTTCACGTTGGTCGCGTCGAATTCCAGCCGACGATTTACCCGGATCGCCGCGTTGCCATGAGAACCGTCTCGGTGAAGGGACCCGCATATCTGAAATTGGAGGCGGGCTGGCGGTTTTCGCGAAATGGCGTTGCACCAGGCGAGGTGTGCTTCGCTGGGTTTCGACGCGCGGCAAGGTTTTGGCGGCAGATTGGGCGCGAGCTCGCGCATTTTGTCTCGGGGAAAATGCGTGGACTGGAGCCAGGTGGAGTTCACCATGCTGGCCTCCGAGCCGATAATGAGGGTGCCGCTGCCATCGCGATAGTATTCGCGGCCATCCTCCAATCGTCGGGAAGGGCGAGCCGACCTCCGTCATACCATTTCAAGTGAGGGCATTATGCCGCGCGCCGCAAATTCATATTGGACCACCGGAACTGACCGGGCAGCTGGGGCGTTGTTTTGGCGGAGAAGGCTTTGAGGGCGGTGGGCGATCCGAGGTCCAAGCCCCAGTAGGCCGCGTCCATGATATGCACGCCATATCACCAAATGCCCCACACCCGTAGTCCCACCAGCCGCGCCACCCGAAGGGCAGGTAAACTGACTGTAGGCCCGTGATCTGGCGACTTCGCCAGAGGTCCCAATCAAGCGTGTCCGGCACCACCGGAATCATTTTGCTGTGGTCGGCAACGAGGCCTTGCGCCAGATCGGTCGATTGGTCCAGCTGTGAAATCTCGCGAATCTCACCGGAGCACACCGGCTTGATCCACTTTGCCAGGCGGTGCCTTCGTTGCTGTGGCCTTGGCTGCCCATTTGCGTGGATGACCCCCGCTTTGCGGGCGGCCCCGGTCAGCAACCGGGCTTCTTCGACCGTGGGTGAGTGGTTTTTCGACGTAATGTGTTTTGCTGTAAGTGCAATCGCGGTCATGGCGACCGAAGTGCATGTGATCCATGGAAATAACCACTGGGCGGGCCTTATTTTGGTCCCCCTTAGCTCCTAAGTGAACATTTCCCGGTAGTCACGGAAGGTGGGCAATGTCCCGGAAACAACTGATAGTTGTTTGGCGGCACGCCCATCATCGACATCACAAAACGCGATGAAATTCTCGTCGACCAGCGCCTCGATGGCGTTGCTGCCGCGCCCCGACGCCAACAAAGGCTACCCTGACCCGGTCGGTGGTGGCTACGCCGTCTTTCTGGGCCGGCAATTGCGGAAAGGCGGACAAAGCCGCCGAGGCCAACGTGGTTTTTTGAAGAAAACTGCGGCGAGAGAGCGCGGATTCGTAGACATGAGGGGAGAGGTGGGGTTGGGACGATGAAGACAGGGAAGTTTATAGACGAAAAGACGGAAACGACGCTGCGCAAAAAAGTTGTGTGCGTCAAGTTCTGCAAAAAGAGATGCAGTGGTGAGCGGTTTGATGGGTTAATTGGATAAAAGGATTTTAGGGATGGGGTGCAGGGGAAGGGGCTTGGCTCCTTCCCCGCCTCCCGGTGTGCTGGTCTTAGGCGGCGGGATTGGGGGTGACGGATCGATTCGCGCAGCGGTTCCATATTCAGGTAGCGGTTCGAGTCGATCCAGTCCTCGTGGGTTTCGATGGCGAGGGCCCGCACCAAAACGCAGGCAACAGGCCTCGTCGGTGAAGATGCGCACGACGTGGGTGCGACGCTTTTCTTAACTCTGGTTGAGGCGTTCGAGCAGGTTGGTCGATTTGAGGTGTTTGTAGGTGCGCGGGAGCCGATAAAAGGTGAAGGTCTCCTCGATATTGGCCTCCACCCAGTCGCACAGTTTACGATGTTGGCCACTCCAGCGTTCCAGCCATTTGGTCAGATCATGGCGCGCCTCGTTCACATCATGGCGGTCGTAGAGCCAGCGTAGTTCCTGAGCACGGTGCGACTGGGGCCGTGCGTGGCAAGTAGTCCAGTGCGTTGCGTAGGAAGTGCACGTAGCAGCGTTGGCCGCGGGCAGCACTTCGGCGATGGCCTTTTTCAAGCCCGCATGGTCATCGGTCACCGCCAGATACACCCGTGCAGCCCCCGGCTTTTTTAGCCCCAAAGGAAAAGCCCAGTTACTTGGTGCTTTCGCGCTCGGCCAGCTCCACCCCTAGGATTTGCCGGCGACCCTCCCAGTCGATCCCGGATCGCCACCAATACCGCCCGACTGCGGATCACCCTGCCCAAAGTACGCGCCTATAGCGTCCAGATCAGGTAGGGATATTCTTCTCTGAGCTGGCGGTTCATAAAGCGGTGCAGCTCTTCATCGAGGGGTCTCGTTACATTCTCTCGAGACCGTACCTGCCAGAACCCATGCCCGCACAGCCTTCGGTCACCGCACGCACCTTGCGCGTCGAGACGCCAGGCACATACATCTGGGCGAGCGCCAAGAGCAAAGCGCCTTCACTGCGCTGGTAACGCGAAAACACCTCGGTGCTAAACAGTCCATCACGGTCTTGGGGGATCCGCAGTTCCAGCGTGCCCACGCGGGTGATCAATCGACGCCGATAGTGGCCGCCGCGATACCTGGGCGATCGGCGGTGCGTCGGCCCCGGCTGGCCCCCAGGGCTTCGTCCATCTGGTTTCGAGCACCGCTTGCACGGTGTTTCAACAGCGCCCGAATGGCGTCGTCTCCTTGTAAAAGCGCCAGCATTTGCTCGCGCGCGATGATCTTTTCGGTCATGTCCTTGGTCGGACGGATTGTGGTCTTTTTCATGGTGGTGGTGTCGTTACCAACCACTTACCACAATCCGTCTTTTTGCTGAACTTTTTGCACACTACCCGCAAAAATTGACAACGACGCGCCCAAACCGACTACGTTACAGCCTGAATTTCATGGGAAGGATCAACTTGGCTGAACCGCTCGGCTGAGACAATGCCACAAATCGTCAAACTGATCGACGTTGAGTGAGCCAACCTCGAACTCAGCCCACCGTCGCGGCACCAGTAGGAGGCCGCGCGTTGGCGTGGGTAGGGGCGGCGATTGTCGCCGCCCGCTGCGGTGGCGTGGCCGGACCGGGTGAAACAGGATTCGTCCCGCCTACGCCGAGGCTTCTGCGGGCAAACAAGCGAAGCGCCCTACGGCGCGACCCAAACGGATGACGCGGGACCGGCCTGCCTGCCTGCCTCCACCGCGCGATGGTCGCGGCCACTGATCTTCAACCCCACCGAGACCGCACCCGCTCGGTGGGTCTCCGAAACACGTCGCAAGTTGAAATGCTCTCGGCAAGCGCGCTCCAGCGGAAGCTCAGCTCCAGCTAAGGTCGTGTTGATTGAAGGGCATGCTGCGCATGCGCTTCCCCGTGGCGACGAATACGGCGTTGCCGATGGCAGGAGCAACCGGAGGGAAGGCGGGTTCGCCCAAACCGGTGGTGGGGAAGGGCGTGGAGATGAAGTGGGTCTCGATCTTGGGCGTATCCGACATTCGCAGCAGGGGGTAATCGTGAAAGTTACTTTGCTGCACCGCACCGTCGGCCACGGTGATTTGCTGCCCCATGGCCGTACTGATTGCATCCACGATCGAACCCTCCACCTGATTTTCCGCGCCGCTGAGATTGATGATGGTCTCGCCCACGTCCACAGCCGCCACCGTGCGGTTCACCCGTAACGCGCCGTATTGGGAAACGGTCACATGAGCTCCGATGGCAACATAGCCAAGATGGCTGAAATGAAACGCCACCCCGATACCTTCGCCCCGGGGCAGTTCGCGACCGTAGCCGATTTTCTCGGCAGCAAGTCTGACCACCGCCGACATGCGGCCCCCGTGATAGCCGGGTCGCTTATCGGTGGGCTCCGGGCGGGGTTCATCGCCCAACAGGTTCAGCTTAAACTCCAGCGGATCGACCTGCGCTTCATGGGCCAGTTCATCAAGGAAGGACTGGGTGACGAACGCGATCGCGCACGAGCCCGGAGCGCGCCACCAGCCCAAGGGGACCCGCGTATTGATGATGGTCTGATCGAGCTTAAAGTTGGGCACGAAGTGACCGGGAAACTCACCGTCACTGATGTTGGCCCCGCGGCCCGGTTCTTCATCGGACTCGACGCCGAGGGTGACAAAGTGGTCCTGCCACGCCACCAGCTTGCCGTGGCTGTCAACCGCTCCTTTGAGCCGGTGCCAACCCGCTGCCCGGTAGTGGTCGTGTTGCATGTCCTCTTCCCGGCTCCAAGTCATCTTGATCGGCTTGCCGGCCCGTTGCGCGATGGCGGCACACTGGACCATGTAATCGCTGATCAGGCGGCGACCAAAGCCCCCGCCGATGCGGGTCATGTGAATGAAAATATTCTCTTCGGGAATTCCGAGGTGGCCGGCGATCAGCCCGCGTCCCCAACCGGGAGCCTGGGTGGGCGCCCAAATTTCCGCGCGATCGGCCGTGACCACCGCCGTGCAGTTCTGCGGTTCGAGGTTGGCGTGGGAGGCGTAGGGGTAGGTGTAGTAGGCCTCAAGCATGTGGGGGGCGTTGAACAACGCGTGGTCAACATCCCCGTCCGTGCGCAGATTGGACTGGGGCTCACCGGCCGAGATTTTCTCGGCCGTGGCGTAAAAGGCATCGGTGCTCTGGCCGCTCACGTCCGGCCGATCCCAATCGACCACGAGTGACTTGGCGGCCTTGAAGACTGACCAAGTGTCGATGCCCAAAATCGCTACGCCCGGGAGGAGCTCGTCGATTTTATCTGATCCCTCAATGACAAAGGCATCGGTCACGCCGGGCAGACCCTTGATGACGTCGAGATTGGCCGACTTCACTTTGCCGCCAAAAGCCGGGCATTTGATGAAGGTCGCGTGGGCCATGCCTTCGATGGTTTGGTCGATGCCGAAAAGGGGTTGGCCGGTATGGATCGCGTGGTTGTCCACTCCCGGAATCCGGGTGCCGAGGATCTTGAAGTCGGCGGGCGCCTTGAGGGCTACGGTATCGACGTCGGGCACCGACAACTCCGCGGCGGCAGTGGTGAGCTCGCCATAAGCCAAGCTGTTCCCTGACGGCCGGTGGTGAACGTGATTGTCGGAGGCATAACACTCCGCGATGTCCACGCCCCAAGTCTGCGCGGCGGCGGTCACCAGCATCGCTTTGGCGGTGGCACCCAAACGGCGAAATTCCATGAAATGGGCCGGGGTGGCGCCGGAGCCGCCCGCGACCTGACGCTTATAGTTACCATCCAGTCCCGCCTGCTCGACGGTCACTGAATGCCAGTCCACTTCGAGTTCTTCGGCAATGAGCATGGGCAGGGCGGTTTTGATACCCTGACCGCATTCCGGGTTCTGGGAAATGATGGTGACGGCTCCATCAGGACGGATGCGCAGGTGAAAGTTGGGGGCAAAATCTCCCTCTTCCGGGGCGGGAAAGGCGGGATTGATTTCGGCGGCCTGCGCTTTGCTGCAAAGCATGATGCCGAGGGTGAGGCCGGAGGTGGCCAGACCGGTCGTCCGGATGAAGCTGCGGCGGCTGACGGGGGGGAGGGAAAGGTTTTTCATGTGGGCGCTCCGGTTCAGGCGTTGGCGGTTTTCTCGGCGGCGAGGTGCACGGCTTTACGAATCCGCACGTAGGTTCCGCAGCGGCACAGGTTGCCCGCTAGGGCGGCGTCAATCTGGTCGTCCGAAGGTCGAGGGGTTTTGGCCAACAACGCGGCGGCGCTCATCATCTGACCGGACTGGCAGTAACCGCACTGCGGCACATCCACCTCGTGCCATGCCTGCTGCAAGGCACTGGCTCCGGCCGGGTCGAGCCCCTCCACGGTGGTGACCGCTCGGGCGCCGAGGGTGGAAACGGGGAGTTGGCAGGACCGCACCGCCTCACCGTTGACGAGCACCGTGCAGGCCCCGCAGAGCCCGAGGCCGCATCCGTATTTGGTGCCGACGAGATTGAGGTGGTCGCGGAGCACCCAGAGGAGCGGGGTGTCGGCAGCGACGTCTACTTGCTGAGTGGAACCGTTTATTTTGAGGGTGTAAGCAGGCATGGGGATCGGGGGGGGAGGGGGCGTAAATCAGGAGGCGGTCCGGGATTTAACCCAGGCGAGGACGGCCGCTTCGTCGTCCATGTTTCGCCAAACGAGGTTTAGAAACTCGGCGGGCATGATGTGGTGGCGGCGAAAAAAGGCCCGGTCGCCGCCGCAGCTGAACATCATGCTGGGAGGAAGTTCCCCCCGTAACTTGGCTCGGGTCTTAGGCAAAATACGGGGCAACCAGCTGATGCCCTCGATCTCCTCGGCCTTTCCCGGCCACGTGTCAGGATCTGCGACGACCGTTGAGGCCACGCCGTTTTGGACGTTCAAAAAGTAGTCGCGCCGGATCGCCTCAATGGTGAGGGCATGGCCAAACCCGGGCTGGCCGTCACCAACGTCGTCTTCGGCGTAGTCGTAAAGGTGTTGCGGGCTGATCCCGTTTGCCTCCAGCCAGGCAGTCTCTTCCGCGGTAAAAAACGTGTCCGCACCTCGCTGACCCTCCTGATACAGTTGGTAACTCTTCTGGTAGAGGGTCTGAAACGTGGCGGGAAAGTCGAAGTGAACCAAAGCCATCACGCGGACGGTAGCCGGTCTCTTTCGGGAAGCAAAGCCGGGATTGTGATAATTTGGGAAAACGAGGAGGGCACTCGCCGTATCACGCTACACGCCCCACGCGGGATTTCGTGCGCTGGAAGACTCGTGCAACGAGCGCTTGAACTCGTTTAGTTTCCGGCGCGTCGGATCGGGTGGGTCGACCCGGTTATCCCGCCAACGGGCTTTCCGCGGGGCCCCAAACCCCGTTGCCTGCTCCCCATGAGCCGGCCGACGGTTGAACGGCTCAACACCTGTGGAAAGCAGTGAAAAGTCCGTCAAAGGGCAGCGTGGTCCGGCAGGGGGAGCGTTTTTATCGTGCGAATCGCGCTGGATGCCTGACACTTATCCCGCTTGATTTCGCTTTTCCCGGAAACCGTTGGCTCTCTTTAAGCGGCTCTTCGTTCCCACGTTTCAGTTTTTCCCTCCCACGATGTATCAAAGTTACTACGGCCTAGAAGAAATGCCGTTTAACATCACCCCGGATCCCAAGTTCCTCTACTTGAGTCCCACCCACCAAGAGGCGCTCCAGCACCTTCTCTACGGATTGCAGGAGCGAAAAGGTTTTATCGTGTTGGTCGGGGAAGTGGGCTGTGGCAAAACCACGTTGTGCCGGCGATTGCTCAACGAGATCGAAGGTTCGCACTGGGATACCGCGCTCATTTTGAACCCACGCATCAGCGAAATTGAGATGCTCAAAGCCATCCTCCAAGAGCTGGGAGAAAAGCCGTTGGCGGGAGGGTTGCATGCGCTGATTGCTCAGATGCAGGAGGTGCTGATTCACCGGATCACTCAGGGGCGCGAAATTGTGCTGATCATCGACGAGGCCCAGAATCTATCGTTTGAGGTGCTGGAGCAGATCCGACTGATCTCGAACCTCGAGACCGATAAACAAAAGCTGCTGCAGATCATTCTGATGGGTCAGCCGGAATTGAAGGACATCCTCGCCTTGCCGGAACTGCGGCAACTGCGCCAACGCATCCTCGTGCACTACGAACTCAATCCCCTGACCAAGGGGGATGTCGCCCACTACATTCGGCACCGCCTCTCCTTGGCGGGCAGTCAGGGCCGACCGAGTTTCACCGAGTGGGCTTCTCGCAAGATCCACCGGTATTCGCAGGGCATTCCGCGTATCATCAACAACGTCTGTGACAAGGCGCTCCTCGCCGCTTACATCCGCGATGCGGACGAGGTGAACTACTGGGATGTAAGGCGAGCGATCAGGGATGTTAAGAAACTGACTTTCTAGGCCCGAAGTGCCGTCGAGATTGCTGGAACCTGAAAAACTTGGAACCAAAACGACGCAATGTAACCAACCGAAACCGCCTGATATGAACGCCGAAACCAGAACCCATCGTCATGAGTAGACTGAGTGATGAACTCAGGCCCCGGACCATGGAAGGTGCTTCTGAAGTGATCGGATTTTATCCCCACTCGTGGAAGGAAGAGGAGGAGGGGAGGCTTTCGCCTGACCCGCAGGCGCATTTACAGATGGAGTCAGACGAACCGATCCTCATGATCATCCGCCCCTCAGGCCAAACCCGACGGAGAAAGACTGACTCATTTCGGCGTTTCCGTTTTCAGCATTTTAAAACACCGTGAGTCTTATCAACGAAGCCCTGAAAAAGGCGCAAAAGCAGCGGGAGGCCGAGGCCGCGGCCAAGAGCGGCAGGATTCCAGCGCCCGGAACAGGAGCGCCGACGCCTCCACCTCCGCCCCCGCGTCCTCCGGTCGCCCCGCCCGCGGCTGCTCCCGACCCCGAACCTGATCCTGAGCGCTCGGCCCGGGTCGCCTATTCCGGACCCGCGGCATCGGGCCCCAAGGGCTCCAGGGGCAAGCTACTGATCGTCGCGGCGGCGGGCTTGATCGTCGCGGCGGGGGGATGGTGGGTCCTTTCCCGCGACGAGCAAGGGGGGGCGGGAGCGGAGCCGTCAGCCGAGGTGGTTGCCGCCGCTCAAACTCCGGACCTTGGCCACCGTTCAAGCCCTCCCGTGACTTCGGAGGCCGTCGCACCGCAGCCGACTGAACCCCGGCTTGATCCAATCGCGGGAACCGCCTCATCGGCCCCATCCGCCAAACCGGTACCGGCCAGCCCGGCCCCCATCGAAGCGGCTGACCCCGAACCTGGCCTGAACGCGGAGCCGATTGTTCGATTTAGGCCCGCGGCGAACGAGGCTGCTGTGACTCCGACAGGGGCTGTTGTTACTCCCGTCCCCGCGGCGGAGGTCCCGGCTCAATCGCAGCCCGAAACCACAGAGGTCCCGCAGCAAGCGGCACCGATACCGGTCATCTCTCCGCCCTCAACCGAGCGGCCCAAAATGAGCCCGGCCGACCCGTCGGCAGCCTCGCCTCGTGCGGACCCGCCAGTGACCTCGGTTGCACCAGCGGAACTCGTGGCGACGAGACCTGTGGAAGGGGCTCCGTCGGCCCCGACCCCTGCGCCGACGCGCACTAGGCAGGTGGAGATTCTGCCGGAGAGCCGCCTTGCGGAGTCCCTTTCGTCCCCGGGCTCTAGCCGGGGTCCTAATCCGGCCGTGCTCACCTTCTTGGAGAATGCACGGGTGACGGGAGTCCGACCCTCGCCGACCGATCCCAAGGTGCTGATGAACAATCGGGTCTACCGTCTCAATGATGTGGTCGATGGTGCGCTACAGCTTCGCGTCACCGTGATCGAATCTCGCCAATTGCAATTCACCGACACGGCTGGCTTCGTTTATACCAAGGGGTTCTGATCCGCGGCGGAAACGGAGGAGAATTCAGGTCAGGGAACCAGAAATCTTCCCTCCCGGGAAGTGGGGGAGGTAGGGGCGGCGCTTGACGCCGCCCGCTGCGGTGGAGTGGGCCGGACCGCTGACCGTCTACCACCGGTCCACCAAGCAGGTCGACCGGTTTGCGGAAAATGCGTCCGCACCTATTCGGTGGCGTTCTCGGGCGCCACCTTCAGGTCGACATACTTCCACGGGAAGTTGTCGAGGGGCGTGATTTTGTAGTGGAGCACGTCGGGGCTGATCAGCTTCGAGTTGGTGTAGTGGTAGATCGGCATGACGGGCATTTCGTCGATCAGGATTTTTTCCATCTGGTTGTAGACGGCGAAGCGCTGTTCGTCTGTCGGGGAGTTGAGCGCGTCCTGCAGGAGCTGATCAAATTCCGCGCTGCCCCAGCCGGTGTCATTGTTGCCGCCACCCGTCTTCCACATGTCGAGAAAGACGTGGGGGTCCACGTAGTCCGCGATCCACCCCGCGCGCATGATTTGGTAGTCCATGTTGTCCTGCGCATCGAGGTAGACCTTCCATTCCTGATTGTAGAGACCGATGCTCACCCCCAGATTCTCCCGCCACATCTGTTGAATGGCTTCGGCGATGGTGCGGTGTTTTTCAGAGGTGTTGTAGAGCAGCTCGGTCGGGGGAAACCCTTCGCCGTTGGGGTAGCCGGCTTCGGCCAGCAATCGCCGGGCCTCGGCGACATCCATTTTAAAGCGGTGCCTGCTTTCATAGGTCAGGATGTCGGGCGGCACGATCTGGTAGGCGGGCGTTTCAAAAGCGAGGGTGACTTTTTCCACCAAGGCCGTGCGATCAATGGCGAAGGCAAGGGCCTTGCGCACGCGAACATCATCAAACGGGGGGCGGGTGGTATTGAAGCGGTAGTAATAGACCCCGGTGTAGGGCATGATCGAAATGCTCTCGGGCTGCTCCTCCAGGTAGGTCCTGATTTTGGAAAGCGGCACTTCGTTGGTGATGTGAAGCTGGCCGGTGCGGAACATCCGCTCCTCCGTGTCGATGCTTTCAATGGGATAGAAATGGATTTCGTCCAACCTGACGTTGGCGGCGTCCCAATAGGTGGGGGAGCGCTCCGCGATAATCTTCCGGTTGGGCTGCCAGGATTTGAGCTTGAACGCGCCGTTGCCGACAAAATTTTCCGGGCGGGTCCAGGCCGTGCCCTTGCGCTGCAGTCCACCGAATTGGTCGATCACTTTCACGGGCAAGGGATACCATGCGTAGTGATTCATCGCATGGAGCAGGAAGGGGGTGCGCTGGCGCAGGGTCAGCTCGAGGGTGTGGTCATCCAGCGCCTGAAAGCCGGTCTCGGAAAAGTCATCAATCTTGCCCATCAGGTAATCTTCGGCTCCGACCACATGAAACAGCATGTAAGAATATTCGGCGGCAATGCTCGGGGTGAGCATGCGTTGGTAGGTGCGAACAAAATCGTGGGCGGTGAGCGGATCGCCGTTGGACCACTTGGCGGCGGGATTCAGATGGAAGGTGTAGACCAAGCCATCGTCGGAAATGTCCCAGGTCTGGGCGACCCCTGGAACGATGTTGAGATCGGGGTCTTCGCTCACCAGGCCCTCGGCGAACGCCTTCAGCAGGTGATGCTCGACGACTCCGGTGACAGCGTGGGCGTCCAGGTCCTGGGGTTCGGCCCCGTTGCCGAAGTGCAGGATCTTGAGTCCGCTCTCGTCCTCCCGGGACGAGCCGCCGCAACCGGTCAGCAGGATAAGGGTGGCAGCCGTTAATAAAGCAGAGAATACAGAGCGCATAGGGGCACGTTGATAAAAGAAGCCCGCCTGGCAACCTTCGGAGGCCACAAGTCAGACCGGTAACTGGGCGTTGTCTCCTGTTCGCCAAGACTGACGGGGTCTGCTCAACGACGCCCTTCAGGGAGCTCACGGACCGGGTGGAGACTCCAGCCACACGTGTTTGTAGGGATGGTGATCGAGGAGGGTGGGGTGCCAACCGCGCACGGCGGGGTCGATGGCGAACACGTGCGTAAACGTGTAGAGGGGGATGATGGGCGCCTCGCGCAGGAGCATCTCCTCGGCTTGGCGCAGCACCGCGAATCGGGCGGCGGGATCCGTGGTCCGGTCCGCCTCAAACAACAGACGATCGTAGTCGGGGTTGGCCCAACCGGTGTAGTTGTTGCCGCTTTCGGATCGAAAAACATCGAGAAAGGAAGTGGGGTCGACGTAGTCGGCGATCCAAACCGAGCGAAGCATCTCGAACGCCCCGACGCGGCGGGATTCCAAGACGGTTTTGTTCTCCATGTTGTGCAGGGTGATCTGCAACCCGAGGTTTTCGCGCCACATCGCCTGCAGGGCCTCGGCGACCAAGCGATGATTTTCGGAGGTGTTAAAGAGCAATTCGATCGGAGGCGCGCCCGCGCCCTCCGGAAATCCGGCGGCTGCGAGGAGCGCCTGTCCCCGCGGCAGATCAAATTCAAGGCCGGCGGGCGGCTGATAGCCATTGGTGCCAGCCGGCGTCAGGGTGGCGGAGGCCAGCTGACTGTCGCGAAGCACGCGGGAAACGATTTTTTCTCGATCCAACGACAAACTCAGCGCCGCACGCACGCGCGGGTCCGACAGAAACGGCACGCGGGTGTTTAACCGAAAAAAATAGGTGCCCAAATACGGATCGATCCGCAGCAGTTCCGGATGGTCGCGGCGGTAGGCTTCGATTTTGGAGATGGGCAGGGCATCGGTGAGGTGGATTTGGCCCGAACGGAACGCCCGCTCCTCAGTGTCCACACCTTCGAACGGATGGAAATGGATGGCGTTCAACCGGACGATTGCGGCGTCCCAATAACTCGGATTCTTGGTCACCACAATGCGTTCCTGCTTGCGCCAGGATTCCAGCACAAAGGGACCATTGCTCACCATCACGCCCGGGCGGGCCCAAGCGGTGCTGCGGGAATAGGGCGACCCCACGGCGCTGATTGATGGCAGGTGCACGGGATACCACATCCAATGCTGCAGGAGGGATAAAAAATAGGGTGCCGGATATTCCAGATCCACGCGCAGGGTGCGATCGTCCAAGGCCGTGGCCCCGACGGAATCGAAATCCTCGGTCGCTCCCTTATGGTAGGCTTCGGCCCCGCTTATCACATAGAGGAGATTGGCGTAGTCCGCCGCGAGCGAGGGGGTGAGCACCCGACGCCACGACGCCACAAAATCATGGGCCGTGACCGGATCTCCATTTGACCACATGGCCTCAGCCCGCAGGTGGAACGTATAGGTGAGGCCGTCGGGGGAAACCTCCCACCGTTGGGCCACTCCCGGAACCGGACTGAGGTCCTGGGGATGTTCTCCCACCAACCCCTCGAAGAGGGCCGAGAGCACATTGTAGTCCGTGGTGCCCGTGGCGAGATGCGGATCCAGATCGGCGAGGCTGGGGCCCTGGCCGCGGTGAAGCGTTTGGGTGCGATTGCCCGACTCGACATTGGTCTCGCGGGGCGTGCACGCCGCCAACAGCAGCAGCCCGGCGCAGCCGACCGGTAGGATGCAGAGGCGTTGAATATTTCGGGAAAGAAATCTCACGATTGGAGTTATGACTTTGAAGGGGCTCGGCGGTCGAGGGAATCAGGATTCAATCTAAGGCCGATGGGATCCACCGGCCGTGCGCCCGACTCGGGATCCCCGGAGCGCTCCACTCCTTGGGATGTATTTTCCCCGTCGATGGCTCCCGAAAACAAGGGAGGGCTCACGAACGGGCAACCAGCAAGGCAACAGCGTGAGCGGCGATGGCCTCGCCTCGGCCTATGCTGCCGGCGCCTTCGTTGGTGGTGGCCTTGAGGCCCACTTGCGACCGGTCAATGCCGGTCGATGCGGCCAGGCGTGCTTTCATGGCCTCCAATTGCGGCATGATGGTGGGCTGTTCCGCAATGAGTGAGGCGTCAATATTGCCAATGGCCCACCCGCGGGCGGTCAGATCGGCTGCCACGCGCTGCAGCAGGATCTGCGAGTCGATCCCCTCGAAAGCGGCATCTGTATTCGGAAAATGATGACCGATATCCGGCAGCCCGGCGGCCCCGAGCAAGGCGTCGCAAATGGCGTGAGTAAGGACGTCGGCGTCGGAGTGACCGTCGAGTCCATACGGCACATCGAAGGTTACCCCCCCGAGCACCATCGGGCGATGCGGGACGATGCGATGGATGTCATATCCATGGCCGATGCGAAAGGGAGGAAGCATGGTCAGATACCTAGGAATCGTTGGAACGGCGAGGCCGGGCGAGTGGGGCAGGGGGGAGAATCCAAGAGCCTATGCGATTGGCGGACTGGAAACGGGGGAAACCGATTTTAACAAAAATTCAACCCAGGCAAAATCGGTGGGGGTGGTGAGTTTGGGATTGGGTTCCGGGTTTTCCAGCAGGGCGATGGGGTGGCGGAGCAATTCTACCGCCGCCGCATCATCGGTCAGCTTGATACCGCGATTGGCGACGCGATTGTAAGCTCTGACAATCAAGTCCCGGTCGAAGACCTGGGGGGTCTCCATGGCCCAGAGTTTGTCGCGTTCCAAGGTCTTGAGTAGGCCGTCGTCCCGGTGGGCTTTGATCGTATCGGTGACCCGATGGGCGAGCACCACGGCGGATTCACGTCGAACAATCTTGAGGAGCCCAACCAAATGCTCGGCGCGGACCAACGGCCGGGCGCAGTCGTGAATGAACACGTGGCTCACGTCAGCCGGCAGGGCATCGAGGGCGTGGGCGACGGAATATTGTCGCTCGGATCCTCCGGGCACAAACTGCGTGGGGGTGGGGGCCAGGGCCATCAGGTCACGCATCTGTTTTTGGTCACGATAAACCACGACGTAGAGATCGGCCACTCCGCTGGTCACGAAGGCCGCCGCGCTGTAGGAGAACACGGGCTTACCGGCCAGGGGCGCCAACACTTTGTCCGGGACGGCATCTTTCATCCGGTGACCAGACCCGGCAGCAAGGAGAATGGCGGCGGTGCGAGACATTGACGGATTAAAGCGCAAAAGCTGGAAACTGAAACCCGAAAAGTGGGAAAACCAACCCTGGGTTTGGAGCCGACCGCCGCGCAAGCGGCCGGCGGTTCGATTGCGCCCAACGTGAGCACAGGGATCGAGCGAGAGGGGGCCAGCTGATCGCCGGAGACCGGACCTATCCAAATCTCTTTTTATCGGTAACGATAAAAAATGGAGGCGCGGGGCGGAATCGAACCGCCGATAGAGCTTTTGCAGAGCTCGGCCTTACCACTTGGCGACCGCGCCTTTAAACAGGAAGGCGGACGTTGCAAAGAATCGAGCGGTCGCGCAAGTCCCGAAAACAATTTAACCTCGGGGACCGCGGCCCTCGGTCAGGACGGGAAAGGTTTCCCGGGGAGGTTGGGGGTCGATTCGGTTGATCGCACCGGCGGCTGGGAGTCTCCCTTTTGGTAACTCATGGCGATGCTGAAGCGGAAGGTGGAACCTTGGCCGGGTTCGCTGTCCACCGAAATGGCTCCCCCCATCAACTCACAGAGGCGCTTCGAAATGACCAAACCCAACCCCGTGCCGCCGCGGCGCCTCGTGCTGGAGGAATCCATTTGGTTGAAAGGTTTAAAAAGTTCTTTGATCCGGTGCGCGGGAATCCCGATGCCGGTGTCGGCTACCTCGACAAACAGGCGCATCTGGCAGATTCCCTCCGCATCGATCTGAGCGTTGCGAGCGCAGGTCATCGTGACGTCGATCCGGCCGCGTTCGGTGAACTTCACCGCGTTGCCGATCATGTTTTTCATAACCTGTCGCAGTCGGGTTTGGTCGCCGTTCACAATCACCGGCACGTTGGGATCGACTTTGATGTTAAAACCCAGGCCCGCTTTTTGGGTGATGGGGTTGAAATGGCTTTCAAGATCCGCCACACACTCTCGCAACGCAAAGGGGGCGTCCTCGATTTGTAGTTGGCCGGCTTCCAGTCTTGAGACGTCGAGAATGTCGGCGATCAAACCCTCCAACGTGACGCCACTTTGGTGGATATTTTGCACGTATTCGGTTTGATCGGGGGTCAATCCGGTTTCGCGTAACAGGCGGGAGAACCCCAGTACCGCATTGATGGGGGTGCGCACCTCATGACTCACCACGGTGAGGAACTCGCTCTTGGCGCGGTCGGCCGATTCGGCCGCTTCCTTCGCTTCGATCAACGCCGCTTCGGCTGCAATGCGGTCGCTGATGTCGTGTCCCACCGCTTGATACTCGAGAACTTTCCCACTGGCGGTTTTAATGGCCCGGTGCGTCCACTGGTAGGCTACGGGCTCTCGGGTGTGGGCCCCGGCCAGCTCACAGGTGAAGGAAGCGCGTTCGGGCAAATTGCCCTGAAAATCACGTTTGGGATAGCCTTGGTCGAATACCTTGAACCGCGAGCCGACGAGTTTGGTGCGTTTCTGGCCAAAGAAATGCGCGAACGAGGAATTGGCGAAGGTGAGGATGCCGTCCGCCCGATACCGGCAGATGAGATCGACCTGGTCCTCCACGATACCCCGATAGCTTGCCTCCATTTTTTGCAGGCTTTGGGCCATCCGTTCAATTTGGCGAGCCACGCCGATGATTTCGTCTTGTTCGGCTTCGAACCCGTCCTGGGATTCGGCCTCGGAGGAGCCGATTTCCTGTTCAGCAAGGTCCGTCTGTTGACGCGCCTGTTGATTAATTTCACGAAGGCGGTCTATCAGGGTGCGGTCCCAGACGTAACCAGCGAGGACCAGCAGTATGGAACCGATGATGGCTAGGCCCAGGATCCAGTAAGTCATGCCGAGTCTCTCCCGCAGCTCGGCATCGCTGGCGAGCACCACGAGCGTGATGGCCAAGCTCAGCGTCAAGGCCAAGATCATGGCGGTCTTACGCTGAAATAGGGCGCCCATAGGGAAAAACTGGTTCAGTCGATCGGTTTAGTCTATCGAAAACACCGGATGAGGTGCTGCTGATGTCGGTCATGAATTCGTTGAATTCGTGGGGGTTGCACGTCTAGCCGTAGCAGAAAACCGGGTTGTGTTTTTTCTCTTGGGCCAGCGAGGTGATCGGACCATGGCCGGGAGCCAGTACCGTATCGCGAGGCAGGGTGAAGATTTTGCGGCGATTGTTAGCCAGTTGATCACGAAAATGGGTCGGGCTGCCTCCGACCGAGCAGGAAAAGAGGGAATCCCCGATCACCGCCAGCGGCCAGCTGAGGCCTTTGACGAAGTAGGTGGTTTGGCCAGCTGAATGCCCCGAAGTGACCAAGGTTTTAATGTCCATTGACCCGACATGAAAGTGCACCCCTTCGTCAAAATGCTGCGCGGATTCGAGGGTCAGCGGCTCCTCACGGTGGCTCCAAACCTCGGCTTCGGGGTGGGCGGAGACCAACTCGGGCAAGGCGGCGATGTGGTCCTCGTGGTTGTGGGTGATGAACACATATTTGAGTCGGAGACGGTCGCTGTTGATCACGTCCAGCATGCCGTCGACCGAGGACCCGGTGTCAAACGCCACCGCCTCGCGAGATTTTGCATCCCAGATCAGGTAGCTGTTAACCCGCATGTCTCCGAAGGCGGTATTAAAGGCGGCGAATCCGCGGGGGAAGACCGGGACCTCCGGATACCACGCATGACGAGCTAAACTCTCCAGCGCCGGGGCATTGAGACCAAGATGCCGGGCTACCCTTCGAATCACCGGAGGGATGACCTCGCCGTTTTTGACTTTGTGTAAATCCTCGAGCGAGATCTCGGCTCGGTTGGCGAGGGCTTCGTCGGAAACCTGCAGACCGCGTTGGACCTTGTTGATGACATCGTCGAAATTATCTTCGAGAGGAATGAGTGGCATGGGAGAAAGGTGGGGAGGCGCTTGATCAGCGCAAGGGCCGGGTGGCGATCAACCGGGTCCGGAGCCAAAAAACCGCCGGGCCGGGCCGGCGGTTGAGGAGGAGGACCTCGGTGTGGCTCAGAGCGCGTCGATAATCGCGTTGAAGGTGGGGCTGGGCCGCATCGCGGCAGTGCATTTTGTCACGTCGGGCTGGTAGTAGCCTCCAAGGTCAACGGGACGGCCCTGAACGCCATTGAGTTCCTCGACGATGGTGGACTCAGCGGCCTGCAGCGCGCGCGCCACGGGAGCAAAGGTGGCCCGCAGTTCGGCATCGTCGTCCTGGCTGGCGAGGGCTTGGGCCCAGTAAAGGGTTAGGTAGAACTGACTGCCGCGATTGTCGATACCGCCCAATCGGCGGGTCGGTGATTTGTTCTCCTGAAGCAGACGTCCGGTGGCCGCGTCCAAGGTGGTTCCGAGAATCTTGGCCTTGGGTCTGCCGAGGGAATCGGAAACGTGCTCCAGCGATACCGCCAAGGCCAAAAACTCTCCGAGGGAATCCCAGCGCAGGTAGTTTTCCGCCTCGAACTGTTGCACGTGCTTGGGGGCCGATCCTCCCGCCCCGGTTTCGAACAGTCCGCCGCCATTCATCAACGGAACAATGGAGAGCATTTTGGCGCTGGTGCCGACTTCCAAAATCGGGAACAGATCGGTGAGGTAATCGCGCAGGACGTTGCCCGTCACCGAGATCGTATCCTTACCGGCTTTGATCCGGGCGAGGCTGAATGCGCAGGCGGCCGCGGGGGGCATGATTTTGATTTCGAGACCTTTGACCTCATGATCGGCCAGGTAGGTGTTCACCTTGTGAATCAACTCGGCGTCGTGCGCGCGGGTGGCGTCGAGCCAGAAAACCGCGGGCGACCGGGTCGCTCGGGCCCGATTGACGGCCAGTTTCACCCAGTCGCGAACGGGTGCGTCCTTGGTTTGGCAGGCCCGCCAGATATCGCCCGCTTCCACCTCGTGCGAGATGAGGACCTTGCCGTCGGTATCGACGATTTGCACCTTACCGCGGGCGGGGACTTCAAAGGTTTTATCATGGGAGCCGTATTCTTCGGCTTTCTGGGCCATCAGCCCGACGTTGGGCACGGAACCCATGGTGGTGGGGTCGAGCGCGCCGTGCTTCCGGCAAAAGTCAATGGTCGCTTGGTAAACCCCGGCATAGCTGCTGTCGGGAATGACCGCCAAAGCCTCACGGGTTTTGCCTTCGGCGTCCCACATGACCCCGCCGGCTCGAATCATCGCTGGCATCGACGCATCGATGATAATGTCCGAGGGCACATGCAGCCCGGTGATGCCCTTGTCGGAATTCACCATGGCCAGATCGGGCCCGGAGGCATAGGCGGCAGCGATGTCGGCTTCGATCACATCGCGTTCGTCGTCGGTCAGCAAAGGGAGCTTGGCGATCAGGTCGCCGAACCCGTTGTTAAAATCAACGCCGATGCGGGACAGCAGGGTTTCATGGCGGGCGATGAGGTCCTTGAAGAACACCTTCACGGCGTGGCCGAAGATGATGGGATCGGACACCTTCATCATCGTCGCCTTCAAGTGGAGGGAGAAGAGCACGTCATCCTGGCGAGCCTGTTCGATTTGGTTGGCGAGAAACTGCACAAGGGCCTTTTTGCGCATAACGGTGCCGTCGATGATCTCCCCGGCCAGCAGGGGGGCCGGCGGCCGCAGGATCTCTTTGGTGCCGTCCACCGCGACGAACTCAATGGTGAATTCGGTGGTCGCTTCGACGGTGACAGACTTTTCATTCGAGCAGAAATCATCCGCGCCCATGGTGACGACATTGGTCTTTGAATCCCGGGACCAAGCCCCCATCGAGTGGGGATTGACCCGGGCGTATTCCTTGACCGCCTTCGGCGCCCGGCGGTCGGAATTCCCCTCGCGAAGGACGGGATTCACCGCGCTGCCTTTGACCTTGTCGTAACGGGCTTTGACGGACTTTTCTTCGTCGGTTTCGGCTGATTCGGGATAGTCGGGCAGGCCGTATCCCTGCGACTGGAGCTCGGCAATCGCGGCCCGCAGTTGCGGGACGGAGGCGCTGACATTGGGCAGTTTGATGATGTTGGCCTCGGGCTTGAGAGTGAGGGCTCCAAGCTCAGCGAGGGCGTCATCAAGGCGTTGTTCCTCGGTCAGGTATTCGGGAAACAAAGCCAGAATTCGACCGGCCAGAGAAATGTCCCGGGTCTCGACGTTCACGCCTGCGGGGCGGGTGAACGCCTGCACGATGGGCAGGAATGAATAGGTGGCGAGCGCAGGGGCTTCGTCGGTCTTGGTGTAGATGATGGTAGGTGCCGAGGACATGATTTGAGAGAAATCGATTCAGGTAAGGGAAGAGCCAAGAGAAGAGGTCGCTGGTCGGCAAGACTTGGCTGACCTTGACGACAGGATTCGAAGGTTAGACCCGACTTTTCTTCGAGCCGAAGCCGGCGGGGGTGGATTTTGATGTATTCCTCGGGATCATTCGTTCCGAATACAAGAAACCCTTCCCCATGAGCATTTACATCGGAATTGATTCTGGCACCCAATCCACCAAGGCCATCGCCCTGGATCTCGACAGTGGCAAAGTCGTCGCGGAGGCCCGCGCCCCACACCGGTTGATCTCCGGCCTGCCCGTCGGACATATGGAGCAGCACCCCGCGGAATGGGTGGCCGCACTGGACACCAGCATCGGCGCGGTGGCAGCCCAGATTGATCGCACGCGCGTCGTGGGCATTGGGGTGTCCGGCCAACAACACGGCTTTGTGCCGCTCGATAAAACGGGAGAGGTGATTCGTCCGGCCAAGCTTTGGTGTGATACCTCCACCATGGAGGAGTGCGCGATTTTGACCAAGAAGTTGGGTGGCGAAAAGGCAGTCATTCGCAAGGTGGGGTTGGCCATGTTGCCCGGTTTCACCGCGCCGAAGGTGCTCTGGCTGAAACGACACGAGCCCAAGAATTATCAACGCCTCCGGCATGTGCTGCTGCCGCACGATTATTTGAATTACTATCTCACGGGGAAATATTTCATGGAGCACGGCGACGCCTCGGGCACCGCACTGATGAACGTGCGCACCCGCCGGTGGTCCCGTCCGGTGATCAACGCGATTGATCCGGCGTTGGCGGACTATCTTCCGCCGTTGAGCGCGTCTGATGCTCTGGTGGGGACCTTGCGGGATGAGGTGGCCAAGAAGTATGGTTTCCGCGCCGACGTGGTGGTTTCGGCCGGTGGGGGCGACAATATGATGGGGGCGATTGGCACGGGCAACGTGAAGGCCGGGGTGGTCACCGCAAGTTTTGGCACCAGTGGCACCATCTACGCCCATGCCGAATCGCCGGTGGTGGACCCGTCCGGCGAAATCGCCGCGTTCTGCGGATCGACTGGAGGGTGGATGCCGTTGCTGTGTACCATGAACGTGACCACGGTGACCGAGCAGGTGCGCTCCCTCTTCAACTATGACCACAGTGCCTTGGCCGATGCGGTGGCCGCGACCCCTGCCGGAGCGGATGGTTTGGTGATGCTGCCGTATCTTGAGGGAGAGCGAACCCCGAATGTCCCGACGGGATCGGGGGTTTATCTCGGACTGAACCAACAGACTTTAAAGCCCGGACACCTGGCCCGTGCGGCGATGGAGGGCGTGACACTCGGCATGAATTACGGATTGCAACGTCTCGCCGGACTAGGAGTGAAGGCTCGGGAGATTCGGGTCACCGGGGGAGGGGCCAAATCACCCATTTGGCGACAAATTATGGCCGACGTATTTGGTGTCCCGGTAGTGGCCATGGTTGAAGATGAAGGGGCCGCTTTGGGGGGTGCCCTCCAAGCCGCTTGGGCCGTCGCTCGTCAGAGTCGACCCAATGCCAAGATCAGCAAGCTTACTGAACGCATTGTGGCCAAAGACGAGAGCACCCGCGTCAAACCCAACAAGGCGAGGACGCGCCATTATCAGGAATTGCAGGCCGTGCAGAATGAACTCAGCGGCGCTCTTCGTCGCGTATTTCCCCTGCAACGCGCCCTGACAGCGACGACGGCGGGATAACCGTAGGAAGGCCGGATAACAACCGGGGAAAGCGAAGCCGATCGGTGCGAAAGCTGTGGCCGGGGTCGCTGATCCCGGAGCGGTGCCGGGGGTAGGGGCGGCGCGTAACGCCGCCCGTTGCGGCGGAGTGGACCGGACAGGCTGAAACAAGCGAAGCCCCTACGGCGTGACCGGAGCGGTGGAGTGGGTAGGGGCGGCGCTTGACGCCGCCTGCTGCGGTGGAGTGGCCGGATAGGCTGAAACGGGCTTCGTCAAGCCGGCCCCCTACGGCGTGCGGAGCGGTGGGGGTAGGGCGGCGCTTGACGCCGCCCGCTGCGGTGGAGTGGCCGACAGGCTGAAACAGGCTTCGTCAAGCGAAGCCCCTACGGCGTGCCGAGCTGCGGTGGCGTGGGTGGCGCAGGTAGGCGCTCGCGGCGTGGCCGGCGCAGGCGCCACAGCGCCAGGCCCAGGCCCATCAGGATCGCGCCGTAGCTCGAGGGTTCGGGTACGGTGATCTCGTTGATGCCAAAGTCTTCGGTCAGCCAGATGGTGTCCGTGGGATAAAATCCGGTGAAGGTGATCTGCGCGGTGTTCGCGTCGCGCTCGTCAATGGTCACTGCGCCCGAGCCGCCGGTGAAGGAGCCGGTGGTCCACAGGTCTTGGAAGGGGAGGCCCAGTTGTTGACCGTGATGGTCACCCCGGAGGCGATGGTCAGGGCGCCCAGGTTGAGCGTGTTCGCATCCACCGCGCCAAAGTCGATGACGGTGTTGCCCGTGACGTTGAGGGTGCCCAGGTCAAAGGTGCTGCCCCCGGAGAGGGCGAGGGGTGGTGCCGCTGGCGGTCAGCCCAGGGTGCCCCGGAAGTCAAAGTCGTTGGTGATGTTCAGGGTGTTGCTGGCGGTGAGCACGAGGGTGCCGGGAACCCGCGCCGTCGCCGCCGGAAATCGTGCCGCCGTTCATGGTGAGGATGCCGTCCACGTCGAGGGTGCCGGGTGCCCGGAGACGTTCAACTGGTCGAGGGTCTCGGTGAGGGCGCCGCCCATGGCGAAGGTGCCGCCGGATGTCTAGGTCCATCGCATCCAGGAGGATGTCGGAGGAGGCGAGGTGAGGGTGCCGGCGCTGACGTTGGTGGTGGAGATGTTTTTGGCCGAGCCGGAGAGGGTGAGGCCGCCGGCGCCTTGTTGGTTGGAGGGTCGAGTAGGTGTTGGTGCCGGTGAAGGGAAGCGCCGGCGCCGTCCACGCTGAGGGTGAGGCCGGAGCCGGTGATGGCGCCGGAGACGGTTAGGCCTCTGCGCCGCTGGCGGCGTTGATTCACGCTGGAGGCGAGGGTGACCGCGCCCGACCAGCTGTTGGTGCCGGCGAAGGCCTGAGGGCGCCGTCGGCGGAGATGCCGGAGCCGTTGAGGGTGAGCGCTTCGTTGGCGATGGCCACGCCGTCGAGTTGGAGTTGGGCGCCGGCATCGACGGTGGTGGAGCCGGCGGTGGCGCCGAGGCCCTGGTTGTTGTCCACGCGCACGATACCCGCGGAGATGTCGGCCTGGCCGGTGAAGGTGTTGGAGCCGGAGAGGATGAGCAGGCCGTCGCCGGTCTTATCGAAGCCGCCGTTTTGGATGCGTGCGTCGATGTCGAGGGTGGAGCCGGCGGCCACGTTGAGGGTCTTGGCTGCGTCGGCGTTGAAATCAAGGAGGCCGTCGATGGTGGCGGTCTGAGAGGTGTGGGTGCTGAAGATGTCGCCGGTGACAAAGAGGTTGTTGCCGGTGGCCGCGGCGGTCTGGGCGTTGATGAAGCCGCCGTCGAGGGTGATGTCCTGTACGTATTGGGTGTGGCCGCGGGTGTCGAAGGTGCCGTCGGCGTTGACGGTCAGGTTGACGTTGGCGCCGATCATGTTGTCGAAGTCGATGATGCCACCGGCGTCGTTGGTGCCCATGGTGAGGGTGGCGGAGCCGGCGGCGCCGATGCCATCCCCGACAGTGATGTTGTTGTTGATGAAGAAATCATCGAGGGGGCCCACGCCGGGGGCGTCGTTGTAAAGGTTGGCGAGGATGAGTTCACCGTCATGGACGAAGGTTTCACCCGAAAAGACCGTGGCGCTGCTGGGGTTCACCGTTCCCTCTACAAGCAGGGTGCCGGATCCGGCTTTGATCAGGTCGCCGGTTCCGCTGTAGCCCGCGTAGAGGTTGGTGTCTCCCGCCCCATCGACGGTCAGGTCAAATCCGGCATTGTCGAACAGCTGGCTGGCGTAGTTGTTGTAGCCGGGACTGGTGCCGAGGCTGAGGGTGCCCGCATCCGATTGAAGGGTGGCATTGGCCGTGAGCTCGAAGTCGGCGGTGAGTTGATTGGCTCCCGCAATGTTTTGCATCGCACCCGCGCCCCCATTGCCGGTGCCCGCGAGCAGGACGTTGCCCTGGGCAAGGGTCACCCCACCATCGAGTCCAAGCGTGCCCCCGGAATTGACGGTCGTATCATTGCTGCTCGCTCCCAGGGCGGAATTTGATGCCGCGATCAGGGTGGAACCGGCGTTGATGGTGGTATCGCCCGTGTAGGTGTTGCTGCCGGTGAGGGTCAACTGTCCACCGCTGGTGGTGACCGTTCCCGCACCGGAAATGTCCCCGGTCAGGGTGTTGGTTCCGGACGTGTTGGTTACGGTGCCGTTATTGGTGATCGTTTCCGCGACGGTAATGTTGCCCGTGAGAGCCAACGTGGCACCTCCATCCACGGAAGTGCCGGCGGCGGTGGTGCCCAGGGCGGTATCCGAGGCGAGGGTGAGGGTGCCGCCTTCCACCGCCATGGTGCCGGAAAACGTGTTGTTGCCGGAGAGGGTCTGATTGCCGGTGCCCACCTTGGCAAAATCGCCGGTGCCACCGGAGGAGACGAAGTCCTCCAAGGTGCCCTCAAAGGTGGCCGAGCCGTTATCCACGCCGAAGGTGAGGCGATTTGGACCGGTAAAGCCGTGGAGAATTCGGCCCGCTCCCGTGAGTTCGTCCACCCGAATTTGCAGGCCGGCGCCGTTAAAAGTCGCCCCGGCTTCCACGTTCAAATCGGACAGGTTGTTGGTCCAGATGTCGTTTCCGCCATTAGCTCCTCGGAAAGTGCCTTCCCGCACATCGATCAATGCGCCGGATCCCAGAGCAAAGTCCGCCACCGCACTGTTCCAGAAAATCTCGCCGGAGCCCGTCTTGGCCAAAGTGCCGGTGCCGGTGAAGTTCGTGCTGGTCGCGTTGTCGCGGACGCCGCTGGCCACCTCCAGATTCAGGGTGGCTCCTGAACCGATGGCGATGTTGCCCGAAGCCATCTGTCCGGCCACCACGAGGGTGCCGGCATCAATGTTGGTGGTGCCGGTGTAGGTGTTGTCGCCTTCGAGCCTGAGCGTGTTGGTGCCCGTCTTGGTCAGATTGCTCGCGGTGCTGCTGCCGTTGGAAACGATCCCGGACACCACGGTGTCAGTGGCGCCACCCATGGTGAGGGTTTGATTGGTGGCCGTGTTTGAGAGCTCAACATTGTTGATGGTGACGGCACCGTCGGAGTCGTTGAGAAAGGTGAAATTGCCGCCGAAGTTAACCAGCGCCCCTGATACGTCCACATCGCCCGTGCCGGCGAGCGTGAGCGTGTTTCGCAGGCGAATATTGTTGGTGGTGACCCCGCCATCGGAATTTACGGTAAACGTGAGGTTACCGTTGATGCTGAAGCGATCCAGCAAGTCGACATTGCCGGTGCCATTGATCGTGAGATCGTGAACAATATTCAGATTGGTCGTAATGGAAACATCGCCGGTGAGGTCCCAGGTTTGGGCAGCACCGGTGCGGACAATGTTAAAGCTCTGGGTTTGGTCATCGGCGTTGGTGAGACCTCCGGAGCCGATGATTAAATTGTTGGTGCCAATCGTGAAGGCGTTGGCTGATGTGGCCGCCGCGAAAGTAATGCTATTGATCGGGCGGTTGGCCCCAAGGATGACATTGAAGCTCCCAGCGGCGTTGTCGGCGTCAAACACGGCATCATCCCCGCTGCCCGGTGGCGTCCCCGTATCCCAATTTGATCCGGTGGCCCAGAGCCCGTCTGCCGCACTGCCATCCCAAGTCACTTGGCCATGCATCCATGGACTCCCGCCGATCAAGAACAACGCGAGTGTGCAGCCGAATGAACTTCGCCGGAACCATAACACGTCGGAAATGTGTAGGGTGTAATCCTCATTTGCAAGTAATCAGCAACTGATGTGAATCGGGCCTATAATCCTATCGCAACGATCCAGCGATAAAGCTGAAGCTTGAGGCACCAGATGGCGGCCAACGCCCGATCAGGGGGCCCGGCTTGGGGAGGAAGGGGCGAGAACTCTACCACGGCCAGGCGGTCCAGACCGGCCAGCGGGGCCAGGGGGCGTAGGCGAAGAAGACCGCGATCATGGCAAATGCGCAAATGAGGCGCCCGCCGGTCGAGAGCACGAACCCGACCGCTGCGCCAAACCCGGCCCGGAGCGATTCCTGACGCGTGCGTTTGGCGGCGTATTTTTCCGCCACCACGGCTCCGAAGATGGTGCCCAACAGCAGGGCCGGCAGGGAAAAGAACATCCCGACGAAGGCCCCCCCGGTGGCGCCGGCCATGCCCCATTTGGAGCCACCAAAAAGATGGGTGCCCACCAATACGCCCAGAAAATCGACCACCACCGACGCGAACCAGGCCGCGCCAATCCACCCCATGGCCCCCCAGGACAACGAACCGGGCAGCAAGAGGGCGTGAAGGATGAAGCTCAGCAGGATCAGCGTGGTCCCGGGGAGCAGAGGCACCAACACGCCGAGGAGTCCGACGAGGGTCAGCAGGCAAGTGAGCATCCAGACGGCGATTTCCATGCAGCGAAGACACGCTGACAGGACTGCGAGTTGCTGCCATCTCAAATTCAGCGGTGGCGGGGAGCGCCCGGCATGATGCTTAAACGCATTATGGCTAGAAGGTTAAATAGGCTCGCGAAATTTCGGCCGATCGATAGGCAAAAATCTGCAACTGCCCGCGTCTCCGGCGTGTTCTCGGCATGAACGATGAAACTCCAGTGCAATCACAACCCTCCGGGCACATGACCCCGGTCGATTTCACGACCTTTATGCGAAACTATCAGGACATGGTCTATTCAACGGCAGTGCGTCTGCTGGGTAATGATGCCCAGGCCGAGGACATTTCTCAGGAAGTGTTTTTGAAGGCCTATGAGCGTTATGATGACCTCAGCACCAGTCCCACGGCGGGGGGGTGGCTCAAGACCGTGACGACCAATTTGTCGATCAACCATTTGCAACGGTATCGGAAACGGTGGAGCTTTTTCTCTGATTTGGTGCACCGTGATCGGGAAGGCGAAGACTACGGCGAAGTCGAATTCGCCGCCCCGGACGGCGATTTTCTCGCTGATCTCAATCAAGGGGATCGCCGGGCATGGGTCGAACGGGCCCTCGAGGACCTGCCCGACCACCAGCGGGTGCCCTTGGTGCTCTACCACTTCGAAGACCTGCCCTACGACGAAATCGCCCGTCGTATGGGCGTCTCCCTTTCCAAAATCAAAACCGACATTCTCCGTGGTCGGGCCGCTCTCGCGCAGATCTTGACGCGCAGTGGCACCGCTCACGAATCCCTCACCGCCCAACGCTGATCGCCATGGCCCGTCTCACTCCCGAACAACTCGAACAGAAAATCCACGCGGTGTTACGCCAGCAGCCCCCGCGTTCCGCCCCGGCCTCCTTGGAGGCCCGCGTGCTGGGCGAGATCGCGCGGCGCCAAGCGCTACCTTGGTGGCATCAAAGCTACGCCTACTGGCCCCACGCTATCAAGCTGGTCTTCCTCGTGGTCGCGACGGGCGTGGCCGGCGCGTTGCTGCTCGGCTCCATGCACCTGCTCGGCGTGATCAGCGGTGACCTGGTCGAACAACTGGTCACCCCGGTCTTCGGCGCAGCCCACACCCTCCGGTCCGCCTGCTCAGCCCTGATCGGGCTCGTGTCCCCGTCCTGGCCGGAACTGTCCAGCACCTACCTCTACGCCGGCTTGGCGGTGGTGGGTGGAGCCTACGCCGTGATGCTCGGACTGGGCGCCACGGCCTACCGCGTGCTGTGGCAGCATCGCTGAAATCCCTCCCCCCTGCATCCCTCCCTTTTCTAAATTTTGATATGAAACTCCCCCGCATTTTTACCTCGCTGGTCGGTGCCAGCCTCATCGTGACCCTGACGATGGCGCTGGTGCTGGGCTCGGGCGAAGCGCCCCCGCCTGCCTCCGACACGCCTCCGGGGCCCCGGCGGCGGATGATATGCGGAGCTGGGCGCTGCCGTCGCGCCGGCGCCGCCCACCCCGCCCCCGCCGCTGAAGTCGTCGAGGAACTGGTGGGTGCCATCGGCGCGGAAATCGAGCAAAGACGCCGAAGTCCGGGTCGAAAACGGCGTCGGACGATCCGCGCCACGACCGCGATCGCGGGACGTGGACCCCACTCGGGTGAATTGGGTGCAGCTTGGGGAGCAATGCACTCTGCCGGAGGGCCAATCGGGCCTCCAATGTGGTCGCCATTCTCGGGACGTCGTTGACGGTGAATCGCGCAACGAAGTGGTCGCGGTCTTGGGCAGCGTGATCAAACGGCCCGCCGGTCGGGAAGCGGTGGCCGTGGGATGGGCGATGGTGGTCAACGGCTATGTGGGTGGCGAAGTCGGTGCGGTCGGGGCAACGTGCAACCCGGCCCCACCGCCGTGGTGGACGGGCAGATTGTTTGCGGGTGGGAATGCGGACTGCGCCCTGGGGCCGTGGTCAATGGCCCGATCAATCAGGTAGACTCGATCTTGGGAGCGGAAATGGCCGAGGGCCTGCGGGCTTGGGCAGGTGCGGGAGTGTTTGCTGAAGCTTCCGACCGCTCGCCTTTGACGAACACCCGGTTGGTTGTGGATGATCATGTTGGTGGCGCTGGGCTTCTATGTCCTGGCTGGCCTTGCTGCTCCCCTGCGGTGGTGACCCGCACGGTGGAGACCATGGAGCTCATCCGGGGATGTCATTGCTGACCGCCCTGCTCACGATGGTGATCACCCCGATTGCGATGCTGGTCTTGTCGGTGACGGTGGTGGGGCCGTTTGTGTTGGGCATCGTCCTGTTCTTCCTCGGCATCTTTGGCAAAGTTGTGTTCCTCGGGCCTGGGTCGGGCGACGCATCACGGAACCGGCTGGAAGTTTCCGGCCCTGGGCCGTTGATTGGTTATGTGATCACCCTGGGTATTTATCTGGTCCCGATCCTGGCTTCATCTTCTCGAAGCTGAGCGGCTTTCTGCATGGGCATCGTGGTCTACACATCATCCTCGTGATGCAGGACAACGGCTCGTCGCCGAATACCCCGGCAGGGCGCCGCTGGCTCCACTGCATCCCGCGCCGCCGCCGCCTGTCAGCACCGCCGCCGCAAGGGACGATCGGATTCTTTTCGCCGAGGGCGGTTCCGGTGGTTCAGCGTCGCCGCCGGCATGCCTCCCCTTCCACCCGCGGCGGGGCGAGCGCGGTGGAGCTGCCCGGAACAGCTTCCACCCTCCCGCGGGCGGGGTTTTGGGCTCGGTTTGCCGCGACCCGACTGATGTCATCGCGCTGGGCATCGTGGTGGGAATTCTCAATATCGGGGGATTATTTGCCGTGGTGGCCACGGCTACTTCATCAGCGCTGTGGGCACCTCAAGGGCACCCCACGCTGGGAGGGGGTTGTGTTGGGCCTGGAAAATTGTGCGGGTGGGATGATAAGCCGGTCGATTGGGCCGTGGCCTTGGTGCGCAGTCTGGGCGCGTTCCTTCCCCTCTGCGTGATGGGGATCGGTTTCCCTGTGGGTGGTGTGGATCTGGGCGGCGCCAGTCCCATGTCAAGATCGCGGGCACGACCATCGAAAATGCCCAAAGGGAGTATCCTTAATCTGAATACGGAGATCAACTGATTAATGCGTTCCGCTTCCTTTTGCTCTGGTGCCTGTTGTTCGTGCTGTGTTGCCGCGCCGCTGGCGGTGTTGGCGGTGATCGCCTGCCCGGTGGTGTGGTTGGCGCTGCTGCCGTTCCGGCTGCTTGGGGTGGTGGTGACGGGGATTTCGTTCCGCAGGCGCTGGTGACCCTGCCGGCTCGTCTGCTGGGATGGCGCCGCCGGCAAAGAAGGCACATTGTTCTTGAAAATTTAGGTGCTGACAGTGTCGGCCGGTGGTCCGATAGCTTCGTGCCATGGCCAAGCCACTTGTAGGCATCATTATGGGCAGCACGTCCGACTGGGAGACGATGCAGCACGCTGCTCAAACCCTGACCGATTTGAAGATCCCCTTCGAGCAGCACGTCGTCAGTGCGCACCGCACCCCCGACCGCATGTATGACTACGCTCGGACGGCGCGATCGCGGGGATTAAAAGTGATTATTGCCGGAGCGGGTGGGGCGGCGCATCTGCCGGGAATGACGGCCGCCCTCACGCCCGTGCCGGTGCTCGGGGTTCCGGTGGAATCCCGGGTGCTCAAAGGGCAGGACTCGCTGCTCTCGATCGTGCAGATGCCGGGGGGGGTGCCCGTCGCGACGTTTGCAATCGGCCCGGCCGGGGCGACCAATGCTGCTCTCTTCGCCGCCGCGATGCTGGCGACGACGAGCAAGCGGATTCAAAGCGCCTACGACCGATTCCGGGAGAATCAGACCGAAAAGGTCTTGCGGGCTGAATTGCCGCACTGAACCGGCGCTTTTTCGACCTCGGGTTGGTTTTCCGCTTTTCGTTTTGGGGTCGGGCGATTCAGCGTGTCGGCCATGATATCTCCCGGCAGCGCGATTGGTGTATTAGGCGGCGGCCAATTGGGCCGGATGTTGGCCCATGCCGCGACCAGAATGGGTTATCGGCTGCACGTCTTTGAACCGCAGGAAAATTGCCCCGCAGGCGAGGTCGCTTCCCGGGAGTTCAATTTTGAGTATCGGGAGGTGGAGCGGCTGAAAGAATTCGCCCGGGGGTGTGCGGCGGTCACCTACGAGTTTGAGAACGTGCCGGTGAAACCGCTCTGGGAGATCGAGGAGATTGTGCCCCTGCGGCCGCACTGGGAGGTGTTGGAAACCTGTCAAAATCGGGCCCGCGAGAAGAACTGGCTGCAGCGCCACGGCTTTCCGGTGGTGCCTTTTGCCGAAGTGGCAGCCGGCGAGGACCTGAGCCAGGCCATTCGCAAAGTGGGCATGCCCGCGGTCGTGAAAACCGCGGATTTCGGCTACGACGGCAAAGGCCAGGTGAAGGTCCGCACGCCCGCGGAGGTCGCGGAAGCGGTGAAGGCCTTTGCCGGTCAACGGGCGGTGGTGGAGCGGTTCATCGATTTTAAGTGCGAGCTTTCGGTAATCGTCGCGCGGAACCCACAGGGTGAAATCCGCACCTTCCCCGTCGCAGAAAACATCCACACCCGCCATATTTTGGATTTCTCCATCGTGCCGGCGCGGATCGATCCAGCGGTGCAACGGGAGGCGGCCGAACTGGCGGTGAACATCGCGGATGCGTTCGGGCTGGTCGGCCTGCTCGCAGTGGAGCTTTTTCTCGATTCCGATGGTCGGCTGGCGGTGAACGAAATGGCGCCGCGGACGCATAACTCCGGTCATTGGACGCTCGACGGCTGCGTCACCTCCCAGTTCGAACAACAGGTGCGGGCGATTGCCGGGCTTCCCTTGGGCGATACGGCCATGACGGTCCCGGCGGCGGTGATGGTGAATATTTTGGGGAACGTCTGGAAGGGGCAGGGGAAGGAACCAATCGGATCGCCGAATTGGTCCGGCCTGCTCTCCCATCCGCGCGCGAAGCTCCACCTTTACGGCAAGAGCCAGCCACGAGCCGCTAGGAAAATGGGCCACTTCACCCTCACCGGAGAGGACGTCGCGACGGTATTCAAATCTGCGCGGGCCCTGAAGACGGGACTGCGCTCCCCCTGAGCGCTCAACCCTCGGCGAGAAACCGCCGGTAGTCCTCAGGCGTATCAATATCGAGCGCGAGCTCGGGCAGTTCGATTTGCTCAAGAAGTCCGGCGGGCAGGTGCTGAAACAGCGGCCGGATCCCCTCATCCCCCCGCAGCTGTCGCAGGGCCGCAAACATCGAGGCATGCACCCAGCACGGCGCTCCGGGATGGCCTCCGTAGCGGGCCGCGACCAGTTTGGTGCAGCCCGTTTTCGCGACCCCCGCCGCCACCAGTTTCCGCAGGGTGGACCCGGTCAAATGGGGCTGGTCGACCAAGGTGAAGAGCAACGATTCCAGCCGCGAGTCCCAACCCAGCGCGGCCGCCAACCCGGCTTGAACCGACGTCGAAAGCCCGGTCGCCCAGTCGGGGTTGATCACCAGCTGCACCTCGGGCGACGCGAGGAGCGGTCGCACAGGGGCGGAGTGAGCCCCTAGAACGACAAAAACCCGGGCGAAGACTCCCGCTTCCTGCACGACGCGACAGGTGTGCTCGAGGAGTGATTCGGCCCCGATTTTGAGGAGCTGCTTGGGCGCGCCGAAGCGGGTCGATCCCCCCGCCGCCAGAATGACGGCGGCCACCTGCGGCGCGTCAGCTCCCATGGATGGGGTGATCGCGCTCCGCCAAGGGACGGCCACTGCGCTGGTGGAGGTGCGCTTGAATCTCGCTGACAATTGCGAGGGCCACGGCGGGGGCGCCCTCTCCCCCCAGGTCGAGGCCCACCGGGTAGTGGAGTGATTCGCAATCCGGAGGAAACCCCGCATCAGCCAGCAGGCGTTGGCCCCGCTGCCTTGGTCCCAAGAGTCCCAGGTAGGGAAGCCTCAGGGGCAGCAAGGTTTGCAGAAGCGGTAAATCGAAACGGTAGTGGTGAGTCATGATGACGGCGACCGTCTGGTCGTCCCAATGGACCCTTTGAGCCGCCGATTCTGCCGGGGCGCATGCGACCGAGGTTGCGCCGGGGAAGCGATGGGCGTCCGCAAATCGGGCCCGAGGATCAAAAATTATCGTCTCCCAGCCCAGCTGAATTGCCAGTTGGTGGAGGGCCGGGGCATCGTCCCCCGCTCCAAAAATAACCACCCGCAAGGGCGGCAAAATGAGCTGGCCCAAAACCCGGCTGGGATCGCGGGAGGTTTCCCGCTCGATTCGGGTGCCGATGGTATTCGCGGACGATGATGGTTCGTCCCAAACCACTTCCAATGCGGTAGCCCGGCGCTCGTTTTTGTGAGCCTGCACGACCCGCGCCCAAGGAGGACATGCCTCCAGTTTTTCGATCAAGACGTGGACCACTCCATGACATCCGGTGCCGGTGCCCCAGAGCACATCGTTTTCCGAAGAAGTGTCGTAAGTAATTAATTTATAGTTATTTGAGGACGAAATCAGTTCGACCGCATGCGCATCGATGTCCTGCTCCAGGCACCCCCCGGAGATGGCACCGATGGCCGCGCGGTCGGGCAGCACCAGTCGACGTGCTCCCGCCCGACGGTAGGACGAACCGTCGACTTTCACCAGCGTGGCCAACGCGCAAGGGAAGTCGTCTTGCGTGGCGAGCTGTACTGAAATTTCAAATACTTCGTTCACTGCGGCAAAAAAGGGCATACACCTGCGATGAATTTAGATTATCGGGTGACCTGTTCGGGCACGATTCTTCTTTTTTGCTCATTTAAAGTTAAGTAAATCACTTTGTTTAGTTATTAAACTTATTACTTGTGCAATTGATCATGTAACGTATTCGTGACGGCAAGATAACGCGGTTTTGGCCGCTCATCTTGGATCAACTACAACACAACTACATCTAAAATGAACATCCGTCCCTTCAAGGGATTCGCGGTACCGTTTGCGCTGCTTCTGGGCGTTAGCGGTGGTCCTGTCGCATTTGCGCAGTCAGCCAACGAATCCTCCAACTCCTCGGAAGACCAGGTTGTCCTCGAAAAATTTGAGGTCACTGGCTCGCGCATCAAACGCCTTGATGTCGAAACCCCGCAACCTGTCGTGAGCATCACGGCCTCCGATCTGGAAACCACCGGTTTCTCGACCGTCGCTGACGCCATGCGTTCGTTGCCATTCAACTCGGGTCAGAGCCTCACACCGGTGAGTTCCGGCACGAGCTTCACGCCTGGTCTGAGCTCCTTCAACCTCCGCGGTTTGGGCAACAACAACGTACTGGTTCTGGTCAACGTGAAGTGGACCCCGTCGGTTGGACAGTTGGAACGGGTTTGTTAGTTATGGTTTCGGTGGTTTGGAACAAGGATAAAAGGAAATGGAGGGGTGCAGGGGAGGAAGCTCAGCTTCCTCCCCGCTCTATACGCCGCCGTTAAGCGGCCACGGCCGTTTGGGTTTGGTGATAGACTTCGCATGGAGTTTGGCGACCGTGCGAGGAATGCGGGCGTCGCTCGTTGTAGAACTGGAAGTAGGTATCGAGGTGATGGTGGGCCTCGACCATGGTCTCGTAGCGCTTCAGGTAGACTTCCTCGTATTTGACCGTGCGCCACAGGCGCTCGACGAACACGTTGTCCAGGCAGCGGCCTTTGCCATCCATCGACAGCTTCACCCCGGCCGCCAACAGCGGTTGGGTGAACTCCGCACTGGTAAACTGGCAGCCTTGATCGGTGTTGAAGATCTCTGGGATCCCGTAGATCGACATGGCTCGTTGCACCGCTCGCACACAAAAAGATGCATCAAGGGTGTTGGACAGCTCCCACGAGAGCACCATCCGAGAGTGCCAGTCGATCACTGCACATAGGTAGATGTAGCCTCCTTGGACGGGGATGTAAGTGATGTCGGTTGCCCAGACCTGGTTGGCACGATCTACCACCAGATCGCGCAGCAGATACGCGTAGATGGGATGCGCGGCGGCTTTCTTCGACAGGCTCGGCTTGCGATAAATCGCGGTCAGTCCCATCAGACGCATCAAACGGCGCACCCGCTTACGGTTCACCTCGTAGCCCTCCCGTTGTAGCCAACGCATCATTTGACGGCTGCCGAAAAACGGAAACGCCAGAAAGGTCTCGTCGATCACGCGCATGAGCGCCAAATCGGCCGGTGGGGTCGGCTTGGGCTGGTGGTAGTAGGTCGAGCGCGGCAGTTCCAGTAGCTCGCACTGCCGGACCACACTCAGCTTCGGATGCTCGGTATCAATCATATCGCGGCGCTGCTTATTCCCCATACGGGCCAACTTTTTTTTTGAGCCAATCGAGCTCCATCTTCAACTGACCGATCTCAGCGTAGAGGTCCTTCTCCTTGCGATCTCGCTCGATCTCATCGCGGACTTTGGCCGAGGGCTTCGCAAAGACCTCGGGTAGTCGCGTGGCGACCTCCTTTTTCCATTGGCTGACTTGCACGGGATGGATCTCGTATCGCTGGGCGATCACGTGAATCGGCTCGATGCCCTTAAGGGCGTCGAGACCTACTTTGGCTTTGAACTCGGCACTGAATGAACGTCGCTTCTTCGACATGTTGGACTCCTTCTGGATTTAATCATCCGATCTGTCCAACTTTCGGGGACCACCTCAACGGCCGTCGCGCCGCTCCGTTTGGGGCCTCCGGCTTCAATGGCTTCCAGACGATGTTCGACTTGAACAGTCTGCCGGTCGCCGCCATCGAATCGATCGAAATTCTGAAGGACGGCGGCTCCGCCATCTACGGTTCCGATGCCGTATCCGGCGTGGTCAATGTGAGCCTGAAGAAGGACTATCAGGGCGCCAACGTGAACGTCAGCATGGGCAATACGTTCGAAACCGACTCGCTTGAGAAGAGTGTCAATTTCATCTTCGGCACCTCCAACGACCGGACCTCGATCGTCGTGACGACTGACTGGTACGAGCGCAATTCCATCTTCGCGCGCGACCTTAGCTTCTCCAATAACACCGACCTGACTGACATCGGCGGTATCAATCGCTCGTCTTCGGCCGGGTTCCCCGGTTTGACGTTTGTGCCGGGTATTGGTTACCGCACCTTCCTGGCACCGACTTTTACGCCCACCGCCGCTGACGCGGTCCCGTTCGGTACGGACAACGGAGACGTGGGCGCCGGCAGATACAACTTCCTGCGCGACTCTGACCTGTTTCCGGAGATCCGCATGAGCGGCTTCTACTCGCGCATCGACCACGAGATCACGCCCCGCCTGCGCGCGTTTGCCGAGCTGTCTTTCCGTCGGTCGGAGACCAAGAACGCAGCCGCTCCTTCGCCGATGTTCGGCTTCAACGAACAGGGCTACAAGTACGAGCGCCTCTCCGACGCCGAGTTGGATGCCCAATTCGGTCCCGGCACCGTGTTCAATCCCCGCGACCGCAACCACTATGGCCAGGGTCAGATCGATCTGAGCAACGTCGGCATCATCATTCCCGCCTACAACCCTTTCAACCCGTGGGGTGTTTCGCTCGAGGATGACAACCGGGTGCGCTTCGTCCCAACCGGCCCCCGCATCAATGACGTGCGCAGCGACACCCCGCGGTTTGTGCTCGGCCTCGGCGGCGATCTTGACTTCAAGGAAGACTCCTGGTCCTGGGAAGCCGCCGTCAACTACAGCAAGAGCTCCTTCACCAACAGCAATCCTGGCGCCCACCAGGACCGCCTCGTGCAGGACGCCTTCCATGGTGTGACGTTCGGCGCGGGCACCCCGGAAGAGGCCACCCTCTACCTGAACCCCTTCGGTCCTTCCGATCCGCGGATCCTGGATTACATCGAGATTCGCAACCCCACCACCGCGTCGTATGAATCGCGCGGCCTCGACTTCAGCACGGGGGGCGAACTGTTCGACCTGCCCGCCGGTCCGCTGCAACTCGCTGCCGGTGTCGAGTATCGCGACGAAAGCCTGGAGGATTACCGCACGGCGCTCAACGAAACCGGCCAGATCATCGGCGGTTCCGAGGGCAGTTCGATCTTCGGTGATCGCAACGTGTACTCGGCCTATGCCGAGTTCAGCGTGCCCGTGATTGACCGCTTCGAAGTCCAACTGGCTGCCCGCTACGAGGATTACTCCGACTTCGGCACGACCACCAAGCCGAAGATCGCGGCCAAGTTCCGGGCCCACGAAAGTCTGATTCTCCGCGCGTCGTTCGGTGAGTCCTTCCTCGCACCGAATTTGCCTTACCTCTACTCGTCCCAGAGCACGAGCTTCACGTCGGCCGCGCTCATTGATCCGCGTCGCCCGAACGACCAGCCCACGCAGATCAAGCAGCTCGGCGGTGGCAATCCGAATCTGCAGCCGGAAGAAACGGAGACGGTCTACGTCGGCTTCGTTTGGGAACCGCCCGCAGTGGAAGGCCTCGAAATCGGTGCCGACTATTTCATCTTCGACTCCACCAACCTGATCACCAGCTTCGGCGCTCAGGAAATCCTCGCTGGTGAAGAACGCGGTGATCCGGAGTTCGTCAGCCTCGTTGTCCGCAACCCGCCGACCGGGAACGAGAACGTCGGCACGATCCAGTTCGTCCGCACGGCCTGGACCAACGCGGATGTGCGCACATATAAGGGCGCGGATTTCAATGTTCGCTACACCCTGAACACCGACAACCTCGGATCCTTCCGCTTCCAGGGCTCGGCGACTTACCTCGACGAGATGACCTTCGGTGGTCCGGAGAACGCCGGCACGCGTCTGTTCCCGCGTGTCCGCGGCACCTTCACCACCGCGTGGACGCGCGGTGACTGGGCGGCTTCGGTGTTCGTCAACTACATCGGTGAGCGTAAGGGCACTGACCAGATGAGCGGCACGGCCCGCGTGACCAATGCCACTTACGACGACCAGATCCTGGTGAACCCGCAAATCTCCTACCGGGGTCTGTTCCGCACCAAGTTGACCCTCGGCGTGCGCAACGTGTTCGATAGCGCACCGCCAGTTGACTATGGAGAGGCCGAGCGCTGGACCCCGGGCGTCAACAACCCGGAGCCGGCCTTCTGGTACCTGCGCGCTTCGCGCGACTTCTAAGTCGGCGTCAACGTACCCAACTAATCAGTCTACAACTGCGGGTCCGCAAGGACCCGCAGTTTTTTGGTGCCGCCCGCGAAGCACGTGTCGCCCTGAGCCCCCGGGGGCGGTTGATGAAACACGGTCATCCCCGCCACGCTCCCGACAGGAGCACGATGCTCCCGCCGCAATGGTAGTGGTAGCGGGATCATCCTGCACCCGTCCCGTTCCCCATCGCGATCAAGGCGCGGAAAGGGTCGGACTGCTATCGCAGCCGTGTCTGTCCGTTTTTGCTCCGAAACCAGTAGACGCGGCACAATAAGGTTGGCATGGCCTCGCCCTCCGCCTTTCCTGATGGCACTCCGCTCGCCATGCTACGCTCCCCTCTGCGTCTCGTTTTATCGCTGCCATTTGCCCTGTCGCTGGTCGCAAGCACCGGAGGCCTGATGGCCGCGGGTTTCTTGGATCAGCTGCCGCCGGATGCACGGGTGGCCATCGGTGTCGACGGCATGACCCCGGCACAGTTGACTGCACTTGAGGCTGCGGTGGCCCGCTATGTCGCCACCCAGGGCGGCCAGGTAGCGACTCCGGTAGCGGATTCGAGGGTGGTCGCCCCGCCCGCAGTCATCACCGAGGATCTCGCCGCTACTCTGCAGCAACGGGAGGCAGAACTCGATCGGACGCGCGCGGAGCTCGCGCGGGCCAAGGCGGAATTGAAAACACAGCCGGAGGAGGATAAACCGTCGCTGCTGCAACGCGCGTCAGTGCTGCTGCGTCCCGGCACCCGCATCGAATATACCACGATGGAGTCGCGCCTAGCGGAACCCTTTCGCGGCTGGAAGAAAGGCACGCGGTTCCGCTTGGAGAACGGTCAGGTCTGGAGGGTTTCCGAAGGCGAATACTGGTCAAAGTTGGAACCGGCGGGCAAAGCCGTCACGATAGAGCCGGGAGTAGGGGGCAGCTTCTTCATCCGCATCGAAGGCGTGCGCCAGTTGCCGCGCGTAGCCCTGATCGAGTGACCGGCGTCCGCTGGGCGTCTGGGCGGTCCGGCGGGGTCAGGGCGTCCCACGGTGTTTCCCTTCACGCCCGGGCAAGGGAGGCCATTCCGGCTGCCATGAGGGCGCGTCATCGTGTGCAGCAAGATCGGGCCAACCGGACTTTGGCGCGGGCTGTCCGAGGCACACGCGCGTCCGCGCCGGCAGATTGACGGCTTGGTGGGTGTCTACGCCGTTCGAAATCTGCACCCGGCTAAGTTCGACCAATCCGGCCCCGCGAACGACAAAGCGTACTGGCTGCGTCGGATCGTCGATCGGAACCGACCACGGACGCTGCCCGGGAGAGCGCGGCCGGGCCGCCGCACTGCGAAACTCGATGGTGTGCCGCTGGGCCAGATCCCGCCAGGCACCGTTGGTTGTGCGTTGTTGGAGTACCACCTGCTGGACACAGGGGCGCGGGTTGTGAACCCACACCAACACTTGCCAGGCTCCCCAAACCTCCGACGCTGCCCAAATGCGCATCGGATCCTTTTGCACCGACGCCAACCAGCGGCGCCAGGCCCGGAGCCGTTGTTGATCCGCCCGCAGGGCTACAACATTTTGTTGGATGATATCCGCCCGCCGGGTTCGGCGCCCCATCCGGATTGCAGCCGCCCGGCCTTCGCGTTGTTCGCCGACGTGCGCGTCTGCCGCAGTCTGCAGTGTCGTGATCAGGTCAAACATGGGCGCAGTGCGACCGCGGGAATGCAGACGCCGGGCCCGCATGACACCCCGGGCTGCCTCGCGCACAAACACATCGCGCCGGGCGAGGTAGAGGCGCCAGGTCACACTGGCGGCGAAGCCGGTGGCAGCGCGCCGGTGGGCGCGGGCGAAGAATCGGGCCTCCGCCCGGAGACCGGCGAGGTTTTCGGCGGGATGCGCGATACTCCAGCGCCGGTCTATCTCCCAGCGGTGATAGCCGGCAAAGGCGTGGGTGTCACCGGCGAGGGCCAGGCGCGCGGCATCGTGGGCCGGGGCGGCGACGCCCGTGCGCTCGAATCCTTTGGCCAGCATGGCGGTGGAATCATCGAGCTCCGGATTCATCCATAGCGAGGCGATCGCCGCATCCACCACCATCGTCATTTCCAGGGCGAGGCGCACCGGCTCCCACCCAGTGACCAGAAAACCGGCCGCGCCGGTTTCGTTGCAGCGGTGCCACCAGGCCCGGGCGTTGGCCAGTCGCTCGCCGAAGACCGGCAGCGGTTCGTGGCGGAAGGCGCCGTTCATCGGGCAACCCCAGTACTCAACGCCCTGGCGCCGCAGGGCCGGGGTGAGGTCGTATTCGGCGAAATTATACAGCTCGAACCGAGGATGCCTTCGAAATCCGTGGTAATACCAATCGTAGGCCATCAGGCCGCGCGGGAGTTGGGGAATGGCCTCGGGGAGCAGGATGAGCATGTCAGCCCAGATCCCGGTTCGAAGCCCGTGGTCGGCGGCCAATTGATGCAGTTGCCCGACGTAGTTGGCAAAGTAGGTCGCGAGTCCGATCCGCTCGATTTCTGCCTGGGCCGCGGGGTGCTTGCCTAGGTGGAAGGATTCGTCCAATCCCACGTGGATTTTTCCGGCGGTGCAGTGGGGTTTGAGGTCGTGTATCAGTTTTTTAGCCACCTCGAGCGTGCGCGGATGGCTGGGGCAGATTTGCCCGTGAGGCAGGGGACTGCCATCGGGGGCTCGCAGTTCGTTGAGGTCGCGCCACGTTTCCGTTTTGATGAGGTATTGCGTGTGGCCCAGCAGGTTGGCGATGGGCACGACCCGGATGCCGTGCTGACTGGCGGCTGCCACCAAATGCTCGAACTGGGACCAGGAATAGGCGTCGGTGCGGGCCACGCCGGGCAGGCTCGGGTAGTCCACCGCGTCCTCGAGGTGCAGGTGCAATTCCTCATAGCCCCATGCGGCGTAGCGCGGGAGTTGCGCCAACAGCCAATCGAGCCGCTCCACTTGGCGGGCGAGGTCCCATTGAAACGCCCGGATCATGGGACGAAGGAAAAGCCGGGCTCAGGCCCGGCTGAAAGGAGGTAAATCGGGCGCAAAGCTCAGCCGATCTTTTGGGCGATCAGTTTCTCCAGCTTCACGATGTCGGCCGCGAAGTTGCGGATGCCTTCGGCGGTTTTTTCGGTCGCCATGGCGTCTTCGTTGAGGGCGTAGCGGAACGCCTTTTCGTCGAGGCTGACTTGCTTCAGATCCGATTGGGCAGCGGATTCGGCATCAAGTTTACGGGCCACGGGTTCATCGTTGTCGGCCAGCTCCTGTAGCAGGGCGGGGGAGATGGTCAGCAGGTCGCACCCCGCCAGCTCCAGAATCTCTCCGGCGTTGCGGAAACTCGCGCCCATGACCTCGGTCGCGTAACCGAACTTTTTGTAGTAGTTGTAGATCTCAGTCACGGAGATCACGCCCGGATCTTCCGCCCCGGTGTAATCCTTGCCGGTGGCCTTTTTGTGCCAGTCGAGAATGCGGCCCACAAACGGCGAGATGAGCTGGACCTGGGCTTCGGCACAGGCGACGGCCTGGGCAAAGGAAAAGAGCAGGGTGAGATTGCAGTGAATGCCCTCTTTTTCCAGCGATTCGGCGGCCTTGATGCCTTCCCAAGTCGAGGCGATTTTGATCAGCACCCGATCGCGGGAAACCCCGTCCGTTTCGTAGAGGTTGATGAGCCCGTGGGCGCGCTCGATGGTTCCCGCCGTGTCAAAGGAAAGGCGGGCATCGACTTCGCTCGATACGCGACCGGGCACAATTTCCAGGATTGCTTTACCAAACGTGACCAAGAGCCGATCGATGATGGCATCGGCGGATGCCCCCTCCCCGGCCTCGGCAATGGCCTGATCGACCAAGGCATCATAGCTCCCGGATCCGGCGGCTTTTAAAATCAGCGAGGGGTTGGTGGTCGCATCTTGCGGGGTGAAAGCCTTCATGCTTTCGAAGTCGCCGGTGTCGGCGACGACGGTGGTGAAGGCCTTGAGTTGTTCGAGTTGGTTAACCATGGCGGCAAAGGGTAGCTCATTCCGGTCGCCGCTTCAAATGGGAATCCAACCACTGGGCTGATTCGGTCGCGTCGGTGAACTCTCCCGCCAACTGGGCCTGATAGGCGGCCGCTAGAATGGGGCCGAATTGCGGCCCCGGTGGCAGACCCCGGGCGATCAAGTCTCGACCCTGAATTAAAGCGACCGGGGCGGCGTCTGCCACCGCCAGATCCCCCGCCCGTCGCTCCAAGTGTTCGAGGCGGGCCAAGGTGTCCGGATCGGTCCGCGGAGGGCGACCGTTGGCATCCGCTCGCATGAGGGCGGTCAGTTGCGTTAGGGTAGCCGGAGCGATTTTTCGGGCGAGTCGCCGGATGCGATGATCGGCTAGCGGCTCGCCTCCGGGATCGTGGTGGGCGAGGTGAAATTGCACCAGCGGAGCGATGATCGGGCCCAGCCGATGCGGCGCCCCAATCCGGGTCAGGAATGAATCGGTGGGCGCCAGACCGGCTTTGGCGTGTCCCAAACTGGTCCACCGCCAACGCTCGTTTTTGAGCACCCGTTCGGTGGTGGAGGGCTTGCCGAAGTCGTGACACAACACCGCAAACATCAGGATGCGCCGCAACTCCGCGTCGGCAGCGGGCCACCTCGAATCGACGACCAAGGCATTCAAGCAATGTTGGGTGTGGATCAGGACATCGCCCTCGGGATGCCATTCCGCTTCCTGCGGAACGCCGGCGAGTGCAGCGATCTCCGGAAAGTGTGCGATCCAGCCCGTCTGCTGCAACACCTCGAGACCCCGCGAGGGCCGGATCGATTGGGTCGCCCATTTATCCCATTCGCCCCAAACGCGTTCCGTGGGCAGCTCCGCGTAGGTGGAGCTCATGGCGCGGGCCAGCGCCGCGGTCTCGGGGGCCAGGTCAAAATCCAAGCGGGCGGCCAATTGCATGGCCCGGAGCACGCGCAGCGGATCTTCGACAAAAGCCGGCCCGACGTGACGCAGGCACTTGGCCTCCAGGTCCCGGCGGCCTCCCCAGGGGTCGATGAGCTCATTGGCCAAGGGATCCCAGGCCATGGCGTTGATGGTGAAGTCCCTGCGACTGGCCGACTCCTCGTCACTCAGGGTGGGATCCGGGTCCACCCGAAATCCCCGATGTCCCGCGCCCGTTTTTGACTCCCGTCGCGGCAGTGAAATGTCGTAGAGCTTTCCCGCCAATCGAAGCTTGAGGGTGCCGAAACTACGGCCGACGACATCCGTCGCCCCGAACGGCCGCAGGAGTTGCCGCAATTCATCAAAACCCAAGCCTCCCACCTCGATGTCAATGTCTCCGGCGGGTCGATCGAGCAGGGCATCCCGGACGCAGCCACCGACCAGACGGGGCCGACCCCGACTTCCCAATACCGCCAATACGGGCTTGAGCGATTCTGGCAGGGAGATCACGAGACGTCGGTTTTGGTGGCCGCGAGGGCGGAGGCTGCCGCGTAGCCCCAACCCAGCATCAGCAGCAGTCCGCCCAAGGGCGTGATCGGCCCCAGCCAACGGGGTCCGCCCGACGCCAACCCATAAAGCGAACCGCTAAAAATGATCACCCCCAGGAGCCAACAGCAGGCCGCTCGTCCCGCATTTTTTTTAGCCAGAGGGGGAGAAAATACCGTGGCCCAGGCGATCGAAGCATGCAGGAGGTGGTAAAAAACAGCCGTTTCCCACGTGCCGGTCGTCCCTCGCTCGAGCAGAGTTTCGCGCAAGGCATGCGCGCCAAACGCCCCCAGCGCGACCCCCATCAAAGCTAAAATTGCGGCAAAAAAAGGAATTTTATTCATATCACAAACAGAGTTGGCCCGCAGCCTGCTGAGCTAAGGCGTTCTTTCAATCTTTGGCTCAGCCGATCGACGTTGATCTTCTCAACATGAATGATATTCATAAAAATCGTTCGGCGTGTGCCTGAACTGACTGACATCCAAGTAACTACAGACTACTACTACAAATGAAGAAAATTGCCGCTATTGCCCTCGCTGCCGCTGTGTCGGGTGCGAGCCTGAGTGCTCAGGAGGATTCCTCCTATTCCATCACGATGGATTTCCCATACGTCTCCGAATACGTCTTCCGGGGCGTCAAGTTCGCCGAGGAGTCGATTCAGCCCTCGATTGAATTCGCTTCCGGCGACTTTTATGCCGGGATCTGGACGAGTAACCCGGTCACGGGTAACATCGCCAATGAGTTCGACTTCTATGTGGGCTACGGCTGGGCACTGAGTGACACTTGGTCCCTCGACCTGGGATTCACCTACTACTACTACCCGGAGACGCCTTCCGGCGACGAGCAGCAGGAGCCCTACGTCGGTATCTCCGGCGACCTCGGCGGTGGATTTAGTGCCTCCGCCTACGGTTACCACGACTTCGAAACGGAAGCGACCACCTTCCAGTTTGACCTGGGTTACAGCATGGAGATGTCCGACACCTCAACCTTTGATCTGGCGGGTGCCTACGGTTTCGTAAGCGCTGACGGCGGAGGTGATTACAACTACTACAGCGTGAGCGCGACCTTGAACTACGCCCTCAATGACGTGGCGGGCAGCTATCTGGGTGTCGTCTATGCCGACAACGACATCGGCTTCGGCACCGAAGACTCCTTCCTCTACTTCATCGCGGGCTTGAGCATCGGCTTCTAAGCCGATTCAGCAGCCCACGATTCTCTTCTCTCCCGTCTCGGTCAGTCGACCGAGGCGGGATTTTTTTGTCGCTTCAAAAATGCAGGTTGACAGCCCCCCGGCAAAACTTAGCAATCGGCCTCTTTTCCCATGAAAACATTCCTCGCCAAAAAGGAAACCGTGCAACCCAAGTGGCATATTGTCGATGCCGAGGGTCAGGTGCTTGGCCGCTTGGCGGTGAAGATCGCCAACGTGCTGCGCGGTCGCCACAAGACCATCTACACGCCCCATGTCGACACCGGCGATTACGTCATCGTGATCAACGCCGAAAAAGTCGTCGTGACCGGCAAAAAGGAAGAGCAGAAAAAATACATGTTCTTCTCGGGCTACGTCGGCGGCGAAAGCTACCGTTCCATCACCGAACAACGGACCCGCAACCCCCAATTTATCATCGAACACGCCGTCAAGGGCATGTTGCCGAAGAATCGTCTCGCCCGTCAGATGCTCAAAAAGCTGCGCGTTTTCGCCGGCCCGGAGCACACCCACACGGCACAAACCCCGACCGAGCTCCCGCTCTGATCCCCTTCCCATGAGTGCTGAAACCACCACTATTTTCGCCGCTACCGGTCGCCGTAAAACCGCCACCGCACGAGTGCGCATCACTCCCGGAACCGGGAAATTCATCGCGAACAATCGCGATTTTGACGTCTACTTCGGCCACGAAAACTTTGTCAAAGCCGCTTACGCGCCGCTGCTGACGGTGGAGAAGAAGGATGAGATCGACATTGTGGTCAACGTCCGCGGTGGCGGATGTGCCGGTCAAGCCGGGGCCGTGGCCCATGGCGTCGCCCGGGCCCTCGAGAAGATGGACGCAGAACTGCGTTCGCCGCTCAAGAAAGCCGGACACCTGAAGCGTGATCCGCGTCAGAAAGAGCGTAAGAAGGCCGGTCAACCCGGGGCGCGGAAGCGCTTCCAGTTCTCCAAGCGCTGACGCGTCGGGGAGATTCCCATATTTACATCAGCCGCTCCGACTCGGGGCGGCTTTTTTTTGCGAAATCACCGCGGCTCCCGTCGAGCCTGCCGCATCCGGTCACCCCGTGACGATCTGGTCCGGCCCCACCCACCTGGGCAGTGGCTTTAATGCCGGCTCGCCCGGAAAGAAGGGCAGTCAAATTTAACCCACAGCCCTTTGCGGACCGGGCAAAATTGCGCACGGGGAAAGGGGGGTGTTGACTTTGGGCCGGGTTGGCTGGCCCCGGATCAGGTCGCCGAGGGTTCACTCCGCCCGGGAACGCGCCCTGATAAGCAAAGGCTCAACTCCGGTAGTCGGCATTCTCCGTGACGTATTCGTGGGTCAAGTCGCCCCCTAACACGGTGGCTTGGCCCGTTCCGGTTCCGAGTTCAATTCCGATCTCCACGCTCCGCTCATGGGGGGGGTAATCGACGGGCGGATAAAACATGCCGTCTGCCGTTGGCGCACTTCGGTAGAGCTCGGCCTGCGTCAGATGAGCCTGCAGCGCCGCTTCCTTGGAGGGATCGAGTTGGAACACCCCGTCGGCAAAAATCTCCACCCCCCCCATGGTGAGGCGCAGCGCGGAGGCATCAAATTGGGCTTCACTGTGCCCCAAATGGCGTCCGATGGCCTGCACCAAGCGCCCCACATTGGGATCGTTGCCGGCCACCGCGCACTTGAACAACGGCGCATTGACCACGGCCCGCCCCAGTCGAGTGGCGAAACCCGTATCGGGAGCGCCGGTGACTTTGATCCGAATCACGTGGTGCACCCCTTCACCGTTGCGCACGACGTCCTCCGCCAGATCGCCACAGAGCTGCCGGAGGCCCGCCGCAAAGACGTCGGGAGCCACCCCCGTGACCTGTCCACTCGACAGGGCGACTACCGTGTCCGAGGTGCTCGTATCGCTGTCGATGCTGATCCGATTGAACGAGTGCTCCGCGGCCATCTGCAGCTGTTGCCGCAGGTCTGCCCGGGGCATGGCGATGTCGGTGAGGATAAACCCCAACATCGTCGCCAAGTTCGGTTCCACCATCCCGGCGCCTTTGATGATGCCCACGATCCGACCGCCGCCAATTTCGACCGATCGCACTTTCGGGTAAAGGTCGGTCGTCATGATGCCCTCGGCCGCAGGCAAGATGGTGGCGGGTTGCAGCTCTTTTGTCGCCGCCGGCAGGGCGTTGATCATGTCGGTTACTGGCAATCGCCAGCCGATCACCCCCGTGGAGCTGGGGAGAATCTGCTCCCGCGTGAGCCCCAGCGCGTCGCCCAGGGCTTGGCATACCGACTCCGCGCTCTCCGTGCCGCCGGGGGCGCACACGTTGGAGATCTTGTTGTTGATGATCACCGCGCCAAGCGTGGCTGCACGGAGCCGTTGGCGGCCGATCACAACCGGGGCGCCGGGAAACGCGTTGCGCGTGAACACCGCGGCAAAATCCGGCGTTGGCTTATCCAATTTGATGACCGTGAGCGTCATCTTCGACGGCTTGGGCGCCTCGACCGGGGTGAAGTCAAAGCGGGCGGTGCCTACGCTGAACCCCCGGGGGAGAGGGGACTGGGATGATAGCCAAGCACGATGCTCCGCGCGGTTGGCAAAGGATAGATGGGTGCTCGCCACGTCCGACACTTGTCCGCCGGAGCACGCAGAGTGAAGCGCAATGTGCTGAAGGGGCGTGACTCGCCGACAGTTTTGCGTGGAAACTCCCGGCCGAGGTTGCATAACCGCAAGTCTCCCGGCGCTGCCATGACCTTTAATCTGCTTCCCAATATCCCCCCGCCCCGGAGCGCCACGCGGCTGCTCCGACCGGAGGCGCTTCTCTGATCCACTATGAATATGGATGAAATCACCGCCAAGGCCGAGGTCCTGCTCGAGGCCCTGCCTTACATTCAGCGGTTTCGTGGTTCCACTTTCGTCGTCAAATATGGCGGCAGTTTCATGGACGATCCGGATCCGACCGTGCGCAGTCGCGTCGCTTACGACATCGCCTTCTTCGCGGCCTGCGGCATCAACACCGTGGTGGTGCATGGCGGCGGCAAAGCCATCACCAGAGCTATGGCGGAATCCGGGCTGCAGGCCAAGTTTGTCAATGGCATGCGCGTGACCGACGCCGCGACCGTCGATATCGTGCGCCAGACCCTCAACGAGGTGGTGAACCCTGAGGTCTGCACGGCCATCACCGAAGCCCGGGGCACCCCCAAGGGTCTCCCGGGGGATGAAGTTCTGCTTTGCCGTAAACTGGAGACGGACGATGAGGGAAACCCCATTGACCTCGGTTTTGTGGGCGAAGTGACCGAAGTGAAAATCAAGTTGATCAAGAAGGCCATTGCGGAAGGTCTGATCCCGGTGATCTCTCCCGTCGCGTTGGACCGGGAGGGTCGGCCCTACAACGTCAATGCCGACATGGCGGCCGGGCGGGTGGCCAGCGCCCTGCGCGCCCGACGTTTGGTCTACATGAGCGACGTGCCGGGACTGCTCCGCGACCCGGATGATGCCGCCTCGCTGATATCGACCTTGAAGATCTCCCAGGTGGAAGGCCTCAGGGCGGCCGGTGTAATCAGCAAGGGAATGCGGCCCAAAGTGGGAGGAGGCATGCAGGCTTTGCAGGACGGGGTGCACCGCGTCCACTTTATCGATGGCCGCCTGCCGCACTCGCTGCTGTTGGAGATCTTTACCGATCGCGGCATTGGCACGGAAATCGTGCATGGCTGATCGCCGGGCGGCGATTTTGAAGTACGCTGGAGGGTCCGGCAAAATTCAGTTGGACGATCCGGCCGGTTGGTCCGTTCTCTTTTGATTTCCATGAGCTCCGCAAACCCTCGCCCCCCTACGGCTGACCTCTACGACGCCCACGTGCTCAATAACTACGGGCGCCCGCCACTGACCTTGGTGCGAGGTCGCGGCGCTCAGGTGTGGGACGATGAAGAGAACGCCTACTTGGACTTTACCTCGGGGATCGCAGTCAGTGCGTTGGGTCACTGTCACCCCCATTGGGTGCAGGCCGTGCAGCACCAGGCGGGTCAATTGATTCACACCAGCAATCTGTTTCGGAATCCTCGGCAAGGGGACCTGGCCCGCCGACTGGTCGAGCGGGCGGGACCTGGTCGGGTGTTTTTTTGCAACAGCGGCGCGGAGGCGAATGAAGGTCTGATCAAGCTCGCTCGGTTGCACGGCATGCGGAAAGCCGGTGGCGTCGAAGGCCGGTGTATCAAAATCATCGGAGCCGAGCAGGGCTTTCACGGGCGCACCTTTGGCGGCATGAGCGCGACTCCTCAGGAAAAAATCCAGCACGGGTTTCGACCGCTGCTGACGGGTTTTTCCTTCGGGAAACTGAATGACCTGCGGAGTTTCGCCGACTTGATCGACCAAGATACCGCGGCGATTTTTATCGAGACGATCCAAGGCGAGGGGGGCATCAATCCCGCCACTCCGGAGTTTCTGCGCGGCTTGCGCACGCTCTGCACGGAAAACAACCTGTTGCTCATGCTCGATGAGGTGCAGTGTGGGGTGGGTCGGACCGGTGCGTTTTTCGCCTTTGAACATGCCGACGTGCGACCCGATGCCATCGGTATGGCGAAGGGATTGGGCGGCGGCTTTCCGATTGGTGCCATTTGGATTGGCGAGACCGCTCAGGACCTCTTCCAGCCCGGTATGCATGGCACCACGTTCGGCGGCACCCCGCTGGCCTGTGCTGCCGCGTTGGCAGTGCTTGATGTGATGGAACAGGAAGACCTGCTGGCTAACGTGCAGCAGCTGTCCCCGGCCTGGCATCAGCAGTTGGCCGCGTTGGTGGAGGCGTATCCGCAGCACGTGAAACGCCTCAAAGGATCGGGCTACATGGTAGGGTTGCAGATGGTTGAGGACGCGGCGGGATGGGTGGCGTTGTTGCGAGCGGAAGGCCTCTTGGCGCCGATGGCCGGGGGGAACGTCGTGCGGCTGTTGCCCCCACTGAATGCCACCGCGGCCGAACTCACGCAGGCGGTCGATTGTTTCCAGCGGGTGCTCGCCGCAAAATCGTAACTCGAGCCGTCCCCGGATTGCCGGGTTTTTCGCTGGCCCGCCCCTGGACCGTTTCCTACCGTCTTTCCCTTTTCCCGATGAAACACTTCCTCAAAGAGACCGATCTGCGTCCCCATGAAGTGGCGGAGGTGTTTGCCTTGGCCCGGGATTTCAAAGCCAAGCGCGGGCGGCATACCCCGCCCGTTTTGTCCAACCAGACTTGGGCCCTCATTTTTTCCAAATCCTCCACCCGCACGCGGGTATCCTTTGAGGTCGGTATCCATGAACTCGGAGGATACCCGCTGTTTCTGAATCGCAATGACATCCAGTTGGGCCGCGGGGAGACCATTGAAGATACCGCGAAAGTCCTTTCCCGTTTCGTGCATGGACTCATCGTGCGCACCTACGACCACGCAGACGTCGAACGATTAGCCGCGGCTGGCTCGGTGCCGGTGATCAACGCGCTGACTGATTTTCTGCATCCCTGCCAGATCTACACCGATGCCTTCACCATGGCAGAGCGCTGGGTCGGGGAGGATGGCGACCTCCTGGCGGCGCTGCGCGGGCGGAAGGTGGCGTTTTTGGGTGATACCGCCTGCAACATGGCCAACTCGTGGGTGCTGGGGGCGGGTCTCTTCGGCATGAAAGTGGCCTTGGCAGGGCCGGCGGAATTTGAGCCCTCGGCCGAATTCAAAGTGTTGGCCGAAAAAGAAGGTTTTAGTGACGCCTACACCTTTACCACGAATGCACAGGAGGCGGTTCAAGATGCGGATGTGGTTTACACCGACGTGTGGGTGAGCATGGGCAAAGAGGAAGAAACCAAGGCCCGAATCGCGCAGATGTCGCCTTACCAAGTCACCGCTGACCTGTTCGCCGCGGCGAAGCCCGATGCGCTTTTCATGCACTGCCTACCGGCTCATGCCGGCGAGGAAGTCACGCAAGAGGTACTCGACCACGACCGCTGCATCATCTTCGATCAGGCGGAAAACCGCCTTCACACCCAAAAGGCGATCATGGCCGTGCTCGCCCAGCAAGCCCGGTCATGATGGCCCGCCGGGGCTGAACCCCTTCCATGTCACCCACTGCTCCGGCTTCCGTATATAGGGACAGGTTAAAAAAGCTTGAGAAAGGGAGGGAGGTGGTGAGGGTTGGGGCATGAGAAGGGCACGAATCAAGGTGGCGGCGGAGGCAGGGGAGGCGGTGTATCATTGCATGAGCCGCACGGTGAATGGGGAGAGGTTGCTCGATGACGTGGCCAAGGAGGTGTTGCGGAAGCAGATTTGGCAGATTAGCGATTACTGCGGGGTGCAGGTCATCACTTACGCCATCATGTCCAACCACTTTCATGTGCTGTTGCGGGTGCCGCGAAGGCCACAGTTTCCGATCCCAGGTACTGCGTCGCTACGGGGTGCTGTACGAAGCCCACCGCTACCAAACCGCTCAGCTGGATGTCATCAAAGACAGTTGGCCCACGGGCGGCGAAGCCGCCGGTAGCGTGGCGCCGCCAGCAAACCGCCCTGATGAGGAGATGTCTCGCAGTTCATGAAGCTGCTCAAGCAGCGCTTCTCGGTGTGGTATAATCGCTCCCACCAACGCTACGGCACGTTGTGGTCGGAGCGCTTCAAAAGCGTGTTGGTCGAGGCGAAGAGCGGGGTGATGACCGTGGCAGCCTACATCGATCTGAATGCGGTGAGGGGCTGGTCTGGTCCCGATGACCCCAAGACTACCGATTCTGCGGCTACGGCGACGCCCTGGGGGGAACGCCTCCGCTCGCCGGCCTGTGTCGGTTTGGTGCAGGAACCGGCCAATAACTGGAGAGCCACCCAAGCAAGCTATCGCAGAAGGTGCTCTTTGGCACCGACGGCGCAGCCAAGCAAAGGGCCGGCCGCGGCAGTCCGCCACCCTGCAAAAGGTCATAGCCTCTGAGGAGCCAACTTCCCCGCCAGCGGGGTGCTGCGGTGCCGGATTCGATACTTCAGCGATGGCGCGGTGCTGGAAGCTCCCGGATTTTATTCAAACCCACCCTGGCCGCCTACCGGTCCCAAACGGGACGGCGAAGTCGCACGGCGCCGCGACCCCTCCCGCGGGTGACCGATTGGGGGGATCTCGCCACTTTGCGGGGGCTGCGACAGGAGGTGTTCAGTTAAATCGATTGAATCCCCTTTCTGGCCGGCATGATCACTCGAGGCTCACTCACCACTTGATAGAATCAAATCCGCCACCACGGCTAAGTTCCGATCATCCCGTTAGGAAAGTGATTTCACTTCGTGAGTGAATCGAAGAGAAGGTGCGACCCGGGCCCAGGACCCTTGTCACAAAAAGTCGGCCTGTGGTGGGTGGGAAAGGGTGGCACGGTCAACCCGCTGAGTAAGGACCGGAGGGGGTGTTGGATGCGGCGGCCAGGGGAGCTTCAGCGGTCGGCTTGTTTGACCGACGTTACTGGCTGAGTTCAGCCGCTCTTTTGACTTCTGCGAGGTAGTCACCCAAGCGTCGGTCTTCCGGATTGAGACTAAACGCGAGATCCAGCGCGTCGGCTGCTTCACGGTATTTTCCTTCGCGTACCAATAGCTGTCCTTTGAGGCGTAACGCCGCAGCTTCGTAGTCGTTGAGGCGCTGTGCACGCTCGAGCATCAAATAGGCCCTATCCAGATTCCCGCTGTCGGCTTGGTAACTTGCCATTTCGATTAACGCCCCGCCATTGGCAGGATCTTCTTCCAGAATCTGTCCTAGCAGGGTCGCCGCACTTTCGTTGTCGTATTCAGCGCGGGCAATCTGGGCGAGAACGTTCCACACCTGTAGCCGCTGCTTGCGTTCTAGGTCTTCACCGTAGCTTGCCTCGACCCGTTCAAGGATCACCTTGGCTTCGGCGTTGGCTCCGTAGCGTACGAGGATTGAGGCAACATTGATCGGCACCTCAGGTTGGGGGAGAGCATCGCTCTTGCTGAGCATCTCTTGGTAAACATCCAAGGCCAAAGCGAAGTCTTCCTGGTTGAGGTAGATGTTACCCAGCAGCTCGAGGTTGGCCGTGGTGGCCTGTCCTCGAAGCCGGACGATTTCCAGAATCGCGGCCGCTTGCTCCGGCCGATCCAGATTGAGATTCACGTTTACGAGGAAGAGCCACTGATCCGCGGAGTCGGGATTTTCCTGCAACAGCCCCTCCATCAAGGAGCCGGCGGCAGCATAGTCCTCGAGCGCCATGAGCGCCTGAGCCAGTCCGAGCGTCCAGTCCTTGTTTGCCGGGTCAAGCATGAGCGCCTGCCGATAGGCATTCTCGGCAGCGATATGGTTTTCGAGATTGAAGTAGGAGTAGCCGAGGAGTCCGAAGGTGCGGCCGGAGGATTCGCCGAGTTCGATGGCCCGACCGAGGGACTGGGCAGCGGCGGCAAAGTTGGCCTGCTGAAGGTAGATCAAGCCGAGGTTTTGGTGGGCACGGCGGAATTCCGGGAAGCGCCGAATCGCTTCAATGTAGTCGGCGGCAGCCTGATCCAGCTGGTCGCTTTGGAAGTAGAGATTCCCGCGGACGAAGAGGATGGTCGCGCTGCTGGAGGAGGTGATGGTTTCGTTGAGCAGCGTGACCGCGCCGGCGGGGTTCTCCTGGATGAGGGTGGCTAGTTCCCCCAGAATGGGGCGTTCGTCTTCGTTGATCCGCGGTTCGGAGTTTGCGAGGGTGGCGTAGGTGCCGAGGAACCGTTCGACGAAACCGGGATCACGCCAAAATTCCCGGGTCATTTCGACGGGAATCTGGGCGGACAGAGCGGGGGCGCCGGCGAGGATGAGCAGCCCGAGAGCGAGGCGTCGGAGAACATGCTGGGTGAGATGCTTCATAAAAAAAGGGTCAGTGGGATTATCGAATTTGGAAGGGGACCGGGACTCGCATCCGGAATTTGACGGCTTTGCCGTCTTTTTCTCCGGGTTCAAAACGCCATTTGCGCACCGCGTCGCGGGCGGAATCACCAAATTCAGGGTGAGTCGTCCTTTCGATGCGGGCCTCCTCGACCCGGCCGTTGGTGTCGACCACAAAAAGGATGACGGCCTCGCCGCTGATGCCGGCCCGCCGTAGTTCGTAGGGGTAGCGCGGGGCGGTTTGGGACAGAGCTTTCGGTATATAGTCGAGATCGCTGAGGCTGAAAATATCCATCGATCCGAGAGCGTTTTGGTTCACGTCGAAGCCGGGCATACCGAAATCACCGCCGAGATTGCCGGCCCCGGGATTGAGGGAGAGTTCGATTTGTTCCAACGAAAGCTTGGGGGGCTCGGGTGGTTCTTCTTCCATTTCGGGCGGCGGCTCTTCGGGGGGGGGAGGCTCTTCCGGCGGCGGCGGTTCGGGGGGCGGCAGGACGAAGCTCTGGACCATTTCTTCCCGCGGCGGCTTCCGGTCGAAGGCCATGAACTGCGTGAGGGGAATGAGCACAAAGACGGTGGCTGTCATGACCCCCGCAAGTGCCATGCTGACGCCAGCACGCCCGTCAGGCGTTCCCGGATTGAAGGAGCCATCGGCCGCGGGTTCGACTGGAGGTCGTTGCGACATTGGCTATCGGAGGGTGGAGAAGTTGATTCTGGTGGCACCGGCCAGTTTGGCCTCCCCGTACACCTTCGCAAAGATGCCGTGCGAGGCCCCCTCATCGGCCTGGATGATAACGGGAATGTCCTCCTTGAGCAGGAGTTGTTTGATTTGCGGCCCGACCCCGGTGACTCCGATGTCCTTGCCGCCGTAGACGACTTTGTCGTTGGCGGTGATTGCGATCAGGATGCTATTCTTCTCCAATTGCACGCTGGAAGAGGCATCAGGACGGTTAACTTCAACTCCCGTTTCTTCCACGAACACCGTGGTGACGATGAAGAAAATCAACAGAATAAAGATACAATCGATCATCGGGGAGAGATTGATTTCGACTGCATCACTGTCTTCTCGGTGCTTGCGTCTTTTTGACATGGGATAAAGGGGGCTCAGGACGGAAAGTTGTATTTGGAGAGCGTCATGCCTTCGAGTCGGGTGATCCGCGACTTCCAGAGTTTGATCCGGCGCTGGATGATTAGGACCATGAAGATGCCGGGGAGCGCGATCATCAGGCCGGTCTGGGTCGTGACTAGAGCCTGGGAGATGCCTTCAGCCACTCGACTGGCGGTTTCGCTGCCGGCTCCTTTGGAAATACCGTCGAAGGTAAAAAGCATACCGATCACCGTGCCCAAAAGCCCCATCAGGGGCGCCGCGGCCACCATCATGCGCACCAGAGTGAGGCGTTGTTCAACGGGAACGAGAAGCGCTTCCGTTACTTCCTCGAAGCGGCCGCGGATTTGGGCCGAACTGCTAACCCCGTGTTGGGTATAGCGAATGATCGCGCCGCTGGCTCCGGTGGCTTTGGTCGGATCAGCCACCCAACCTGCCCAGAGCTGGTAGTGTTTCCCTTGGGGTCCTTCTTTGTGGCAATATAGGAGCACCTGAATTGCCAGATAATAGAGGGCCGCCGCCAACAGGACGAGGGGAATCATGACCCAGCCCCCGCTGAGCCAAATCCGAATTACGTTGTCGAGATTCGCGTCCATCTGGTGTGCTCCGCGTCGGACTATTTGATCGTATTGAGGTAGATCAACGACGCCTGCTCCATCTTCGCCACCTTGTGTTTGGCCAACCGGCTGAGGAGTCCGTGGATGACGAGGGCTGGAATTGCAATGGTAAGACCCAGCTCGGTGGTGACGAGGGCCTCGGAGATGCCGGACGACAAACTCCGGGCGTCTCCGGTGCCGAAGACCGTGATCAGGTTGAAGGTCTTGATCATGCCGATCACTGTGCCCAGCAGACCCATCAGAGGGGCTGCGGCGGCAGTGATGGCTAGGAAGGGAAGAAAACGCTCCAGCTTGGGCTGCACTTCCGTGACGGTTTCATACATCCGTTCCTCCAGAATGTCGCGGTGGAGCTCGCGACATTCGTAGCCAATCTGAAGCATTGCTTGAGCGGATCCGCTGAGCGAACCGAGGGTCTGCTGCGCCGCCGCATCGTCGCCGGCCAAGGTGGCCGCGCCCAGCTTGCGGCTGGCCTCGGAAGAGGGGGCGCGGAAGCGACTGATCTCGAAAAACTTGAAAATCCCGAGGGCGAAAGCCAGCAGCCCCAAGGCGATGATGGCGTAACCGACCACTCGGCCTTTTTGGATGTGCTCCAGGTAGCTCTCCTGCACTTCCATCAATTGGACTGCCTTGCCGAGGGTGGCGTCGGCAGCGATGCTGCCACTGCCGGTTTCCACCAGGCGACGGATTCCCTCTACCAAGTTGTCATCCAGCGCGACGATGGCGGGTTCGGCGGCATTGAGCTGCCGCTGAATCAGACCGGCGGCTTCGCTCGAAGCAAAGTAAACGGAGGGGCCGTAGGCGACGAAGGAACCGTTCGTCAAATCTCCAAGGTGGGTGAGGGCTTGGCCTTCGTAGCGGTCTCCTCCGAGCACCGCATCGAGGCGCTCGATCGATTGGCTGACCACCTTAAGCTGAGCGAGGACCTTTTCGGTTTCGCTCAGATTGGAGTCTTCTTGGGCCAGCTTGGCCTCCTTGGTCAGGGTCTCATAACGCTGAATTTCGGAGATGTGAATGCGGCTCTCGAAGTTGCGCACGAACTCATCGAGTAGCCCGGCGATGTAATCATTTTGTTCCTCGTAGCGTTGCACACGACTCTCCAGTCGGGCCAAATCAGACTCGCGGGTTGAAAGCACGCGCTCTTTGCGTCGGAGTTCTCCGCGGAGGTCGATTAATTCCTCCTCGGATCGATTCACTTCGCGGATCAGAGGCAGTTTTTCCTCGGCGGTTTGATCGTAGAGGGATTTCAGCTCGGCGTTCGAAGCTTCGATTCGGGTTAGAAGGGTGCTGCTTGTTTCGGCCAGGCTTTGGCCGAAGAGCGGACTAACGGCGGCAACGGTGGCCACAACGGCAACTGTTACGGTGGAACGTTTGAGTAGATTGATCATGGTTCGCCGAACAAATAGAGAGGGGAAGAGGAGACGAAAAAGGCGGGGGTTAACGCAGGCTGACGGGCAGTTCGATGAAGGACGGGACTTCGGTGCCGTCATAGGTCTGAATCAGTAAGGCCACGGTCGAAGCTTGATCCGGTCGCTCCTCGTAAACCCAACCCTCCGCTCCGGGGTAGCCGATCAACGCGCTGGAGGCCTCGGCGTCGGTCGAAAAGGAAGCTGCCAAGCCCCAGTAGAGCGTCCAGATCTGCTTCTCCCGGCCGGCAATTTCGTGGACCTCACCTCGCTTGATCAGGGACGTATTAAATTTCTCAGCGAGACTGACCACAGCCACGATGTTCTGCACCCGTTGGCTGACGGGCAAATCGGTCGCTTCGGGGTTTTCGGGAATTCGACGAAGCAGGGGCTCGATCGTGTCCAAGAGCGGTGGGGGGAAACGCTTCACCAGTCGTTTGACAGAGTCTTCCAGCCCAACCACGCTGTTCGTGACTGCTTCGTTGGCCTCTAACAGCGCATTACGCCGAAGGTCCAAACGCTCCAATTCCGCCGCGGTCTCCTCGCCCACTCCTTGAGTCTGGTCAAGTTGCTCGCGGATCAGTGTGATCTGCTTGGTCAGGATTTCTAAATTCTCCTGCAGGTAGACCTTTTCCACCTTCCAGTCGGCGCGCTCTTCCGCGATCAAGCGGCGCAGGTCAGTCCACTCCGAGACCATCCCCTGAAGACCGGCTATGTCCCCGGAGTCGTTCGCTGATGCGGCGGCTGAAGGCAGAAAGGAGAACAGCAGTGTGACGGTGGTGCAGACGCAGACGGAGAGACGCTTGGCGATTCGTTTGGCTTCAGCAGCCACAATCAGATCAAGGTTTCGAGGTGGCGGAGTCGCTCGATTAACATTCATGAATTTATCGGATTAGAATGGGGAAAGGGGCGGAGGAACCGCGGACGATTTAGGGGATAGGGCGAAGGGTCAAGCACCGGTGACCGATTATTGACAGGGGCTAATTTGGGGGGGGGAGGAGGGGGCTTGCTGGCGAAAAGGGCCCAGGTGCGCTGGGAGCATTGTTAGGCGGTTTCACTTTTCCTTGGGGAAGCCCGCTCGATTCGCTTCGCCCGCTCGATCGATCCGTGTTTTGGGATTTACCAAGGCACGGGCAGTCGATTGGCCTACCCGTCGAATCATGATGCCACCCTCTTCGCCAGACTCACCCGTTTTTTGGGAAACGCTCAGCCGTAAGGGACGGATTCCTTTTTGGGAGCTCTCGTTTGACTGCTGGGATCGATTTTCTCAGCAATCTCTAATTTTGGGCCACACGTTTGAGGCCCTGTCCGACGCGAAAAAACTCGAGGCATTGCAACGCAACGCCGATATCGTCGCGGCGGTCTGTCAAGACCTGCCTTTCTCGGCGATCACAGCTCCGGCGGGGTACTGGGAACAGGCTCCGGGGCTGCTGGCGTATTACGTTTTGCCCGGTGACTGGAGGTTTAGACAGATCGAAGCTTTCCGGTCCGTTTTGCCGGCTGACTTGATGATTGTCGCCAACGCGAGTGCCATCCTAGCGGCGGACTATGATCCCGATTTTTGCGAGATGATGTTTGAGGAGCCCGAGCGCGTGGACGCGCTGGTGGCGGATCGGCTGAGCGCGGAGTTACGCCATGCCCGCGCTTGCATTGAAGCGGGGGCGAGGGCGGTGGTTTCCTGTTCTGATGTGGCCGACAACAACGGGCCCTTTTTTCACCCGCACCAGATGGAGCGATGGATCTACCCTCAGTTGCAACAGTGGTCACGGGCGATTCACGAAATGGGGGCGTTTGCCATCCTGCACTCCGATGGAAATCTGGACCGCTACCTTGACCCGATTGCGCATTCGGGAATCGACGCGCTCCAAGCCATTGACCCGGTCGCCGGCATGGATCTGGGACGAACCCTTGATCGCATTGGTAACCGCGTTTGTGTGTGCGGCAATTTTGACAACGGCCGGCTGTTGCTGGAGGAACCGGACGTTATTTTCGAGATCGCGCGCGATTTGATTGAGCGCCACAAAGGGCGGGGCTGGTGGTGCTTTGGTTGTTCCAATGCGGTCCAGCCGGAAGTCCCGCCGGAAAATTACGCCGCGCTCGTTGCGGCCTGGCGCGTCGCCGGCTGACGGAGTCGGCGTTGCGGGGCACGGCGCTACGGCGCTACGGCGCCACGGCCCACCCTCCGGGAGGGCAAACGTTAAAATCGCCAAAAAAACAGGATTGGGTGCAGGCGGGTGGCCGGGTGAACCCTACCGGCGACCCCCGCCAGCGGGGGGAGACCTCCCGCTTCATTTGCGTTCGGCGGGGACGAATCAGGGTTTTATTTTGCGCCGCCCGGGTTCGCCGTTGTAGAACGACCGTTTTCCAACTCATGAAAATCGTCCTAGCATACTCAGGTGGTCTCGATACCTCCGTCGTCGTCAAATGGCTCAAGGAAACTTACGGAGCCGAAATCATCACCTATGCGGCTGATGTGGGGCAGGAGGAAGAGCTTAAGGGGCTCAGCGCCAAGGCCCGCAAGACCGGCGCTTGCAAACACTACACACTGAATTTGGTCGAGGAGTTTGCCCGGGATTACATCTACCCGATGATCCGGGCCAATGCGATTTACGAAGGTCAGTATTATTTGGGTACTTCCATCGCGCGGCCGCTTATCGCCAAGGCCCAGGTCGAAATCGCCTTGAAGGAGGGAGCGGATTCGGTGGCTCATGGCGCCACGGGCAAGGGCAACGACCAATGCCGTTTTGAGCTTTCCTACATGGCACTGGCGCCGGACCTGACCATCATCGCACCATGGAAGATGGATAATTTTCGCGCCGATTTCCCCGGCCGCGCGGAGATGATCGCCTACTGCAAAAAGCACCAGATCCCGGTCGAGGCTTCGACCAAGAAGCCCTATTCCATGGATCGAAACCTCCTGCACATTTCCTACGAGGCCGGCATCCTGGAAGACCCGTGGTTCGACCCCACCACCAAGGCCAACAAGGGCATGTTTAAACTCTCCGTTGATCCGGAGGATGCCCCCGACCAATCCGAATACGTCGAACTCGATTTTGAGCAGGGTGACTGCGTGCGGGTGAACGGCAAAAAAATGACCCCGGGCAAGGTGCTCAAGACCCTCAATGCCTTGGGCGGCAAACACGGTATCGGCCGGGTGGATATCGTGGAAAATCGGTTTGTGGGGATGAAGTCCCGGGGGGTCTACGAGACCCCGGGAGGCACGATTTTGATGCACGCCCACCGTCAAGTTGAAGCCCTCACCATGGATCGGGACCTCATGCACCTGCGGGACGAGCTCATGCCGCGCTACGCCAAGTTGATCTACAACGGCTTCTGGTTCGCACCGGAGCGCGAAGCGCTGCAGGCCCTGATCGACGACAGTCAAAAATTCGTGACCGGGAAAGTGCGCCTCAAGCTCTACAAGGGCAACGTGACCACTTGTGGCTCGAAATCGCCCTATTCGCTCTACGACGAGAATATTGCGTCGATGGAAGGCGTGCAGAGCTGGTATAATCAGAACGACGCCACCGGCTTCATCCGCCTCAATGGCCTACGCCTGCGTGCCCGGCACATCGCCCAAGGCGGCCCCAAGGTTTGAAGGGGTTGCCTCGGTGTTTTGACGACCGAGGTGGCCGCAGAATAGCCGCGACAAATCCTCCGACTTCCCTCTCCCTGTCCCCATGAGCAAAACCCGCCGAATTCGGTTTTTCAGCCCATTTCTAGGCGTCGTCCTGGGGCTCGCCTTGAGTGCGGCCGTGGGTTCCAGCGCGGAGATCAGCCAGCATTTGGCGGGGGCGTGGATCATGGACGACGCGAGTCCCGCGCTCATTTATCCCTCGAATACGGACAAGTTCAACGTGTTACGGGTGAGCCCGGGCAAGAGCACGTGGGCGGACGGGTTTTTCTTCCTGAAGTGGTCCAACGCCGCCCGGCCGGAACGCGGTTACTACAGCACGGAAACGGGCCGCGTCTGGATCACCACCTACCGCTTCGTGAACCAGAAGGAGCAGCGGGTGGAGTATCGGGGGGTCGTCGAACTCAACGAAAACGGGGCCGTGGTGTGGAAAGGCACGGCTACGACCACCGGAGCCCGCAAGGTCTCCTGGCAATTCGAAGCGAAGAAACGCTGATGGCTCAGAACAACGAGTTGGCGGCGACCCCGACAGCGGTGATGGGGCCTTGATCGGCCAGACCGTCCGCCGCCCGGTTGACCTTCTGGATGGTCGACTGCGCCTCGAGGTAGAGACCGTCGTCGTTGATCAACCGACCCAGCGTGCCCTCGCCGGAATTCAGTTTGTTCGAGAGCTGCTGCAGGTTGGTGAGGGTGAGCCGAAGATTTTCCGCGGCCTCTTCGTCGTAGATCAATGCGCCCAAAGTGCCTTCGCCACTTTTCAGATGCGTGATCATGCTCTCCGCCTCGGTCATGAACGTGTTGGCGGACTCCCCAGCGGAGCGAATCTCTGAGATCGCCGCCACGAGTTCGTGGTAGCCGTCCTCCTCGGTCAGCAGCTTGCCCAGGGTGCCTTCGCCATCGGCCAGGCGTTGGGTGACGAGCTCAAGGTTGGACGTGATGGCATCAATCTTGATGCGGTTCTCATCGAGCATGCCGTTGAGCTTCGTGATCAGACCGTCACTGGAGCCATCGGTGCCCAAGGCGCCGGTGAACTGGGTGAGCGCCTGTTCCACTTTGCGGCCGATCTCACCCACTTGGGAAACGACGGTATTGAGATCGGGGGTATCCTCGGAGCGCAGGGTGCCGCCGGCCGCCATCAACCCCGCGTCGGGTGACCCCAACGTCAACGAGACATAGTTGCTGCCCAGCAGCCCGGACATGGCGATGGTGGCAACGGCGTCGGCGGGCACCGCGATGCCGTCGGCGATCCGCATCACGACTTCGGCGTGGCGGCCGCTGAGCCGGGTGGATTCGACCGCGCCAATGGTGACCCCGGCGAGTCGGACATCGTCGCCGGCTTTGAGCTCCTTGATCGTGGCAAAACGAGCGGTGAGCTCGAAGCCGTTGTCGCGACCCAACTTGGAGCCGCTGAGCGATTCGTGGGTGATCCAGATAAGGGCCAGCCCCAACAGAAAAAACAGTCCCACTCGGACCGACATTTGCGCGTTGTTCATGATGGTTTTGCCTCCAGGTTTTTAAAACGAGGGTTCTTGAGATCGATCTTTGGGTTTAAAAAATCGGCGACCACGGGATCCGTGGAGGCGCGGTAATCGGCGGGGGGGGCGACCGTATGCAGCCGGCCTTCGTGCATGAGGGCCACGCGGTCGGCAATGGTGAGCGAGAGATCGCGATCGTGGGATACGACGACACTGGTCACCGCATATTCTTCGCGCAGGCTCCCGATGATTTCTGCGATGGTCGCTGCCATGGTGGGGTCGAGTTCGCTGGTCGGTTCGTCGTAGAGCAGGAGCTGAGGTTCCATGACCAAGGCGCGGGCGATGGCCACGCGTTTGCGCATCCCGCCGGAGAGTTCCGAAGGCATTTTATGAGCGGCGTGCTCGATGGAGAGAATCCGCAACGCCCGCATGACCCGATCACGGATTTCCGGTTTCGAACCGAGTCGATGCTCGTGGGGGTAGAGCGCCAAATTGTCGTAAACGGACAAGGAATTGAGCAGGGCGCCGGACTGAAAAACCAGCGCCAAGGCAAAGCGGTCCCGCGTCTCCGCCAGCGTGGGATCGCACCCATTGATGGTGATCTGTCCGGTGGTGGGCGATTCCAGTCCCGCGAGGTGCCGCAATAACACGGTTTTGCCGGAACCACTCGGGCCCATGATCACAAAAATCTCGCCCGGTTCGACCCGGAAGCTGACGTCGGTGAGCACCTCCTGGCTGCCGTAGCACTTGCCCAGGCCGGTCACCTCCACCGCCACGGGGCGGTGATTGTCGCGCTGCAGAATATTTTCGCGATTTGAGGCCATGGCTTCAGGCGAGCAGTTTGGTGATGAAATAGTCGAGGGTGAGGATGGAGACCAGCGAGAGGACGACGGCCTTGGTCACGGCCAGTCCGATTTCACGGGGGCCTCCGCGGGTGCGGAGCCCCGTGTTGCTGGCGATGATCATGATGACGAGGCCAAAGACCTCGGCCTTGATGAGGCCATCCAGCACATCATCGAATGTGACATGGGTCTGCAAATTACGAAAGAAGGTATCGGCCGAAAGGCCGATAAAATCGACGTATTCGCAAACCATGGCGCCGCCGAACCAGCCGATCAAGTTAGCCATCATGGTCAGCACGGGCATCACCAGGAGCACGGCGAGCAACCGGGGCAGGACCAGCAACCGCTCGGGCGGAATGTTCATGGTGGTCAACGCGTCGATTTCGGAGTTCACCCGCATGGAAGCGAGCTCGGCGGTGACCGCGCTGCCCACCCGGCCCGCCAGGATGATAGAGACCATCACCGGTCCGAGCTCGCGGGCCATGGAGGCGCCGACCAGGGCCCCGATGAACTCCTTGGCGCCAAATTCCCGGAGGCTGATCCCCGCTTGCAGCGCCAGCACGGCCCCGATGAAAAAGCAGAGAATCGCAATGATGGGCAACGACGTGTAGCCGATGAGAAAGGCCTGTTCGGAGACGCGTTTCAGGATGCGGGGAGCCGCCGGCAACATGGCGAAGGCGCGCCACGTCATGATGAGGCCCGAGCCGAAGGCGTCGAGGAAGTGGTGGATGCGATTCATGGCGAAATGCGATCGGTCAATATGCTGCTGGCCTGCAGGCCTTGTCCGGCGGGTTGGGACACGCGAAGCAGTCCGGCCAAAAGTCCCCATTGGATTCCCTCGGCGTCGGCTCGATAACTGAACAGCGGTCCGAGGTGAAACTCCCGGCTCAGCCGGTCCTCGCTGCGCGCGTAGGTAACGGCGTCCCAGAGCAGCGAATGGCGGAACTCTCCGGGGGCGGATTGATCGTAGCGGTAAAGGGCAAACAGCGGGGACCAGAGCTGGCGCGTTCGTTCGTTGTGCGGAAAGAACACCTCGATCGGACTGAGCAGTTGGGTCTGCACCCGGCCCGCTCCATTGTTCCAGTGGCTCAACAAGGGCCAGAGGTGTCGCTTCACGGCGACCTCCGCATCGGGGGATTGGAGGCTGGTCTGGGTTTCGGAGTGGTAGAGAAAATACAACACCTGTTGTCGATGATGATTGAGGTGCTCGCTGCGCCATTGTCGATCCCGCCAGAGGGGCCAGGCCAGCCAGGTCTGTTCCCGACTCGCGGTCTCGGAGTAGCTGTAGATCGGCGCCCAGCGGTTGACGTAGCGGGCGTCGCCGCGGCCTTGGACCCACCACGGCCAGAGCAAGTTGGTCTGGGTGTAGCTCCGGGGGGCGGTGCGCCGCGAGTATCCGAAGAAGGGCCAGCCAAACGTTTCGCTGCGGTATCCCGCCGAAGTCTCGGTCGCATAGAACGGGAGAAACCCGGCGCGATGGGTGGGGGTGGCGGTGTCCTGTTTATCCGCGGTCCGATAGATCAAGGGCCAAAGGAGAAACTGGCTGAAACTTGTCCCCGTTTCTTCGCGGTGGCCGAACAGGGGCCACAACGCGAATCCCCGCTGCCCCCCGCCGTGGTGGGTTTTGATGAACGGCCAAGGGGTGGCCGTGGTGATGGCGTCGCCCTTGGCGTAGCGGACGTAGAGCGGGAAGGCCGCCCACGTCAGGCGGTTTTGACCGAACCGTTGGGCGATGTCGCCGTAGATCGGGAAGACCGCCTGGTAGGACGATTCGGGTTCGCCCGTGTCCCGCGAAAAATAGATCGGCCAGATTGCGAATTGATCGTCTCGTTCGCCCCCCGATTGGGAGTTGATCAGATTGAGGATGGTCCAGCGGTGCTCCTCACTGGGCGCGTCATATTCTCCATACCAGAAAGGGTAGACCACACTGCGGGCGGTGGAACCCGCGGCGGCGGAGAAGTCATGAAACAGCGGGCGAACGCCGCCCAAGGTGTCTCCGTTGGCACTGCGGGAGCCATAGATAAGGGGCCCCAGCGCGTTCCACCGCTCCACCCCGGCGGCATCGGGTCCCCGCTCGACCCAGAGCGGCCAGTAGTTGCGCTCCTGCATAGGCTCCGCCGTCGAGGGGCTCGCCAGAGCCACCCCGACAACCGCCAGGGCCGAGAGCAGACGCCGTGTCATGGTGTGGGTTTGAAAGGTCGGATTGAACCGCTGGTCAGGCGGTTCGAGATTCAGTTAGGAACCTAACTATAGCAGAAAATTCCCTGACATCCACTGCCTGTCGATGTTCGATGAGTGGAGGGGAAAACGATGCGTTGGACGGCAAATTAAACGGACAGGGACTCCCCGGGAGCGAGCGTCACGAACTCATCCGCCGCCAGCCCTGCTACCTGTCGGGCTTGAGCGAGGGCATGGGGGGGATCGTCTCGTCCGTCGTCGGCCAGCGGAAACGTGCCCCAATGGATGCCGATGGAGCGCAGCGCGCCAACGACCTGGTGAATCCGCACGGCCTCCTCCGGGTTGCAGTGTTGCGGGGCCATGAACCAGCGCGGTTCGTAGGCCCCGATGGGCAGCAAGGCCAGATCGGGTTCGCCGCAACGGTCGCGAATCTCATCAAACATTTGGTCGTCCCAGGCCGTATCGCCGGCTGCGTAGACGGTGCGTCCGCCCGCTTGGATAAAAAAGCCCGACCACAACCGGGCGTTGCGGCGGCCGGAGACCCGATTGCTCCAGTGCCGGGCGGGAGTGGCCCGCACATGAAAGCCCGGGGCAAATTCATGGGCCTCCCACCAATCGAGGGTGATGATGCGTTCGGCGGGAATGCCACCCTTTGAGAGCAGGTCATCATTGCCCAGCGGAGCCACCACCATGGGGGGGTGGGGCAGGCGAGCGAATTGACGCAGGGTGGGGATGTCGCAATGGTCGTAGTGGTCATGGCTCAGCAGGATGACATGAATGTCCGGCAGGGCCTCCCAGCAGATACCGGGCGGATGGACCCGCCGGGGTCCCGCCCACGGCACCGGACTTGTCCGCTTACTGAAAACCGGATCGATGAGGATGTTGGCGTGGCGGGTTTGGAGGAGCACGGTGGCGTGGTTGATCCACGTCGCCGTGATCGTGCCATCGAGGGGTGCCGGGGGCAGAGAGGCGGGAGGCACCGCCACGGATCGCGGCCACGGGGCGGGCCGGGAAGTCCGTCGCCACCGCCAGACATCCCACCACGTGCGGTTGACGTGGACGCCGGGATTGAAAAACCGAAATCCGTCACAGTGGTCGGACCGAGGGAATTTCGATGAACGTGGCATGGTTGGGCGGGCGGCACCCGGCCGCTGAAGCTGGCGAGAACCTGATGATTTTCCCCCGAAGGGTGAAGTCCCGAGTGCCACCGGAATTTAATTTGCCCCGTGATTCTCGTTTGCCAACGGCGCGCCGCTGCTTTGGCTGCGGGAATGCGCATCAGTGGTGGTCAAGCTCGCGGGATTCCTTTGGCAACGCCCAAGGGGAATGCGGTGCGTCCCGCCACCGACAGCATGAGGCAAGCCGTATTCTCGAGTCTGGGTCGCCGGGTCGAGGGAGCGAGGTTTCTGGACCTGTTTGCGGGCACGGGGGCCTATGGTCTGGAAGCCATCAGCCGCGGGGCCGCGGCGGGTATGTGGGTGGAAAAGCATCGGGCCACTTTTGAACTGCTCCGCCGCAACATCGCATCGGTGTGTTTGAGCATGGACCGGGACGAAACGGGCTTGATGGTCCGTTGCGGGGATGCCGTCGCGCTGCCATGGATTGACGGAGAAGAGCCCCCGGATCTGGTCTTCATTGATCCCCCCTATCCCCTCATCGAGAAGGTGGCGCCCAAACTCTTCACGGGTTTGCGCAAGCTGCTCCGGCGCCGCGATGATCCTCGGGTGGTGTTTGAATTGCCGGGCGAGATGACCATTTTCCCCCGCGGCTGGGAGTTGGTGAAACGGTTGGGCAAAGGCGTCGGCCAGCCCACCGCCGCTATTTTCCGGCTCGAGCCCGGGCCGCGGTGATCAGGGCCAGCCCGGCCACCACCGCTGTCTCGGTGCGCAGCACCCGCGCTCCCAGACTGAACCAAGTCACCCCGCTCTCCTGCAACGCGGAGCGATCCTGGGCATCCCACCCCCGCTCGGGACCGATCAACAGGGTGCAGGGCTGGGCCGGCGCCGGCAGGTCCAACTCGGCCAGTTGGGGATGGGCCCCGTAAACATCCAGCCCGAGCAGGAGGCCTCCCGCTTCCCGTTCGCGCTGCACGGACTCCGGGAGGGTCTCATGCCACGTGACCTCCGGAATGAACGGGTCAAAAGCTTGCGCCGCCCCCGTCAGGAGCTGGCGGCGCCAGGCCCCCTTTTGCCAAAGTGAGCTGTTGGGGTAGTTAGGATCGCTGCGGTGGGTGTGCACGAAATTTATCTCGGTCACTCCCAGGGTCGTGGCATCGCGGAGGATGTCGCGCGCCGTCTGCGGCCGGGGAAACCCCACCGTGAGCCGGGTCGGGGGCGGAGGCGCGTGGGCGCTCGCCCAAGTGAACAGCAGTTGCACGCCGTCTTCCGAAATCTCCCGCAGGGTGGCTTTGCCGCGGGGGCCGTTGACCTGCCCGACATCGAAGTCATCGCCCACCGAGCGCCGCAACACGGTTAAAACATGATGGACCCGGGGGTCGGCCCGCGGGAGACGCCCGGAAAGCTCGGAGGATTCAAACAATACGATGTTCACGGGATGCCGTTCGAATACTCCCTGCCACCGCGGGGCGGGCGGGGGAGGGCCCGGAGGCCGTTTGGGTGGGTGAAGTGAAACCGGGCGAAAGGTGGTGCGCCTGGACGGAATCGAACCGACGACATCTGTGTGGAAGACAGAGGTTTTACCACTAAACTACAGGCGCAATGGAGGGGAAGCAACGGGGCGCGGGGCGGGGCGTCAAGCCTGCCTTGGTGGCTAAATTGCTCTGGTCCGCGGCGCGCAATCCCCTGTGCCGATTCACATTTAATTGCTAAACAAGCCTTGGGAATGAAGTTGCCGGGGGAGAATTGACCGTTTTCTCTCCGTGCATGGCGATTATCTCAGGTGGCTCGAAAGGAAAGTCCGGCAGTAAAAAAACGGCCGGCGGAAAGTCGAAGCAGTCAAATTTCTGGGCCTCGCAGCAGCTGGCCAAACAAAAGGCCTACGAAAAGAAGGCCAAGAAATATAAACTGCCGCTCGAGGAGCTCGCCATCTTCACCCAACAGCTGTGTTCGCTGCTGACGGCGGGTCTTCCCTTGGTGCAGTGTCTGGAGGCCCTGCAGGATCAAACTGAAGATCAGGTTTTCCGCATCGTGATCCGGGATGTCCGCGCCGAGATATCGGCTGGTAATTCGTTCTCCGATTCGGTGAAAAAATTTCCCCGGGCCTTCAATACCTTGTTCATCTCCATGGTGGAAGCAGGTGAGGCCTCGGGGGCTCTGTCGGAGATTTTGGGCAAGGTCGCCGAATATTTCGAGTCGAGTGTGCGGCTGACCAAGAAGGTGAAATCGGCGATGACCTACCCGATCGCCGTTATCGGCCTGGCGGTCGCCTTGGTCAATGTGTTGCTCATTTTCGTGATCCCGGTGTTTGCTGATATGTTCGCGGACTTTGGCGCCAAACTCCCTGCCCCGACCCAATTCCTGATTGACCTGTCTGACTTCCTGAAGGCCAACATCCTCTACCTGATTGCCGGCTGCATCGCCCTGTGGTTTATTTTCAAGAAAATCGTTTCCACCCCTAAGGGGCGTAAGGTCAAAGACCATGCCTTGGTAAAGGCTCCGATTTTTGGCAACCTCATCCACAAAATCGCCTTGTCGCGGTTCTGTCGGACCTACGCGACGCTCGTGCGCTCCGGGGTGCCGATTTTGCGGACCTTGGAAATTGTGTCGGCGGCCTCCGGCAAGGTCCAGGTGGAAGGCGCTTGCCTAGAGATCGCCAAGCACGTCAGCCAAGGGGGGCAGGTATCCGAGGTGCTCGCCTCGAACAGCTTCTTTCCCCCCATGATGAAGCACATGGTTAAGGCCGGTGAATCGACCGGCAACGTGGACGGCATGATGAATAAAATTGCCGATTTCTACGACGCGGAAGCGGAAGCGACGGTGGGGGCGCTGACCTCGCTGATCGAGCCCATGTTGATTGTCTTTCTGGGGGTGGTCGTTGGTGGCATCGTCATGGCGATGTTCCTCCCGATCTTCCAACTTGGGGCGGTAGCCGGTGGCTTGCAATAGGATCAAGGATGCGCCTCGCTGCAGGTCCTAGCTCACCGCCGTGCGGTGCTCGCTGACGCTCCGCTCTCATGCCTTCCGTTCTCATAGTCGACGACCTTCTTTCCATCCACGAGATGCTGGAGGCTGTGATCCAGCCCACCGGCTACACCACGGCATTTGCGACCGATGGTGGCGCTGGCTTGTCCCGCTACAAAGAGGAGAAATTCGATATCGTGCTGGCCGATATCGACATGAAACCGATCGATGGGATCACCCTGCTCAAGCAGCTCAAAGAGTATGACCCCAACGCGGTGGTCATCATCATGACGGCATACGCCTCCACGGAGAGCGCGATCCAGGCCCTGAAGTCCGGGGCCTTCGATTACCTGCAGAAACCCTTCCGGGTGGATGAATTGATCAGCACACTCAAACGCGGCATCGAATACCGGGATTATCAGGTCAACCGGGCCGCGTCTTCGGGGGCGTTGATCGAGTCGGCGGATTTGGAGAATCGGCTGGTGGGGCGGGGAGCGAAGATTGCCAAGCTGCGGGGTCAGGTGCAGCGGCTGGCGGGGGCCCGCACCCCGGTGCTGCTCCAGGGTCAATCGGGGACGGGGCGGGACACGATTGCCGAGATTCTCCATGAAAGCGTCCGGGAGGCGGACGCGGAGATGGTGCGGATCGACTGTGCCCTGAGCTCGGAAGCAAACTTTGCCGCAGGACTGCTAGGCCAAAACGGGGAAGGCGGCCATTGGGTCAACAAGGCGACGGGAGGAACTCTGTTGTTGGAGAAGCTCGAAGCGCTGCCCGTTGCCATGCAAAAGGAGCTGGTCAGCGTGCTGCGCAACAACGCCCACAAGTTCCGTCTGATCTGCACGACCTCCGAAGACCTCGAACTCCGCACCGATGAAGGCACGTTCCATGACGAACTGTTCTATCGGGTGGCCTCCCTGCCGGTCACGGTCCCGACCTTGCAACAGCGCATTGAAGACCTGCCTGAGATCATCAAGAGCATTCTGGCGACCTGCGCGAATCCCCACTTCGACGCCAAGTTGATCGAGTTTTCACCGGAAGCGCTCAAATTGCTTTCGGCCTACAGTTGGCCCGGCAACGTGTTGGAACTCAATCAAGTGGTCACCCAGATCGCCGTGGCCACGGACACGCGGATGGTCGGGGTGGAACATCTGCCGGAGAAATTGAAGGCGGCGGGCAGTTGGGAGCCCTTGGCGGCCTACTTGGCCAAA
>JAGYIG010000012.1 GCA_018402455.1 Opitutaceae bacterium
GACGTTGATCGCCCGCAGGCCCAGGTTCCAGCGCTCCGAGCTATAACCGGCGATGAGATCGTAGCTGGTGTAGCCGGGCGAGTTGGTGCCGTTGGAAAAGTAGAGGGTGCCGCGGTGGAAGGCACCGCCGCCGACATACCACCCGCCCCCGGCCTGTTGCCCGAAGGTGTATTTTGTCCAGAGGGACCAAGTCTCCTTGAACGATTGGTTCACGCGGGTCTGGTTGGGGCCGGAGACGTCGGCCGCGAACAAGGTCACCAAGACGTCCCACCCCGGCACTGGTCGCGTGCCTAGTTCAAATTCCACGCCGCGGTTCGACGTGTCCGATACGACGAAGGCACCGACCGTCGAGTTGAAGGTAGCAAAGTCCTTCAGTTGTAGGTCGTAGAGCGAAAGTGAGCCCCAGAGGCGGTCTTCCAGCGCGTTCCATTTCACGCCCAGCTCATAGGATTTGCCGACCACGGCGGGCGGGCGGATACCTTGGGGCGTTTGGGCGCTGGCTTGATTGGGGGAAAAGGTCGTGGCGGTTTGGCCGTAGAGCTTGAAAGCGTCGCTGACGTGATAGACGGCGCCGACGGAGTAGAGCAGATCGTCATCTTTATCGCGCCGCCGCGCCGCCTGTTGGGTCCCGTCGGCCAAGTCCTGGTTATCCGATTTCTCGTTAACGAAACTGGCCCCAAGGGTGAGGGACAGGCGATCGGGGATCGCGTCAAAGGACTGCACGAGGTAAGCGGTGAAGTTGCGCACATCGACCCGGGAGTCATTATACTGTCCTGGTATGATGCGATCTTGGGTAGCCGGCAGCGGGATGACAGCGAAGTTGGGATTGGTGATGGAGAGTTGCCCCACGCCGGGAGTGCCGGTGGTGGCGCGGCTGAAGGCCCCAATCCGTTGGCCGTTGACCAGGTTGATTAGCTGCCGGTCACGCTGGTCGAATTGTCGCTGCCAAGACCACCCAGCATTGGTGGACACCTTTATGGCACCGAGATGGTAAGTCCCGAGGATATCATGCTGGAGGTTTTGAAACAGCTGCGCCCAAGTTTGCCCAAAATAGCGATGCGCAGCCAAGCCGGTGTTGAGATTGGTTGCGCCTTGTCGACGATGCTCTTCGTCATCCCGTCCGGTTTGGTCGTGACCGTAGGCGAGTCGGGATTCCCAGTCGCCCCAGCGTTGGATCCACGTTACAACGTGGTTGGAGGTTTCCTTGCGGGTATAGGACCAGGGAGCCTTATAATCTTGGTTGCGCCCGCCGCCCAGGAAGGGGGCGCCGTCGGGGTTGGCGATGCCGCCGGGGAGCTCTCCGTCGGTCAAAGTTTCCGCCCACATGAACTGGTAGCGCAGAACGGTTTCCCCGGACGTGAATTGGAGCATTGGCGCGATGGCATCCTGATCAGATTTACCCCGGTAGCCCTTGTCGTCCTGTTTTGCGGCGATTACCCGATAGGCAAACTTGGCGTCGCTCCCGCCGAGCGGTCCGGTTAGATCGAGTTCCCCCCGGAAGAAGCCGTAGCTACCCGCCTGTAAGCGGATGCTCTGCGCGGTTTCGTACAGAGGCTTTTTGGTGATACGGTTGATCAGACCACCCGCCGGAGCCCGCGTGCCGTAGAGGATGGCGTTGGGGCCTTTCAACACTTCGATGCTGTCGATAACCGAGAGCTCGTTGGGGGAGTTGCTCACCCGCATGCCATCCAGAAACGGTGCTTCAAAGCGCTGCCCGCGGATTTGGATGAAGTTGTTGCGATTGGTGGCCGGGGGCGCGCCGGCCACGGCAAACTTGAGAATGTCGCCGATGGTCTGGCGTGAGGCCATGTCGTCGATGAAGTCGCGCGTGACCACGGCCACGCTGGAGGGTAGCGAGATCAGGGCTTTTTGGCTCTTGGTGCCGCTGGCGGCATTGCTGGTGCGGTAACCGGAGCCGGAGGTCTCGCTGACTTCAAAGGCCGAAAGTACGATGGTATCACCGGTGGGGGGTAACGTTTGGGCGAGGGCTGAACCGACACCTAGGATCGAGACGAGGAGCGCGCTCGAGCCGCGAGGGTAAGGGATGGAAGCAATCATGAATACAGGGGTGAGGGGTGGGGTAACCGCGATCGCGTCGCTGGTTTCACCTTGAGCAAGCGTCGCCTTTCTGTCCCTGCCAAGGGCGGTGCTTTGGTCTAAAGTTTAAACCAATGTGGTTGGTGCTGGCTTAATCGACGGGCTTGGGAGCGGAGGCACATTCGGGTGCACCCCTCACGGCTGCACAGGCTCAAACCTGACCGTGCTGCTGATGGTATCAACGCCGGGTACTTGAATGACCACCTCGTCCCCATCTTGCATGGCCGCCGGGCTGTCCGGCGTGCGGGGCACCGTACCCATGAAAATCATATCGCCGGGGTGCAGGGTGATCCGCCGGCTGAGGTAGGCGATGATCTCCGCGGGAGTGTAGCGCAGGTTGGCGATGCTGCCGTACTGGACTAATTCTTGGTTGACCCAGGTTTTGATCGTCCAGTCGCGCCAAGTTGGATCAGGGAGCAGGCGTGGTCCCACCACGGCCCAGCCATCGCCAGACTTGCCAAAAATGCCACCCCAGTCGTTCTCGCTCACGTCATTGCCCACCGCGTAGCCGGCGATGTGTGACCAAGCCTGCTCGACCGAGACTTGGTAAGCGATGCGCCCGATCACCACCACCAACTCCGCTTCCCAGTCGAGATTGCGGGAATCGGTGGGCAGCCGGATGGGGTCCCCCGGCCGGGCCAGGGCATTGGGAAGCTTTGTTCGAATGCGGTCTTCCAACTCTACCATAAAATCCACCACTGCCGGTGAGTCGGGTCGGTTGGCATTACGCACCACACTGAAGATTTTACCTGTCGGTTTGGGGGGATGCCAGTCTTGCATGGCCTGCACGTGAGGAGCGGCCGGCGCGGGCAAGTTCGAGGGGCCGTGTCGTGGATTTAGCGCCGGGGCCAAGTTATCCAAGGCCACGGCGTGCCGTAGGCTTCCCAGCCCGTCCCCCCAGGCTTCAATGGTGGTGCCCGGTTCCAAACGCGGGGCCGCCGCGGCCACCTCCGGTGGCACCCCCAGGAAAATCAAATCACCCGCTTGCAGAGTGAGGATGCGGCTGATGCGGCTCAACCACTGGCGGGTGAGGGCGGCGGGATCCGGCCAAGTGTAGCTCAGTTCATCTTGGTGGGGCGATCGAAGCCCGAGGGTCAGATGGGCCTTCGGCATGCCCGGAACGATCCATGGCCCGATCGGCGCCCAACCATCGCCGGCGCGCCCCATCACCCAAGCGCGGTTGGCGTAGGTCGAGGGCTCGAGCAGATCCAATCCCAGCATATACCCGGCGACCACCGCATCCACTTCCTCGGGGCGCAGTTTCTTGGCCGGGGCCCCGATGAGGATCACCAGCTGGGGGGTGGCCACGATGGTTCGACTGTCGGCGGGCAACCGGAGAGTCGCGCCGGGATGCGCCAGACTGGTGGGGAAACGGGCGTAGAGGTCCGGGGGTGCCGGCACGGAGGGAGTAGGCCCGGCGGTGACCCGATGGGCGGAGTCATGTAAACCGATGATCGCCCGGCCCGGTACCGGGGAGAGCCATGTGACCTCGTCGCCGGCCACGCGCCCGAAGTCCTGATTGGTCTGGTGGCTTTGCCCGGGGAGGTGGTTGCCTTGCAGGATGATTTCGCCGCCGTCCAGGACCCCGTAGTGCACCTCGCCGTCATGTGCCACCCGGACCCAACGCTCGCTCGCCGGGGCGGGTGTTGGGGGCGTTGCCCACAGAGCGGTCAGCGCACCCGCGGCAAACAACCCGGCTGCGATACGACGGGCGCTAATAGCGCGTGTGAAAGGGATCATCCGGGGGGAGGAGCCGGGTCGAAATGAAGGGCGACAGTTCCGGCAGATCCGGTTCCGTGCCGGGGTAGTCGGGATTGGGGCGGGGCAGTTGCGCTTCGGTGGTACGCTGCCAATAGTGCAGGCGGGCCAAGAGCGCCTGTTTTAGCTCCGGCCGTGCCGCGGCCAGGTCCTGGGATTCACTGGCGTCAGTCTCCAAGTCATAGAGCTCAATCTGACCGGTCTCGTACCATTCGATGAGTTTGTAGTAGCCGGACCGCAGCGCGCTGGCTGGGGTGGATCCGTGCATATTGTAGTGGGGGAAGTGCCAGAAAAAGTCCCGCGACGGCAACTCCGACCCGGCCGTTAGGCTGGGGAGCAAGTTCAGGCCATCCAGTATCAGGTCCGCGGGCGGGGCACCCTGCGCGAGAGCCAACAGGGTCGGCCACAGGTCCACGGCATGCACTGGCCCGGCTTCAATCCTGCCGGCCCCGGTCATGCCGGGCAGCAGGGTAATCAGAGGAACCCTCAAGCCGGCCTCGTAAACCGTCCCCTTGGTGCCACGCAGGCCACCGTTGGAGCCCCAGAAGCGCACGCCGCCGTTGTCGGAGGTCAGCACGATCACCGTGTTTTCGGCCAGACCCTCCTCGGCGAGGAACTGCCGCAAGCGTCCAACGCTGGTATCGGCGTCCTCGATCATGGCCGCGTACTCCGGCACCAAGCCCCAGACGGGGTCGGCGGAGCGGGGGGTCTGACGCGCGATGGTCTCGGCTTTGGCATCGACCGGGCGGTGGACCGCGAAATGGCTCAAAAGCAGAAAAAAGGGCTGATCCCGGCTGCGCTGGATGAAGGCCTCGGCTTCGGCCTGAAGGCGATCAGTCAGGTATTCGCCTGCTTCCACCGGCCCAAGGTTGATGCCATAGTCCGGCCCGAACATGCTCTTGTGGCTACCGATTTGATTGCCGGAGAAATTGAAATCGAACCCTTGGTCCTGGGGTAAAAAGCCCTCGGCCCCTAAATGCCATTTGCCGACATTGCCCGTGGCGTAGCCCTGATCGCGCAACACTTCCGCGAGTGTGATTTCTTCCAAGGCCAGCCGCCGCACCGTGGTAGGAGGCAGCAACCGCCGGTTCTCATTCCACCGTACTCCCGCCGTGCCGATGGCATCGGTGACGCCCGATCGCGCCGGCCAGCGCCCGGTCAACAAGCCCGCCCGCCCGGGTGAGCAAACCGGCCCGGCCGCGTAAGCCTGGGTGAAACGGATGCCATCGGCCGCGAGCCGGTCGATGTGTGGGCTGTTTACCTTGGGATTGCCGTAGCAAGCCAGATCGCCGTAACCCAGATCATCGAGCAGAATAATGATCAGGTTGGGACGCTCAGGGGTGGCGGGCAGTTGGGCCGGCAGGCCCAGGGCCATGGCGGCCCAACAGAGGAAAACATTCAGGTAACGGTTCATGGGGTGGCGTAAGCCTTGGGCGGCATCGACTCGAACTAAAGCCCAACCCGATGGTTTACTTTTTGAACCAAGGCTATCGGCTCGCGGGGAGGATCAAGCCCCCTTTAGACCGAAATATGCGTACCCTGCTGACATGGCTGAGGAATTTGAGCCTGTGCTGTCTGAGTTTGACTGGAACCGGTGTGGCCGGCCAGGAGGCTGCGACCGCACCGACTCGGCCTAACATCATCTTCATCATGACTGATGACCAGGGGTGGGGTGATGTGGGCTTCAACGGGCATCCCGTGTTGCAGACGCCTCACCTCGACCAACTGGCGCGGGAGGGGATCAAGCTGGATCGGTTCTATGCGGCGGCGCCAGTTTGCTCACCCACGAGAGCCTCCAGTCTTACGGGCCGGCACCCCAGTCGTTACCGCATTGATTGGGCTTACGGGGGGCCGCTGCCGGCCAGTGAGGTCACCACCGCGACCCTTTTGCGGGAGGCAGGTTACCGCACTGCTTTGCTGGGCAAATGGCATTTGGGGCAACTCAGCAGGACTCTGCCCCAAGGTCGGCGGCACACGCCCGAACCCGCGCGCTACGCCCCGCCTTGGGAGCGCGGATTTGACGTGGTTTTTGCCACCGAAGGTAGTGTGCCCACCTTTAATCCCTACTACTACGTTGACCCGCGGGGGCCGGCCCAACCCATTTTGGAGCAGGCGGCCGAGACCTTGGGCACCGCTCATCGCTGGCCGCAGAATTATTGGACCGGGCCGGGTCGTTTTGTGGACGAGCCCCTGACGGGTGACGATTCAGCGCTCATCATGGATCGGGCCTTGGAGTTTATCCGGGACAGTCGGGAGCAGCCCTTCTTCGCCTGTATCTGGTTTCATACGCCGCACTCGCCGATTGCGGCCGGCGAGGCTTGGCGGGCGCTCTACCCCAACCGCTCACTGGCCGAGCAGCACTGGTGGGGCAGCTTGAGCGCGATGGACGCCCAGGTGGGGCGATTGCGGGCTGAACTGGAGCGGCTGGGGATTGCGGAAGGTACCATCCTCTTTTTTTGCAGCGACAACGGTCCCTCCTATGTTCATCCGTTGGGTAGCACCAGTCCTTTCCGTGGCCGCAAAGGCAGCCTTGAGGAAGGCGGAATCCGCGTGCCGGCTTTGGTCTCGTGGCCGGGCGGCTTGTCCGGTGGTCGGGTCGTGAGCGAGCCCCTTTCCACCAGTGACTTGTTGCCGACCTTTTTGCACTGGGCCAAGGTCGCAGCACCCCGTGCCGTGCATTGGGACGGGGAGAACGTAACCGCGCTCCTCGCCGCTGAGGGGAGCGCTCGTGAGCGGCCGATTTTTTTCCACTCCCCGTTGCGCAACCCGAACGATCCCTGGCCTCGTCCCGAGGGTTTTCAGGCGGCGGTGCAATGGCGTGACTTCAAATTGTTATCCTTGGACGCGGGGGCGACTTGGGCGCTCTATAATCTGGATGCTGATCCCGGCGAGGAGATTGACCTTTCCAAGGAGGCGGCCGAGGTGGTGACGACGCTGCGCGCGCAGTATGACCAATGGCGCGAATCTTGTCTCGAGTCCCGGGCTTGGTACGACCGTTGATCGGCACTACTTGTGCAGATTTCGCAATGAAGCTCCCGTCACGAACTCGGCGATGACCTCGTAGGCCGGCGGACTCAGTTTTTCGCCTTCTACGAGGTGGGCCAGACGAGTGAGAATATGGCGTGCCATGGTGACGGGACTGAGATGATAGCGAGTTGGTGTGGGGACCAGGTGGTGGAGAAAGGGGTCGTTCAGGCGGCTGACTAGCGAAACGTCGGCGGGTGCCGCCAGTTTGGCCCTGGCTAGGGCCGACCAGGCGGTCAGGTATTGATTGGGCGTCTCCGTCACGATGCAAGTGGGGCGCGGGTGGCTGCGTAGCCGGTGCAGGATCCGTTGAGCCAGTAGGGCGTCCTGCCCGTCGTAGGGAAGTGGATCCACCCGCTGATCACCATCCCCTGGACCCTCCAGGCCCTCCTGCAGGCCCGCCTCGCCCTCAACCAAGCCGGGCAATCTGGGCCGAGAGCTGACCATGATCACCTGACGATGGCCATAACGTCGCAGCATCACGCCGAGGTGCCGGCCGACTGCGCGGTGGTTGACATCAACTGAAGGCAGGGCGATGCCCGCATAGGTATGACCGGAGACCAAGGTGGGGATGCGTTCGCGTTCAAACCAAGACTGGGTTTTTGGCGTGGAGTGAACGAGAATCCAGCCATGATGCCGGTAGTTGGCGACCAGCTGGCGTAACGGCTTCGCCGGGTATTGAGAAAAGTAACTACCCCCGTGATGGAGGATGAGTTTCCAGCCCCGGGCATGCGCACCTGCCTTGAGATGCGCGATCAGCATGGCCAAATAGGGACGAAGCGGTTCTAAGGGGCGGGGGGAAAGCACGCCAATTTCGATCTCTCTCGTGGCGAGAGCGAGGGGAGGCGAGTTGGGCGGAATCAGGTTGCCTTGAGGACTGCCTGTGAGCTTGCCGGAGGCGCGCAGCAGCGTCAAGGCAGCACGCAGTGTGCCTCGACTGATCCCTAGTTCTATCGCTAAATTGCGCTCGCTGGGCAGCCGTTGCGCCCAGGTGCCCTCGCGGATCAAAGCCTCCAGGTGTTGCGCGACGTGGACGGGTAGACTTGGTCGGATTGCGGTCATAGATGACCTACTTGTTTAGGGTTGAAATACGAGATGGGGGCAACTCGCCGGAACGTGTCCCGATTGACGCGGCACGGGCATGAAGCAACATTGAGTTCCGCATGGTCGGGTAGGGAGCATGGCAGTAGGAAGCGTGCGGAAGGGGGGGGGATGCGGGTTGGCTATCAGCCATTGTGGTCGGGGATAACTTGATTGATTTGGTTTAATTTTTGAACCAACCTTTGCAAACCGAACAAGGCCGGGGCCAAATTATACTGCGATGAGGGTCTTTGGTTTGGACCACTACATCCGCTTGTAAATACGACAATTGGGGCATCTTTTTCGTCATGGTTGTGTAGCTCGAAATCGATGTAATCCTTCCATCAACGCTGAAGGGAGATGCGCTCTCCCGGGGCGCTCGTGCCCGGGCGGTCGAGGTTCCATGTCTCCATGCGGCGTGTGCGCAGCTTCTCTCATGCATCTCGACTTCACGGTCCTCAGCCTCCGCGCTGTCTATCAATGGATGATCTCCTCCATCCTGCCACGACCCAATGCCTGGGTGGGTTCGGTGTCAGCTGAGGGGGATACCCACCTCGCTCCTTACTCTTTTCTAAGGGTGTCACGGCCAACCCGCCCCGCTTATGTTTGTGCCGTTTAATAACCGCGCCGGGGTGAAGAAGAACACCGGCCGCAACAATGAGGCGACGGGCAAGTTTACGGTGAACCCGGCAACTTGATTTTCGGTCGAATCGGCTTGGCGCATGTAGGTACTAGGTCTTGGACGCCCAAGGTCGAGCTGCCGTGAAAAAACTCGACCTGATCGGACGGCGGGGCGGCGATGACCACGCGATCGGGCGGGAGAAATTTTCTCACAGGGCCCTGTTGAGGAATCCCGTCACGAGTCACGCGCCCGGCCCTGGCTGGCCGGCTGCGCATGCGAAGCAACATGCGTCGGTGATTGCGGGGACGAGAATGGGTAGGCCGGCGGCGACGGCGCGGATGGCTTTGAGCTGGGCTGGGGCGCGAGCATCGCGTTGGCGATGGGGTTGGATTTTGCGAGTTCCCCGTTGCCTGCTTGCGACCCCACAATCTCCATGGCCCGTGTCCCGCATCGCGTCCCCGAATCCGGCCCGGCGCTAGTGGCAGTGGCAATTGAAGTCCGTGGGCACGCCTTCAATCATGTAGACTAGGCCCCCAACGGGAGCCCGGCAGCGAGAACCTCACCGACGGAGCGGGTTCCCCCCCGGATTGTTTAGGCTCGCAGAGGAGACGTCGAGCCCAACCACAACGATTACCTACAAAGATTAAATCCGATCGTATCGAGGAGAATAGAAAAACTTTAAGCCTATCCCAAAACAAGGGCTCCTTTTATGCAACGGCCGGTGGTTCTTTGCGCTTAATATGGCAGGTCAAAACTCCTCACCTTGGTCATGGGGCGACCAAGTTTCGGAACGTCCAGCCCAACCGACGCGGTGTGCCCGCCAAAGCTCTGGCCAAGAGTTGTGCCGGTTGGTATAGGGCAAGGTTTGTTACACCCTAACGCAGGTTTTGCTGTCGACATTGCGACCTTGGGCGTTTTCAGGCGCTGGTCTTTTAATGACCCCTTTCGAGCCCTTTTCATGCATTCGAATCGCACCCCCGTAATGACTGTCTAGGGTGCTTGAATCGGGGGTAAATCTAGGCACGCCGCCAGCCGACGGCAATTGCACTCGGCGACGAGGAGCCCTCGCGCTCGATTGACAATGAAGCGCACAACCAGCGATATTCCGCTCTGCTCAACTGAAAAGCCTCTCCTAAACCCATGCTCCGACGGCTCACGCTAATAGATCAAATCGAGTTCGAAATCAAACAGCGGATTTCCAGCGGCTTATGGCAGGTGGCGCTTCCGGCCGAGCGTAGTATGTGTGCCGAATTGAGGGTGGGGCGTAATTCGTTACGCGCCGCATTGGCCCGTCTCAAGCAAGAGGGCTTGTTGATGATCGAACCAGGGGTGGGCATCAAAATCCGACATTCCTCAGGTGGGATGGCATCTCAGCCTCAGGAAACTGTTGCCCTGCTCTCGCCCGTGCCGTTGGGAAACCTTCGGCCCCATCAGACGCTCTGGATTGACGAACTCAGGGGATTGCTGGCGGAAAAGGAGATTATCGTGCGATTTCATTGTGAAAGCCGCTGTTTCCGACCAGGGGCAGCCAAAGCCATCGCAAAATTTGTCAAGCTACAGCCCGCCAGCTGTTGGGTCCCGGTACATTCTACGCTGACTATGCAGAACTGGTTCCAAAGCAGCCGAACGCCGTGTGTTATTGCGGGCTCCTGTCATGAAGGGGTTGATTTGCCTTATGTTGATCTTAATCATCATGCCACTTGCCGTCACGCGGCGATAACTTTTCTGCGACTTGGTCATCGGCGCATCGCCTTTTTGACGCGGTTGGCGGAAAACGCCGGCGACCAGCAAAGTGAGCGGGGTTTCATGGAAGGGGTGGCAGAGTCTGAGGATCGTCAGGCAGTTGGCACCGTGCTGCATCTCGATAACGACAAGAGGCATACCGCTCGCGTGATTGGCAGATTGATGGCTCGAAGCGACGCTCCTACAGCCATATTGGTCAATCAATCCTATCATTATTTGACAGTTTTCAGCATTTTAATGCAGATGGGAAAGTCCATTCCGGCCAACATATCCCTGATCTGCCGTGACCATGACAATTTCTTGTCATTCCTTGAGCCGACCCCGGCCTACTATGGAGATGATGCTAAATTATTCTCAAAAAAAATGATACGGGTTCTGACATCCGTCATGTCAGGGGCGGCGTCCAGCAATACCCGTGTTAATTTGCTGCCGGAATTGATCATGGGTAGCAGCATTGCCCCTCTGGCTCTGGTGTAAACCGCTATTCCTTATCGCTGAGGAAGCCAAAAGGTTGTTTAAACCTAGCCTAGGAAACGGCATATGCGACGGATAGTTAACGCCCCCGTCGAGATGGAGTGGTTCTAAAAGCGAACCAACAGCTGGAGCTTGTGCCGGCCTCCACCGTGGGCTCCGCTGGTGGTGATCGATCGTGTCTCGCCGGGCGGTTGGTTTACGCCTGCCCCCTCCTTCTTTTTATCGCTCGTTCGATTACCTGCCATGTTTCACAAAACAGCCATCGCCACCGTGTTCTTGTTTGGGTTGATTTGTGCCCAAGCTTCAAGCGATTTGCCCCGCCCGAACATCCTATTGATTATTTCCGAAGACCACGGGCCCGAACTGGGGTGTTACGGTGATCCCTATGCGGTAACTCCGGTCTTGGATCGCATGGCCGCGCAAGGCGTCCGCTATGAACGTGCTTATGTGGCCCAAGCGGGTTGTAGTCCTTCGCGGGCGAGTATCATGACCGGTCTTTACACCCACCAGAACGGTCAGGTAGGTCTGGCCACGTGGGGATTTCGTCTCCGGCATGATGTGCCCGCGACCGTGCCGAAAATCCTCCAGGAAGCGGGATACCGGACCGGAAATATTGGGAAAATCCATGTCAACCCGGAGTCGGCCTTTCCCTACGACATGCGCAAGATCCCTTCCGGCAATTTCGCCCGCCGTAATCTGGAGGATTATGCGCGGTATGCGGGTGAGTTCATGACCGAGTCGAACCAGCCCTTCTTTCTATGTGTGAACTACCCTGAAGCGCACGTGCCGTGGGAGCGTCAAGTCAACGGCTTGCCGGAGCAGCCGTTAAACGCTAAGGATATGCAATTGCCGTCATATTTTGGAGTTCACACCCCTGAGCTGCACGAGAGTTTCGCCAATCACTATAATTCAGTCATGCGATTGGACAGTCTGATCGGCGATCTATTGGCCCAACTGGAAGTCTCGGGCAAGGCGGAAAACACCCTGATCGTCTTTGTAAGTGACCATGGTCCAGACTCTTTACGGGGAAAACGATCCTGCTATGAAGGCGGCGTCCGCGTGCCGTTGATCATTAAGTGGCCGGGGAAACTGGCCCCGAATCAAACCGTCAACACCTTGGTTTCTACCGTGGATCTGCTTCCGACGTTCCGGCTCGCGGCCGGGCTGGCGCCCGATAGCGATTTGCCCGGTTCCTCTCTTCTGCCGGAGTGCCTGACGGCGGCGGCGGATCCCAGTCGGGATCACGTTTTCTTCGAATATCATACGCACGCCGCCGCCCCCAATTACGGTCCGCAGCGGGCGGTGCGGGGTAATCGTTATAAATTGATCAAGAACCTTCGCCCTAATGTGCCGAGTCCCGGGTATACCTTTACCCTGGGTAAAGTCCCCTCATTGCCGGAGGGGCTAGCGCGAGCGCCTGAACACGTCAAGGCAAGCTATGCCCGCATAGCTCACCCGCCGGCTTATGAACTTTATGATCTAAAGAATGATCCGGACGAGTTTTACAATCTGGCCAATGATCCGGCCCATGCCGATATCAAGCAAGGGCTGCGGCAGGTGCTGCACGACTGGCGAGTGGCGACGGAGGATCCTCTCCTCTCGGCCGAGGTGTTGGAACGTTTTACACGGGAGGTTACGGGAATCACCGATCGAGTGGACGCGCGCAATCGCGAGTGGGACTACGTGCGTTATTTTTATGAAAACCGCTCGAACTGATTGTGGTCTAGGGCGCACTCCCCTCCTTTGGTTTGTGGCGCTTTTCCGTTGTTTGGCGGTGTCGCTTGGGCTGGCGGTGGGCGCGTTGGCGTCTGCGGTGGTCGTGCCGCCGCCCAATATCCTCATGATCGTGGTCGACGACATGAACGATTGGATTGGCGCATTGGGAGGGCATCCACAGGCAAAAACACCCCATCTGGACCGTTTGGCTGAGCGGGGTCTGTTATTTGCCAATGCCCACGTGCCGGCACCGGTATGTAATCCTTCGCGGGTGGCCGTTTTGACCGGACTCAACCCCAGCACGACGGGCATATATGACAATAGCGTGCGGTGGCACGAGGCCTATCCGGACCTGATCAGTCTGCCGCAGTATTTCAAGGACCACGGCTACCAAGTGGTGGGGGGCGGCAAGGTGCACCACCACACGCCGGGCAACAATCGGGAGTCCGACTGGAACCGTTACTTTCCGCAGGTTTTTGACAGCCATGCGCAGAAGCACCTCTGGACGACGGGATCTTGGCGGGGCTTCGCCTGGCCGGAGGGTTTCCCGCTCAATCAGATCCCAGCCGTGCAACAACTCACTCGTCCGCCCGCAAACCCGCGGGAGTTTGATTGGGGGTCATTTGATCGGGAGGATTTGGAGATGGGAGATGGGCACATGGTGGCATGGCTGGAGGATTTTCTAGCCACGCCGGGAGAGGACCCTTTCTTCGCGGTGGCCGGGATCTACATGCCCCACTTGCCTTGGTACGCGCCACAGCGCTACTTCGATCTCTACGATCGTGATACCCTGCTGGCCCCGCCCATTTTGGCGAAAGATTTGGATGATATTCCTGCCATCGGTCAACAAATGGCAGCGGTCCGGCGTGAGGACCTCGACCTAGTGCACGCTGAGGGCCAATATCAGGATGTGCTTCATGCCTACCTGGCCTGCATCTCCTACGCCGATGCCTTGGTGGGGCGTTTACTTGATGCGATCGATGGCAACGACCTGGCGAGTAATACCATCATTGTGTTCTGGTCTGATCATGGGTGGCATTTCGGGGAAAAAAATCACCTGCACAAATTTACTCTTTGGGAGCGTTCCACGCGTATCCCCATGATGATAGTTGCGCCCGGGCACACCCGGGCCGGTTCGGTCACCTCGGCACCGGTGGGCGCCATCGACCTGTTCCCGACGCTGGTCGAGTTGGCAGGTTTGCCGGAGCATGGCCCGTTGGACGGTCAGAGCTTGGTGCCTTTGCTGGCGGCAACCGACCGGCCGTGGCCTCGCCCGGCCCTGACCACCCATGGCGCGGGCAACCATACGCTGCGCAGCCGGCATTGGCGTTATATCCGCTATGTGGATGGCGGCGAGGAGTTGTATGACCATCGCACGGACCCCAACGAATGGCATAATTTGGCGCTCAACCCGGCCTATCGGGGGGTGATTGATCTCTTGGCCGAACATCTGCCGGCCCGTGACGCGCCCCGGAAAACCGCCCAGCGGGTGCAGTCCCTGGACAGTCGGTAATCCCTATATTTCAAATACTAAGCATTCAGTTGGACGATTATGAATAAATATATACGGAGCACTTTAGGGCTACTCAGCCTCGGACTCGGCGTGACGGGGGCGACGGCGTCGGCGGCTAATCCTCCCAATATAGTTTTATTCCTCATTGACGACATGGGGTGGCGCGATTTGGGCGCCTATGGCAGCGACTACTACCAGACGCCCGCTATCGACCGTTTGGCCAAGGAGGGCGTCAAGTTTACCGATGCCTATGCTGCTTGTGCCGTCTGCACGCCCTCCCGGGCGGCGTTGCTCACCGGCAAGTATCCGGCGCGATTGTTGATGACCAATTGGACGCCGGACGGTCGGTGGAGCCCACGTTCTCCGTTGCGAGAGGGTCGATTCTTGCGTGATTTGCCCCTGGAGCAAATCACGTTGGCGGAGGCGCTGCGGGAGGCGGGCTACGTCACGGGGCACTTTGGTAAATGGCACTTGGGAGGTCCGCCCTTTTCGATGCCGGAGCACCATGGCTTTGACGTCAACGTGGGGGGGCATCCTTACGGTGCCCCGGGTGACTATTTTTATCCCTATCAGGTGGACTGGCCGATTCCCTCCACGGGCCGGCGGGCACGCGACCAGATACTGACGGATGGAGAGCCCGGCGAGTATCTGACCGAACGGTTAACCGATGAGGCGGTGGCCTTTATTCAGCAGAATCAAGACAAGCCGTTCTTTCTCTATTTTCCCCATTACGCGGTACACACTCCCCTGCAAGCCCGGCCTGAGGTAGTGGCCCGGTATGAAGCCATCCCGGCCGCCCAGCGCCAGGGCGATCCCACCTATGCTGCCATGGTGGAGAGCGTGGACGATAGCGTGGCGCGAGTGATGGCGGCACTTGAGGAAGCGGGCGTGGCAGAGAATACCTTGGTTATTTTCACTTCCGACAACGGCGGCCACTGGCGCGTAACCCAACATGCCCCCCTGCGTGGTCATAAAGGCACCTACTGGGAAGGGGGCATACGCGTTCCCTTAATTCTCACCATGCCTGGTTTGATGGATCGTGGGCGCGTGATCACGGAGCCTGTCATGGCAACCGACCTCTATCCCACCATCCTGGCAGCGGCCGGTCTGCCGCTCCGCCCCAACCAGCATGAAGACGGGCTCAACCTGCTCCCGCTCCTTCGCGGAGAAACTGCGTTGAACCGGCAAGGTCTTTTCTGGCATTTCCCGCACTACAATAACCATCCGGAAACGCGGCCATCGAGCGCCTACCGAAGGGGCGATTGGAAGCTTATCGAGTCGTTCGACCCCTCAGGCTTTGAACTTTATAATTTGGTGGAGGACTTGGGCGAAACGACCAATCGGTGGTCCACCGAGACGACCAGGGGTAGGGCCATGCTCGAGGAACTGGAACAGTGGCGGCGGGCCGTGGGGGCGGAGCCCATGCGGCCCAATCCGGATTTTGATCCCGCCTTCCAAGGCCGAGCCAGCACCCGTAGAAAGGCAAACTAATGAAAATTACCCCCACCTGTTTACTCAGCCTGGGCCTGCTCATGGCGGCAGGAGAGGCCGACGGCAGCGGCGTTAACAAACCCAACGTGCTGTTTATAGCCATCGACGATCTCCGTCCGGCCCTGGGCACCTATGGTGACCCCCTGGCCATTTCGCCGCACATTGACGCGCTGGCGGCGAACGGTCGACGATTTGATCGAGCCTATACGCAGCAGGCGGTATGCGGGCCCTCCCGCGCCTCGTTGCTCACCGGCAAACTACCTGATAACATTAGAGTCTGGCACAACCGTAATCATTTTCGGGATACTCGACCTGATTTGGTGACGTTGCCGCAATGGTTTATGGGTCAGGGCTATCAAGCGATAAGCATAGGCAAAACGTACAGCGGCAATCCGCGCGAGGAAGATCCGGCTTCATGGTCAGAGCCCGCGGTGCTGCGGGCCGCGGATTGGCACACCTATGCTTTGGCGGACAAGGATCGTACAGGCGGCAAAGGGGTCTCCTATGAGGCCGCCGATCTGCCGGATGATGCCTACGCCGACGGGCAAGTGACGGAGATGGCCCTGGCACGCCTGCGCGAGTTCAAGGCCAAGTCGCAGCCGTTTTTTCTGGCGGTGGGCTACTTCAAACCGCACCTGCCCTTTAATGCCCCCAAGCAGTACTGGGACCTGCACGACCGGGAGAAATTTGCCCCCGATCCGTCTTGGGCGCTGGTGGAGGGCGCACCCGCCGAGGCTTATCACGAGCACCGGGAATTGGGCGGTTATGTGGACATGCCTCTCGATGAGCAACTGACGGTTGAGCAGAGCATCACCATGCGTCACGGCTACTATGCATGCGTTACCTACATTGACGCCCAGATCGGCCGGATTATGGCTGAACTGGAAGCCACGGGGTTGATTGAGAATACCATTATTGTGTTGTGGGGCGACCATGGGTTTGCGCTGGGCGAGAACCAACGCTGGTGCAAGGGCACTAATTTCGAAGCAGATACCCGGGTGCCCCTCATTATACGTGCTCCTAGCATGAATGCTCCCGGGGAGGCCACCACCGCGTTGTTTGAATTGGTCGACCTTTACCCTACGCTAACTGATATGATTGCGCAGACCGTGCCAGCTGGCCTCGATGGGCGGTCTCAAGTTGCCACCCTGCGGGATCCCCTTGCCCCGGGCCGCAAGTATGCCCTCAGCCAGTTTGCCCGACCCTTCACTCGCCCTGATCCCGAGGTGATGGGCTATTCTCTGCGCACCGCCGGTCAGCGTTACACCCAATGGCGGGAATATGCGACGGGCGTGGTGTTGTCGGAGGAGTTTTATGATTACTCCGATCAGCAAAGCGTGGAAGAAGACGGACCCTATGAGTGGGAGAGGCGCAACATGATAGCCAGCGCCTCGTATCAGGATCACATCAGCGCGATGCGGACGTCCTTGGCGGCTACCCTGAGGGAGCGCACCGAGGCCGGACCAGCCAAAGCCGGCAAGAAGCCGGAGCGGCGTTAAACACCCCACCGCCCAGCGACTAACTTTTAAATCCAATGCACAAAAAATTAATGAGTTTGGTCGGCTGGGGGGGGCTGGCCGTCGCGCTGTCTGCCCAGACGATTCAACAACAGGATATCTTCGTGGCGGGCGAGGGGGGGTATCACACCTACCGGATCCCGGCAATCGTGCAGGCGCTGGATGGAACGTTGCTGGCCTTTTGTGAAGGTCGCAAGAATAGTGCCTCGGATACCGGAGACATCGATTTGATCCTCAAACGGAGCGTGGACGGAGGCCAGACCTGGAGCGAACTCGTGGTTATCTGGGATGACGGGGACAACACCTGTGGCAATCCCTGTCCCGTGGTCGATGCAACCACAGGGGTGGTTTGGTTGTGGGCCACCCACAATTTGGGAACGGACCGGGAGCACGACATCATCACCGGCCAAGCCACGGGCACGCGAACCCCGTGGCTCATGTCTTCGCGGGATCATGGGCTGACCTGGAGTGAGCCGCGGCCGATGGCGGAGCACGTCAAAGACCCAGCCTGGGGTTGGTACGCAACCGGTCCGGGCATTGGCATCCAAGTGCAAGCCGGTCCGCACCAGGGGCGACTGGTCGTGCCGTGCGTGCATAGCTACGACGATCCCGCAGGCAATCTGCGCGGGGGGCCTTATGAGTATGGGTCGCATGTCATCTATTCGGATGACCAGGGGGACAGTTGGCACTTGGGCGGCGTGGTGCGACCCAAGGTTAACGAGTGCCAGGTGGTGGAACTGGAACACCGCCCCGGCGCGCTCCTGCTCAATATGCGGTCATACTTTGAGCAGTATTGTCGTGCTGAAGCGGTGAGTTGGGATGGCGGTTTGACCTGGAGCGGGCCGATTAATCAGCCCGAGTTAGTCGAGCCACGGGCTCAGGCCAGCCTGCTGCGGCACCGCTGGAGCAGTGGCCCGGTTCCGGGAGTCTTGATCTTTGCCAATCCCGGGGACCCGCGCGAACGACGCAGTATGACGGTACGTTTCAGTTTGGATGATGGCCAAACGTGGCCCCATGCCGTGACCCTCCACGATCAATTTTCGGCCTATTCCTCGTTGGTGTCGTTGGGGCCGGAGCTCATTGGCTGTTTGTATGAACGGGGCCATAGTCTGCGCCCTCGTAGCTACGAGCGCATTACTTGGGCGCGGATTACGATTTCAGACCTAGTGCCAGCCGATCTTTAAAATTTTATGGAAACCCTATCAAAAACCACCGGACTCATCGCGGCCCCTTTTACACCCATGCACGAGGATGGGCGGATGAATCTATCCGTTATCCCCGGCTATGCCGAACATCTCGAACGTTTCGGCGTCAAGGGGGTATTCATAGGCGGAACTACCGGTGAAGGCATCGCGCTAAGTTTGCAGGAGCGCATGGATCTCTGTGAACGTTGGGTAGCGGTGGCCGGCTCCGGACTCCGAGTGATTGTCCATGTGGGGCACAACAGCTTGGAGGCCAGTTGCCGGCTGGCCACTCACGCGGAGCAAAACAGGGCCCATGCTATAGCGGGTTTACCTCCCTTTTTCTTTCGTCCTTCGGGTGTGGCACCCTTGGTGGAGTGGAGCCGGATAGTGGCGGCGGCGGCCCGAGAATTGCCCTTCTATTATTATCATATTCCTTCCATGACCGGGGTGGGTCTGAGCATGGTCGATTTTCTCAGCGAGGCGGCTAAGGCGATTCCCACTTTTGTGGGCATCAAGTTCACGCATGAGGATCTACCCGAATTTGCCGCTTGCGTCCAAGCTGCGGGCGGGCGTTTCGACATGCTATTCGGCCGTGACGAGCTCTTGCTTTCCGCGCTGCAGGTTGGTGCCCGCGGCGCGGTGGGCAGCACCTACAACTTTGCGGCACCTTTGTATCATCGGATAATCGCGATGGCAGTCGCCGATCCCGCGCAGGCGGGCCGGTTACAGGCGATCGCCGTTCAGATGATTCAGGCTTTCTTGGATTGCGGCGCAAATCCGCTGGCCGCGATGAAGGCCCACATGAAACGCTGGGGCGTGGATTGCGGCCCGGCCCGCTTGCCGCTGGATAACCTCAGCGCCGCACAGGCCGCCCGTTTGGAAACAGCCTTGGCCGCCAGCGGACTGAATGATTGGGTTCCGGTCGATGCCGGCATGGTCTGATCCTCCCGTTTGTGCTCACCCCTCATCGATCACGCATGCATCCTCTACGATTTCCCCGTCTAGCGTTATTGGCCTTCATTGTCGGAGTAGCCTCGCTGCCGGGACGGGAAACTTGGTCGGAGCTTCCGGCTCTGCCCGACCCATGGGGCTATGCCGGGGTGTATGCCGGCGTGGTCGATGGTGCCTTGGTGGTGGCTGGAGGGGCCAACTTTCCGGAGGGTATGCCGTGGGAAGGCGGGCTCAAGCAGTGGCACCGTGACGTCTATGTGTTGGATGCGCCGGCGGGTGAGTGGCGCCGGGCTGGCGATTTGCCGCAAGCGTTGGGTTACGGAGGCACCGCGGTACTAGGTGACAGTCTTTTGTTGTTTGGCGGAAGTGATGCGGATCGCCATCATGCCACGGTTTGGAGGCTGAGGTTGCAGGGCACTGGCCTTGCTTATGAGCGTATGCCGGACCTGCCCGCGGCAGTCGCCAACTTTGCCATGGTCCAGCTGGGGCCGATGGTTTACATTCTGGGCGGTGCCCAAACCCCGGACGGAGACACGGCCGAACCGATTTTCTGGGCGCTTAACACCGCCCGGCCCAATCTGTCTTGGGAGGTTCTCGAACCTTGGCCAGGTCCCGGACGTATCTTCCCGGTGGCGGGAGTTCAGGATGGCGCTTTGTATGTCATGAGTGGGGCCGAGCTCCATCGAGACGCAGGTGGCAATGTGCAACGCCGTTACTTGCGTGACGCCTATCGCTATCGACCTGACAGCGGTTGGTCCCAGATAGCCGATTTGCCCCGAGCAGCGGTGGCAGCTCCAACCCCGGCTCCGGCGCTGGGCCAGTCCACCCTTTTGGTGATGGGGGGCGATGATGGGTCGATGGTAAACTTTTCGCCCATGAGCCAGCATCCCGGGTTCCCTCGCGACGTACTCGCCTACCACACGCTCACGGACACGTGGCGCGAGGCGGAGACCATGCCGGCCAGCCATGTCACCACGCCGGTCGTTACTTGGCGGGGCTCCTACGTCATTCCCTCCGGTGAAATACGCCCGGGCGTGCGCAGCCCCGCGGTGCTCAGCCTGCGGGCGGAGCGTCAGCCCGCCACTTTTGGCTGGATCAACACCGCAGTCGTGCTGGCTTACCTCCTGGGGATGGTGGGGATCGGTCTTGCCTGTTCCCGTCGCAACCTTACCACGGACGACTTTTTTCGGGGAGGACAAACCATCCCTTGGTGGGCGGCCGGGCTTAGCATCTTCGCCACCATGCTCAGTTCCATCACCTTCATGGCCATACCGGCGGCGGCCTTTATGGGGGCGTGGACGCTGTTCCTGGCCAACTCCTATATCCTGATCATGCCATTGGTGGTTTTTGCCTACCTGCCATTTTACCGCCGCTTGAATGTGACCTCGGCCTACGAATATTTAGAGTTGCGCTTCAATCTTGGGACACGATTGGCAGGGGCCGTACTTTTCAGTGTTTACCAATGTGGCCGCATTGCCGTGGTGCTCTATCTGCCGGCGTTGGCGCTCTCGACCATTTCCAATCTGGATATTCACACGATTATTATCCTAACCGGCCTGCTCTGCATCGTGTACACGGTGACGGGTGGCATCGCCGCCGTTATCTGGACTGATGTCGTGCAGGCGGTCGTGTTGGTGGGCGGAGCCTTATTGAGCCTATTTTATCTGTGGGGCGCGATCTCCGGGGGAGGCTGGGAAGTATTCCGTGTGGCCCAAGCCGAGGACAAGATCTTCGGAGCCGTGACTTGGAGCTGGGACCTGACCATTGCGTCCGGTTGGGTTATTCTCATCGGCAGTTTGTTTCACAACTTGTTTCCCTACACCGCTAGTCAGGATGTCGTACAACGGTACCTGACAACCGATTCGGAAGCAAAGGCAGCCCGCAGTATATGGCTCAACACGCTGCTTTCGGTACCGGCCCAGGGTATTTTCTTCGCCATCGGCACCGCCCTATTTGTGTTTTACCGTCAACAGCCGGCCCGCCTCGACGCCCACCTGCAGCATGACGCCATTTTCCCCTACTACATTATCACCGAGCTACCGGTTGGGGTGGTGGGTTTGCTGATCGCAGGCATCCTCGCGGCCTCCCAGTCCACCCTGTCCAGCAGCATGAATTCAATTGCAGCGTGTTATGTGACGGACTTCCACCGCCGATTGCGGCCGGTGCTGTCTGAGTCCGGCTACCTTAGCATGGCACGGTTGGTGACAATAATCGCCGGGGTATTCGGGACCGGTGTGGCTCTGATAATGGCGAGTGCCGATATCCGATCAATTTATGTCATGTTTTTGGAGTTCATTGGCTTGGCCGGCGGTACGCTCTCGGGACTCTTTGTGCTAGGTATTTTTACCAGGCGAGCCACGGGTCGTGGGGCGGTTTGGGGCGCTTTGGTGAGCGTCGCCTTAGTGATGGGCGTGCGCTATAATTCGCCGGTAAATACTTTCGCGTATGCCATGTTGGGCCTCTTCTCCTGTGTGGCCGTGGGCTGGCTGTTCAGTGTTCTCGGGACCGGCGGCGCCCGGAAGCCTCTGGAAGGGCTGACCATCTATTCATTGCGCAAGTCGTCGTACAGCCAGCATCGAACGGAATCCACCGAGCGGGTACAAAACCCTGACAGTGATTAAGTTAACCGGGTGATATGCCCAGTCGGCAGGCGTTCGATGCGGTGGCTGGTTTGTAAGGTATGCATCGGAAGGTAGGCGTCCGTTCCGGCACGATGTGGGCAGGGAGTGATCGGGCGGGTAGTTTGGCCAGAAGGCGCCCCTTAAAGCGAAACTGACTTATGCTGACCTAGGTCTCGAGGCCATAAAAGGCATCGAGCCGATCCACGCTATTGCCCATCATCCTTGGGTGTCGCCGTCGAACAGGGATTGCCAGGTTTCGCCGGGCTGGGCCAGGGCACCGCCACCCAAGGATGAAGGGCAATAGCGGAGTAAGCAGGAATTTCATGGGGTGGTAGGAGGTGGCGGCGCGTGGGCTCGCCTTGGGCGTGGGGTCACCGTTGGGCTGAAGCTTTTCGGTGGTGGTGGTTTAGAAGCGCTGGAGAGAATTACCCCGATCGAGGCTGCGGTATTGAATGGCTTCAAGGAGGTGAGGAGCCGCGATCGATTCCGCGCCCGCGAGATCGGCGATGGTCCGGGCGACCTTTAAAATGCGATCGTAAGCGCGGGCCGAGAGCGACAGTTGGTTCATGGCCCGTTCAAGCAAGTCCCCCAATTCACGATCGATGGCGCAAACTTGGCGGACTTCGCGGTGTCCCATCCGGGCGTTACACGTAACCCGCCCACCCTGGAAGCGAAGCTGCTGGCGATGGCGGGCGGTTTGGATGCGCCCGCGCAGGGTGGCGGAGGACTCGCCGGGGGCGGCGTGTCGCAGCTCGCTCACCGAAACGGCCGGCGCCTCCACATGCAGGTCAATGCGGTCCAGCAAAGGCCCACTGATGCGGGCGCGGTATCGCTGCACCTGAGTGGGGGTGCAGCGGCAGGCGTGTTGGGCGTCTCCCAAATAGCCGCACGGGCAAGGGTTCATGGCCGCCACCAGCATAAAAGCGCAGGGCAGGGTGATCTTACCAGCGCTGCGGGAAATGGAAACCACCCCGTCCTCCAAGGGTTGTCGGAGCACTTCCAGGGCGCTGCGTTTGAACTCGGGCAATTCGTCGAGGAAGAGCACGCCATGATGGGCGAGGGAGACTTCTCCCGGCCCCGGGATGGTCCCACCGCCCAGCAAGCCCACGTCCGAGATGGTGTGGTGGGGGCTGCGGACCGGGCGCTGGCCAAAACCAAATTCAGCGGGGTTTACGCCATGGGTCGCGATCGATTGCACGCTTAAGATTTCCAGTGCTTCGTCCGTCGTCGGCGGCGGCATGATGGTGGGCACCCGCTGGGCGATCATGGATTTGCCCGAACCGGGCGGCCCGATCATCAGGATGTTGTGGCCGCCCGCGACGGCCACCTCCATGGCGCGGCGCACGGCGGCTTGGCCTTTGACCTCGGCGAAGTCCCCGGCGGACGCATCCGGTCCGGAGATCGGCAACGGCTTCGCGCGGGGGAGGTCCCTTTCGCCAGCTAGAAATCGCACCGCCGCATCCAGCGATTCGATCGCGTGCACTTCGAGCTCCGACAGCAACGCCGCTTGGGCGGCGGAGGCCGGGGGCAGGAGCACGCCCCGTTTGCCGAGCCGGCGGGCAAGCTGTGCCATGGCCAAGGCCCCGCGAACGGGGCGGGTTGCGCCCGACAAACCCAACTCGCCCGCGATCAGGTAATCATCGAGGCGGCGCAGTGGCAGCTTGCCGGTCGCCCCCAGCAAACCCAGGGCGATCGGAAGGTCGTAGAGCGGACCTTCCTTGCGCAAGTGACCGGGGGCCAGGTTGATCGTGGTGCGCGTGTCCGGCGGTTCGAATCCGCTGTTGACCAGCGCGGAGGACACCCGGTCCCGCGATTCCTTCACCGCCGCGTCCGGCAGTCCCACAATGATGGTGTCGGGTTCACCCGTCTCGCCGGTGTTGACCTCCACTTGCACCAACTCGGCTTCGATTCCGCGCAGAGTGGCCGAATTGATGGTGGCGAGCATGCGCGAGTTTCAAGACGAAGCGGACTCCGGCGCAAGACCCGCGATGCGGGTTTCGATTATCGCGATGTTGCGCTCGATGGCGGCAAGATAGGGGTTGGGACCGTCCGGAAACGGGCTGGCAAGGTAGCGGTAAACGCCGCGGAATTCTCGATCCAATTTGGACCGCACAAAATTTCGCCAGAACTCGGGCGTGCGGCGGATCAAGTCGTCGGCATGCCGGAAGACGCGTTGGTCGGTCGGGATGCCTTGGTAGTCGTCGGACTCCTTGAACTCGTTGAAGAGAATCTCGAGTTCATCGGGGTAGTCCTGAGCTGCCATTTGCCCCAGATAATCCGCCGTGGTGACGCAGGCCCCCAGGATGAGTCCCGATTCACTGGTATGCTTGAGGGTGTCGATGTCCGCTTCGGGGCCGGTGCACCGGATCGCGTTCAACACCACCTCGATCTCTGGCGGCGTGACGCCATGGCGGGGGAGTTGGGACGCTGCCACGGCCGTGCTGCGCAGCACGTGAGTGTAGGTAAACTTGGCCCCGGTGCCGCCGCCGTCGGCGGCCGTCATCAGATAACCGGAATCGTGCAGCAGAACCGCCAGCATGCCCAACTGCATCTCCCGCCAGCTCAACGAGGGCGTGGCCCGGGCGCGATCGCGCCCCGCCATCAATTCCGCCATGCAAAGACTCGCCTGCAGGGTGTGTTGGAAATCGTGATAGTTTAGGTCGATCGGTCGGTAGTCGCCGAATTCACCCGCAAACATCCGGGTGACGTCGGCGAACACGCGATCGAACAACGAAAGGTCTCCGTGGTGTTCGATACCATGAAGGATCTGGCGGATTCGCGTGCCCACCGCGGAGGCTTCTCTGGTATCGACATCGGGAAAGGTGAGCATAGAAATGGACCATGGCCTTGGCGGGATGGGTTAAAAATGAAAACAAATTGCGACTTAAGCGAGCAAGCCCTTTCTAGGGGTATCTCCTGGTTTTAATCCAACTTCTCCGTGATCATTGGACTGACGGGTGGGATGGGATGTGGCAAAAGTGCGGCGGCGAAATTTCTGGTCGGGCGCGGGTTTTGCCTGCTCGACTCCGACGCGATCGTGAAGGCAGAGATCCTGCCTGACCCGCAGGTCATCGCGTTCGCTCGGGCCCGTTGGGGTGATGAGGTGCTGGGCGCCGACGGCCAACTCGATCGGGGGGCGATTGCCCGGCGGGTGTTTGCCACCGATGCGGAGAGACACGTCTGGGAAAACGAGGTGCATCCCCGCCTGTATGCCATCTGGCGGTCACGACTGCGAAGTGGGTCGGGGACGAACTGGGTGGTGGAGGTCCCGTTGCTCTTCGAACAACGATTGGAAAATTGGTTTGATTTCATTCTCTGCGTGGCCTCAAGTCCGAACGTTCAGCTCGCCCGGCTGAGTGAGCGCGGAGTCCCCCATGCGCTTGCCGGGCAACGAATTTCGAAGCAATTGCCTTTGGCTCGTAAACTCGAATTGGCCGATGTGGTACTCTGGAACGATGGTTCGCTGTCTTTTTTGGAGGAGCAAATCGATCAAGCGCTGAGCACATTGAATTTTGCGACCGCTTCCCCCTGATTCTTCAGGGGACAAAGCGAAAGCCCTCCCTCCACCCTTTATTCCGAAATCATGGAAGACCAAGAACCGACCGCTGGCCCGGCAGCCGACGCCACGCCCACGCCCAAGAAAAAAACCGTCAAGCGAGCTCGCTCCCGCCCGGCCAAAACCGCCGGCGAAAAATCAGAAGCGCCCGCTCCGGAAGCGAAGGTGCCGGAGCCGACGAGTTCCGATCAGGCCAAGGAAAGCAAGTCCGCGCCCGAGACTTTTATTGCCACGGTCCTCTCCCTCGTGGGCGCCGACAGCGACGCGGGCCGAGCTGAGGCTTCGACGGGCTTCGCCCATGAGGATCGGGAGGGCGAGGGCGGCTGGCGAAACTCTCGCGGCAAAAAAGGCGGCCGGGGTAAGAAAGGAAAATGGCAGAAACGCGATCCCCGGGATCGCCCGCCGGCGCAGCCGCTGCCCCCGGGCATGGAGGAAGTCAGGATCGGCGAACTGCCGGACCCGGCCCGCTTCGAGGACCTCGCCGCTTTGGATGGGGAGGTTTTGATTCGGCATAAATCCGAGACCGATCCGATTCACCTCAATGAGCTTTATCCGCTCTCCATCGCGGAAATTGGGGCCAAGGCCGTGTCCATCGGGGCGACCATCGAGGGCGTGCCGTCCCGGCGGACCTGGTTGGAAGCGATCTTCCGGCGAGCGGCGGAGCAGGACATTCCGCTCTACGACCACGGGTGGCTGGATATGACCGACAACGGCTACGGCTTCGTGGTGCACCCGCATGTGGCCTATCGTCTGTATTCGGAAAACGCCTACGTGCCGGCCTCCCTGATCAAGCGTTATGGCATGAAGCGGGGCCATGAATTGAAGGTCACGCTGCGTCCCCCCGCTGCGGGGGAGCGGTGCCCGGCGGTGATCGGGGTGGATTCGGTGATGGGACTCGAACCGGAGTCCATTGGCGGGGTGAAACCGTTCGAGGAGTTGGAGCCCTACTATCCGCTCCAGCGCATTCTGATGGAGGCCCCGGTGCACAAAGACATCTCCATGCGGGCGGTTGACCTGCTCACGCCCATTGGTTTTGGCCAACGGGGACTGATCGTTGCCCCACCGCGCACCGGTAAAACGGTGTTGATGCAGAACATGGCCAACTCCGTGTCGCATAATTACCCCGAAGCGAAACTGATTTTGCTGCTGATTGACGAACGTCCGGAAGAAGTGACCGACTTCAAGCGGCACACCAGCGGAGAGGTCGTTTCGTCCACCTTCGACGAAGCCCCCACCAACCACGTGCATGCCGCGGAAATGGTGATTGAAAAGGCCCGGCGGCTGGTGGAGCAGGGCGAGCACGTCGTGATCCTGCTCGATTCGATCACCCGCTTGGCGCGCGCCTACAATGCGCTCGCCAGCAGTTCGGGGAAGATCATGTCGGGTGGTATCGAAGCCACGGCGTTGCAGAAACCGAAGCGTTTCTTCGGTTCGGCGCGTAACATTGAAGGCGGCGGATCCCTCACCATTCTGGGCACCGCGCTGATCGACACCAACAGCCGCATGGACGAGGTCATTTTCGAGGAGTTCAAAGGCACCGGCAACATGGAGCTGCACTTGGACCGCGGCCTCTCGGACAAGCGGATTTTCCCCGCCATCAATATCGATCGTTCCGGCACCCGGAAGGAAGAGCTCATCTACCATCCCGACGAGATGCAGAAAGTCTACGGCTTGCGTCGCGCGATGCAGGGCATCCCGCCGGTCGAAGCGATGGAAATGTTCATCAAGCGGCTCAAGAAGACCAAGACCAACGTCGAGTTCCTCATGAGTCTCAACAGCTAGAGCGCGGGCCCGCGCGAACACCGCCATGCGTTCCGACGATGCTTTTCTGGAAGAGATCGTTCGCCGCAACGGGGTGTTATCGCCCGAGCAAATCGCGGAAGCCCGGAGTGAGCAGCGGGCGCGGGCGGATGCGTTCGGCGAAGTCCCCGACTTGGTCGAGGTTTTAATCGTTCTCGAGCTCCTGACGGAGGCCGGCTACGTTGCCCTCGTGGCTGCGGCCTTGGGGCTTTCGGTGGTCGAGTTGGACTCGCGGCGGTGCCGGGGAGGTGCTCGGCGGGTTTCCCGGGATCAGGCGCAACGTTACGGCGTGATGCCCCTGACGGTCGAGGCGGGGCGACTGCAACTGGCGGTCAGCGACCCGATCAACCTGGCGGCGATCGACGAGTTGGGCCTCCTGCTCGGGGTGGACCTGGATCCGGTGGTGGCCCGGCCCTCTCAGGTGGCCGCCGCGATTGCCCGCCACTACGGTGGCAGCGACGATGAACTCGTCGCAGGGGAGGCGGTGGACTTGGCGGCGGCGGGACTCGCGGCGGCGGACGACGCCTCCGCCGATGAGCCGGTCGTGCGCACCTTGCACACGATCATGCGTGATGCCGTGAGAATGGCGGCATCCGACATCCACCTGGAGCCTTTGGAGCGCCGGTTCCGATTGCGGTATCGGGTCGACGGCCATCTTCGCGAAATGGAAGGCCCCCCGAAGCGCTTCCAATTGCCGTTGATTTCGCGGGTCAAGATCATGGCCGACATGTCGATCGCGGAGAAGCGGTTGCCGCAGGACGGCCGGATTCAACTGCGGGTGGAGGACAAGACCATCGATTTGCGGGTTTCCACCGTGCCTACGGCGCATGGTGAAAGTGTGGTGATGCGGGTGTTGGATGCGGACGGGCTCAAGCCGGACTTGGCGGAGTTGGGGCTGGATGCCGCCGACGCGGCGACGCTGCGGCAACTGACGCGCCTGGCGGATGGCATGGTTCTGGTAACCGGCCCCACCGGGTCGGGCAAGACGACCACCCTTTACTCCTGTCTGCATGAGATAAATCGACCGGATCGCAAAATCATCACGGTTGAAGATCCCGTGGAATATCAGCTTGCGGGGGTGAATCAGGTGCCGGTGCGGCGGGAGGTGGGATTGACCTTCGCCGCGGCATTGCGGGCCATGCTGCGCCAGGCCCCCAACGTGGTGATGGTGGGCGAAATTCGGGACCGGGAGACCGCGGAGATCGCGATCAATGCTTCGCTGACGGGCCATTTGGTGTTTTCGACCTTGCACACCAACGATGCCCCCAGCGCGGTGAACCGATTGGTCGATTTGGGCCTGCCGCCGTTCCTGGTGGCCAGCGCGCTGCGCGCCACGGTTGCGCAACGTTTGGTTCGGAGGGTGTGTCGGCGGTGCCGGGAGCCGGTTGTCGCGACCGAGGGGGAGGCGGCCCTGTTTCATGCCGCCGGTATCGACGACCTCGCTTTGGCCCGGGGGACCGGTTGTGCCGAGTGTCAAGGCACCGGTTACCGCGGTCGGGTGGCGTTATTCGAAATCTTTGTCGTCGGACCCGAACTTGAGCGCATGATTCATGACCGGGCCAGTTTGTCCGCCCTCCAACGTCAGGCCCGGTCGACCGGAATGCGCACCCTGCGCGACGATGGATTGCGCAAAGCCGCCCAAGGTGTAACAACTGTCGAAGAAGTCCTGGCCGCGACAGTTGCAGAATCCCCCTCCTCATCCGCTTAACCCTCTCCCGCCCATTATGAGTTACGAAATGAACGATTTGTTGGAACTGGTGGTCGATCAGAACGCCTCGGATTTACACTGTCAGGTGGGGCAACCGCCGACCCTGCGGTTGAGCGGCAGCATGGTGCCGATTGAGGGGCCGGACCTGACCCCGGAAATGACGGAGGCGCTGATGCTCTCCATTACCCCGGACCACCATCAACAAACGGCTAAGCTGGAAGGGGGGGCGGATTTCGGCTTCGCCTACATGGATCGGGCCCGCTTCCGGGTGTCCGTGCTCAAGGCCAAGGGACACTACGGCCTCGTGCTGCGCCAGATCCCCAACGCGATGTTTGGTCTGCGCGACATCGGCTTGCCGGACAAAATTCGGGAGCTCTTGTATCGACCACGGGGATTGATTTTGGTCACGGGCCCCACTGGTTCCGGCAAATCGACCACGCTCGCGTCGATGATCAATTACATCAACGAGAACCGGGACGGTCACATCATCACCATTGAGGACCCGATTGAATATTATCACGAGCACAAGAAGTGCATCGTAACCCAGCGGGAGATCGGACAGGATGTGCCCTCCTTCGCCGAAGCCATCCGGCGCGCCCTGCGCCAGGATCCCGACGTGATTCTGGTCGGTGAAATGCGGGACCTGGAAACCATTGAAGCGGCGATCAGCGCCGCCGAAACCGGACACCTCGTGTTTGGCACCCTGCACACCAACAGCGCGGCCAAAACCATCGACCGCATCGTCGACGCCTTTCCTGCCAACATGAAGGACATGATCCGCACCCAGCTGGGCTCCTCCATCGTGGCGGTCATCTCCCAGGTGCTTTGCAAAAAAGTGGGGGGCGGTCGCATCGCCGGCTACGAGATCATGGTCACCACCACCTCGATCGCCTCCCTGATCCGGGACAACAAGACCTTCCGCATTCCCTCCGATATTCAGACCGGAGCCGGACTGGGTATGATCACAATGGATACGCACCTCATGAGCCTGGTGAACCGGGAGTTGATCACCCCGGACACGGCGGTGGAGAAGGCCCAGGATGCCGAGGAAATGCGGAAAAAGCTGCGGGAGGCCGGCATGGAGTTGACCCCGGTCTAACCCTTTCGCTGGGGCCTTCACCTGTTTCCCGGATCGCGGACTTTGCTATGTTTGCAGCGCACCAAGCGGCCATGGTGGATTTCCTGCGGTCGCGATCGCTGCTGGATGCCGAACAGTGGCAGGGGTTGCAGGACGATCTGACGGGCCGGTCGGTGGGGGAACTGGTCCTCGCGCAAGGGTGGCTGACCAAGGATCAATTGCTGGCTGAACTCGCCGCTCACTTGAGCTGCGACTACCTGCCGGAACTGCCGACTCAGCTCGAGGAAGGGGCCCTCAGCGAACTCTCCGGTCAGCTGGCCCGCACCTACGGCGTGGCGCCCTTGGCGGTGAGTGCCACGGGGATTCGGGTGGCTGCGATCGACCCCTTGAACCCCCGGATCGTGGAGGACCTCACGTTTGCCCTGGGCAAGGATGTCGAGGTCGTGGTGGCGGATCCGGCCGGGGTGGAACAGCTGATCCAGCGCCATTATGGCGACGACAACGCGGAGCTTGAGGAGTTGTGGGCGGACCTTGATTCGCGGACCGAGGAGGTGGATGCAGGGGCGCTGAGCGAGTCGGAAATTGCCGCGATGGCCGAGGACGCGCCGATCGTGCGATTGGTGAATCTGGTGCTGGCTCAGGCCGTGCGCGACCGGGCCTCGGACATCCATTTCGAGCCTTTCGAACAGGTCTACAAGATTCGCTACCGGGTGGATGGGGCTCTGCTGGAGATGGCGCCGCCGCCCAAGCACCTCGCGCTGCCGATTGCATCGCGACTCAAGGTACTGGCCAATCTGAACATCGCCGAGCGCCGGGTGCCGCAAGATGGCCGCATCAAGATCACCTTGCGGGGCCGCCCGGTGGATTTACGGGTTTCGACACTCCCGACCCAGTTTGGTGAATCCGTGGTGCTCCGCGTGCTCGATCAAGGAGCGGTCCAACTCGACCTCGGTGAACTGGGCCTGCCGGCGGCGGTCGAAGCCGGGGTGCGGGGGGTGATTCGTCGGCCCAATGGCATTCTGGTGGTCACCGGACCGACCGGCTCCGGCAAGACGACCACGCTCTACAGTGCCTTGCGGGAGCTGAATGCCATTGAACGCAAATTGCTGACGGCGGAGGACCCGGTGGAATACGAGATCGACGGTATCATGCAGGTGCCCATCAATCCCGGCATCGGCCTGACCTTTGGGCGCACGCTGCGGACCTTTTTGCGGCAAGACCCGGACGTGATCATGGTGGGCGAGATCCGCGATCTGGAGACGGCGCAGATCGCGATTCAGGCCTCCCTCACCGGTCACTTGGTCCTGGCGACCCTGCACACCAACGACGCGGCGGGCGCGGTCACTCGATTGATCGACATGGGGGTGGAACCGTTTCTGATCAGTTCCTCGATGGAAGGGATATTGGCCCAGAGACTGGTGCGGCGGATCTGTCAACACTGCCGCGAAGAACTGCCCTCGGCGGAGGCCGCGTGGCGCCAATTGGGCCTGGCGAAACCGCCGCCGGGCCAGCGCTGCTACCGGGGGCGCGGCTGCGAGCAGTGCGGGCACTCCGGCTACCGGGGGCGGCAGGGCTTGTTTGAGTGGTTGCCCATCACGGAGGCGTTCCGCGAAAAGATCACCCAGCATCAGAGCACCTTCGACTTGCGGGAGCACGCGAAGTCCGAAGGGATGATTACCTTGCGGGATGCTGGCCTGGCGGCCATCGCCGACGGCCTCACCACCATCGAAGAAGTCCTGCAATACACCTAGAATGGCCTCCTTTCACTACACCGCCATCGACGGCACTACCGGTCGCCAAGATCGGGGGTCGGTGGCCGCGGCAACGCAGGCGGAGGCCGTGGTGACGCTCAAAGCACGCGGACTTTATCCCACTCAGGTCGTCAGCGCAGAACCGGTCGCTGCGCCCCAGTCCGGGGACTCCCGCCCGTCGCGTCGCCGCCGGTGGCAGTTCCTGGGCCGGCGGGGCGGTGGAGCCAAAAGCAAGACCCTGTTTACGCGGCAGATGGCCACCCTGCTGAAAGCGGGCATGCCCATTCTGCGCGGGCTCGAGGTGCTGGCCCGACAGCAACCGGAAGGCGCCTTCAAAAAATCGCTCATTGAAATTGCCGAGACCATTAAAGGCGGGGGGAGTTTTTCGGATGGTCTGAGCCGGTTTCCCCGCTACTTCGATCCCTTGTATCTTAACATGGTGCGAGCGGGCGAGGCGGCGGGCGCCTTGGATGTCGTGATGGCTCGCCTCGCGGAGTTTTTGGAGAAGTCCCAGAAAATCCGCGGCAAGGTTAAGTCTGCGATGACCTATCCGCTGATCATCATGTCGGTCGCCGTGGCGGTGGTGGGCGCCTTGATCGTTTTTGTAATTCCCCGGTTCGAGAGCATCTTTGCCAACATGTTAAAAGGCCAGCCGCTGCCGGCGCTCACCCAGGCGGTCCTGGCCATCAGCAAAGTGGTGCAAGAGCACTTGCTGCTGTCCGCCCTCGCGGTGGGGGTCGGGTGCTGGGGCGCTCGGGCCCTGCTGCGCACCCGCCGTGGTCGTGCCGGGTGGGACCGGACGGTCTTGCCCTGCCGCTGTGGGCGATCTGGTGCTGAAGGGGGCGGTCGCGGATTCGCCCGCACTCTGGGCACCCTGTTGGCTTCCGGGGTGCAAATCCTGCCCGCGCTCAACATCACGCGGGACACGGCGGGAAATGGACGGGTGGCCGCCGCGGTGGATCAGGTGCGGACCCGGGTGAGGCGGGGAGGGGACCGGGCGCTGGATGACACCGCCCTGTTTCCGGCCATGGTGCGAGCATGGTGGAAGTGGGGGAGGAAACCGGGCGGTTGCCGGAGATGTTGGAGCGCATCGCCGACACTTATGAAGAAGTGGACAACGCGGTGGCGGCCCTCACGGCCATCCTGGAGCCGCTCATGATTGTGCTGGATGTCGGTGGTGGTGGGCATCGTGGTGATTGCCCTCTTTCTACCGTTGGCGGATCATTCAAACGCTCAGTTGAACGTCGCGTAATTGGGCCCCGCGTGGAATCGAGACGAACGAAGCGGTAGCCGTTGGGTGAGGCCGACTCCACGGTCTCCAAAACCGCAACAAAAGGCCCCTGCCGCGGACGGCGGTTCAAACGGGCCGCAAGGGTTCGGTGAGCAGGCTGGTTTGCAGGCCCATCAGCCGTTCGCTAAAAGATTCGCCTTCCGGCGTCGTGCGAGGGCGCGTTGCACCTACCCCATCCGGGCGTCGAGGTTGTCGATCATGGAGACAAACACGGCTTCCGGCGTGGCGGCCAACCGCCGCCCCCAGGCGGGTTCACCCTGATGGCTCAACACGATATGCTCCAGGCGTTCCAGCCGATCCGCATCCAGGTGGGCTTTGAGTCCGGCTTTGCGCACGATGGCGTAACCCAACACCACGTGCCCCTGCAGGATGCCCTTGCGTGAACGCCGGGCCCCCAGCACGCCCTCATATTCCGTCACCTTGCCGGTGTCGTGCACCAACACCCCGGCGATCGCGAGGTCGGGATCGACCTCCGGGTAAAGGGGCAGGAGGGCTTTGGCGGCACGAGCCATGTGCAGGGTGTGCTCCAACAGCCCGTGGCGGTAGGCATGGTGCATCGAAGTGGCGGCCGGAGCGGTGAGGAACGCCTCGCCGATCTCATCGAACACCCCCTGCACGGTGGTCCGGAGCGCCTCGTGTTGGATGGCGTTAATGAACTCCTGCAACTCCGCGGCCATCTTGTCCGGATCCTCCGGGGCCACCTCCACCAAGGCCGCCAGGTTGCCGGATTTGGCCAGCTCCTCCTCCTCGATAATGCGCAGGATTCCAAGCTTGGGCGAAAAACGGCCTTGGTAAGAATCGCTGCGTCCCTCCAGCTTGACCGCACAGCCCTCGCCCGCCGCGCGCACCGTCTCGAACTGGGGATGGTCATTGAACATGGTGGCCGTGAAACTGCCGGTGCGGTCACCAAATTCCAGCGAGAGAAACGGGTTGCCGTTGGAGGCGGTCTTGAGGGTGAGCTTGCGAAGAAGCAGCAGGGCCGCGATGGGCTTGCCACTCTCGACGGCCTTGAGCTCGGCGACGGAGGAGGGGTCGGACATGATGCGAGTTAGGCTGGAATTGAGATCAAATTCAATGCCTACGGGTAGTAGCGTTGTTGGGCGCGAACTTGGACAAAACGGCGATCGGGGAGGACGTAAGCGGTGAGGTGCCCGCCCATCACGCACGCGGTATCGATTCCGGCAGACCACTTGAGTTTGTAGATGTCGGGTCGCGGGGTGTGCCCATACACCACAAAGGGCGGTCCGGCCCAGAGGTCAGCCCAGATTTCGCCGTTGGGGAAATCCGCCCGTTTGGCCGGTTGACCGACAGGATCGATGACCTGGATCCGCGTCACGATGTCGGCATCCTGCCGCGCCCACGGGATGCCGGGAAGAAACCCCCCGTGCACAAAGAGGGTTTGGCATTCGGGCACCAGGTGAGTCAGCGGCATGGCTTCAAAAAATTCCCAATCCGGTTTTTTGAGGACGGCAAGGGTGGCTGCGTCGGTCTCCTTAAGCTTGGTCCCGCCGTTGGTGCGGCGATGTTCCAGCAGGCGCAGTTCATGATTGCCCAGCAGGCAGATGGCTTTGACCTCCCGGGCGATATCCAGCACCCGCCGGGAGTTGGGCCCACGATTCACCAAGTCCCCCAGGAGGACCAGGGTGTCTTCCGAGGTGGGTTCAAGGCGCTGAAGCAGGGCCGTAAATTCTTGGTGGCAACCGTGAATGTCGCCGATGGCAATGGTGCGCCCGGTCATGTTGGTCCAGACTGTGGGGGGATTTTGCTAGCCTCGGCAATCGCGGAGCGTAGACAAGGCACATGGACCTTCACCTGCCCAGTATCACGACCGAGTGTTTCGTCACGGGAAACGCGTTTTTCGAAGACGAGCGGGTGGTCAGTCGGTTGATCAGCCGGGCCGAGGATGGGGAAGTCGTGCGGATCGACGTATTGGCCTCTCAGGAAGGAACGCTGGAGCTGCCCCCTGGACGGGTTGCTTGTCGCTGGGTGCAGACCTACAAGCCCAAGGTGGTTGAGGAGAATCCGGAAAAGGAACTCAAGCTCACGGCGGAGAACCTGTTTCTGACGCTGGCGGATCCCGCGAACGAACTTTCGGAGGATGACGGTCGGCTGGTGCAGTTTCTCGCGCTGATGCTTGAGCGAAAGCGACTGATCCGTCCGCAAGGGCGCAACGAAGAGGGTTCCAAGGATGTTTATATCCACCGTGGCTCCAAAGACCGTTACGAAGTTCCGGTTGGTGAACTGACGCCGGAGTTCTTTATCGCGGTGCAGGATCAGCTTTCAATTTTGGTCGGCGTGCCCGACGAGAGTTCGGCGACGGAGGACAAAGACCCGGCCGCCAAGCCGGACGACGAGGTGCCGGCCGCTCAGTCCTGAAGTGGAGGACCGAAAGGGAGGAGGAGAGGCGTGGCCCGGGGGGCCGAGTGCTTCGCACCAGCACGATGTGCTGCCCCTCTCGCTGCGCTCGTCGTCTACGAGCCCAGCGAGTGGCCTGACACCCCTAGGGTGTCTGATGTCGCGCTGCGCGCTCGGAACTCATCCCCCCACTGCGGTGGTTTGAACACCAGGGAGTAGCGGACCCAATTTTTGATTTTTCCTCCACCCTCCCTGCTGGCGGAGAGAGGGGGATTGGTCGGCCCGGAGGGCCGAGTGCTTCGCACCAGCACGATGTGCTGCCCCTCTCGCTGCGCTCGTCGAACCCTGAGGGCTCTCATCCCCCCACTGCGGTGGTTTGAACACCAGGGAGGAGCGGACCCAATTTTGATTTTTCCTCCACCCTCCTGCTGGCGGAGAGAGGGGGATTCGAACCCCCGGAAGGGGATTAACCCTTCGACGATTTAGCAAACCGTTGCTTTCGACCACTCAGCCATCTCTCCGGAGCAGGAGGGGTAGGCAAATCCTCGCCTGCTTAAAGGCAAGTGGAATTCACCTCCGCATCGCGATTTACCGATGCAATCTTAATCGTCGTCCTCGTCGTCCGAGGGGTGCGTGAGTTCGTCCCGGCAGTCGTTCATCACGCGCAGCCAGATTTCGCGCAGGTCAAACAGGCGGGGCGTCGCGAATTCGCGAAACCGAGACAGGCCGGGAGTCGGCGCTTCCACGGCATTGAGCAGGGCAAAACAATGGTTGAGATCCCGCAGCGCCCGCTTCAGTAGACTGATCGCCATCGCATAGTCGCCGAAATCCAATGCGGAGATGGCAAACATGGCTTGTTGCTCCGAGCGGTGGATCGCCGCGTGGAAACTCATGGCTAGGGGTTGGGGCACTCGCTCGGGGTGTCCCGCCGTGCGTTCCCAGGCACGGATCAACGTCAAAAAAATGCCCCGGGTCGCAATGAACACCGGGTTTTTGTGCAGGGTGTAGGGTTCGGGTTCCCGTTCGCCGCCCGGTTCGTGGCCCAGTTCCTCCAAGTCGGCCGGGAAGGTGAACTCCTGATCGGTGCTCCAGGTGTCGTCGTCCCACCGCATCCGGTGGGCGGCCTCGTCAAGCCGATCGCTCCGACCTTCAAGCTGCTCGTAAAACCCGATGTAGCGGTGAATCAGTTCGTCCTGGTCGCGCAGGTAGTGTTCCCAATCGAATTCGTTCCATGCGAGTTCGCCACGGTCATCCCATTCGTTGTCGGAGGGATTTTCAGAGTCGGAATTATTCATTCGTGCGCAGGGCCGGGGGCCTGAGAAGCACCGTGGGAGGGGAGAGGGATTATGCAACCCCAAATCCGGTAAAACGGCGGGCCGGATTTCTGAGATTGCTGGTCGTGGTGTCGCCTGCCTAGGTTCCCGCTGCCATGCTGCCCCAAGCCGTTCATCACGAGGTGATTCATTTCTCCGGACATGTTCAGGGGGTCGGGTTCCGTTACACGGTTCTCCAGGTGGCGAAGGAATATGACGTCACGGGATTTGTGCAGAATCTCACGGACGGTCGGGTGGTTTTGGAGGTGGAGGGAGCGGTCGGTGACGTCGATGATTTGGTGGCGGCGATCGAAGACCGGATGGCCGGCTACGTGCGGGGAGTGGAGCGGCGGGCCCAAAGCCGAGGACCGCAGTTTCAGGGATTTTCCATCAAATAGTCATGAGCCGACCCATTTTGGTGTTGGCGGGGATTACCAAGGATTATGCCCAACCGGGTGGCCTGCCCCGGTTGCGGGTGTTGTCAGGATTCGATCTGGAGGTGACGGCCGGGCAGGTGGTGGGACTGTTGGGGCCCAACGGTTCGGGCAAAAGCACGGCGTTGAAGATCATCCTGGGATTGGTTCGTCCGCAGGCGGGCCGCGGCTCGATTGCGGGGGCGCCGATCGGTTCGCGCGCAGCCAGACGCCGGATGGGGTATATGCCGGAGCAGGGGGGGCTGGCTGCGCATCTCACGGGAGGGGAAGCGCTGCTGAGTTGGGGAACCATGAACAGCCCGGCAGTCGCGCTCGATCCGGGAGTGGTGGCGCATTGGTTGGAGCGGGTGGGGCTGAGTGATGCCGCGGGGCGGAGGGTCGGCACGTTTTCAAAGGGGATGCGTCAGCGGCTCGCGCTGGCGCAGGCCCTGCTGTTGGCACCGGACGTGGTGCTCCTGGATGAGCCTTTTGCGGGCGTGGATCCGGTCGGCGTGGATTTGTTGGCGGACCTCGTGCGGGAACAAACGGGGCGGGGGGCTGCCGTGGTGTTGACCTCGCATCTGCTCCATCGGGCGGAGCGGTTGTGTGATCGGGTGGTCTTGCTTGATCGCGGTCGGGTTTTGGCGCGCGGGAAAGTGACGGATTTGGTGGGGGGGACGGTCTCTCCTCCGCCGCGGGGGTTGGAGGATGTGTATCGGGAGGCCCTGCAAACCGGGAGGTCGGCATGAGGCGACTGGTGGTCGAGTCCGGGGAGTGGTTCAAGTTGTGCGGGCGGGGCGTCCTGCGTCGCCCGTCCTCGATTGGGCTGGTGGGGGTCGCGATTTTGGCGAGCGGGAGCGGGCCCTTTTTCGCCGCCTTTGATTTTGGCGGAGCCGGGGAGGTGTTCTTGCATCGGATCGGCTGGATGTTGCAGGTGGTGATCACCGTGACGGTGGCCGTGGCGCTGAGCCTGCAGGTGCTACTAAGCGTGGAGCGCAGTGGTTTGGTCCCGGTGGCCCTGGCTCGGGGAGGGTGGCCGGTATCCATTGTAGTGGGACAGGTGCTCACCGTGGTGGCAGTGGTGGGGATCTATGCAACCGGGTCCCAGTTCCTGCAGTTGGTTTTGGGTGCAGGCGGTCTTGGTGGTGCCCGGGGGATCCTGCAGGGGCTGGCGATGCTGTTGGTTATCGCCCTGATGGTCGCGATGGTCGGGCAGTGGGTGGGGAGTTTCAGTCAGGAGCCCGCTTTTTTGGCGGGGGCCATGGTTGGCGTCGTGCTATTGGGGTTTTTGCGACCGTTGGCGGTGGAAGTGGGAGGCGGGGCGGCTTGGTTCGCGATGCTTGCTCCGGATTTCGCGTGGTGGGCCGAACTCGGCTGGAGCACCGGAGTTCATGAGTGGGGCGACGCCGCGCGCGCGTTCGCCCATGCGTCGGTTTACCTCTTGGTGTTGGGGTGGCTGGCGGCACGGGGGATGGGACGTCGTGAATTCTAGGGGGCCATTTCTTCGCGAGTGGGGGCTGGGCTGCCTCATGCTGATTCTGGCGGGGTGGATCAGCCAGCCGCTGCGCTGGTCGCCAGTGGGGTCGCCCGCTGAGCCCGGGCGGATGCCGAGCCGGGAGGGATTCGATTCCGGTCTAGTGGGGCTGAGGGAGTTGAGCGCGGCATTTGGGTGGGTGGGGGTCTACCGGGATTGGCGTCGCCGGGACGAGGAAGCCATGATCCGGGGCCTGGAGTGGACGGTGCGACTTGATCCCAACACCCTGACCTACTGGCTGGAGGGAGCCCGGATGATCACCTACGATGTGGCGGCTTGGCGGCGGACCGAAGCGGAAGGGAGGGATGGTGAGGCGGTGCAACGGGAGCAGTTGCTCCGAGGCATCGCGTGGTTGGACCGGGCGCGCCACCGGCATCCCGGGGAAGCCGCCCTGCCGATTGAACAGGCCGTGATGTGGTGGAGCATTGCCCGTGATGCGGCCCGGGCCGAGCGGGCGTTGGCGGCGGCGCAGGAGTGCGCTGAGGTGCCGTATTATGTCGTCCGGATTCGGGCGGAGATGCTGATCCATCTCGGTCGCGAGGCCGCGGCGCGGGATCTTCTGCAGCAGGAACTCCCGCGCCTGTCCCGAGGGGACCCGCGGGCGATGAGAGCGGTGGTGGAACAGCGAATCCGGGAGTTGTCCGACGGACTCAAACCGGAGTGATTCGGCTGAAATGATTTTGACTCAGGGCCGGTTCATTCTTTGACAGTCCGGAGTCGGGGGCATGCAATACTCGGTTCTCAATTCTGCTTATGCTCCGTGAAATCGTCTTACTCGCCATTGGATTGGTGCTCCTGTGGAGTCCGCGCAGCCTGCTGCGGTTGGGGAAACCCACCAAGACGAGGAAAAAAACCAAAGTCACCGGGGGAACCGTCAAGGATCGCATGCCGAGTGATCACAGCCTTTGGATTGAAGAGGAGTTTCGTCGGGGGAGGAACTGGATCGATTTTGGGCGGGGGCTGGCGGGAGGCTTGGCGGTGGTGGCCACGGTTCCGGGGTTATTGACCGCCGGAGTTTCCGTGCCGGGGGCTTCGATCAACCAGATCGTTTTTTTAACCGAAGCGGTCATTTTTTTCAGCGCGGTGGTGTTGCAGATGCTGCGGGTGGAGGGGCGCCTGGTGCTCTTTCCGCCGGTGTTTTTTGTGCTGGGACTGGCGTTTGCGGTGGTGGGGTGGAAGGTGGCGTTGATCGGATTTGTCGCCATCTGGACCCTCAATCTGGTGTTGCCGAATCCTGCCATGTTTCTGGCGGTTTACGCGGGAGGCATCGCGATTGTAGCCGTGTTTTTGGGTAGTGGAATCAAGCCGGCGGCCGTGATGGCGGGTCTGGCGATCACGCCGCCCCTGGTGGCGATTCTGACGCGCCGTCGCCTGGTGCCTTTCCGGAAGAAAAACAAGATCGCTTCGCGATGAGGCCCTCCCGTGCGGTGGCGTTGTGGTGGGAAGCGGCGCGGCCGCGGACCCTGCCGGCCGCCCTGGCTCCCGTCTTGGTCGCGAGTGCGCTGGCTCAAAGGGACGGGCATTTTCAGCCGATCCCGGCGGTGACCTGTCTGGCGTTCGCGTTGTTGATCCAGATCGGAACCAACTACGCGAATGACTATTATGATTTCAAGAAAGGCGCCGACACGGCTGAACGGGTAGGCCCCCGGCGAGCGGTCGCGGCGGGTCTCATCGCTCCGGTCAAAATGAAAAGGGCGATGCTCGGCGTCTTTGGGGCCGCTTTGGCGGTGGGGCTCAGTTTGTTACCCTTCGGGGGATGGCCACTCGTGGTCGTCGGGCTGACCTCGATCCTCTGCGGGGTAATCTACACCGGCGGCCCCTATCCCTTGGCCTACCACGGATGGGGGGACGTGTTTGTGTTCATCTTTTTTGGTGTCGTGGCGGTGGGGGCCACTTATTTCGTGCAGGTGGGGAGCCTGTCGGGCGCCAGCTGGGCGCTGGGCGTTGGGGTAGGTGCGCTGGCAGCAAATATTCTCGTGGTGAACAACTACCGGGATGTCGAAACCGACCGGAAGGCCGGGAAGCGCACCTTGGTGGTGCGGTGGGGGCGCGGCTTTGCGCAAACCCAGTTTGCCATCGCCCACCTGGTCATGGCCGCGGTGGTGATCTGGCTCGGATGGGTGGGGTATTTGAATCTGGTTTCCGCGAGCGTCCTGCTGTTGGTCGTCGGCGGGGAAGGGGGGCGCCAAGGAAGGTGTTTACGAAGAGCCACCACCCCGGCCGAGCTCATTAATCTGCTGTCGGGGACGGGGCGGCATCTGGCGGTCGTGGCGGGATTGATGGCGGCGGGGCTGATCTGGAGCGCCTAAAAAAAACGCGTCCCATCGGGGACGCGTTTCGGCTAAAAGGGGGAGGGGAAAAGAGCTCAGACGTGAGCGTTGAGCTTATCGAGGAGGGCATCCTTGGAGGTCATGCCCACGATTTGTTCGACGACGCTGCCTTCCTTGAAGAGGAGCAGCGTGGGGATGGCGCGCACGCCATACTCCGCGGAGATTGCTTCGTTTTCATCCACATTCACTTTGCCGACGGACAATTTGCCGTCCAGCTCCGTGGCGATCTCTTCCAGGATCGGCGCGATGGCCTTGCAGGGTCCACACCAAGGGGCCCAGAAGTCCACGAGCACGGGACGCTCGCCGCTGATGGTGGTCGAGAAGGAGGAGGAATCTAGGTTCGCGATGTTTGCTGACATATAAGTTGGAAATCAGAGTTTTTGATAAAGGAGAAGAGCGAAAGCGATCGAGCCCAAGGCGGCAAGCGCGGCGAGCGCCGTTTGCCAAATGGGCACGAATTGCGGCCCAATTTCATCCTCCAAGGCAGGCATGGGTGAAACGAATTTAGCGGTCTCAGGAATCTTTTGGCCGGAACGGAGCTGCAAGGCGATGGGTATGGCCGGGTTATTGCGGAGTGGACTTATGCAGGATCTCGGCGAGCTCCCGTCGGTCCACGGACTCCAAATACTTGTCGCGTTTCTTGAGTTCTTCGAACGTTTTGACGACGGTTTCGGTCATGCGTTCGTGGGTCTCCTGCGAGCCCCCGACCAAGGCAAATTTTTCACCCGTGGTGATGCGTTTATGGCCGTCGTCATTATCCAAACCCACGCCGACCAGCCCGGCTGAGCGCGGTGAAGAGGGAGCAGGGGACGAGTTTTGGTCAGAAGGGCTCACACGGTTACGGTGTCGGGATCAGAAGGAGATTCAAGGGGGATTTGGTGATTCTCCGACGCTTCACAAATGATATCGGAGAATGCTTCATCCTGTTTTACGGCCAGCCGACCCATGCGGACCAGTTCCAGGACCGCGAGAAAAGTGGCGACCAGCAGGCGCACGGTAATCGGTCCGGTGAACAGGGCGGAGAACACAAATCGCGGTTCGGTGGTGATGCGTGCCATCAGCCATTCCATTTGATCCGCGACGGTCACCTGCTCGTCCCTGATTTCGCCAACCACCATCTTTTCCGCCAGCCGGCGGAGCACGAGGTTGAAGGCATTCCACAGTTCCACCCGATCCAAGGGGTCGAGTGGTCGCTCGCTGGCCGGCACCGTGAGCCGGGAGACGTGGCGGCTGAGCAGACCCTGTTGAAATGCCGCCATGCGGTCGAGTTCGAGGGACGCCTCTTTGAATTTCTTGTATTGCAGCAGCTGGTGCACGAGCTCCCACCGGGGATCGATCCCGTCTCCGTCGTCGTCCCCCATGTCGATCGCGGCTTCGCCGCGGGGGAGCAACATCCGGCTTTTGATTTCCATCAACGTGGCCGCCATCACAAAAAACTCGCCGGCCACATCGAGGTTCAACTCCCGCATCGAGTGTAGAATCTCGATGTATTGCCGGGTGACCGATTCGATCGGAATATCGTAGATATCGAGCTCGTTTTTCCGGATGAGGAAAAGCAGGAGATCGAGCGGCCCCTCGAAGACGGGCAATTTTATACGGAGATCAGAGTCGGGAACCACAGGTTGCGGCAGGCTTGAGTTCGCGCGACGGGCCGCAACAAAAAACCGGGAAGCCCCAGTCGATGATGCTAGTTTCGTCGCATTCGGGCGACGTAATACCCGTCAGAATCAAGGTCGGTGGGGAGCAGGGTGAGTTCGCCAGCGGCCAGATTTTCCCCGGTTCGAGGATGCCGCAAGGGCTGGGGCGCAAACTCCGGATGAAGGGTCCGGAAGTCGGCGACCACCCCATGGTTCTCGGAGGCACACAGCGAACAGGTCAGGTAGATCAAGTCGCCCCCGGATTTAACGAAAGACGCGAAATGGGCCAACAGTGCGCCTTGCTTTTCGGCGGCCCGACGGACGGAGTCAGGCGTGGTGGTCCACTTGAGGTGGGGGGCTCGGCGCCAGGTGCCACTGCCCGTGCAGGGCGCATCCACCAGCACGGCATCGTAGAGCCCTTCGGGGTGGGAGCGGATCGTAATGGTCTCCTGTCCCGCCCGTCGCCGCCGCAGTTCCAACTCCTGCAGGGCTCGGGGCCGAATGTCGTGGGCGGTGATGGTGGTGGCGGGCTGTCCCGCGAGCATTTGGGCGAGTTGGAGGGTTTTGCCGCCGGCTCCGGCACACGCATCCAACCACCTCCCGGCGGGAAGGTGGGGCAAAGCGTGCAACAAAGCCTGGGAGCCGATATCTTGAATCTCCACCAGACCTGATCGGTAGCTGGCGGCGCCGACCACGTTGGTGTCCATCGGGAGTCGCCACGCCTGCGGCAGGTAGGCCGATTTCTCCGCCGCCGGGAAGTCCCGGCGCACCGCCGCGTCATCCTCGGACTGCTGTCGAATCCAGAGCGGGGCCCGTGACAGCAGACAGTCTCTGATATCGTCCCCCGCGGGAAACTCGGCTCCGATCCATTCGGGCCACAGGGCGGTGGCGGGCGGCGGGGTGGCGGCACTCGCGGTGGCGTAGCGAGCAATGAAGTCTTGGGTCGCCGGGGTGCGGTGGGCGTGGTGGGCGACCCGCGCGATCAGCGTCTCCGCGTCTGCATCCTCCACCCAGGGCAGGATCCGCCACAGGGTGTAGGTGAGTTCGCGGTAGAGGCGCCGGTCCCGGCTGCCCGCGCGATGGCGGGCCAACCAGTCGGCCAGCCGCTGCGGTTGACCGGGGTCACGCCGCCAGTGCGGCCGCAGCACTTCCACCAGTTCCAGAAACAGACGGCGTTGATTTTCGACGCGACTCATGGGTGGTCGGATTCAGAAGTTCACCACATCGAAGCGCAGGGCGAAGCCGAAGTTGCTTTCCCGTTGCTGGCCTTCCAGGAACGAAACCTCGTAGCCGATGACCCACCGGTTGGCGATGGTTTGCCGCAGGCCATAGGTTTGTTCGACGAAGCGTTGACGACGGGAGTCAAAGTGCAGCCGGGTGTAGCCCTGCCAGACTTCGTTGAAGCGGTAGGCGTAGCGGCCGATGAATTCCTGAATATCGGCTTCGAGATAGTGGGTCGCGATTTGAAACTGCCAGAGGTCGGCGTTGTGCAGGGTGATCGCGGCATTGAGCTCCGGCGTGTTCCAGGATCCCGGGGTGGCGCGGTGGTAGAGTTCGAGATCCAAAAACGGCGCGGGGCTCAAGCGGAGTTCGGTGTGCAGCGCGGACAGGGTGCGTGCTCCCGGTGGTGGATCGAAGCGGGAGTCGATGGCCACCTGCAATTGAGCCAGGTCCCGTGATCCGTAGGTGGCATCGCGGGTTTGCAGGCGTTGGTCGATGGCGATGCGGAGGGTGTTGGTGGCGGTGAGATCGTCGATCTGCCGGCGTGACCCCAGGTTCAGGGGTTCCAGATAGGTGGCAAAGACCCGACGATCGATTGGCGGGATAAAGGCCGCCCCTTTGTCCGCCTCGGTGATATAGCGGTAGGAGATGCCGGGGGTGATGAGATGCCGCAGTCCGTCGATCCCCCAGCGCTCGTTCTGGTAGGCAAAGGTCCCGGCATACCGCAGGGAGGCATCAAAGCCGATCTCGCCCAGCGTGCGGGTGTAGTCTGATTTGCCGCCGCGGGCATCGGGGTAGTGGGTGATCCGCCCCGCCACGAGTGGGTTAAACGAGAACCAGGTGTTCGGGCTCCACGGTCGCGACAGGCCGTAGTAGCCATCCAGTCGAGAGGAAGTGGTTTCCGGGGCGGCACCGGGAGGATCGTCCCGGAGGGCGACGAAGGAAGCCTGCGCCTGTTGCTGTAGTCCGCCAAACCAGGGGGAGGGAAGCAGCTCCCAAGTCAGTTCGGGCAGCCGCTCCCGCACGACGTGAAAATCATGCAGCTGGGCCCGACTGAACACGCCCGCGACGATGTTGCCCGCATGGTAGTTGAGTTCGGCAAAGGTATCGGGAACCTGCAGGGGGAAAAAGTCCCGCGGGCGAAAATCCCGGAGCACGGCGGAGTCGCTCCAGTAGTGCAGCTCCGCGTTCAAACTCAGGGCATCGGACAGGGTTTGTTGATGCACCCAGTGGATCAGCCCCCGGTCGGGGGCGATGGGGCGCCCCAGCACATCGGTGCCCAAGTCGCCGCGGTTTCCCCAATCGTGGAGGTAGCCGCTGGTGAAGCGGCCATGCAGGGTGGTCCCATCGGCGGCGATGCGATCATAGCCGAAAGCGGGGCCGACCATAATCCCCCGATTGGTGAAGATCCCCACATCGGCCCCGGCTCGCCACACCTCCCCGATGGGGACGGTGGCGCCGATGCGCCCGAAGAGGCCCAGTCGGCTCGAAGCGCCGCCGTCGAGCGTGATTTCCAACAGTTCCGGCCCGTGCAAGGGCAACGACACCCCCGGCAAGGGCAGCCAGGTCAGATCGCCGATACCCACCCGACCGCCCACGGAGCGAATACGCTCGGTGGCGGGATCATAGGTGAGGGAGCGGGCTCGCAACGTGGGGGCCCAGGTGCCGGGTTCCCCGAAGGAAAGGGTCGCATCAGAAAACCGAATTCGGTCCGCGTCGCCGTCCAACCTCGCCCCGCTGAAGTAAAAGGGCTCGCGCCCGAGTCGCACGTCCCGCACCTGATACCGGCCGGAGGCCCGCTCGTAGGTCAGCGCCTCCGCGATCAGGCGTAGTTCCCCCCGTTGCAGCACGGTTTTGCCGGTGGCGGTGGCGGTTTGCGAGGGTCGGTGCCAGCGAATTTCGTGGGCCAGAAAGATGACGTCGCCCATCACCGCCCGGGCGTTGCCTCGGTAGACGGCGGTTTGCGACGCCAGATCGATGTCCAGCTCGTCGGCCGTAATGACGGGGGCGCCGACCGCCTCGGCGGGGGCCTGCGCCGGCAAAAGCCGCGACGCGCCCAGCATGAGGCTCACGATCGCCAAAATTCGAAAACGGAGTATGCCACGTCTGATCAACATGCGGAGCAAACGGTTCGGCCCAGTGGGAGGCAAGCCGGGTTCGAGCCCGCGGGGCAATTCCCCTGGGGGCGTCGAAAAAGGAACGGCCTGATGGCTCGACGCGGCGGGAGAGCGCCACCAATCTCAGGTTTGTTAACGTATCGCCGTGATCATTACCTCCAAGCAAATCGAAGCCCTGACTCATGCCCGCGAGGCCGAACCCCATGCCGTATTGGGCATGCACCGCTGCACGCACCAGGGTAAATCCGGACTGGTGGTGCGGGCGTTGGTGGAGGGGGCCCTCGAGGCCGAGGTGATTGAACTTAAAAACGGCAAAAACTTCCCCATGACCCTGGTCGATCCCAGCGGCTTGTTCGAAACGGTGATCCCCCGGCGGCGCACGGTTTTTGCCTACCAGCTCCGGGTGACCTACGCCTCCGGCGAAAAGCGGCAGTATCATGACCCCTATCGGTTCCTGCCGACGCTGAGCGAAGAGGACCTTTATTTGTTTGGGGAGGGCAACGAACACCGAATCTACAAAAAGCTGGGGGCCCACCTTCGGGAAATTGATGGTGTGCCGGGCGTGTCGTTTGCCGTGTGGGCGCCGAGTGCCAAACGCGTTTCGTTGGTCGGCAATTTCAACCATTGGGATGGCCGATATTTCCCCATGCGTTCGCTGGGGGCATCCGGAGTGTGGGAACTGTTCGTGCCGGGCTTGGGCGAGGGCGAGCTCTACAAATTCGAGATCCTCGATCAGCGCGACAACCTGCACGTCAAAACGGATCCCTACGGCACCTATTTCGAGGCCCCCCCTGGCAATGCCTCGATCGTGCACAACACGCGCAAGCACCAATGGAAGGACGAAACGTGGATGCAGCGGCGCACGGAACGCGCGGGCGACATCGACCGGCCGATCTCCATTTACGAAGTTCACCTGGGCTCGTGGAAGCGGAAGATGGAGGATGCCGCCCGCCCGTTCAACTACCGCGAACTCGCGCCCATGCTGGCGGATTATGCCGAGGAAATGGGCTTCACCCACATCGAGGTGATGCCGCTCGCGGAACACCCCTTCGAGGGATCCTGGGGGTATCAGGTCACCGGTTTTTACGCCCCCACGCACCGCTTTGGTAATCCGGATGACTTTGCCTTCTTCGTCGATCATCTCCACCAGCGCGGCATCGGCATCCTCCTCGACTGGGTGCCTGCCCACTTTCCGCGGGACCGCTTCGCTCTGGCCGAATTTGATGGCACCCACCTGTATGAGCATGCCGATCCGCGGCAGGGCGCGCACATGGATTGGGGCACGCTGATTTTTAATTTTGGCCGCAATGAAGTTCGCGGTTTTTTGGTGGCCAACGCCTTGGCCTGGCTCGACCGGTATCACATTGACGGCCTGCGGGTGGACGCCGTGGCCTCCATGCTCTACCTCGATTATTCCCGGGAAGAGGGAGAGTGGATCCCCAACAAATACGGCGGCCGCGAGAACCTCGAGGCCATTGATTTTCTCCGGGAAACCAACCGCCTGGTGCACGATTATTACCCGGGGGTGCTGATGATCGCCGAGGAGTCGACCGCTTTTGCCGGCATCAGCAAACCGGTGGACGAAGGCGGCATCGGCTTCGACTTCAAGTGGAACATGGGCTGGATGCACGACACGTTGCGCTATTTCCAGAAAGAGCCCGTGCACCGCAAGTGGCACCACAACGACCTGACTTTCGGCGCGTTGTATCAATGGTCGGAGAGCTTCGTGACGGTGTTTTCCCATGATGAAGTGGTCCACGGCAAAGGTTCGATGCTCTACAAAATGGGCGCCTGGCACATCCCGGAAAAGGCCGCCAACCTGCGCGCGCTCTACACCCACATGTGGGCGTGGCCGGGGAAGAAGTGCCTCTTCATGGGATGCGAGTTCGCCCAGTCGCATGAGTGGAAATATGCGGGCAGTCTCGACTGGCACCTCTGCCAATACATCGATCACGAGGGCGTGCGGTTGCTGGTGCGGGACCTCAACCACCTCTACTGCCGCGAGCCAGTGCTGGGCTGCACGGACCTTTCCCCCCAAGGATTCAGGTGGATTGCCGCCCATGATACGGAAGCCAGCGTGATTTCCTTCCTCCGCCAGGACGAGGCCGAGCAAACCCTGTTTTTTGTGGTGGGCCACTTTACGCCGCTGGCGCGGGAAAACTACCGCATTGGTCTGCCACGAGCCGGGCGCTGGGAAGAGGTGATCAATTCCAATAGTGAATTCTACGGCGGATCCGGCTTGGGCAATGGCGGAGCGGTTTTCACGGAAGATGTGGAGTGCGATGGCATGTCGCAAAGTGGCGTCTTCACGCTGCCGCCGCTCACGACCATGATCTTCAAGTGGAACTGTGCCACCTGAGGTTTCCGGCGAGCCGCGCCCGACCGTCCCCCGCGCTTCATGCCCACTTGTTTGATGCCGGGATTCGCTTGCCGGCGCTAGGCCTGACTGAGCCGGCAACTGTGGGCACTGAATCCCGCGCCAAACGCGACCAGCCACCAGTCTTCCGCGGCGGAGGGGCCACCGCTCTGCAGCGCCTCGGCCAGCGCAAATAGCACCGACGGACTGCTCATGTTGCCGTGGCGGCGAAGGATCTCCCGGGTGGCGGTCAGCGGATAGTCGGGTAATTTGGCCTCGATAGCGTCGATCACATCCTTGCCGCCGGAGTGGGCGATGAGGCGGGAAATGGGGGGCATATTCGGTTGGGCTTTAGCGTTGGCCAACAACCGGACCACGGCATCCGCGGCCAAGTCCGGCACCGATGAGTCCAGCAGGTTGCGCAATTTGCCGTGGCGGTGTTCGAAGCGAATTCGATCGCGATTCGCCGGATCATGGAGGGTATCGAAGCCGTGGCAGCGCAGTCCGAGCCCATGGGGTTGACCGCGCCACAGGGTGGCGGCCGCCCCGTCGCCAAACAGGCAGGCGCTGATGATGACCCCGGGATCGTCATCGAGGTAGAACGCCGCCGAACAGGCCTCGACGGCGATGCACGCGACCTTGGCGGTCGGGGAGCGGGCCAGCATGTGATCCACCGCGCGCAAGGCCGGGATCGCCGCCCCGCAACCGAGCCCCACCAAATCCTGTAAAAACGCGTTTGACCGCACCCCCAATTGCTCCGCCACGTAGCTGGTCACACCGGGGCAAAGATACCCCGTGCAGGTGCAGATCACGAGTCCGTCAAGATCGGTCGGGGTTAGGTTCGCTTGCGCCAAGGCCTGCTCGAGCGCGGAGACTGCCAGCGCGGGCGCGGTGTGCCCGAACTCGGCGTTCAGGTCGTCTGCCTCCAGATCAAAGATGCGTTCGATGTCGCGCACGCCGAACTGACGTTGCTCGATGCCGGAGTCGCCGCGCAATATGGTGCGCAAGATGAGCTGACTGCGACGGGTGAGTCCCTCGCGGACGGCGGGTGAGCGTTGGGCGATTTCCCAACACTCCCGTTGGGACAAGGAGCGTTGCGGGGTGGCCGTGGCCAAGGCTTGGAGATACATGAGGTCCTAATGGAGGAGGTGGTAGAGCATTCGGGTGGGGATCAGGTGGCTCGCCGCTGCTTTCACCAACAGGTTTTGCCGCCGGGGCGAGAGGAGCCAGGGGTGCAGGCGCCGGGCCCGGCCAATCCGAGGGGACAGCTCCCGCTGCATGGCGCGATGAATGGTGTCCGCTGTCGTCGCCCAATCGACGTCGCCCCGGGTCCACTGGCGCAAGGGTTCGACCGCGATGCGGGCACTTTGCAGGGCCACCGTCATACCGTTGCCGGTGAAGGGGGGAATGAGGCCAAACTGGTCACCCAAATGAACTGCCCCGTCGGGCTGGAACTGCGCCCGGTAATCGAGGCCGGCGACGGTGCATTGGGAGGAGGCATCGAGGGTCGCGGCGCCGAGCCGATCAGCCAGTTCCCCCAATCCGGCGCCGCGGAGTTGGTCAAAGAGGATCGACGATTTGTCGACCGGGCCAGCTGAGCGCGGGAGACGGCGGAAGAGCCCACAAACGTTGACCCGCTCGTCCTCGATTTGGGTCAGCCCGACATAGGCCTGATCGCCGAGATGAAGTTCCAGGGCGTCCTGCAAATTCAGGTAAAGAAAGTGGGCTTTGATTCCGATCCACTCCGAGGAGGTTTGGCGACGACGGCCCGCCGCGAGCACGCGCCCCTCCGCCCCGGTCTGGTCTGCCCGGTGGCGGGTGTGCAATTCGCCCCCCGATTCAACGAAGGCCCGGGCCATGCGATCATCCAGTCCGAAGCGACTCAGACAGATCGCCGGTTCCGGCAAGCGATGCTGGAGCTGGCGGTGACCGTCCTTGAACCAGGTCACCGAACGCGCTTGCCGCGCCGGTGCGAGCAACGGTCCCAACCCCAGAGTCGTGATCGTCGCTTGATCGAGCGACGTGATAAATTCACCGCACACCCGGTGGCGGGGGTAGGTGCCCGCTTCGTGCAAAACCACGGGAACGCCGACCCGGCGGAGCCCAAGGGCCAAGCCCAGCCCCGCCAAGCCGCCACCGACAATCTCGACGGTTCGAACGCCGGCCCCAGCGATCATCGCGGGGTCCTCCGCCGGGCGATCATGCGATACATTCCCAGCAGGGAGTGAGAAATTCCCCATCGCCATTCCGCAGAATCGAGCCCCAGCAATTGGGGCAGCTCGTCCCCCCGAAACCCGGCCGCAACACTGACGCGTCCGTCGTGCCGGCTCACGGCGTGGGCGCGAATCAGGGCACAAAGGGCGTCAAATCCCGTGCGAAATCTCCGCGCTCGCCAGGGCTCACTGACCACGAGGGTTTGGGCTGTATCACTCCAGACGCGTCCCAGCTGACTGAGTTGCGCATCGCTCAGGTGGTGCAAAAACAGATTGGACACGATGAGGGGATAGTCGGACCAGCGATCAAACTGCGAAATGTCCTGCTGGTGCCAAAGCGATGGGGTGGGCCAAGCATCGGGTGCGGGTTGGAGGTCCAGTCCATGGAGGCCGTGTCGTCGAGCCAAATGGCCCTCGCCGGCGCCAAGTTCGATACCGGGACCGGTGGATAGATGGGGGGGGAGCACCCGGTCCCACCACCGGTCGTTCCCCAGCAGCCGATTGAACCAGCGCAGGTCCCGACGGCTTCGCTGGGCGGCGATGGACTCGGCGGGAAGGGAGTCCAACAACTCCGGACTGACCGTGCGTTTCACGGGACAAGTATGGGGGTAACGGCGTCCCGGTCAACGGGGCGTGACCGATCCCAGCTTTTGAGGGTGGGCTGACTGCCACCTGGTCTGAGGGGCTACGGCGTCGAAACCCTGCCTCGCGGTGCTGACCGCGGATGCGCTACCACCGCGCTACCGTCGCGGCGAAGGCGGCCCGGTCGGGGGCGGTAAAGAACGCGGTGCCCGCCACAAAGGTATCGGCACCGGCGGCGCGGCAGAGGGGGCCGGTTTTAAGGTCGACGCCGCCATCCACTTCGAGCCGAAAGCTGAGGTTGAGCTCCTGGCGCCAGGCCGCCAGCTGTTCGATCTTGGGCATCATGTCCGTCCGGAAACTTTGACCGCCGAATCCGGGTTGCACCGTCATCACCAGCACGAGGTCCACCGCCGGTAGCAGGTCCCTGACGCGATCGGCCGGCGTGGCGGGATTGAGCACGATGCCGTTTTGGCAGCCGAGTTTGCGGATCCGGGCAAGGGTGGCGCGGTGATCGTAGTCAGGTTCGATATGGATGCTGATCAGGTTGGAACCGGCTTGGGCGAAGGCCTCCACGTGGTGCTGAGGCTCATCCAGCATCAGGTGGGTGTCGAAGAAGGTGCTGGCGAGCTCGGGCCGACGGCGCAACGCGGCAACAACTTCCGGACCAAAGGTGAGGTTGGGGACGAAATGGCCGTCCATGATGTCGACATGAAGCCACTCCAAGCCATGGGCGGTCACGGCCGCCGCGCTGTCACCAAGCGCGGCGTGGTCACCGGCCAGCAGGGAGGGGGCGAGAAGGGGAACGAGGGTCACGCCGACCAGTCGAGCGCTTGCGCTACCAAACGTCGAGCACGGTGTGGATCACGCGATCGGCGAGTTGGGCCGCCAAATGGGGCTGCACCTGGTATTCAGCGACGTTTTGTCCGCCATCCACAAAGATTTGCCGCGTCACCCGGATTTCCCGGTTGGAAAAAAAATCCCGGCCGTTACGTCGATCCGCCAGCGTGCAACGGGCGGTGATGTTGAGATCAAATTTGCGGGCCAGGGCGGTATCGTTGGGCTGGACCGAGGTGAAGGTCCGGTCAAAGCGGGCCAAATCCACCGTGAGCACCGCGTCGGCGGATTGCGGCGAGGAGGCCAGTTTCACGCGGCCGTCGTTGGCGAAGGCATTGCGCAGCTCGCGGGTGAAGGTGGCCACCGCCTGCGGCAGGGCGGCGGTGTTGTGCACCGGTGCGATGTAGAGCGTGCGGAAGGGGACGGTCTCGGCGCCGGTGCCGAGCTGGTAGTGGGCACAGCCGGCGAACAGCCAACCGATGGCCAACAGGCTCAATCGGAGGAATGCGCGGGAGCGGGGCATTCCAAACATGACAGCCTCAGCGACGGCAAAAAATGATCAGAAGATTCCGAGGAATTTCTTCTGCTTTTTTGGCCTCTCGGGTGCGTCCTCGGCCAGGGCGATTTTGCCGTCTTCGTCAAAGGTCAGTCCCAAGGCGTCCATTCTTTGCTCGATCACTTCGAGTTGCCCTCGGGCCCGTTCCGCCACTTCGGAGTCGGGGAAGCCCGTGATGGCTTCGTTGTAGAACACCCGGGCACCCTGATAATTCTGGTTATACCGCAGTTGGTAGTCCGCGAGGATCATTTTACTCTCGGCAAACACCGTGCGCATCTGGTCGAGACCGTGCTGGGCTTCGCTGAGGCCCGGGTCATCGGGGAAGAGAATCATGAAGTCCTCGAAGTAGGTGATGGCTTCGCGGGTGGATTGCTGGTCATAGGCGGGGCCATCGACCAGCGAGGCGTGCGTTTGCGCCAGGGCGAGGTAGGCATCCGGGGCGAGCAGACTCTGGGAGTAGTTGTTGATCAGGCGGTCCAGAGCATCGATCGCGTAGGGCGTGTTGTTGAGCCGTTGATGGGTCCGCGCGATGTTCATCAACGCGAGCGGCGCGTAATCACTGTAAGGCGCATTGGCCACGACCCATTCAAAGTAGGTGATCGAGCGTTCCCGGCTGCGGAAGGAGGGCAACCAGCCCCAGTGGTGGTTGCGGGCCCCGTTCATCAGATCCTCGGCCAGTCGAAACTGGGTCGCGAGCACTTCGCCAAAGCGCTCATTGTTGGGATAGAGGCTCATGACGTTCTGAAATGAGGTAAACGCCTTGTAATATTGGCGGCGGCTCAGAAAAATCTGTCCTTGGCGGTAAAGGGCTTCGGGGGCGAAGACGGAGTTGGGGAAGCGTTTGGCCACTTTCTTGTAGCCGCTGAGCGCGGACCCCTTGCGGCCCCGCTCTTCGGCGGCCCGGGCATTGTTCATCAACTCCGTGGCGCGTTGCACATCTTGGCCGGCGAGACCAGCGAGAGCGCCACCTTCCACGGTCCAGCCGGATTCGGCGGTCCAACGCAGTGCAGCGGAGAGATTTCCTCCCATGCTGAAACCCAGCAGAGCAAAGAGTAGGACGCGGAAGGATCGCATGGAGAAATTGAACATGAAGGGTTACCAGCGAACCAAGGCGCTTCCGTAGGTCAAGCCCGCCCCAAAGGCCACGAGCAAAGAAAGACTGCCATTTTGAATCCGCCCCCCCCGGCGAGCTTCGTCGATGGCCAGTGGAATTGAGGCGGCGGAGGTGTTGCCGTAGCGTTCTAGGTTCACAAAAAAACGTTCCGGAGGAAGTTGAAGAAATTTGGCGATGGAATCGATGATGCGCAGATTGGCTTGGTGAGGAACGACGCAATCCACTTCGTCGGCATCGACGTTACATTGTTCCAAAATATCCCGGACGGCGTCCTCCATTTCCCGGACGGCGAACTTATAGACCTCCCGGCCTTTCATCTGCATGAACCGCGGGGGAACGCCGGGACCGAGGTGGGGATGCGCGCTGCCCCCGCCCGGAATCCATAGCAGTTCGGTATTTTCTCCCTCCGAGTAGAGCTTGGTGCCGACAATGCTGGCGGTGGACCCCGCCGGGGTGGGGCCGATGACCACAGCCCCGGCCGCATCGCCAAACAGCACGCAGGTGGTGCGATCGGTCCAATCCATTACCGTGGAGAGCTTCTCGGCCCCGATGACCAAGGCGTGGCGGTAGCGGCCCGACTGCAACATCGCCCAAGCGGTTTCCAGCGCGTAGATGAAGCCGGAGCAGGCGGCGGAGACATCGAAACAAGCGGTGTGGTGGGGCAAGCCCAGTTTGGCCTGCACGATGCAGGCGGTCGAGGGCATGAGCAGATCAGGCGTCAGGGTAGCCACGATGCACAGGTCGATTTGAGCGGGGGTCAAACCGGCGTCGCGGAGGGCGATGGTGGCAGCCGCCGTCGCCATGTCCGAGGTTTGCTCCTGCGGGGCGGCGATCCGTCGCTCTTTGATGCCGGTGCGCGAGAAAATCCATTCATCGGAGGTGTCGACGATTTTGGCCATATCTTCATTGGTCAAAACCCGTTCGGGCACGTAGGCACCGGTTCCGATTAGGGCGAAGGTGGGGACGGACATTTAGGGGGTGGGAATAGCGGTGCGGGGCGCGAATCAGGCATCCGCCGGGGGAACCGGTTCGGGACGAAAAATGCGATTAACTCGCTCGATGTCAGCCTCGATCCGACTGGTGCGATCGACGCGAATAAATTCACTAGCGTCACCAATCGCATTCATCAGCGCAAACCGGTTAGCCGACCCGTGGGCCTTCAATACGATGCCGTTAAGGCCCAGCAGGGGAGCACCGCCATAACGTTCGGGTTGGATGCGGTGGCGCAGGCCGGTGAACGCTCCTTTGGCCAACAAGCCGCCCAAGCGGCGGAGGGGCGTGGCGAGCATCTGCGATTTCAGCTCGTTGCGGAAAAATTTTGAAAGCGATTCCCAACTCTTGAGGCAGATGTTGCCCGTAAAGCCATCGCACACGATCACATCAACATGGTCAAAAAACACCTGAAAACCCTCTAGGGGGCCGACATAGTGCACGAGGTCGCCCATCTGCTTCAGGCTTTCATGGGTGCCATTGATCAGCGCGTTGCCTTTGCCCTCTTCGGTGCCAATGGTCAGGAGGCCCACGCGGGGTTTTTGAATCCCGAGTTCCATCCGGGCGTAGTGGCTGCCCAGAATGGCATTGTGCGCCAAGTGGATGGGACGCGCGTCGGGGTTGGCTCCGGCATCGATCAGAATGAAGTGACCATTGTCCCGGGGAATCACCGGCGCGAGCGCCGGGCGTTCGATCCCGGCGAGGGTGCGCAATTTCAGGGTGCCAGCCGAAACCAGAATCTTGGTGTTGCCCGTGCTGATTACGGCGCGGGCACCGCCGGTCTTGACCAGCTCCAGCGCCTTGAGCATCGACGAATCCCGTTTGCGCTTGATGGCGGTCATGACCTCATCGGCCATGGTGATGACCTCGGGAGCGTGCAGCAGCGAAACCTTGGGATGGTTTGTGAGCTGCGACTGCTCGAGCAGGGGATCTAGCATGGCCTCGTCACCGATGATGGTGACTGGGCACAGATCAGGGAAGCCGTTGAGCGCGAGTTTAAGCGCGATGACGATCTCGCCGGGACCCATGTCCCCCCCCATTGCGTCAAGCGCGATACGACGGGTTTCGCCGGAGCTGTTTTCCATCCGTATCGGGAGCCGGACGGATCAGGAGTGCGGATACGGGGAGCTCAGACGTTGACGTCGAGCACCTGGCGTCCGCGATACATACCGGTATTGAGGTTGACGCGGTGCGGACGAACCGCCGAGCCGTCCGTCGGATCAATGGAGACCTCGGGAGCCTTAAATGCGTTGGCGGAGCGACGGATGGCGCTGCGTCGTTTGGAGTGCTTGCGTTTCGGTTGGGCCATATCGGGCGGTGCTTAAAGGTTCTGGAGCAGTCGGGTGACGGCTCTTTTTTGATTGGTAAAGGGGAGGAATAACGAGGGGGCAGAATCCCCGTCAAGCGCTTATGCTACCGAGCAGTGGCAAAGAATCTCAGCCCCAGATCCACCACGCCAGCCCGCTGGCGACGATTAACCGGTAGATGGCGAAGGCTCCGAGCCCAAATTTCTGCAGCCAGGCCACCAAAAATCGGACGGCCACCGCCGCGGAAATCGCGGCCGCTAAACCGCCGATGAGCATTTCGCTCCAGCCGAAGACGGCGAGCATGGCCGGACCGGTTTGCGCTGCTTTGTAGACCGCGGCGCCCCCGAGCACGGGCACGCCCACCAAAAAGGCGAACTCGGCGGCCCGGGCGGGAGCGAGTCCGCAGAAGTAACCGCCCACCATGGTGACCATGGATCGACTCATCCCGGGCCATAACGCCAGACACTGCATCAGACCGATCTGCACGGCCTCCCGCGGAGTCAGGTCCGCCGGTTGTTTGGGCGCATCCAGCGCGGGACCGCGACGTTTCCGCCAAGCTTCGGCACCCAGCATGAGGCCGGCTCCCACAATCAGGGAGGCGATCACGGTGGGCACGGAAAAAAGGTGTTCGTCGATCCAATCATCGAGAGCCAGTCCCACGATTACGACCGGGAAAAACGCGCACGCAATGTTGCGCAGCAGGCGCAGTCCGCTGGCATCCTGACCGCGCAGGCCGCGCAGGATCGACGCCACCGCCGACCAGAAAACCATGACGACGGCCAGAATGGCGCCCACCTGAATCACCACGATATAGGTATCGGAGGCGACCTTGAGGGTGAGGGGGATACCGGCGGGATTCGCGGCCGAAGGTGCCTCCAGCCAGAGGGGCTCGCCGGCCGCGTCGAACATCGGCGTCTCGGTGTCCAATCCCAGCAGGTGATTGGTGATGATCAGATGGCCGGTGGAAGAGACCGGAAGGAATTCCGTGATGCCTTCCACCACGCCAAGGATCACCGCATCGGTTTTGGATAACTCACTGGCCGGATTCGCCGGAGTCGGCTCGGGTGGGGTGTCAGCGAGGAGCAGCCCCGGGGCGAGGCCTAAAACGATGATCAAAGTGAAGGTGCGCACCGCTTTTGGCTCTCACAATGGGGGAATCTTGTCCAGTTTTGGCTTTGCCCAAATGCAAATTACCGATGGGGTTCTCTCCTCATGCCCGAGCTCAATGATCTCATCACCAAACTGCAGGCCCGACAGGAACTCGACGGCCTAGACATCGCGAGGGCGGCGGAGGCCTTGGCGGCAGAGGCCGTCCCCGCCGAAGAGAAAATGGCCTTCCTAGTCGCGCTCGCGGCCAAGGGAGAGTCCGCCCGCGAGATCGCCGCCTTCGCCCGCGAGTTTCGCCAGCGAGCGATTGACCCCGAAGTCTCCGAATTTTCCGCCGAGGCCATTGATATTGTCGGCACGGGAGGGGACCACTCGGGAGGTTTTAATATTTCCAGCATGGTAGTGCTCGTCCTGGCGAGCCTGGGGGTAAAGGTCATGAAGCATGGCAACCGGGGGATCACCTCCGCTTGTGGCAGTGCCGATCTGTTGGCGGGACTGGGCTATCAAATCGATGCGGATCCGGCCACGTTACGGCAGGGGCTCCGGGAGTTGGGGTATTGTTTCTTTTTCGCGCCGGCCTACCACCCGACGTTCAAACACATCGTGCCCGTGCGCAAAGCGCTGGCGGCCCAAGGTCAACGCACGGTTTTCAATATTCTGGGGCCGACGATCAATCCCGGGCAGCCCGCTCACGTGGTGCTGGGGGTCTTTGCCGAAGCCTGGGTGCCGCGGATGGCCGAGGTACTCGATCTATTGGGCACCAAGGCGGGCTTGGTGGCCCACGGGGTCATCGGCGAAGGGCAGGGCATTGACGAAATCACCACCGCCACCCTCAACCAAGTGAAGGGCGTGGGGCGGTTGCGGCACGTGGCAGGGCCGTGGTTGGCCTCCGATTTCGGCCTGACCCCCACGGGTTTTGATCATCTCAAAGGCGGCACCGTGGCCGAGAACCTCGCCATTGCCGAAGCCGTCCTGAACGGACGGGGCCCGTCCGGTTTGGTCGACACGATTCTGCTCAACGCGGCGATCGGCCTGTGGTCGGTCGGCCGGGTAGACGCGGTGGCCGCGGGCCTGCCGCTGGCGCGGGAAGCCCTGCTGGATGGTTCCGTTCGTAACAAGATTTCGGATACCAGAGCGTTTTTTGCCCGATGAACCGCCGGTATTTTGGCACCGACGGAGTGCGGGGTGAATTTGGCGGGGCCGTGATCAATCCCGCCTTTGCGGCGCGGTTGGCGGAAGCGGCCGCCCGCTGGCGGGGCCCCCCCGGCACGGTGGTCATCGGGCGGGACACCCGGGAATCCGGGGCGGTGTTGCTGGGGGCCTTGACGGGAGGTTTTCAGGCCGCGGGATGGCGGGTGGTGGACCTCGGGATCCTCCCCACGCCGGCGGTGGCCCGGGCCGTTCGCCAGCAGGGTCTGGATTTGGGGGTGGTGATTACGGCGAGTCACAATCCCGCCCGCGACAACGGCATCAAGTTTTTTGGCCCCGGGGGGATCAAATTCAATGACGAGGAGGAGCGGGCCATTGAAGCCCGGCTGCCGGCCCAGCCCGCGTCCTTTCCCGCTCCCCCGGATGCGACGCAAGATGCCATCCCGGATTACCTCGATGCCCTGGCCGGAGTGCTCCCGGCGGCGGGCTTGACGGGTTGGAAAATCGTGGTCGATGCGGCCAACGGCGCCACGACCCAAACCACGCCGGTTTTGCTCGAACGCCTCGGCGCCGAAGTGGTGAGGATAGGCGCCTCGCCGAACGGCCACAATATCAATGCGGACGTGGGCAGTGAGCACCCGGCCCAACTGGCGGCCCGGGTGGTGGCCACGGGGGCGGTGGTGGGGATCACTCATGATGGTGACGGCGACCGCTGCGTGCTGTGCGACGAGGAGGGAGGGATTCTCGACGGCGATGAAATCCTGACAATTCTCGCGCAGACGGCGATTCGGGATGGCACCCTCCGGCAGGGGATCTTGGTGATCACGCAACAGAGCAACCTGGGCGTCGATGCGGTGGTCAAAGCGGCGGGAGGCCAGGTTCGCCGCACTGATATCGGCGATCGGTATGTGGCGGAAAAAATGCGGGAGGTGGCGGCGTCATTGGGCGGTGAATCAAGCGGCCACATTATTTGCGATGAGATCGCGCCGACCGGAGATGGTCTGGGCGCGGCGCTGAAGGTGCTGCAAGTGATGTTGAACAGCGGGGCCCCTCTCAGTCAGTTGCGCCGGGTGCTGAAAAAATTCCCGCAGCAAACGGGTGCCTTGCCCGTGGCCCGCAAACCACCCCTGAACACGTGTCAGCAATTGGCGAGCGTGATGTCCGATTTGGAGCGTGAGTTGGGGGACTCGGGCCGGTTGCTGGTGCGTTATTCCGGCACGGAATCCAAGTTGCGACTGCTGGTGGAGGGCCCCACGGAAGCCGTGGTTGCGGCGGCCTATGAGCGTCTGAAAACCGCGGCGTTGGCCGATTTGACCTAACGGGGACCGCCTTGTGGGAGACCCGAGGGTACAGGAAACCGCGGTCAGTGACCTCTCCCCGGATCTGCGGCGTCTGGCCGTTACGATCCGCGAAGCCGCGCAGCGTCAGGATCTGGCGGTGGTCAAGGAATTGAGCCGGCAAGTGTTGGCCCGCGAGCCCGGTTGCGTGGGCGTGCGCGAACTCTGGTATGAGACACTGCAGGCCGGGGTGGCTCCGGCCCCGTCGTCGGCTGCAGGGGTGGCTCACCAAGGTTGGAAAACCAGTCCTGCGGCGGCGCCGTCGCATCTGGCTGGCCCAAGCCGACGCGACTCTCCGCCGACTTTGGCCGGAAGCGACGCCGGGGCCGTTGATCGATGCCGCGCGGACGCCGGGTTGGCTCCAGACGGAATGCCCGCCTGGCAGACGCTGGCACGGGTGGATCCGCCGATGATGCCGCCCTCGGTTGGGCGAAAAAGGCAACGTCAGGCGAAAGTTGGAGGCGTCTCTGGCGGTGGGCCCAACGGTCCTTGAGCAGCATCCGGCGGATGTCGGGCCCTGACCGTGGTGCGGGGCTTCTGGTCGCGGTCACGATGAAGACAGGCAGGCTCAGCCCGGGCGGAGACTCCGGCGGGGAGCGTCTGACGTCACTCAAGGGATCTGGCGTGGGCCGGGGGTTTCCGGAGCGTTGGGCGAGCGCCAAAGCCCCTCCCATAATCGCCAGACTCGCCAGCAAACTGCCCAGCGGCGCGGATTCACCGAACACCACCAAGCTCACCCCAACCGCCAATGGAATGAGGAGATTGTTGCTCACCGCGAGGGTGGGGGTGCTGACTTTGGTGGCGCCCAGATTCCAGCCGAAAAACCCCACCCCGGTGGCAACAATTCCCAAGTAGGCGATCACTCCCCATTGGGTGAGGCTGGGCCGGAACGAAGCCGGTTCCCCCAAGGCGACGGCCAGTCCAGCCGCGGCCAACGTCGCGCCCAAATACAACCAGCCAAAGACGCTCGCATCCGAACCGTTCGGGTGGCGGTGCCGCAATTGCCGGTAGGCCAATTGGCCGGCGGCGAAACATAAGTTAGCCCCCTGCAGCAGCAGAAACCCCCTGACGTCATCCCCGGTTATGCCCCCCTCCCACTTGAGCACGGCGGCACCGATGCCGGCCAGCGCGGCGGCCGTCAAAGCGAGCCCGTTGACCCGCCGTTGGCGCAGCCCATCCAACAGCACGATGTAGATCGGCGTGAAGATGGTGAACATCGCCACCTCGTGGGCCTGGAGGTGGTGAAAGGCGGCGATGTAGAGCACATACATCACCCCGAATTGAACGGCTCCGATCACGCCGTAGTGGAACGCGAGTTTCGGTTTCACCGACCGGAGCCGCAGCAACGGCAAAAACACCAGCGTGGCCAGCAGCAGGCGGCTGGTGGCCACCCCGTAGGCGTCGAGCCCCGCGAGTTGGTTCTTGATCAGGCCGAAGGAGAAGGCCCACAGCAGCGAGACGGCGATGAGATAGCCCATCGGAGAGTTACACGCGGAAGATCGCCCCCAGCTTTTTTCCGAGGAGCAGGCTCATGCCGACGATCGTCACCCCGAGGAAGACCATGGCCCAAACCCCCAGCGCGCTGGCGATGAACTTGCCGTCACCCAACAACTGGAACAGCTCCAGGATCGCCTTGGTGATCGGGTAAAAGGCCTGTTTTTGCGCGAGTATCAATGAATCGGATACCTCAAGCATGGCGAACGCGAAGGCCAGCAGACCGCCGGCGATCAAGTTGGCCATGATGAGGGGCAGGGTGATTTTGATGGTCGCTTTGAGGGGGGGCGTGCCGAGATTCTGCGCGGCTTCCTCGAGGGTGACACTGGTCTGCTGGAAGCCGGCGACCGCTGAGCGCACCACGAACGGGAGCCGCCGCACGGAGTAGGCGATGATCAGCAGGAAGGTGGGGTTTTCGATCGGGTTGATGAAGTCAAAGAAGCGGCCCTCCTGGCTCATCGCCAGATAACCGAACGCGAGCACCAGTCCCGGCACGGCCAAGGGCAACATGGCCAGAAAGTCCAAAATTTGCCGACCCTTGATCTTCGATCGCACCACGACGTAAGCGATGGCGATTCCGAGGATGACATCGATCACCGTGGAAATGCTGGCAAATTTGAGCGAATTGGCGATCGCCGGCACCGTCAGCGGGTGGCCGAGCGCGATTTCATAATTGTCGAGAGTGAGGGCACTGGGCAGCACGGTGCGATACCAGTCCGTGGAAAAGGAAATCAGCACGACACCGAGATGCGGCATCACGGCGATCAGGGTCACGCCGGCAAAAACGGCGGTGCACAACCAGCCCCGCCAGCCCGGAAGCCGGCTGGGGCCGCCACTGTGCGTGGCCTTGGCCATCATCGCGTGGGCATTCCGGCCAAAAAGCCCCTTGCCCACCGCGTAGAGCGTCACCGTGCAAGCGAGCATCACCGCGACCAAGGTGTAGGGAAAAGGGTTTCCGCCGATTTCCTTCAGGCCGTAAAAAATCTGCACCGAAGTGACCCGCGGGTAGTCGAAGATCAACGGCACGCCGAGCTCCGTGAAGGCCCAGATGAACACAATGGTGCCGCCGGCAAACAGCCCGGGCCGGATCAGGGGCAGGGTGATTTTGAAGAATTTGCGAAAACCCCGGCACCCCAGGTTCTGCGCCGCCTCATCCATCGCCGGATCCACGTTGGCGAGGGCGGCGACGGCATTGAGATACACGATCGGGTAGAGCGACAAGGCTTGCACGCAGGCGATGCCCCAAAAGCGATTGGCCGCGAACCAGTCAAACGCCCAGCCCGCGGGGGCGATTCCGATCCAGATCAGAAACGCATTCACCGCCCCGAATTGGCCAAAAATCTGTTTGATCCCGATCGCGCCCACAAACGGGGGCAGAATCATCGGGATGAGCACCAATGAGCCCAAGGCGATCTTGGCCGGAAAATCGAAGCGATCCGCCATGAAAGCCAACGGCACGGCAATGAGGAAGGCCAGCGTGGTGGTCGCACAGGCGAGGAGGAAGGAGTTGGCCAATCCCCGCACGTAAATCGGATCCTGCAACACCGCGAAGAGGTAGGCCAAAGTTACGTTGCCGTCAGCATCCGTGAATCCCCCCTTGAGAATCTGAAAAATAGGCCAGACGAAAAATGCCGCGAAAAACGTAATCGTGACGATGAAGACCAATCGGGCGAATCCCTGTGACATAAAAACGCAGTGTGTTGGGATCCGCTTTGACCGCTCAAGAGCTAAAACCTTGCCGCCTTGTCATATACCTTAGTAAAAGAAAGTTTGACTACCCTAATAATCTGACTCTCTTGACGAACTGAGGTTTTAACGAACCTGAAACTTATGCCTGAATTAAATCCACCACGATTGGCTGATCTCGCTTCGGCGGAGCGCACGGTGATCGAGGACCTGTTGCGGGCGTTACTTGAATGCGAGAATCGGGAACTCGAGGCGACCGAAACCCAATTGGTGGGGTTGAGTGGCGTGAGCCGCGAGACGGCGACGACGAAGTTGGCGCGGGCGACGGAGCTGGGGCTGTTGATTGCCGAGCCGAGTGGCCGGTGGGGATTCACCGAGGGTGGTCGGGACGAGGCGATTCGGGTGATGCGGGCGCATCGCCTGACCGAAACTAAATTAGCCAGGGAAACCGGACTGGCGGCGGAGCGTTGGCACGAGGTCGCGCATACGGCGGAGCACCGCATGACGCAGAGCGAAGTGGACGCCCTAGCGGACCGTTTGGGAAATCCTCGATTTGATCCGCACGGCGATCCGATCCCGACTCGCGAAGGGCGGTTCCCGGCGCCGCAGGACCGGCCGCTGTTGGATTGGTCACCGGGCCAACCGGGGGTGATCGCGCATGTCGAAGACGAACCAGCGGAGTTGTTTGCCCGGTTGGTGGCGATGGGCGTCACGGCGGGTTTGCGATTCGTGAGCATGCGGGAGGACCGGGGCGTGGGGCTTTTTATTGAAGGGCGTTCGCTGGTGATTCCGCCGGAGCTCTTGCCGCTGCTGAGGGTGCGGTCCCTCCACCCGGAGGAAAAGGGACCGGTGGCAGGGGCCATCCGATTGAGTGATCTCGAGACGGACGAACCCGGGGAAGTGGTGACCCTGCTGCCCAGTTGCACGGGATCGGAGCGCTCGCGTCTGTTGGATTTGGGCTTTGTTCCGGGCAGCAGGATAGAGCGCGTCTTGGAAAGTCCGTTGCATGGCCCGGTGGCCTATCGGGTGCGGGGCACGATGATCGCCCTGCGTCGCCCGCAAGCCGACCATGTATTGGTTTCGCGACTGGATTCGACCCGAAAGCCGTTATGAGCGATGCGTGTCCACCTTCGGCCTGTGACGGCTGCCGGGCGGCTCGAGGAGAACTCGAGCGCCTCGGGATCAGCGTGGCCCGCTGGGACTACGTCGTGGCCTTGGCGGGTAATCCCAACACCGGCAAAAGCACGTTGTTCAATCGCCTGACCGGCCTGCGCCAACATACGGGCAACTGGCCCGGCAAGACCATCGCACGGGCGGAAGGCGGCTTCGGCTACGGCGGATCCCGCTACAAACTCGTCGATCTCCCCGGCACCTACTCGCTCCGGTCGGCGTCCCCGGACGAAACGGTGGCGCGAGAGTTTTTATTGTTCGGTCGGCCGGATTTGACGGTGGTGGTGGCCGATGCCACGAGCCTGGAGCGCAACCTCAATTTGACCCTGCAGATCCTGCAGGTCACCGACCGGGTGGTGATGGCGCTGAACCTGATGGACGAAGCGCGGGCTCACGGGATCCTGATCGACGCGCGTCGGATGGCGGGAGATCTGGGCATTCCCGTGGTGCCCTGCGCGGCACGATCGGGGGAGGGCGTGGAGGATTTACTCGTCGAAATGGAAGCGGTGGTGACCAATCGGACCACGACCCGGCCCTACCGATTGAAATTAGACGTGCCCGGAGTTGCGGCGGCGATGGAGCAGTTGGTGGCGAAGCTGGAAAAACGGTTTCCTCAACTGCCCAACGCGGAGTGGATCGCGTTGCGCCTGCTCGAAGGGGATCGGGCGGTGGCCGCCAAAGTCGCGGATGGCTCGATCGGATTTTCGCAGACGAACTCGCTGGCTCCGAATCTGGCCTGACCATGAAACCGGCACCGAAGACCGACGATATTTTGGAGATGGCCGAGGAGCTGCGCTGGGATTTACCGCGCAATTTTAATGACCATCTGACCGAAGCCATTTACGCGGAGAGCTCTCGGTTGGCCGAGCGCAGTGTCGCGCGGCAAGGGCAGTCTCGGCGGATGGATTTGCAGAACCGGGTGGATCGATTGCTGACCAGCCCGCGGACGGGTTTCCTCATCATGGGGCTGGTTTTTGCGCTCGTCCTCTGGCTCACGATTGTGGGGGCAAACTATCCCAGCAGCTGGCTCGGCTGGCTGCTGACCGATCAAGCCTATGGCTGGTTGCGGGAACTGGCGTTTGCTTATCTGCCCGCGTGGTTGGCCGGGCTTTTGATCGACGGCATGTTTCTGGCCACGGGTTGGGTGATCAGCGTCATGCTGCCACCGATGGCGATTTTTTTCCCCGCGTTCACGTTACTCGAGGATTTGGGTTATCTCCCGCGGGTGGCGTTCAACCTCGACCGGGTTTTTCATCGGGTGGGGGCTCATGGCAAGCAGGCGCTGACCACGGCGATGGGTTATGGGTGCAACGCGGCGGGCGTGATCGCCGCCCGGGTGATCGATTCCCCCCGCGAGCGGTTGATCGCCATCATCACCAACAATTTTTCGCTGTGCAATGGACGCTGGCCGACGCAGATCCTGATTGCGACCGTCTTCCTCGGGGCGCTGGTCCCCGCGCAGTTTGCCGGGCTCGCGGCCACCGGGGCGGTGTTCGGGGTCGCGTTGCTGGGCTTCGCCCTCACGCTGCTGTGCTCGTGGGCGCTGAGCCGCACGGTGCTGCGCGGCGAGGCCTCCACCTTCAGTTTGGAGTTGCCGCCTTACCGCCCGCCCAACCTCTGGCGCACCCTCTACACCTCCCTGATCGATCGCACGTTGTTTGTCCTGTGGCGGGCGGTGGTGTTTGCCCTGCCGGCTGGGGCGGTGATCTGGACCGTGGCCAACGTGATGGTGGGGGACGTGACCCTGGCGGGGTGGATGGTCACTCGCCTCGACCCGTTGGGTATTTTCCTCGGACTCAACGGCGTGATTTTGCTCGCCTACATCATCGCGGTTCCCGCCAACGAAATCGTGATTCCGAGCATTCTGATGCTGACGGTTCTACTACTGGGCCAAGGCGATGCGTGGGCGGAATCGGGCGTGATGTTCGAAACCGGGACGGAAGGCGTGAGCGAAATCCTGCAGACGGCGGGTTGGACGGCGCTGACAGGGGTGTGCCTGATGTTGTTCAGCCTCTGTCACAACCCGTGCAGCACCACCATTTACACCATTTACAAGGAAACGGGATCGGTGAAATGGACGGCGGTTTCGACGCTTCTGCCCACGGCGTTGGGCTTTATCATCTGCGGAGGGGTCGCCTTCGTTTGGCGCTGGGTGCAAGTCTAGGGGCTCGTTCCAAAGTGAGTGCCGCGTGCAGGTCCCCGGCGTCGGTTGTGCGGAAATCGCTTCAGGGGGAGAATTCGAACCCCCATTTGCGGCGGGCATAACCATAGGTGACCGCCCTGATTTGATCCGCGGCCTCCAGAGCGTCGTGGACGCTGCCCTGCCCGAACTGAGCTTCAAACGCGCGGAGGCGGGTTTCGTAGCCCTCGAGTAGTTTTTGTTTGGTCCCCTCATCCACAAAGGCGTAGCGCAGCGAGTTGCGGCCGAGTTGGGTGAGCTCCGCCCAGGAGAGGTTAAAATTGGTCACGGCGGTGTAGTATTCGTCGGTCATGTTGCTGTCCCACATGCCCCGATCGTCGGTGTTCAAGCATACCGGCACGCCGGTGCGCAGAAGTTCGGGAAACGGGTGACGGCTCAGGTCGGGAACGTATTCGAGAAGTTCGTTGGAGATGAGTTGGACTTCGATGAGTGTGCGGTCGCTGTGCTGCAGCATGAGCAACGTGTCCGGGTCCCCGAGGATGTTGACGCCATGACCGATGCGGGAAGCGCCCAACAGCAGGGTTTCCCGTATATTGCGATCGGGGCTGTCCATTTCGCCGGCGTGGATCGAAAGCGGGAGGGTGGGGTATTGGGCCCGGAGTTTGCGGTAGGTGTCCAAAAACCTCAGGGGGTAGCCTTGGCCGCTCTCCTCGATGCCCGCCATATTGATCCCCACCCATCGATCGCGGTGGGCGTTGACCCAGGCGTAGGTGATTTCGAGATCCTGCAAGGCCTGCGGAGAGAAGCGCAGGATGGTTTCGAGAAATCGCAGTTCCATGCCCGTTGACGCGACGTCGGGTTGGGCCAGGCGTTGCTCCATCATCAATAACGCTTCGTCATCGGACAGGACCGTGCCATCGTTGGCGGCCATGGTATAGAGGCCAAACATGGTCTCCAAATAGCTCAGGCCCTCGTCGGCGAACGCCTTGATGTGCTCTGCCAGAAATTCGAAACGCACGTGCGGGTTGCGGTGCATGTCCCCCAGTCGGTTCCACGTGTAGGCGAAGAATTCGTGGCGACCCTCGCCGGGGGCGTCCAAGCGGAACGCATTCATCCACGCCTGCCGTTCCGCCGTTGCGAGATCGGTCAAGCGCATATATTCGCTTTGTTTTTGGGAATCGAGTTGGTCGTAGGTGTGTTGGCGGATGGTGTGGTAGCGCACCCGGGGATCGATGGCATCGGCCGAGACATTGAATCGGGCCCGCGCATAAAACGTATCTCCGCCGTTGCGGCTGGGGTCGGTAAGAATGGCCCATTTCCACTCCGGGATGATCGATCCGCCGAAGTGGTTGTGCAGGTCGCCGCCCTTGGGCAACGCATACAGGAATTTGTAGAGCTGCTCGGGTGAAGCGGTCTGCCGAATCGCTTCATAGCGGGCGGCGAATTCCTGGGCAGGCAGTAGGCTGGCGAAGGAAAACAGCAGGATGAAAAGCCGAATAATGCGCATGGTCATGAAAAAGCAGGACAGCTCAGATCGGGCCAATTTAAAAGCTGATTGCTGGCACTGAGGGTGCTTATATCCGTTCATGGCTCTTACCCGATTCTCCGTTCCCCCCCTCCATCGTGTCACTCGTCAGTTGGCCGCTGTGGCCATGGGCCAGGCCGAGCCGGACCTCGTGATCCGGGGCGGACGCGTGCTGTCCACTTATACTGAGCGGATCCGACCTGATCGGGAGGTTTGGATTAAAGCGGGGAGAATTGCGGCCGTGCAACCGGCGGGGACCTGGCGCAAGACCAAGGGCAGTGCGGTGGTCACCTACGACGCCCGAGGGGGCATTATCGCCCCAGGTTTGGTCGATCCTCATATCCACATTGAGAGTTCCATGATGACCGCCTGTGCCTACGCCGAGGGGGCGTTGCTCAATGGCACCACCACCATTTTTTGTGACAGCCATGAGATCGGCAATGTGTGTGATGCCGCCGGGGTGGAGTGGATGCTCAAGGATGCGCGGCAGGCGCCGCTCAATATTTTCCTCACCGTGCCGAGCACGGTGCCGGCCACCTCGCCGGCCCTGGAAACGGCGGGCGGCGATCTCACCGCGCTGAAAATTGGAGCGTTGTTCGACAAGTGGCCCGAGGCCCGGGCGCTGGGAGAGAAGATGGACTTTGTGCAGGTCGCGATGGGCGATGAACGCAGTCACGCCATTCTGGCCGAGGCGATCAAACGGCGGAAACCCATCAGCGGACACATCTACGGTCGCGAGTTTGTCGCGGCGGGAGCGGCCAGTGGGATCAACGACACCCACGAAGCGATCGATCGGGCGATCGCCGACGACTTTTTGGAAAACGGGTTCTGGGTCTTTCTCCGGGGCGGCCCGCCCACCACGCCGTGGCACTCGCTACCGGAAGCGATCAAGACGGTGACCGAATTGGGGGCGAATCCCAAACGGGTCTGCGTGTGCACCGACGACCGTGATGCCGACGATCTGTTCATGTTTGGCTTGGATTGGGTGGTGCGGGAAGCGATCAAGGCTGGGATGTCCCGCGAAGCCGCCTGGTCAATGGGGTCCCTGCACCCTGCGACCCGCTTTCACCATGATGAGGATATTGGTGGTTTGGCCCCGGCGCGGCGGGCGGATCTCGTGCTTTTGGATGACGACCTTAATCCCCAATGCACGTGTGGCGGGAATTGTGGTGAAAACCGCCGCGTCACCCCGTTGCTCGAAGCGAGTCTGTCCCAGCCTTACCGCTACCCACAGGCGGCCTACCGCACGATCAAATTGCCCAAGGCTCCCGCGTTGACTCCGGAACTGCCCCGCGAGCGAGTGGTGGCCAACACCATTCGCACGGAGCTGCCCGGCATCATCCTGTTCCACGACCAAATCGAGTTGGCGCCCGCGTCGGACTGGGCGACCCATTTTAATCGTCACGACCTCTGTTTTGTCACCGTGGTCGAACGCCACGGTAAGTCGGGCAAAGTAGCCCACGGGCTCCTGCACAAATTTGGCCTCAAAGCCGGGGCGGTGGCCAGTAGCGTGGGACACGATGCGCACAACATCATTCTGGCCGGAACCAACGAGGCCGACATGCGGTTGGCGTTGGCTACCATCAAACGCAGTCGGGGAGGGGTGTGCATCGTCAAGGAGGGGAAGGTGCTGGCCGCCGTGGAGCTGCCGATTGCCGGCCTGCTCTCGGATCAGCGCGCGCGCGTGATCGCCAAGGCGACGACCAAACTCAAACGGGCCTGGACCCAGGCCGGCTGCACCTTGCCTTACATGGGATTCAACCTCATCCCGCTCGCGGTGATCCCCGAAATCCGGATCACGGATCAGGGACTGGTCACCGTGCCCGCCATGGAATTGGTGCCGCTTTTTGAAAGTCAGTAGCAGCAACGGCGATTATTTCCCGTCCCGTGCCGCCAGCATCGGGTAATTTTGGGGGTATGAATATTATTTCTGGCCGCAAGGCATGCTCCGTGCTTTGACCGAGGCAACCGCATACCGCCTATGAACCCACTGAAAACTACATACTTACCGCTCGCCGCCTTGCTGGCCGGCTTTGTTTCTTTCTCCTTTGCCCAAGAGGCCCAGGAGGAAGCCATCGAAATGGAGGAATTTTACGTAAGTGACGTTCCGATTGAAGAAAACGTCATCCCGACTTCACGGCCTTTCAACTCCGTCTTCGGCGTGGGGGAGAACCTCAAGGATACACCCCGCAGTGTCACTATCATCTCCCGGGAGCAGCTCTCCGCGATTGGCATTCAGGATGTGCGTGATTTTGCCAAGCTGACCTCGAGCTCCTTCACCCGGTCCAACTTCGGCGCCCCGTCCAATCCGGACATCCGGGGGCAGTTTGCCGACGTGTTCTACAATGGGATGCGCGGCGGGATCACCAGCAATGGCAACGGCATGCCGGTTGACTTCAACTGGGTCGAGTCCGTCAACATCGTCAAGGGCCCGGCCACCGCCGTGCAGGGCACTTCAGCCTACGTGGGCGGCTTTGTCGACTACGTGACCAAACGGCCCTACTTCGATGAGAAAAAGGGGGAAACTTGGGTGACGGTTGGCACGGACGGCATTTTTCGCGCCGGTATTGATGTCGGTGGTCCCCTCTCCGAGAAATTAGCCTATCGTGTTTCCTACTCGGGCGAAGATTCCGAAGGCTGGTATGATGATGAGTACCGCAAGAGCCACTCCCTCTACGCCGCGTTGACCTACCGTCCTTCCTCGGACTACGAGTTGTTCGTCAATGCGCAGGCCTTCTACGCCGAATATGTCGAAAACTTCGGCATCAATCGGCCCACCAATAATCTCATTCGCAACGGTCTCTACCGGACGGGAATCAACAACAATCAGGGTCCCGGCGTGCCGGACTCTGATCCCCAAAACTCCGTTAACGTCACGAGCGGCTTTCCCGCCAACGTCATGATTTGGGGACCGGAAGTGAAGATCGACCGGAGCCGCCGCTTGCTCAAGCCCGGCGACAATTCTATGGGCCGCAACTTCAAGGCCCAAGCCATCCAGACCTTCAAGGGCAACCCGGACATGACCGTGGTCAACAATACGCTCTTCACCTACACCCGTCGCGATACCGACAGCTCCTACTCCTACTCCGAAGTCATCGACCCCACGATCACGTTGGAAAATCGTTTGGAGTTCATCAACCAGATCGGGGATCACAAGGTGAACGCCGGGGTGGCCACTCGCTACATCAGCAACAAGGCCTACAACAATTACTTTTTCGAGCCGGCCGCGGTCTGGGACATCACGCGCGACGTCAACTTCATCGACGCCAGCAATTCGGTCAATTGGCCCGGTTTTGGCGGGGGTGCCTTTGGTTTTGACGGCGGTCCGGTTCCCGGCTTCCCCGACCGCACCGCCAGTGCCCAACTCGAAAATGGCGATACCAACGAATCCTACGCGTTTAGCATTTCGCCGTTTGGCCAGGCTTTCTTCCAAATCAACGAAAAACTCAGCCTCGTGGCCGGCGCGCGGGCGGACATCCTTAAGGTCACCACGGAGGACCCTTACACGGCGAATTCCCAACGTTCGCTCCGGGTGGTTTTGCCCAACGGCAACGCCAGTGTGATTTTCGCTCCCACCGACGAGCTCTCGCTCTATGCGACGGGCAACTACAGCGAGAATACTTCCGGAGCCAACGGTAACGGCGGTGGTTTTGCTGGTCTGACGCGACGGGGGGCGGATATCGTGCTCGTTGAATCCGACTTCACCCAGCCAAGCGAATTGTTCGAGGTGGGGGCAAAATACGCCATGATGGACGGTAAACTGTTTGTCGGTGGGGCCTACTACCAACAGACCCGCTCCAACAAGCCCATCAACAGCCCGGTCCAAACCTTCGACTACGAGGGCGTGGAACTGGAGCTCAATTACCAGCCCAACCGGAAGTTCTACGCCACCTTTTCCATGGGTTACATTGACGCCACCACCCCCGGCGTAGGTTTCGAAGCCATCAATGTCACGCCGGTCCCCGCCCCGGAGGTGCAGCGGGCCGGTCCGGGTTCGACCAAGATTCAAGGTCTCCCTTCCTTCCAAATGAACGGATTGGTCTCCTACAAATTCGGTAACGGTTTCGGCTTCACGCTCAACGGCACCTACCACAACGAGCTCAACAACAACTGGGCCGGCACCTTGGTGATCCCCTCCCAGTATGAGTTCGATGGCAGTGTGTTTTACACCACCGACACGTGGGAGGCGCGCCTCGCCATCACCAACCTCACAGATGAGGAAAATTGGTCTCCCCCCAACGGCACCTACGGCAACGAGTCCATCGTCGCCGAGCAGGGCACCCGCGCCGAGCTCACCATCAAATACCGTTTCTGATCAACGCACCGCATCGCGTTACCTGAGCAAGGCCGTCCTCCGGGGCGGCCTTTTTTTGACCCCGGAAAATTAAACCCATAGCCCGCAGGCCGCGAAAAATTACCGGGTTGGCGTGATCGGGGCCGCGGTGGTCCGGGGTGCCCCCGGGAACAGATGCTTCAGTGCCGCGCGTGGTTCGCATACAGCCAGCGGGCGAGAGCCGGCAGAATGATGATCGCGGCAAGCATATTGACCAGGAACATGAAGGTGAGCAGCACCCCCATGTCGGCTTGGAACTTGAGCTCGGAGAAAATCCACGTGCTCACACCGATGGCGAGGGTCAGGCCAGTGAAAACCACGGCACTGCCGGTTTGGGTGAACGCATTGTGCATGGCGTCCTCGAAGGCCATGCCTTCACGCAAGCCCTCCGACAGCCGCGAGAAAAGGTAGATACCATAGTCGACGCCGATGCCGACTCCGAGAGCGACCACCGGTAGGGTCGAGATCTTGAGTCCGATTTCCAAGTGCACCATCAGGGCATAGCCGAGGTAGCTCACCAGTAGCAGCGGCAGCACGATGCAGATGGTCGCTCGAATGGACCGGAAGGTGACCAAACAGAGTGTTATCACCGCGCCAAAAACCCAGAAGACGATGGGGTATTGGGCAGCCTTAACCACCTCGTTGGTGGCGGCCATCACCCCGGCATTGCCGGTCGCGAGCTGGAAGGTGACTTTTTCCGAGGGATGGGCCGCCGCAAAGGCTTTCACCGCATCGGTTACGGTGGTGAGAGTTTCGGCCCGGTGGTCGGTGAGGAAAATCATGATGGGCATCACGCTGCCGTCCGCGTTCAACAGTCCGGTGGCGGTCTCGATGGGGGACACCGCTTGGGCGAGGGCCTGGGGGTGAGTGGGTAGTATGCGCCATTTGAGGGAACCTTCGTTCCAGCCCGCGTTGATAATCTTGGCGACGGAGGGCAGGCTGATGATCGACTGCACGCCGGGCACCTGACTCATGTGGCCGGCAAATTCATCGATCAACGTCACCACATCGTAATCGACCACGGCGTTAGGGCGGCCTTGGGCGATCACGGACAGGACGTCCACGCCGATGGAGAATTGGTTGGTGATGACCCGGCTGTCCTCGTTGTAGCGCGAGGATTGCCGGAGCTCCGGGACCCCGGCATGGAGGTCGCCGATACGCACCTTTTGCGATTGGCCGTAGGCCCACCAACCGAGGCCCAGGGAGCAGAGAATGATCACCACGGAGACCCCGGGTTGCATCACGATGCACACGCGATGCCAAGCGGCGTCGGTCTTGGTTCGACGCGCCGCGATGCGTTCCCGGTAGTGGTCGGGTAGGCTGACAAAGGACAACAGAATCGGCAGTAGGAAGAGGTTGGTGATGATGATGACCGCGACCCCCAGTGAAGCGGCAATGGCCAGTTCCTGGATGACCGGGATCTTAATGATCATCATGGTCACAAAACCCAGCGTGTCGGTGAGCAGCGCGACGCCCCCGGGAACCAGGAGTTGGCGGAACGCCGCCCGGGCGGCATCGAGACTGGATTTGCCGCTGAAAGCCTCCGCCCGATACGCGCGCATCATCTGCACGCCATGACTCACGCCTATGGCGAAGATGAGAAACGGAATGAGGATGGAGTAGGGGTCGAGTCCGTAACCCAGCGCGTTGAGGGCGCCGAGTTGCCAGACCACGGCAATGAAGGCGCAGGCGAGGGTGAAGGCCGTGAGCTTGATCGACTGCGAGTAGACGAAGACCAGCAGGGCCGTGATCACAAAGGCGACGGCGAAGAAAAACAGGACGTTGCGGGCACCGTCGCTGATATCGCCGATAACCTTGGCAAAACCGATGATGTGGACGCCCAGATGCACATCGACCGCCCAACCTTCATATTGGTCGCGGATGCGCTCCTCCAGGGCCCGCGCCACCGTGATGTAGTCGAGGCGTTCACCGGTGGTGGGATCCACTTCCAGTAGTTGCGCACTGATGATGGCACCGGAGAAGTCGTTGGCCACCAATTGGCCGAGCTTGCCGGATTTGATGATATTTTCGCGCACCTTGTCGAAGTTCTCCGGCGTCGGCGTGAAATCGGCCGGGATCACATTGCCGCCCGCGAATCCCTCATCGACGACCTCGACATAGCGCACGTTGGGGGTGAAGAGGGACTGCACTTGGGCGCGGTCCACCCCGGGAAGAAAAAACACGGCGTCGGTGGCTTTTTCCAACGTCGCGAAAAATTCCGGTGAGAAAATATTTCCGTCCTTGGCCATCAGCGCGATGACGATGCGGTTGGCTCCGCCAAACTCGGCCTCATAGGTTTTGAAGGTATCAATGTAGGGATGGTCCTGCGGCAGCATTTTGCTGAAGCTGGCGTCCACGTAAGTCCTTGAGGCGAACCACCCCATCAGCACCGTCAGCGCCGCAAAGGCAAAAACGAGCACCGTACGCTGGCCAAAAACAAATGACTCGATGACACTGATGAGGGCTTTTTTCAAAATACGGGAATGGGGCGAAGGGTGATGGGTTTAACCCTGACGGGCTCCGCCGGCGCGGGGATTCCAGCGCCCGCGCCGGCCACCTCGGGCTCCACTTTGGCGCACCGGAACGCGGGTTTGGATTGAGGGCGGCATCGGCTAAGGGATTGGTTGGATTGCTCGTCGCCGGCAAGGGAGGATACCGGGCCCTAGCGCGTTAGCGCGGCAGGAGGCCGGGCGGGGTTGGCACCGAGTTCGCCGATGACGAGGAGCTGTCCGGCGGGCGAGAGAAGCAATTCGGCGATGGCCGGGGTGTTGCCACCTGCGGAAGTGAAGGTGCGACCGCCGTCGCGACTGCTCCAAAAAGTGCGGCCTTGACCGGCGACGAGGATGGTCTTGGCAGCCGCCAGTTCGATGCCCGTCATGAGCAGGCCGGTGCCGGGCGTTTTGGCCTGCGTCCAGGTGGCTCCCGCATCCGTGCTCCGGTAGATTCGCCCGCGCAGCCCATAGGCGATGAGATCGCCGTTGGTGAGGGGCAAGACGCCGTAGAGGGATCCGTCTTCGCCGGTCGAAAGGGCGGTCCAAATCTCGGCCAGATCGGTGGATTTCAACAGGGTGCCGAACTCGCCGGCCAGCCACAGCGTGCCATCAGGGGCCTGACTGATCCGATTCAGGTGAGCGTCTTCCTCCAGAATCCACCGCTGTTCCCAAGTAGCGCCCGCGTCATGGGATTCATAATACATGCCGAAGGCACCGACGGCGATGACGTGGCCACCGGGCAGGGCGATCAGATCGAGAAAGGGAGACTCCTCGTCCTCGCCCGTGAATTGCTGTTCCCAGGACTTCCCGCCGTCGGTGGTGCGCAGGATGAGAGCGCCGTGACCGGCGGCCCAGCCGGTGCGTGCGTCGGCGAAACTCACCGCGCAAAGGGTGCGGGATATGCCCGCCTCCACGGGTGCCCAGGTGGAGCCGCCGTCGGTGGAGCGTTGAATGAGACCCCGCTCACCGACGCTGATGATGGCGTCACCAGCGATGGCTGCGTCCAAGAGCAACGGTCCCGGCAAGGCGGCCGTGGCCAGGGACGCCGTCACCCCAAGAGTCAGGAGAGCGGTCAGCGCCCTCACCGGACCCCAGAGCGCCGTAGGGCACCGGGCGAGTAGTCGCCTTCGGTGCGTTCGATGGTGAAGTCATACATGGGGTTGCGGTTATCCAACCCCACCGCGAGGTAGCGCCCGGCCACGAGGTCGATGTGCACTTCGAGGGTGCTCCAGAAGGTCAAGACGTCGTAGTAGTTGATGCAGTGCGCCTCGGAGACGCGCCAGAGGTCGCCGCGGTTGTCGTATTGGTCGACGGCGAGGATCTGCCAGGAGTCCTCATCGACGTAGAGGGTGCGCCGCGAATAAATGTGACTGGTGCCTTCCTTCAGGGTCGCTTCGACCACCCAGACCCGATGCTTTTCGTAGCGGGTGAGGGCCTGATTGATGTGCAAAGGAGTCAAGATGTCGTCGGGGCTGAGCTGATCGCTGTGCAGGCGGTAGCTGTTGTAGGGCACGAGCATCTCGCGTTTGCCCACGAGCTGCCAATTGTAGCGGTCGGGCGCGCCATTGAACATGTCGAACTGGTCAGCGGTGCGCATACCGTCGGCGGCGGTGCCGGGGTTGTCGTAGGCAACTTGGGGCGCACGGCGCACCCGGCGCTGGCCGGCGTTGTACACCCAGGCGCGCCGGGGCTCGACGACTTGATCCAAGGTTTCGTGGACCATGAGGATCGTGCCTGCGAGGCGCGGGGGGGCTTTTACCTCCTGTTTGAAAAAGATGATGGTGTTGTTGAGGTCCTCCGGACCGATGTCGTCGCGCACGTAGTTGAACCAAAACTCATCCTGAAATTCGACCATGGTGTAGCGACCCGAACGCTGCGGAGCGGCTTGGCCGATGCGGCGAATGGCGGCGTCACCCCGGTAGCGAAGCAGGTGATTCCACAGCACCTCGATGCCATTTTCCGGCACGGGGAAGGGGATGCCGCGGATGGCGCCGCTGATCCCCGCCCCGTCGTTTACCACCTGCGCGGTGGGAGCAAACTCCTTGGTGGCGTCGTAAATGCGTTGCGGCACCGAAGCGGTGCGGTGGGTGCGGTAAACCGGCATCTGGTAGGTTTCCGGATACGTCTCAAACATCGCGATGGCGCCGGCGGTCAATAAGTTGCGGTATTCGCCATAGTTTGCCGCGGTGAGGGTGAACAACGGGGATTCATCCGCAAAGGGATCCGGGTGGTGATCTCCCGGGGTGTAGCCCGCGGGACCGGAGGTCAGGCCCCCGTCCCACGCGGGAATCGAGCCGTCTGCATTGCCGGCTCTTTCGGCCCCCAGGGGGGTGAGATCCCGGCCGAGCCGAGCGAGGTCGGCATCGCTGATACCGGCGTTGAGCAGGGTGGCGGAAACGAGACCGCCGGTGAGGTAGAGAAAGGTTTTCATCGGGAAAGAAGGGAAGGGGGCTTCCGGATTAGAAAGAGAACTTGAGAGTGGACGAAAAGAAGTCGCGGTCTCCTAGCAGGTTTTGCACGCCCCCTCCGGAGAAGCCCACGTATTGCAGGTTGAGCGTCCAACGGTTTTGAAAAACCAAATCGGCGGAGAGACTCAGCGAGTTTCGGCCCTCCAAATAGTTGGAAAGCGGAGCCGGGCTATTGCCCGCAACGTCGTGCCCCCACGACACCGTGGGTAACACGTTGATCCCGGCGAACAGGTTGTTGTATTCGAGCCGGGCAAGGACGCGGTAGCCCCAGGCAAAATCATCGGCAAAGAAAGCAGTGGGCGTGGCCGGCAGGCCGTTGCCCACGGCGTCCATGGCCGCTTGGGAGCCGGAGGTATAGGTCCCGGTGACCTCGTAGCGGAGCACATCGGGCGGGGGGATGTCAGCCCAGAGGCCACCGACCTCACCGACCACCGTGAGAGAATCGGCACCCAAGGTAGGCCCGAAGACCTTGGTGAAAGTGGACTGCGCCGTCCAAACGTCGTGGCGGCGCCAGCCGCGGATGACGCGGCCGTATTGGCCAAAGTAGTTGCCGATTTGGTTGGCGGCCCCGAAGCCGGGATTGAGGGCGGAAAGGGTGGCGAACAGCACCTCAACGTCGTCGATCTGCAGGGGCACGTCCTGCTTGTAGGACACCTCACCCTGCCAGGCTATGCCGGTGTTGCCCAAGTCGGTGTTGAAGCTGCCTCCGATCATGAAGATGTCTTCCGGGTATTCGAGGAAGTAGCGACCGGTCGCCGCGGCGGTCAGCAAGCCCACCTGCCGTGCTCCCCCGACGATGTTTTGGGCCGAAGGATAGAACGGAGCCACCCCCCCCAAGACCGGGCTCTGATTGATTGCTGCCTGCGGCACGCCGGCGAAGGCGGCGGCAATCAGACCGGAGGCGGCGGCGGGGGCGATCTGCGCGGGCACGCCGTTGGCGATCATGCCGGGAATGAGTTGGGCTTGGGTGAGCGAACTGGCGGTGCCGGTCACGACGGCGGGATTGATCGGGCCCGTCGGGGTGATGGCGTCAATCAAGGGCAAGCGGCTATGGAAATTGGAGAGGAAAAGTCCGAACTCCGTGCCATTGAGGTTTTCGGAAAAGTGCCGCAGGGCGATGCCCCACTGGCCGAGGCGGTTGGGCCCGTCGTCGACCGCCCGGGGGATGGCGCCGAGGTTGCCGCTATCGGGCAGTGAGCCGAAACCGAGCATCACGCGATCGCCGCCGATGGAGGCGAAGTCGTTGGTGGAAAAATAGGTGCCGGCGGCCTCGATATCGGTGTTGCGGAACTCCAGCAAATAGAAGGCTTCGATCGAGGTGTTGTAGGTGACGTCGGTGGCGACCTTCACCATGTTGATCGGGAGAAAAGCCTCCCGCAACTCGGCCCCGGGCACCCGCAGATTGGCCACGTCGATGGGGTTTACGATGTTGTTGCCGTTGGGAAGGAAGGTGCTCTCGCCCCAGCTGACCACCTGGCGTCCGACCCGCAGATCAACCGGCAGGTCCGAGAGGTCGAAGCGGAACACGCCGTAGAGATCGAGGTAGTCCCAACGCTCGGCGGCGTGGTCCTTGGCCTCGTCGGTCAACGGCTGGTGGGGACGGATGCCGTTGGCGAGCTCATCGTCGAAGAGAAAGAACCCCCGGGTGAAGAAGGAAAAGTTCTCGCCGTAGTTGTATTCGAAGTCAGACGTGACCTTCACCGCTTTGGAGACCCACCCCTTTTCGAAATTGAGGTTGCCATTATCCGAATTGACGGAGTTGGCGTTGCCGCCGTTGGAGGTGCCATAGAGATCCGGATCGGGATCGTTCAAACGGTAGATGCCACCGACCGAGATGGTGGTGTCAAAACTGCCGTTGATGTCGCCATGGCTGAAGGTCAGGGCCGAAGCCGTAACCGCAGCAAGGAGGGCGCCCGGGCCAACACACAGCCGGGCTAGAGTCGAGTTTTGCATGGATTGGGTCTGATTAAGGATGCTCCTTTGTGCCCCGTAGGGAGCACGCCGGAATCGCCGACTAAAAGTTAAGGGGTTTGGCCGACTGCAAATTTCCGGTAAAAAGTAGGCTTCGGACTTGAAGGCGCAAAGCCAAAATAACGACCAATTTGCCCCCGCTCGATAGTGGAATCCGGTCTTGCGGCCGGGGGATTATAAGTAAGGTGTCGGTCCCCCCTGCCATGCAGATCGAAACCCACATCCACGTGAAAGGCGCCCGCGAGCACAATCTGCGGAACCTGGAGGTGCGGATCCCCCGGGGGCGCTTGGTAGTGGTGACGGGGCCCTCGGGCTCGGGCAAATCTTCGCTCGCGTTCGATACGATCTACGCGGAGGGCCACCGCAAGTATATGGAGTCGCTTTCGACTTCCGCGCGGCAGACCCTGGCCCAGTTGCCCCGGCCGGATGTGGACTTCGTGCATGGCCTGTCGCCGGTGCTGGCCATCGAGCAACGCACGGCCGGGGAGTCGCCGCGCAGCACCATTGGCACGGTGACGGAGGTGGCGGACTATGCGCGCCTCCTGTGGGCGCTGCACGGGGAGGCTCATTGCCCGAAGGACGGAGGGCGGGTGGTCCGCCGATCCCTCGACGACAACGTGCAGCGGGTGCTGGCGGAGGCCGCGGGCAATCGGATCATGGTACTGGCCCCCGCCCTCACGGCCAAGGCCAGCGTCTTGCGGGAGGAGTTGCCGCGTCTGCGCCAACGGGGGTTTCAGCGCGTTCGCATCGAGGGCGAGGTGAAATCGCTCGACGATCCCAAGGTCGTGCCGGAGGGACGCGGGGTGGTGCCACTGGCGGTTGATCTGGTGGTGGACCGCTTGGTCGCAGTGGCCGCGCAACGCAGTCGCCTCGCCGATTCGTTGGAACTCGCCTTCCGGGAAGGCGCCGATCGCGCGATTGTGCTCACGCAGACGGATCCCGCGGCGCCGTGGCAGGAGATGCGGTTGAGTCAATCACTGGCGTGTGAGGTGTGCGGCGATGTTTTTGAAAAGCTCACTCCGCAGCATTTTTCGTTCAATCACCGACAGGGAGCGTGCACCACTTGCGGCGGACTCGGTCGGAAGCTGAGCTTCTCCCCGGCCTTGGTGGTGCCCGATAAAACGAAAAGCGTGCGCAATGGGGCCCTGAAACCTTGGCGGCTGGGGGGGAAGAATCTCATCATCAAGCACAATGCCCTGCTCAAGCAGCTGGCGGAACAGTTGCCGTTTGACGCGAATCTCCCCTGGGCCGAGTTGTCCGACGAAGTGCAGCAGACGCTGCTGCACGGTGCGGGAGAGCGCCTCTTTGCCTTCAAGCTGAAACGCATGCGCGAGCCCAAGGCGATGCGCTTCGAAGGGGTCATTCCCGCTCTGGAGGAGACCTGGCGGTCCACTGCGAGTGACGGATTTCGGGCACGCCTCACCACTTTTATGATCCGCGGAGAGTGTCCCGAGTGCCACGGTTCCCGCCTTAACGCCCGCAGCGGCGCGGTGGTGGTCCCGACCGGGGAACAACGGCTCAACCTGCCGCAGTTCATGGCGTTGGATGTGGCGGGGGCCCATGCCGTGGCCCGCGAACTGGTCACCCGTTTTCGCACCGAGGAGGCGTTGCGCGATGTGGTGACCGGGATTGAGCAACGCCTGAAATTTCTGGGCGAAGTCGGGCTCGGTTACCTGACCTTGGATCGCGATTACAGCACCCTCTCGGGCGGCGAATCCCAGCAAAGGTGCGGCTCGCCACACCCAGCTGGGGATGGGGCTGATGGGGGTGATCTACGTGTTGGACGAACCCAGCATCGGACTGCACCCCGCCGACAATCAGAACCTGCTGAAGCTCCTGCAGGAACTGCGGGACCGGGGGAACACCGTGATCGTGGTGGAGCACGATGAGGACACGATGCGGTTGGCCGATGAGGTCATTGAGATCGGGCCCGGAGCGGGCTCGCAAGGGGGCGCCATCCTGTTTCAGGGCTCACCCGCCGAGCTGATGCGAACGGAGGCCCGGCAGTCCGTGAGTGGACCTTTTCTGGCGCGGACTCGACGGGTCGAAAAGGCGGGCAAAACCAAGAAGCCAACTGACGGATTTCTCACCGTAAGGGAGCCGCGGGAGCACAACCTCAAGGGCGATGATGCGAAATTTCCCGTGGGCCTGCTCACGGTGGTGACCGGCGTTTCCGGCTCGGGCAAGAGCACGCTGGTCAATGACGTGCTCGCCACCGCCGCCGCCAAAAAGCTCAACGGCGCCAAGGCCGTGGCGGGCGTGCACCGCAGCATCGAGAATCTGGATTTTTTTGAGAAGCTGGTGCAGGTGGACCAGTCGCCGATCGGGCGCAGCCCGCGCTCCAATCCGGCGACCTACACGAAGTTGTTGGATGCGTTGCGCAACCTTTATGCGCAGGTGCCGCTGGCCAAGGTGCGGGGCTACCAGGCGAGTCGGTTTTCCTTCAACGTGCGCGGCGGGCGTTGTGAAAAGTGTCAGGGCGATGGGGCCATCAAGCTGGACATGCAATTCATGGCCAATGCCTACGCACCGTGCCCCAGTTGCGAGGGCAAGCGGTTCAATCGAGAAACACTGGAGGTGCTGTTTCACGGGCACTCCATCGCTGACGTGCTCGACATGACGGTGGGCGACGCGATGCAGCTGTTTCGCAACATCCCCAAGGTGATGGACAAACTCGAGACCTTGGCGGCGGTGGGACTGGGTTACCTCAAATTGGGCCAGTCCGCCACGACCTTGTCGGGCGGTGAAGCCCAACGGTTGAAACTGTCGCTGGAGCTGTCGAAGCGCCAGCAGGGCGATGTGCTCTACATCTTGGACGAGCCCACCACCGGCCTGCATTGGCTCGATATCCAAAACCTTATGGACCTGCTATTCAAACTGCGCGACGCGGGTAACACCGTGATCGTCATCGAGCACAACCTCGATGTGGTCAATCTGGCGGACTGGATCATCGACCTCGGCCCTGGCGGGGGAAGTGCGGGCGGCGAAATCATCTACGCCGGGGGCCGCGAGGGGATCGAAGCGGTGGAGCGCAGCCTAACCGGGACTGCGCTGCGCCGCTGGGCCGAACCCCTCCCGGCATCGTAGCAATTGACGCAATCAGGCCGGGAATTGCTCGTGGATGACGACTTTTTCATCCGGGAGGCGAAGACCGCGATCCCACGCGGGCTGGGTCTGCTTGCCCACCGGAATCATGAAGCTGATGAGGTGGTCGGAGGGGAGGTTGATGATCTTGGCCACCGCGTCCGCATCAAAACCGATCATGGGGCAGGAATCGTAGCCCATCCCATGAGCGGCGAGCATAAGGGTCATGCCGGCGAGCGCCGAGGAACGGATCCCTTCGTCGCGGATCAGGCGGTCCTTGCCTTCGTAAAAGGGCTTCACCATCGGCCCCAGAATGTCCTGCACCGGTTGCGGGGCGTGGCCCCAGTAGACCGCGGGGTCCGCCAGATGCGAGGTGAGGTCCGCGCACATGATAAACAGCGCGCTGGCCTCTTCGACGTGGGCTTGGTCCCAGGCGGCTGCCCGAATTTCCTTTTGGCGGGCCTTGTTCCGAATGACCACCAAGCGGTAGTTCTGCATGTTGAAGGACGAGGGCGCGAGCTTGGTCAGGCGAATGAGCTCGGCGAGGTCGGCTTCCGGCATCTCGTGCGTGGGATCGAAGTGTTTAATGGAGCGGCGGCTCTCGATGGTTTCGGTAGTGGTCATGGATTTTGGGAAAAGGATCAGTTCGCAACCAACGCAGCAGGACAGGTTCGTCAACGCGCCGAGTGTTTTGAGGGGGGCAATGCCGTCCCTTAACTTTTTTGCGAAAAGATGAATCTTCGCCGCGTCGCAGGCGTCTCAGGGGTAAACTCCTTGATCCATGAAAACCATCGTCCTCACTTTTCTCGCTCTTCTTTTAATGGCCGGCTGCTCGGCCCCGGGCACCCATGAACGCCGGGGCACCGAAATCGGCGCGGTCAGCGGCGCGACTCATCGGCGGTATCATCGGCCATCAATCAGGGGAAACCGCCGCGGGGGGCCGCTTTGGGCGTTGCGATTGGCGCAGACCGCCGGCGTTGCGGCCGGGGCGGTCAAGGACCGCGAGGAGGACCAACGGTATGAGCGCGGAGCGGTGCACGCCCAGCCCAGTGTCGATCAATTTGGCTATACCATGGATGACTACATTGCGCTGATGACGGCCGACGAAATGGAAATCCTGCAGGCCCGGGCTCAGGCGCGCCCCGAAGTGCAAATGGGTGTCCTGCTCACCGAGCAGGAAAAAGCCAACCTTCGCCGCCGCTCGATCACGAACCGCGAAATCGGCCGCTAACCCCGCCCGCCGAGCGCTTTTGCCCAAACACTCCCCAGCGAGCAACGGGGGGGTGTTTTTTTGTAACTTCTCGCGGAGGTGGAGGGTATTCCCTGCGTAAACCAACCTTAGTTCTCGTTTTGCCATGAATTTCCTTCGCCCGCTTCTCCTCGGAGCCTCCATCGGTTTCGTTTTCCCCACGGTCGCCTCCGCCCGGATGGAGCGCGAGGTTGCCCAAAGTTTCCCGGTCACTCCCGGAGGCTTGGCCTCATTGGCAATCCACGGTGGTGACATCACGGTGGTGACGGGTGAATCGGATCGGGTCGAAATCGTCGCCACCTTGGTCTTTCCCCGGGCCAACTCGGACGCCGCAGTGGCCGAGATCATGGCCGATTTGGACCTGACCATGGAGCAAACCGACACCGGGGTCGTGGTCACCACCCAGCGCGCTGCGCGGGTTTCCGGGTGGTTTGGGCGGTCCCGAGGCAACGCGGTGTCGGTGCATCTCCATGCGACCGTGCCGGCTGATTTCAATCTCGATGCCCGCACCTCGGGGGGAGACATCGTGGTGGCGAATCTGCGGGGAGACGTCGTGGCGCGGACGAGTGGCGGAAATATCGAAGTGGGGCACATTCTCGGCTCGGTCCAACTGAACACCAGCGGCGGAGACCTCAAGGTGGGGCATGCGGTGGGACCCGTGCGGGTCCAGACGTCGGGCGGAGATGTCCGCGTGGACCTGGCCGAGGGGCCGGTCAGCGCGAGCACCAGTGGCGGTGATGTGCACCTCGGCCGGGTGGTGGGAGACCTGCGCGCGACTACGAGCGGCGGCGATATTTTTGCCCGGATTGAAGGTCCCCTCACGGCCGATGCCCTGCTCAGCACCTCGGGCGGTAACGTCACCGCCACCGTCGATGATGGCATCGCCTTCAATCTCGATGCCCGCACCAGTGGTGGCAAGGTGAAGGCCCAAGGGATCACCCTCCGCATCGACGATGGCGGGGTGGGCAAAAAAAAATTGGTGGGGGCCGTCAATGGAGGGGGGGCCCTGCTCAAACTCCGGACCAGTGGCGGTAACGTAAGCGTGAAAACCTCCTGAGATTTATGGGGAAAAGGGAAGGGGTCTGGCGGCAAATCGTGCCGTCCACTCAAGTTTGGGTAAATCTACGCAGGACAGGATTGCGCAACTCTACCCGGCAGTTTGAGTTTGCGAAAAAAAATAGGGTAAAGACCCTAGGTGTATGCAATTTCAAGTTCCCTACATCCTGGCTGCACTTCTGGTTTCCACCGGAGTCTCTGCCGCGGTTGAGCGGATCGAGGCCCACGCTTGGTTGGTGGGCGATGCTCCCATCATCAAGGTGGAGACCTTCCACGGTTCCATCCGAGTGGAGAAGTCCGCATCCGGCCGGGTCGAGCTTGACCTGCGGGCTCACGCCTCAGGTGACCGGGCGGAGAAGTGGCTGAATAAAATCGCGGTGCAGGCCAGCCCCTTTGGGGCCGGACTGGCGGTGCGGGTCAAACAGGAGGGCTGGAGCGTGGAGTTTGGTTCCGGCGCCTTACCGCTGCGCAATTTGGATCTGGTGCTGCGGGTTCCTGCCCGCTGCAACTTGGATCTCAAGTCCGACACGGGCAACATTGAGGTGGCTGACGACCTGGAGGGGAACATGCGGGCCCGGGTCTCCACGGGTAACATTTATTTTGGACGAGTGGTGGGCTCGGTGACAGCGGTGACGCGTTCCGGTGATCTCATCATCGCCGGCACTTCCGGTGACTTGACGGCTCGAAGCTACCTTGGCGATTTGCACGTCGGCACGGTCATGGGGTGGGCGGATCTGCGGGCCGATCATGGCAACATTGACGTCGTCAACAGCTACGGCGGGATGTCGGTCGAGTCGGTGCGAGGCGATATCAAGGCCGGGATGAGTCGTCAGATTGCGGCCGATTCGTGGCTCAAGGCTGCGGTGGGCGATATTGTGGTGGATGTGGATCCTGAATCGTCCGTCCAAATCGCCGCCAACAGCAGTTGGGGCAAGGTGCACTCAGCGCTCGATTTTCAAGGGATGGAGGCCAACGCCAAGGCTTCGCGGTTGCAGGGCGAACGCAATGGGGGCGGCCCGCTGTTGTCGCTCAAAGCCGACGGGGGAGACATCAAAATCAAATCGGTCTCCACTTACGGGATGTGAATTTTGTCAGTATCATTGCTGGTTAGGAGCTGGTTAATGGTCGGTCGCCCAGGCGTGGGCGGCCGATTTTTTTGGCGGAGTCAGCCGAGGGCAGTCGAGACGGCCGCGGTAAGTTGAGTTGCCAAGGCGGCACCGAAAGCGCAGGCGTAGATCCATGACGACGCCTGCCTACGACCGCCTTTTAAATCAGCTCAAAAGCCTGCACTTGATTCAGTCCGTGCAGGGTCTGCTGGGGTGGGATGAGCAAGTGAATCTCCCGCCCAAAAGCGCGGGGTTTCGGGCTGAGCAAATGGCGGAGATGGCCCGGCTGGCCCACGAGACCGCCAGCGATCCGGAGCTGGGCGCTGCTTTGACCGAGTTGGAATCGCAGCTCGATGCGCTGAGCGCCGACCAACAAGTGGTGGTGCGGGAAGCGCGACGGGATTATGATCGGGTGGTGCGACTGCCGGCGGAGTTTGTGTCCGCCAAGGCGCGTCACAGTTCGGCGGCGTATCATGCCTGGGCCCAGGCCCGGGCGGAACGCGACTTCGCGTCCTACGCACCGTTCATCGAGCGCCATCTCGAGTTGGCCAAGCAGGAAGCGGAACTCCAGGGCTGGGGCGATCGGCCCTACGACTATGCCATCGACCTGCACGATCCGGGCTTCACGGCGGAGCGGATTGCGACGTTGTTTGCCGAGCTGACAGCCGGGCTCGTTCCCTTGGTGCGCGCCATCGAGGCGAAGGCAGGCAACGAGCCCAGTGCCTTGCGGGGATTCCCGGTCGACGCTCAACGCACGTTTTTGCGCGAAGTGACCGCCCGACTGGGCTTTGATTATGAACACGGTCGCATCGACGTGGCCCTGCATCCGTTCTGCGAGGGATCGGGCCTGGATGTGCGCATGACCACCCGATTCCACGAGGACGAGCCGCTGGACTCCCTGTTCAGTTCCATCCACGAAACGGGGCACGGACTTTACGCCCAGGGGTTGTCGGCGGAGCATCAGGCGACGGCGTTGGGCCAATACGTCGGCATGGCGGTGCACGAATCGCAGAGCCGGATGTGGGAAAACCAAGTGGGGCGCAGTCGGGCCTTCTGGCAGTTTTTCGAACCCCGTTATCGCGAGCTTTTTGCGGGGCCGCTGACGGACATCTCCTCCGAACAACTCTATCGGGAAATCAATGCCGTGCGGCCCACCCTGATCCGGGTGGATTCGGACGAGGTGCACTACAACCTCCACATTATTCTGCGGTTTGAAATCGAACAGGCCCTGTTTGCGGGCGACCTCGCGGTGCGGGACCTGCCAGCCGCGTGGAACGATCGGTGCGAAGCGCTGTTGGGCTGCCGGCCGCAACACGATGCGGAAGGCGTCCTGCAGGACGTGCACTGGAGTGGCGGAGCGTTCGGTTACTTCCCCAGCTACTGCTTGGGCAATATGATCGCGGCGCAAAACTGGGATCGGGCTCGCCAAGTGCTGCCGGAGTTGGAGGCGGACTTTGCGCGGGGGGATTTCACGCGACTGCTGGATTGGACCCGGCGGGAGATTCACGATCTGGGCAATCGCCATGCGACGTTGGCCTTGGTCGAGCGCGTCACCGGTCAACCGCTCTCGCCCCAGCCCCTGCTTGCGTATCTGCGAGATCGTTACGGAGAAATCTACCTGTAAGGGCGCATGGGACTGATTGATTCACACACCCACCTCGATTCCTTTCACCGTCGGGGTGAGCTGGCCGTCACGTTGCAACGCGCCCGGGAAAGGGGCGTCGATGCCATGGTGACGGTGGGCACGGATCAGGAAGACTGGGAGTTGTATCGTCTACTTGCGGCCGAGCACGCCGGGGTGATTTACCACACCGTGGGGCTGCACCCCTGCGCGGTGACGGCAGATTGGGCTACCCAGGTCGCCGCCTTGCCGGCCTGCTGGCAACAGACTCCGGCCCCGGTGGCGCTGGGGGAATGTGGCTTGGATCGGTTTCATCTGCCGGCCAAAGACCCGGTGGCCGCGGAGCGATTGTTCGCGGCGCAGCGGGCCGCGTTTGCGCGGCAGCTGGAGATCGCCCGCGAAATCTCCTGCCCGGTCGTGGTGCATTCCCGGGGGGCGTTTGCGGAGTGCGTCGACCTCATTGACGCCAGTGGCGTGGATTGGTCGAAGGTGGTGTTTCATTGTTTTGCCGAAGGTCCCGCGGAGATGACCGTGCTTTGCGAGCGGGGAGGGTGGGGATCGTTCACCGGCATTTTGACTTACAAGAATGCCGCGGGCGTGCGCGCGGCGGCGCAGGTGCAGGGGGTGGAGCGGCTGATGTTGGAGACCGATGCTCCCTACCTCACGCCGGTGCCGCATCGCGGTAAGCCCAATGAGCCGGGTTTTGTGCGGCACACCGCGGAGTTCGCGGCGGAACTGTTCGGCGTCGGCTACGACGAGTTGGTCGCCTTTACCACGCGCAATGTGCGGGCATTTTACGGCCTGCCGGCCACGGGCCCCGCTTAAGCCTCGTCGAATTTCCGGGCGAAGAGCTGCTCGAGCTCTTTGAGCATTTCCTCGGCATCGGCTCCGGTGACGTGGAAGCGAACCAGGGAGCCCTTGCCGGCGGCGAGCATCATGAGTCCCATGATGCTTTTGCCGTTCACCTGTTCGTCGTCCTTTTCCACCATGACTTCAGCGGAGAACTTGTTGGTGACCCGCACAATCATGGCAGCAGGGCGGGCGTGGATACCCATCTTGTTCTGCACTTCGAGCTCACGTGTGAGCTGGGAGCCGTTGGCGGCGTTATCAGACGAGTCGGACATGAGTTGCAGAGGCTCCGGAGCCGCCGGGCGGCTTGCAACTCAAAAACTGGGCCTTCAGCTTTCCCCTTCTCGCCATGCCCAAAGTAGCCATTATCGTCCCCTGTCGGCTCGAATCCACCCGGTTTCCCCGCAAGCTCCTGCACGAGATTCGGGGCCTTCCCCTGGTGCTTTGGGTGGCCCGGCGAATCCGGACGGAGGCCCCGGAGTTTCCCCTCTGGTTTGCGGTGGATGATCCGCATTTGGCTGCGCCGCTGGAAGGGGAGGGTTTCCAAACCATCATGACGCAGGGAGACCATGCCAGTGGCACGGATCGGCTGGCGGAAGCCAACCGCACGGTGGGGGCGGAGCAGGTGATCAACGTGCAGGCCGATGAGCCGCTGGTGACGGGAGCGCAGATTCGCCGACTGGCCGCCTTGATCGCGGGCGACGTCGCGATGGCCACGTTGGCGACTCCCTTCAAGCGGGTGGTGGATTTTTACGATGCCAACCAGGTGAAAGTGGTGATGCGTCGAGACGGTCGGGCCCTGTATTTTTCGCGGTCACGGATGCCGTTCCCCCGCGATCTCGGGCTGACCATCGAAGACGATTGGGTGGCGGCGCACCCCTGCCGCAAACACCTCGGCCTCTACGCCTATCGAGCGGAACTCCTGGCCCGATTTGCCTCGTTGCCGGCGGGGGAGCTCGAGCAGATCGAGAAACTTGAGCAGTTGCGCGTCTTGGAAAACGGTTATGA
>JAGYIG010000013.1 GCA_018402455.1 Opitutaceae bacterium
AGATCCTCGATCATTAAATCTAAGGCCTCCGCCCGATCCAGGTAGCCCAGATTAGCCCGAATTTCCGTCAACCCGGCCTCATTCCGGAGCAAGCCATCCACCGTCTCCTTCAGGCGGTTGATTTCGTGTTCCGGCACCACCACACCCCCGCCGCGACGAGTAAACTCCAACGCATTTGCCTCCTGGTGACCGTCCGCGGCATGGGGATAGGGCACCAACACGGCAGGCACGCGACACTTGCGCAACTCGGCCAGGGTGCCCGCGCCGGAACGGGACACCACCAGATCACCGACCGAATAGAGCGAGGCCATCTCATCGCAGAATGGAATTCGCGCGAAGGCCACCGTGGTCCCCTCCGGGCCCGGCAAAAACTCGGTGCGCGCCCCACCTTGGTCCGGCCCCGTCACCACCAGCAGTTGCACGCCTGCGCCAGCGAAGTGAGCCGCCTGTTCCTCGGCCCATTGGTTCAAGGCCCGGGCCCCTTGACTCCCCCCGAAAACAACCACCGTGGAGCGCGTCGGATCCAGCCCAAATCGCTCCGCCGATTCCCCCCGCGGCATCCGTTCGATCTCAGCGCGCACCGGCAAGCCGGCGTAGCGCAGCTTGGTCTGATTGGTGGTGGGTAACAACACGCCCCGGGGCAGATAGATCCGGTGGGCGAACCGCGCCAGGGAACGCACCGCCCGGCCCACCACCCGATTGGCTTCGTGCAAGGCCACCGGCACGCCGCGCAACCACCCGGCCACAATAATTGAGGCGGTGGTAAATCCGCCAAACCCGATGATGGCCTGCGGCCGTTCCCGGCGTATCAAACGCCAGGAAAACACCAGACCTTCGGCTTGCTTTACGGCAAAACGGGCCAGCCCTCCCGCCGAGAACAGCAGCGGGGCCCCCGGCACCACTTTGAATTCAAGATCCGGATACTTCCGGGTGAGCAGGGTATCGATGCGTTTCTCCGAAATGAGCAGCAGCGGCCGGGCACCCCGGCGGCGCAGGGTTTCCGCCAAGGCTATCCCGGGTGTCAGATGACCACCCGTCCCCCCACAGGCGATCACGAAACGACTCATGCGGTGACTTCCTCCAAGGTGCGCGTGCGACCCAACAACACAGGTTTGGTCCACGTGCGGGCGGTGTTCAGGATCACGCCGAGCAACAGTCCCATCAGCACCAGATTGGAGAGTCCGGCACTAATGAACGGCAGGGACATACCCTTGGTCGGTAACAGCCCGGTGACGACGCCCAAATTCACAATGGCCTGCAAAGTCAGGGTGAGGATCGACCCGGTGACCAACAGGAATTGAAAGAGGTTGGGCGCCCGTCGCAAATGCAGCAAACCGAGCACAAAAATCACGGCAAACGTGAGGACCACGGCCAGCGTGAAGGGCAAGCCGAGCTCCTCCCCCATCACCGCAAAGATGAAATCCGTATGCGCCTCCGGCAGAAAATTGAGTTGCTGGCGGCCCTGCCCGATACCAGCGCCTTCCACCCCGCCCACCGCAAAGGCGGCCAGCGATTGATAGAGCTGATAAGTACCCCCCAATTTATTACCCTCCACATCGAGAAACGCCGTGAACCGGTGCAGCCGATTGGGATTATTGATGACAAGCACCGTGAAAGCAGCCACGGCCGAGCCCGCGGCGGGAAGGATGTAAGCCCAGCGTGTGCCCGCCAAAAAAACGAGAATCAAGCCCACGGTGAAGACCAACGCGGCGGTCCCAAAATCGGGCTGTAAAACCACCAGCCCGGCAAAGCCCCCCACCATCGCGACCGGCACCACAAAGCCCCGCCGAAACTCTCCAATGCGACTTTGATTGATGGCCAAATAATGCGCGACACAGAACACCATGGCCAACTTGGCGAATTCCGAGGCCTGCACCCGCACCGGGCCGAGGCCAAGCCAGCGACGGCTGCCGTTGACGGATATGCCGATGCCGGGGATCACGGTCAGGACCAGCGCCACCACCGCTCCAAGTCCAATCACCCACGCGAAACGCCGCATCGCTTCCAAATCGAGCCGACTGACCACCACACAGGCCACGGTGGCGGCGATCACGCCAATGACCTGTTTAACGATGTAAAAAAACGGTCCCTGCGCCGACGCCGACGTCGCGCTGAACAACGTGGGGAGGCCCAACACAAAAAGGCCGACCGCACACACAACAATGAGGTTGGCCGGATTCGCGGTCGCGACGCTGGGTTTGGGGGCAGTAGGGGTCATTCAGATCCGGGGGGTTGGGGCGCGGGTTTATTCAAAGACCGGCGCCGATTGGGCTCCGCCACCGATCGTCTTCACCGGCTCATCCACCGTGATCACCGGCACGTTGCTCAAATCCTCATCCTCCAATCCCGCATCAAGATCCTCGTTGGCCAGATTCGACGGGCTGGCGGTCAAGGTCCGGATGCGTTCGGTGGCAGCAGGAGCATTGGAGGCGGGTGGAGTGGAAGCCGGTTGATTGGGAGCCGGAGGCGGCGCTTCCCACCCGGGGATGATCAGTTCCTGACCGGCTCGAATCAGCGAGGGGTCCCGCACTTTATTCGCCACCGCGATGTCCCCGATCCGCACCCCGTAACGATTGGCGATCACCGCCAGACTCTCGCCGGGAGCGACGGTGTGTTTGAACGCATCGCTGGACGGGCCGGCCACCGGCGTTTCCGGCGCCGTGGTCACCGCTTCCGCCGTCGCCGACGGAGCCACCGTGGCCGACTCCGGAATAAGCAATCGTTCCCCCGCCCGGACCATGTCGCCACTCAAGCGATTGAACGCCTTGAGCTCGGCTACGCTGGTGCCATGAGCCCGGGCAATCTTGCCCAAGGTGTCGCCGGGGCGAATCACGTAGCTGCGGCTGCGGTCATCCGGCGGGGCCATCGCCGCCAGGCCGGGAGCTGCGGCCGCAGCAGCGGGAGCCTGGCCCGGGATCACCAGAACCTGTCCCACCCGCAAACCCGCATCCGCCGGCAAGCCATTGGCCGCCGCCAGCTCGCGCACACTCAGATTGTTTTTCTTCGCCAACGCCCAGAGGTTGTCTCCGCGTTGGACCGTGTAGGTCGCCATCGATTCGACCGGATCCGCCACCGGCGCGGTCGGCATAAGGCTCTCGGGCCGGGGCTCCGCGGGCCGGGTCGGACTGAAACGCGTCCCCCCACCGGAGGTCGCCGGCGCGTTCGGATCAAAGCCACTGCCCACCGGTCCCGCCAACGGAGGATTGAGATCGGCATCGCGCATTTCCGGCGCCGCCGAAATCGGGGTGGAGTTGGCCGGCTGTCGCATGGTGGTGGTCGGCGCCGGGGTCGAGGCCGGCGCTGGCGCGGACTTGGTCGAGCGGCAACCGGGAATCACAATGGCCAGCACCAACACGGCAATATGCACCGCGATAACGGCTCCGAGGATATTGAGTAATTTCATGGCAGGGGGGGGATTCGGTGGTTATGGCAATTGACTAGGCGGGCGAGGCCGGATCGGCGACCGCCAGGGCTTGGACCAGAGAGACGAATTCGTCTCCCCGCGCGGCGTATCCGGAATAGTGATCGAGACTGGAAAAAGCGGGACTCAGCAGGACGTCGTCCCCCGGCTGGGCGGCTACCGCGGCCCGGGTTACGGCTTCAGCCAAATCAGCGCAAACGTGATGGGGCACCGCAGCGGCGCCCAAAAGAGCCGCCAGTATATTGCGGGTTTCCCCGATCAACAAGACCTGCTTCACCCGATTACGAATCCGATGGACAAATCCCGCCAGGTCCCCGCCCTTGGATTTACCGCCGGCAATCAGGATGACCGGCTGCGCAAACCGACCCAACGCGGCCTCGGTCGCATGAAAATTGGTGGCCTTCGAATCGTCCCACCATGTGACCCCCGCGATCCGTCCGACTTGCCCCATGCGATGCGGGCCCAAAGTAAAATCCTGTGCCGCGGCATAGAGCACCGGTTCCCGCAACCCGGCCAATCGCCACCACGCCGCCGCCAACAAAAAGTTCTCCCGGTGGGGCTGCGCATCGAACACCGTGCCGCGGAGCAACACATCCCCCGCCGGATCCTCGGTTTCAATCACCGCCCCCTCCGGCAGGGATTGACCATAAAGCTCTGCCGCCCGGGCCACACTCGAACCCGCCAACACGTGACCACCAATCGCCCGTTCAAACAACCGCCACTTGGCGGCAAAGTAAGCCGGCATGGAGCCATGTCGCTCCAAATGGTCCTCTGCAAAATTCGTCCACAGCGCGGCATCCGCTCGGAAATGGTGCAGCGACTCCGCTTGAAAGGAACTGACCTCACAGACCGCCACCGAATCCGGCGCTCCCCCCTCCCGCGCCAAAACCACCGCGCTGAAAGCACAACCGATGTTGCCCACCGCAAAGGCATCCTTACCCGCCTGCTTCAACGCATGGGTGAGAAACTCCACTAGGGTGGTTTTCCCGTTCGTGCCCGTCACGGCCACAATCTCTCCTCGCCACAACAGCGCCGCAAAATCCAACTCCGCCAAACACACCAAGCCCGTCGAACGAGCTGCCACCACCCAATCGTGGGAAGGGGAAAACCCTGGCGACAGGAGAACCAGCTTGTGCTCACCGGGCGCAAACTCCGTGCGCGCACCCGGCCCGCCGGCTTGGTCATAGGTCACGACCCGCCCGCCCAGCTTCTCAATCAGAGCCGCCGCCGAGCGACCGCTCACCCCCGCCCCTAACACCGCCACCGGCGCGTCGAGCATGGAAAGAAGAAAGGCAGGAGCAGTGAGCATGATCTAACGCAGTTTTAGGGTGCCCAAACCAATAAGCGCACACATCAACGAAATGATCCAAAACCGTAAAACCACCTTGGTTTCGGGCCAACCCCGTTTCTGGAAATGATGATGAACCGGAGCCATGCGGAAGAACCGCCGTCCCTCGCCGGTCTGCCGCCGGGTGTATTTAAAATACGAAACCTGAATGATCACCGACAGGGCTTCAGCCACGAACACCCCGCCCACGATCACCAGCGTCAAGGGCTGCTGCACCATAAACGCGATCACCCCGATCAACCCGCCCAGGGCGAGCGATCCGGTATCCCCCATGAATAGTTCCGCCGGGTGCGAGTTATACCACAAAAAGGCCATGCCCGCCCCAACCAAGGCCCCACAAATCACTGCCAGTTCACCCGTTCCCGGAACGTATCCGATCAACAAATACTCTGATATGCGGAAATTGCCCGCCGCGTAGGCCATGATGCCGTAGACCAGCGCCACCGTAATGGTGCACCCGATGGCCAGTCCATCCAACCCGTCCGTGAGATTGATCGCATTGCTAAAGCCCACGACCCAGAAAAACATCATAATGAATAACAGGATCATGCCTATGATTCCCACAAACATGAAGACCGGTTCCTTCACAAAGGGCACCCAGAGCTCCCGAATATGTTCCGCACTGGTCGGATTGGTCGCCAGGAGGATCAGCGTCCCGGCGGTCACCGCGGTCTGCCAAAACAGTTTCTCACGGGAGGAGATGCCCTCCCGGTTGCCTCGGCTGACTTTCAGATAGTCATCCCGAAATCCAATCGCGGTCAACGCGCCGTAAACAAACATCGAGGTGATGACATAGATATTCGGCGTCGCCCACAGCAACGTGCTCACCGCCACCGCGACGAAGATGAGCAGCCCCCCCATCGTTGGGGTGTTCTTTTTATCGAATCGCTCGCCCAGATCACCCGTGCGGTCATCGTCATAGTGCTGCCCAAATTTGAGCCGGCGGAGCTTCGCAATCAACCAAGGTCCCAGCACAAACCCCACCAGCGTGGCCGTGCCGGCGGCCAGCAGGGTGCGCAGCGTCAGGTAGCGCAGAACCCGCAGCGGCCCCCAAAATTCTTCGTAATCGGCGAGATAGGAGAGCATGACTAGGAGTGCAGGGCAGCCTCCTCTGCCAACAGGGTTTCCAAAGCATAACGCCGACTGCCTTTGATGAAGACCGGACCTTTCCAGTCCGCATAAACGGAGGCCAATCCCCCCAGATCCGCAACCACTTGGATTCGATCCTCCGCCACTCCGGCCGCCATTGCGCCCGCTTTGACCGCCGCCGCATCGGACCCGATCAGGGCCAGTCGATCGTCGGCCCGCCACGGCAACTCCCGCCCCACCTCTTCATGCAACTGCCAGGATTCGGTTCCGAGTTCCTCCATCCCTCCAATAATAAACAGCCGGGCGGCCTCATCCGTAGTCATGCGCTCAAAGGCGGCCACGGCATCCCGCATGGCTGCGGGGTTGGCGTTGTAGCAATCAAGATACACCAAACGCTCTCCGTCCCGTCTCACTTCCCCCCGCAAAGCGGCGGGACGCCATTGGGCCAAGCCCATTTGAACTTCCTCAGAGGTGCGCCCCCAACCACGGGCCAACGTGATGGCCAGAGCCGCGTTCTGCGCCATGCCATCGGTGGTGCGGGCCAGTAGGTAAGTCTCCGGCAATCTGTCCCCCCGCACGAAACCGAGCACCGTGTGCTCGCGCTGGTGCGTCACCATAAATTGGACCGCGTGGTCAGCCACCCGACGACCAAATACCTCCACCCGCTCAACCACCACCCGGGTCTCGGCCAAGGCTTGAAAGGGCTCCAACCCCGCCACGCCCAGCGGCATAACCTTTTCGCCCGGAGCGGTCACCGCCCGGGCTAACTTCACCTTTTCGCGCGCCACGCCGGCCAGATCGCCCAATCCTGCCGTATGGGCATGGTCCACCAACGTAACGATCGCCGCATCAGGTTCGATCATCGCCGCCAGCTCGTCCATCTCACCGGGTCCGCTGATCCCGGCCTCAATGATGCCAAAATCATGAGCCACCGGATCAAGCATCGTGAGCGTCAGCGGCACCCCCAACTGGTTGTTGAGATTGCCCGGCGTGGCCAGGCTCCGCTGCCCCAACATCAGTGCCAGCAGATTCTTGGTCGATGTCTTGCCGGCACTACCCGTAATCCCGACCACCCGCCCCGGGAACTCCCGGCGATGCTCCCGCGCAATGGTCTGCAAGGCCTGCAAAGGGTCGGCCACCGTCAATTGAGGCAGCGCCACCCCCGCCTGCTCCACCGCCACCAGCGCGGCCACCGCCCCGCGCTCCGCCGCCGCCGCTACAAAATCATGCCCGTCGCGTTGGTCCGTCTTCAACGCCACAAAAACTTGCCCCGGTTCAATTTTGCGCGAGTCAAAGGCCCACCCGCAAAGGTCGGCTTCCGGCTGGCGATTCCAGCGGCCCTGAGTCCATGCGGAGAGTTTGTCGGGGTCGAAGCGGGGCACGATGCGTAAATCAGTCGGAAGTAATTTGCTTGATGCCAATGAGCTCACGAGCCACCAGCCGGTCGTCAAAGGGCACCACGGTGTCAGCGAACTCCTGATAGGGTTCGTGGCCCTTGCCGACGATCAGCAGGCTGTCACCGGGCTCGGCCATATCCAGCGCCAAACTGATTGCCCGGCGCCGATCATCGACCCACGTGATGCGATTGGGCGCGGTCACCCCCGTCTGCATGTCGCCAAAAATCTGCGCCAGATCCTCCCGCCGCGGGTTATCGGCAGTCGCAAACGTAAAATCAGCCTGCTCCTGCACCGCCTGCACCATCAAGGGCCGCTTGGCCCGGTCCCGGTCGCCACCACAACCAAACACCACCAACAAGCGACCCGGGGTCACCGGCTTCAGCATGCCCACCGCGTTGCGCAACGCATCATCCGTATGGGCATAGTCCACCAGCACGTTAAAGGGTTGGCCTTCCTCAATTCGCTCCATCCGACCGGGCACCCCGGCAAAGGTCCGCAGGCGATCAAGAAAATCGGTCGGCTCGCGCCCGGCGGCCAACACCGCGGCCAACGCCGCCAACAGGTTCGAGACGTTGTAGCGGCCGATGAGGGGGGATTCGACCCACTGCTCTCCACCGGGCCAGATGAGCCGCAGCCGCGTGCTTTTAAAGCCATATTCCACCTCGGTCGCCCGCACGTCCGCCTCGGGGTGCTCGCCGAAAGAGAGTCGAGATGCCTGTTCGCCCAACATTTCCCACAGTCGGCGTCCCCACGGATCGTCGAGATTCACCACCGACCGCCGCGGACGACACCCGGTCTCACCCGTGAACAATCGGGCTTTGACACTAAAATAATCCTCCATCGACTCGTGATAATCGAGGTGGTCGCGGGTCAGGTTGGTGAATACCGCCACCTCCAACTCCAGTCCCTGCACGCGTTGCTGGTCGATACCGTGAGAACTGATTTCCATCACCGCATCATCGCAGCCCGCATCGCGCATTTGCGCCAACATGCCAAAGGTGTCGATGGCCTCCGGAGTGGTCCGAAAGGACGGCACCGTGCGGGCCCCCAAATCGTAGGCAATGGTGCCCAGCAATCCCACCGGTTTGCCCCCGCCCAACAGGTGCTTCACCAGGTGCGCCACCGTGGTCTTGCCGTTGGTGCCGGTGATCCCGGTGACCCGCAGCGTCCGATCCGGTTGGCGATAGTAGCGTCGGGCGACTTGCGCCACCAGTTGGCGCGGGTCCTCCGCTTGGATGAAGGTCACTTTGCTGGACGCCATCCGGGGCATCACCGCCGCCACCACCGCCACCGCCCCGCGCACCACCGCCTCATCAATGAATTTCGCCCCGTCCGTGCGGCGCCCCGGCAGCGCAAAATAGACGTTACCGGGCATCACCCGCCGACTGTCGATGGCCAGGCCCGAGATGGGCCGGTCCAACTCGCCTTTCACGGCTACCGTGTCGGTTTTGTTGAGAAAATCGGAGAGCTTGGGCGCCATCTTGAATACGCGTTGACGGTCGAGGGTCTCGCGACGGGTGCGAGCGGGAAAGCGGGTGCTGAAAGCGTGGATAAGAGGAGTGTCGTGCGTGAGGTAACCGATCACCAGCGGAGCCCTTCCATGGCGAGACGCGGACGCGTTTCGGGCGTGACCACAGGTTTAATGTCGAGATAGGAAATGAGTTGCTCCGCGATGCGGCGGAAGGCTGGGACCGCGACCGCCGAGCCGTAGTTGATCCGACCACCGGGCAGGCGCGCATCATCGACGATGACGGTGATCACCACCTGCGGATCCGAGGCCGGGAAAAAGCCCACAAACGACCCCACATGATGCCGCTTGGAATAACGTCCATCCACGAGTTTCTGGGCGGTGCCCGTCTTCCCGGCGACCTCGTAGCCCTCAATCGCCGCCGCCTTGGCTGTGCCCTCCTCGGTAACCCCCAGCAGCATGAGAGCCATCTGCCGGGCAACCTCCGGTTGCAGCACCCGCCGGCGGGCCACTCCGCCGAAGTCATAAACCGCCTCTCCCCTAGCATCCCGAATTTCCTTCACCACCTGCGGTCTTAGCAACTCCCCCCCACTGGCAATAGTCGCCATCGAATAGTGAATTTGCATCGGCGTAGCCGAGACACTGTAGCCAGCCGGAATCCGGGTGATCTCCAGCGCACTCCACTGGCTCGGCGGATTCAACAAACCCCGGCTTTCATACCCCAGCGGGAAACCGGAAGGCTCCCCAAATCCAAATTGTCGGGCGGCGTCATACATCCCTTTTTCGCCCAACGTCATGCCCAACTGGGCTGCCCCAATGTTGCTCGATTGGCTGATGATCTCCGCCACACTAAGGGGATGATCGTAGGGATGATCGTCCGGCATGAACTTGCGCACCCGACCTTCAAATTCAATCGAATCGATTGAGCAGTTGAACCGCGTCTGCGGCGTGACCAGACCGCGCTCCAGGGCCGCGGCCGCCGCCACGATTTTGAAAGTCGATCCCGGGTCCAACAAATCGGTGACCGCGGTGTTGCGCTGAATCTCAATCGGCACTCGGCCGTATTCATTCAGATCATACGTAGGGTAATTCGCGAGTCCGAGAATGAAGCCACTCTCCGCATCACTCACGATGATGGAGGCCTTGGCCGGCGTGTAGGTCTCTCCCATGTAAGCAAGCTCTGTCTCGATTAAATACTGCACCATCGAGTCGATCGAGAGAACCACACTGAAGCCGTCATTGGCCGGCACTTCCCGATCACGGAATTGGGCCATTTCACGGCGACGTCCGTCCTTTTCGGTCTCCCGCCAGCCGTCCTGCCCCCGCAAATAAAAGTCGGCAAAACTCTCCACCCCTCCCGAAGGCTGGTTGGCCCGATTCAAGAACCCCACCAGATGTGCCGCCAGCTGTCCGCGTGGATACGTGCGGCGGTAGGAACGATTCCCGTACACTCCCTTGATGCCCAGATCTTGAATGGTCGCGTAAGTCGACTCCTCGACCTCATCGACCAGTTTGGCCCAACGGACCAATCGGGTCTCCCCTTCCGCCGTCACCCGTTCCGTGCGATTAAAGATACCCGTGAGCCCCGCCAAGGGCAGGTCGATCAACTCCGCCAGTTGCGGCCACTGTCCGCGGTCCTCCTCCCGCAGCATGTGCGGGTCCACCCCGAGCTGGATCACGGTGCGGGATGTCGCCAGCACATCACCGCGCACATCCATAATGTCGCCGCGCCGGGCCTGCTCCGTGAAGACCGATTTACGCGCCCGATCCACGTAACTGACCAACCGTTCCCGATCGAGCACGTGCAAATGCACCAAGCGCACGCCCACGCTGCCAAAGCTGATCAAAACCGCGGAAGCGAGAAGAACGAGTCGGAAGCTGGAGGCGAAACCCTTGGACATGCGGGGCGGCGTCAAGGGGTCCCGGGATCATGGAAGCCAAACTGCACCGAAACCTCTCCGGTGGACACTTCCTTGGTGAAAATTTCAAAATTGCGCTTGGCCGCGAGGCGACGCTCGGGGGACTCCTCCACCCGCACGATGTGCAGCTCGGCCGGGCGGACCAGGCCGAGCTGCATCTCGTGGTTTTTCGTCTCCAACGTCTGAGGCGATTGCTCGCCAGCGAGGCGGGCGGTGGTCTCCGCCAGCCGTCGCTCTACCGCCACGAGTCGGCTTTCGGTTTGCTTGGTGAATCGGGCTGTCTCCGAAATTTGATGACGCAACCACACCGTGCCCATCCAAACAGCGCCGTTGAAACCGACGAGGAGCAACAGGTAGATCATGAACTCACTCACGAAAGCAGCAGTGGTTTTCTTCATGGCAGCAGGGGCGTCAAAGTTTGCGCAGCGCGCGCAATTTGGCGGAGCGGCTGCGGGGGTTCGTATCCAACTCCGCCCGACTGGCGGTGCGGGGTTTGCGGGTCAGCGGCTCGGCGAACTTCGCCCGCAGATCCTGAGGGGTAGAGTCATGGGCCCCCAGCGGCTGACCACACATGCGGCGGAAAAAATGCTTCACCGGGCGATCCTCCAGGGAGTGAAAGCTGATCACGGCGAGCACCCCGCCGGGCCGCAGCCGTTCGAACGCGACCGGCAGGGCGCGTCCAATCGCGCCAATCTCGTCATTCACGGCGATGCGAATGCCTTGAAAAGTGCGGGTGGCGGGATGAATTCGGGATTGGCGGCGTTGCGCCGCGGGGATGGCTTCAGTCACGACCTCGGCTAATGATGCCGTGCGCGCCAGCCGCCCCGTGCCCCGGGCGGCCACCAAGGCCCGCACCACTCGGCGCCAACTGGATTCCTCACCATACTCCCGCACCGCTTGGACCAGCATCGCTTCCGTCGCGGTTTCGAGCCACTCGGCCGCTGACACTCCGCAACGTGGGTCCATGCGCATGTCCGCCGGAGCATCGTGTCGAAAGGAAAAACCCCGCTCGGTTTCATCGAGTTGAAACGAGGAAACCCCGAGGTCGAACAAAGCCCCGTCCAACGGTCCCGTCTCGACCTGATCGAGGCGGCCGAAATCGGTGTCGATCAGCGTAAACTGCTGCCCCCTGGATCCGGCCAGAGAGGCGGCGCGATCCCGGGCCGCCGGATCGCGGTCCAGCGCCACCACCGACACCCCGGGCGCGCTGTCCAACAACGCCCGGGTGTGACCGCCCCCGCCAAAAGTGGCATCAAGCACGCACGCGCCAGGCTCCGGCGCCAGCAGCTCCAGCACCTCAGCCAGCATAACGGGTAAGTGACCGGGCATCATGACGGGCGACGGAAGTTCAAAATTGATGCCGACCATGGCGACTCCTCCAAAGAACCAGGCGATCCACCGTCGAAGGCATCGCCGCCTCCGATACCACGGGAGAAAAATAAGCTTCCAATAACTCGCGTCGGCGCCGCTTGTCCGAAGGGCTTCGCCCCCTCTGCTCCGCAATGACGTCTCCGGGCTCGCCGAAACCGCACCGCGCTGGCGGAGGTGGCTGGGAAAGATTAAACGGAACGAGGGCCATGATCAGATTCCGAAGCGCTCCATGACGCTGCGCTGGCTTGCTGCCGTGGACGAGGCCTGCGCCTGATCCCACCGCTCGGCGTTATACACGTTGAATTTATTGAGCCCTCCCACGAGGACCGCTTCGCTCTTCGGGCCGTTGAGCCCGGCGTGCTGGGAAAGCGATTCGTTCAGCGCGATGCGACCCTGCTTGTCGAAACTGAAGGTCTGGGTGCTCGCCATGAATACGTTGATGTCGGTCTGCGCCTCCGTGTCGGACAGCGGGACGGCCGCAAATTTCTCATAAAGCTTGTCCGCCTCCACGGGCGGCAAAACCGAAACCCAGCCTCCGGGATTGGGGATGGCCAGAAACGAGGTGCCACTCTCGAAGTGCCCGCGCCAGGACGACGGAATCGTGACGCGATTCTTGTCGTCGAGAAAGTGCCGAAAATTGCCGGCAAGATAGGCTTTGGGAGGAGTAGACATTTCAATCTAGGGCATTAGTGCCCCAATTTGACCCAAAATGACCCATTTTCCTCCCCATAGGTCAAGCCAAGAAACTCCAAATTCGGTTCATTCCGGCCGAAACTTATTCACATATGATGCTGATTGATCGGCTTTTGGCGCGGCCTTAGCCGGCTTGAGATCCCGGCGGAGATGCACCGCTCCCTCTCCTGTGTTTCTTAATGCTCCAGTTCCCTCCTCGTCCGGCGGCTGCCGTCGGCGCTCTGCTCCCTGCCTCATCCAACGGACGTATCTTCCCGCGAATCGCTGGATCAAAGCAAAACAGAGAGGCGCACTTAAAGTCCGATGACCGACGGCTGGCCCCGAGGTCTCGTATCCACTATCCCTCCTTTTGGCGTTCCTTTGATAGGGCTGGCGTCCATTCAAGAAGCAGGAACTGCTCTTCGCGCGGACTCAGCCGAAAGGGCTTTGGCGGAGTCCGCGCAGTGTTGTTAAGTCCCCCCAGCTGGTGACCGCGGGCAGCGGTTGGGGTGCGGTTTGGCGGCGGCGCCCGGTCGCGCGTCGGTAGGCGACCAGGTGCCGTTGCACGAATTCACGACTCCCCAATACCGCCCCATCGCTGAAGTAGCGGATTCGGCATCAGCGCTCGTGTTGCGGCAGTTGCCTCGGTTCTTCACGACCTTTGCAGCTCCAGGGGATCTAATTTTGATCCGCGTTCACGTGCCGCGCTGCAGCCTGGCAAACAGGTTTGACGGTAGGAAGCCTGCGCTTTCGTCCAATCGGTTTTACGTCGGGATGGGAGCAGGCTGCCCAGACCGGTTTGGGCCAGAGCGGCCCCCGGCGACTGCTTCGCCATAGCCGCAGAACCGGTAGTCCTTCGGGTCGTTGACCAACCCGGCCCGCACGGCATTCAGATCAAGGTAGGCGGCCATCGTGGTCAGGACTGCGGACTTTGCCTCGACCAGAACGCTTTTGAAACGCTCTGCCCAGAGCGTGCCGTAGCGTTGATGGGAGCGATTATACCAGACGGAGAAGCGTTGTTTGAGCAGCTTCATGAACTGCGAGACATCTCCCATCAGGGCGGTTTGCTGGCGACGCCACGCCACCGCGGCTTCGCCGCCCGTGGCCAACTGCTCCTTGATGACATCCAGTTGAGCGGTTTGGTAGCGGGTGGGTTTCGGGTACAGCACGCTGTAGCGACGCAGGAGTTCTTGATCGGAAACCTCGCCCTTACGCGGCACGCGCACGAGCACATGGAAGTGGTTGGCCATGATAGCGTAAGTGATCACCTGCACCCCGCAATAGTCGGCGATCTGCCAGAGCTGCTTGCACCTTCTACTCCTTAGCCCGATCATCGAGCAACGCTCCCCATTCACCGTGCGGCTCATGCAATGATACACCGCCGCCCCTCCGTCGCGTCCACCTTGATTCTCGCCGTTCTCATCCCCCCCAACCGATCAAGTTCCACCTCCCCAGTCAACTGTTATTTTAACCTGTCCCTTAATATTGGATAGCTAAGTGGATGAGTCAAGGGGTTGAGGGGTCCGAAGGCTACTTTAACGGAATTCGGAAGATCGTGGCACTTAGGGCGGGGACGGAGAGTCCGGTCGCAGTCGGCACACTATCACTGAATTCATCCACCTGTCGCGCCGCTCCAGGAGTGTTGAATGACTCCGCGGTGGGGCCTCCAATCCAATGGCGTTCTGCCTCCTTACCAAAACGCGTCTCCCCCAAGTCGAGTTCCACCGTAACCGCCGTCGCCTGCGGGTTCATCACCGCGAGGGTCAATACCCTGCCGTCATCATCCAGGGCCGCCGTGACGTCGAGAACACCAAAATCGCGATCGAGGATCAGCGGGATTTCACCGAAATGAGCACGATAGAGTTTTAATACCAACCCCGTCGTGGCGAATTCCGCCGCCGTATCCGTGGTCTTGATCGCGCCGATGACGTTCACGGTCTGCGCATAATAGGCCATCTGCACGAGGTCGCTTTGACGGTAATATTCGTGCAACCCCGCCGCGATACCAAGGGCATCCTGCAATTCGTAAATGCAGCCGAGTTCGCCATAGACGTATTCCCGGTGCCAATAATTCCATTCCGTCATCGCGATGGGCATCACCCGCCCTTCCAGTTCGGGTATTCCGCTCTGCAATTCGCGGTGCCCGTCTGCGATGAATTTGATAAATTCCACGATCCGGGTGACGTGATCCTCCACGGGTTCACGAACGTTTTCGGGCTGCCACGGGGTGCGCCCCGCGTAAAAGTGCTCCGAGAGGTGGGTCATGTAGTCGGCACTGTCCTGCAGCATCCCTTCGGACCAACCGCGTTCGCGGTCGCTGTTGAGGCGCTGACTCCGGCTGCGGATGTCGCCGGAACCGACCAATACAAGATCGGGGTCCACGTCCCACATCGCCTGCGCCGCCCGGTTGTGTTTGAGCGTGTATTGGTCGAGGTGCATGTAGCCCAGTTGCCACGTGCCCCACATTTCGTTTCCAACGCACCAGAGCTCGACATCGAACGGTGCCGTGGTGCCGTTTTCGATCCGCATGCGACCGCCGACGGTCTCGCCCCCAGCGTTACAATATTCCACCCACTGCGCGGCGGAGTAAGCGTCGCCGAACCCCATATTAGCCGTGACCACGGGCTCCGCCCCGACCAAGCGACAGAAGTCCATGAATTCGTCGGTGCCAAAGTCGTTGTGTTCCACGCCTTCCCAAGCCGGATTGCGCCGGGGCGGACGCCGGTCGCGATCGCCGACTCCATCGCGCCAATCGTAGCCGCTGACAAAGTTACCGCCCGGCCAACGGTAGATGGGCGCATCGAGCTCCTGCAGCAACGCGATGGTGTCCGCCCGCATCCCGCGAATGTTGTCGTCTGGCATCAACGATACCGTGCCAACCAAAGCGGCCCCGGCCGTCACTTCAACGGCGAGCGTGCCTTTCGCCGAACCCGTTGTCGCCACTAAGTGAAAGTAAAACTTTTGGTAGTCTTCTCCGGTGACGACAAAATCAAACGGCTGGGCATGGCCCCCCCCCTCCAGCAGCAGGGTCACGCGGGTGATGCCCGGACTTGTTCCCTTCAGCCAAACATAACCTTCGTAGCCGCGGCCGGCCTGCCAGCTGAGGTCATGTTGACGCAGACCCGTGCCGGCGCGCAGGTGCGGCGTATGGTCCCCGACAAACGAATCCTCGACGACCATCTCGAGTCCGGCCGCCGGACCTACCACTTCCCAAGGCGACGCCCCCACGACCGGAAACTCCGTGTCAACGAGCTGCGTGTAGGGCGCGTAGTCGGGCGTGACCTCAAAATAGAATTTACGGTCTTCCAGCATTTCCGCCCAGATCCCGCCGTAGATGCAGCGCCCGAGATGCTCGATGAACTGTCCATAGATCATGGGGTTGATCGGCGCCCCCTGCTCTTTGGTATCCAGCTTCACCTCAATCGAAGCAGCGTGAGTGATCAGGGGGAGGCAGGCCAGGCCCAGCAGGCGTTTGAAGGGTATCATGGGATGAGGGGGATAAGGGGAATCAACTCCGGGGAGCAGGAAGAGGCAGAATCCAGCGGGAGGTTCCCGGCGGGAAACAGAAGCTCGGTCTAACTTATTACCGAAACCGCCGGCGCGAGGTGATTTGATCGTTCGGTCAGCGTCAGGGCAAAGGCATTCCCGTCGCGTTCTCCTGCGATGTGCCAGGTCCCGTCACTCGCGCTCCAGTGGGGCGCGGCGGGGGCCGCTGCCGCCGGGTGAGCCGCACAAACGGTAAGCACCCGATGGTGGGTCGCCGGGGCTGAGACCACCGCGGCGTAGGGATAAACCAGCATATCGGCGGGCAGGTCCAGTTGACCGGTGTGCACCGCGAGGGGTTGCGATCCGCCGACCACGGCCGCCAACCCGGCCTGCGGCCGGCGGATGCGGAATCCTGTGGCCTCGGCCTGCACCTTCGCCGCCCCATCGCGGTTGAAGGCTTGATAACGAATTTCAACCGGCAACGGCGTCTCGAGATCAACGGCGTCAAAAACCACCACGAGGTCGGGCTTGAGCAGGACGATGGTCCGCGTCACCCGGTTCACCGGATGTCCGGCCAGTCGATAGGCTTCGGAGGCATCACTGGTTGCCGTCATCCAATTGAGTCCCACCTGGTGGGCGACGAGGTGGGCGTGAGCCAGCGATTTGTTGGTGCCTTCCTCGCCTCGATGGTAGACGTGACCGCCACCGTTGATCAGCACGGAAGTGTGCGCCTCCGTCTGACGCAGCAGCCACCCGGGGTGGTCGGGATTGTAGGAGGCACGAATCGGGTCATTGAAGAGCCGTTCGCCGTAAGCCGCAAACAGCAAGCTGTTGCGGTCAGCGTGTTCGTGGTTGCACGGCTCACCGCCACGCAAACTGAGCACGGCCGCCTGATCCGTCCAACCCGACCGGGAAACGACCAGGCCCGGGGCCAGGGTGTAGTCCTTGGCGATATCGGCCGCGAAGTTCGTCGCTACGGTCGGATCGAACCAAATGACCGCCCAAAACAAGGTGGCTTCATCCTGCGCCAATCCCGGTCGCAACAGGAGATGCTGCGCGGTGGAGTCATGGAACTCCCGCGCGATCCAAGCCAGCGCGATGACCGATCCGGAGCTACTGCAGTCGCCGATGGTTAAACAGTCCCGGGGATTGGCGTGGGTCGGCATGGTCGACCGCAGAAAATAACGGGCCATGGCGGGAAAGTCCGCGATTCCCCGCTCGTCAATGTCGTGGAATCGTCGCAGCAGCTCGAGACACAGGCAAAAATAGTTGTAGGTGAATCCCCAATACGCCGAGCCTTCGGCAAAGGAACCATCGGCGGGTTGCTTGGCGATGAATTCCCGCAGGCTGCGCAAGCCGAGGTCACGCCATTTGGTTGCATCCGGATGATCGGGCCGCAAGCTTGCCGCGATCATCAGTCCCGAGGTGGCGATGATCTGCAGGTTGGTGTCGGCCAAAACCTTCGGCCACTGACTCACGTCATTTACGGTCAGCCCGTTGCTGGCGAGATCCATGGACCAAACCGGCATGGGCGTGGCGCCCAATTCAGCGTGCACGGCACGGTAACTCGACGGACCGACTTCACTGCCCAACCGGTCCAGCACGGCCTGACGCAAGGTGGGAGCGAGATCATCACCGAGCCAATCCAACGCGCAGCCCAACAGGACACCCACCATCGGTCCACGCATCACGCCGACGGTGTGCACGCCATCTTCCAGAATCCAATCCCAGCGGTTGAATTGCAGCGCGGTGGCAATCGCCTGTTCGCCCAGCGCCCGGTGGGATTCACTCGGCTCGATCAGGTGCACAAAAGCGGAGCGGTAGGCAATATTGGCGACCGTCGCGAGATCGCGCACGCGGTTCATCAAATCAACCTCCGCCGTGAGAAATCGCCGATCCGCCTCGAGGTCCGCTTCGCGTGAGCTTTTCCAATAGGACGCAAAGACCGGGTGCTGGAGACTCTGGCGGATCCGCGGAAGTTCCGAGCGATCGAACAACACGCCCAACTCCGGGGATGCGCTCGCCGCGGGCACGGGGGGCGACGCAACCGCGGCGCGGGGGAGGATTCCGACGGCCCCCATTGACGCGCTGGCTTGAAGAAACCGGCGGCGGGAAAGTCGGGCGGGCGAAGCGTGGGGGTCGGATTTCATGGGCAGTCAAGTGGGGTCGGCAACCAGCGCCCCCTACCGATAGACCAGTCGTTGGTGGGGTAAAGGGTTTCACCTCGAAATCCGGCAAAATCCCCGCGGCAATCCGAATGAAATTTCAGCCCGCTTCTTCGCCTCAACGCGGTCTCGAATCGCGGGCCGCAACGGCCCTGCCCTGCCCTCGCATGGCGCGATATTCGGAAGGGCGGCATCGGGTGTAACGCCGGAACACCGTGGCAAAATACTGCGACGAGCAAAAGCCGAGCTCGAAGGCGATCTCGGTCACGCTGCGCGTCGAGTTTATCAACCGGTGTTCCGCCCGCTCGATGCGGCAACGCTGCAGGTATTCGGCCGGTGGTATGCCGACTTCGTTTTTAAAGCGTGCCTTGAACCGGGGCAGCGACAAGTCGGCCACCGCGGCCGCCTCCCGCAACCGAGTGGGTTCCCCCAGGCGCCCTCGCAGGTAGGCCTCGGCCCGTTGAATGGGAGCGCTCCACTGGGTGGGTTCGGGGCGCTGCGCGCACTCACAAACGCCCAGCAGGAATTGGATCAGGATCGCCTGCAGGCGCAGTCGGGTCATGGCGGCCTGAGCGGGGTCCGTTCGCTCGCTCCACGCAAAAATTTGATCGAGCTGCTTTTTGAATTCCGGTTTGCCCGCAAATTTGCGCCGGGGAAGATTGCGCAAGGCGGCGATCAGGGTGTCCGCCGAAGCCGGTTGGCAACCAAGGAAATCACCGCCCGGTGAAGGCAGTTGGAGGATCAACCAGTAGAGGGTGCCTTTTTCTTGGGGCGATTCCCCGGAGCTGTGCAGTTCGCCCGGAAAGGTCACAAATACATCGCCGCCGCTCAGCCAATAATCCTGCCCCCTGACGACGTAGCGCTGCCGCCCCCGTTCGAGATAACAGATCTCCAAACCGCCGACATGGGCGTGCGGTGCGAGGACTTCCTCGGCCCGGGCGTGGTCGTAGTGCCCCAGCATCACGACCTCGGGGAGACCCCACCGGTCGAGTGAAATCCACCTGCGTTTTTGCTTACTCATGATGTTTGTAATCGTATTACAGTATCAGCGCGAAAGCGCACACCTCAAACTCGTGCTATTTTGCCCCATGACCGGGAACACCCCTACCGACGGCGTTCGGCTCCAAGGCTTCACTGCCACCCAAGACCCCACCCAGCGGCGGCCTCGGCCGGTCTCTTGGTATCGCACCAAAATCGATCCGGCGACGTTGAAAGCCTTGCACCAGCGCAGCGACCTGCAAGGTGCGTTCCAAACTTTGGGGTATCTGGTGGTGATCGCGACCACGGGCACCCTGGCCACCTACTCCGCCTACCACTGGCCGATCGCGGTGACGGTTTTGCTGACCTTTCTGCACGGCACCGTTTTCGCTTTTAACATCAACGCGGTCCACGAGCTGGGACACGGCACCGTCTTTCGCACCCGCCGGCTCAACGACGTCTTCGCTGCGTTGTTCGCCTTTCTGGGGTGGATCAACCACTTCAAATTTGATGCGAGCCACACCCAGCATCATCGGTTCACGCTGCATCCCCCGGATGATCTGGAGGTCAAGCTGCCCATTCGACTGGTGATCAAGGATTGGCTGTTGGCCGGTTTCATCGATTTTCGGTTAATCTGGTTTAAACTCAAGGAGCTCGTGCGCGAATCCCGAGGCATCTACCGGGGCGAGTGGGAGGAGCATCTTTTTCCAGAGTCGGACTCCGCGGCTCGCCGTCGGCCCACCCGCTGGGGTCGGGTGGTGCTGGGCGGACACCTCGCAATCGTGGTCATTTCGCTTCTGCAGGGCTGGTGGATGCTCCCGGTCGTCATCACCTTCGCCCCCTTCTATGGCGCGTGGCTCTTTTTTCTCTGCAACAACACGCAGCACATCGGGCTGCAGGATCATACCGCCGATTTTCGACTTTGCTGCCGCACCTTCACCACCCACCCGGTGATCCAGTTTCTCTATTGGCACATGAATTTCCACATCGAGCATCACATGTATGCGGCGGTGCCTTGTTACCGCTTGGGCCGGCTGCACCGGCAAATCAAGTCCGACCTCCCCGCGTGCCCTCACGGCCTGTTCAACACGTGGCGGGAAATCGCCGCCATCCAGCACGAGCAGGAGCGCGACCCGGCCTATCAACACGTGCCCGTCCTGCCCTCAGCCGCGCCAAAGCGGGCTTAGCCAGGCCCAGCCGTCACTGCGGTCAGGCCGGACTGGCCTGGCGGCCGGGAAAACGGGCTGTAACCGTGAAATTTCAGAAGATTCTGGCTGTTATTCCACGGCCAAATGGCGGTTAATTCGACCGGCTCTAAATTTTTGCGAATGATCAATATCCAAGGCAGCGTCAGCAAGGGGTGGCTCAATCAGGAGGCCGGTTTCGAATTCGACGAGCGCTATTACTTCGATCCAGAATTTCGTTGGGATCAGGATCACCGCATCGACCGCTACCTCGACGAACGGTTTCCCCACTATCCGCTCTACAACATGGAGTCCAACCTGGGGCAGATCGAATATACGCGGGAAAAGCAGATACTCGTCGGCGGTATTCAACCGAACCTGATCATCGGTCTCGCCGCCGGGGCGAAGTTCTTCTGCGACGTCGATAAGGATTCCGACATCTCCATCCGACCGCTGGAGTCGATGTTGGCGACGCCGGACAAGCTTCCTTCAGTGGCCGAATTTCTCGATTCCCCGCTGATTAAACAATTCGACGCGCAGATCCTCCGTTTGCGGGCGGAGAAACCGGATTACCGCATCATTCCACCGTATTTCTGGGACACCTCGGGGCGGGCCACGATCCATGGCTTCATCACGACTTCGATGAAGTTGTTCGGCGAAAACATCTTTCTGATGATGGTCGACGATCCTGCTTTGGTGAACGAGATCCATGGCTGGATCACCGACGTCTACAAGGCCCTGATTCAGCACTACTCGAAACTGGCGGATCTGCCGGTCACGTCCGTGCACGTCGGGGAGTGCACCGGCACGATGCTGAGTCCCGATCAGTATCACGATTTCATCATCCCGTTTGCCAACCGCATGGGCAACGAAGTGGGCAAGCTGCGGTGGCACTCCTGCGGCGACTCCAACCACTTGCTGGAGCCCCTGACGGAAGTGGATCAACTCGGGATCATCGATACCGGATCCGGCACCAAGGTCGCGAACATCCGCGATGAGTTTGGCGCGGATTTTGAGGTCAACATCGCCCCTCCGGTGGATGTGCTGATGGAACGCGCCGACCCCCGTGACATTGACCGTTGGTTGGATGAAGTTTTGGAGGGCAACGCCGGCGGACCGCTCAAATTTGTCTGCCACGTCGAGCCCGGCTACTCGCTGGACACCTGCCTCCGCCTGGCTGATCTGCTGGACCAGAAAGGCATCCCGGCCAAAAAACGGCTGTCGAAACTCTAGTCATAGGCCGGGTAAGGTAGGGAGGTTTCGCCGAAACCGCCGCAGCGGGGTCACCCTTGATTACCGACCAACTGACTCAATGCTGCGGGGATCGCCTTTTTAAAGCGAAAGAACCCATGCGTCGCGTGCGGCCAGAAATGATGATCCCAGTCATGCCGAACCACGCGAAGGTCTACCCCGGCATCACCACAGACTTGGCGAATCTCCGGCATGAGCTCCGCGGTCAAACCCACCGGGGGCTCTGCCATGATCAGTCGCTTGAGGGGGAGAGATTCCACCCAAGCTCGCAGCGCGCCAAGGTCATCCCACACAGCCTCCGTTCGATCCATCATCGCGGCGCGCCGAAAAGCCACCACCGGGTCGGCGATGCCCGCCGCGGTGTAGGCGGCGGTCGGGAAAAACCCTGCCCCGGTGGATACGTTGGTCCGCGATGAAATCCAGTCGGCCGCACTCAGGTCATCCTCAGTCAACAGCACGGCTACTTCATCCGCCTCCCCCCAGTCGGCGCCTGGCTTCAGGGGCTGGATCGGTGGAAGCTCGAAGTCCGGCATGGCAACGGGTGCAGTCGCCAGCTCGGCGTTCACTTCGAAACGATCGTTCGTATGACGCCGGATGTTTGCCCGCGTGGCGAGATAGGTTTTGCCCGCGGTGTGGAGACCCGCCACCCAGCGCCAACTCAAGGTATTCGATGCCGGATCGCCATCGAGCAAATGCCGCAGGAACCAATCGGCGCCCAACTCCCACGGCAGTTTCAGGGTGTGTATCCAAATACTCGCGGTCCACATGCGGGCATGATTGTGCAGATAGCCCGTCTCGACCAGTTCCTGCGCCCAAGCATCGAAACAATCGATCCCGGTTTTCCCGGTCATCGCTGCCTGGACCCCTCCTCTCATCCCCTCATCCATCTGGAGCCGGGCCACGCGGCGGCGATAATCGGTCCAGATGCTTGGTCGCAGTTGTAACCAACCCTTCCAATACGTTCGCCAGCACACTTCATCGATGAACTTGCCCGCCGAATTGGCGTCGTGTTCCCGCCGTGCCGCGGCCACCGTTTCCCATTCCGTCAACTGCCGCAGCCGAATCCACGGAGAAAGCATGGAAACGTTGGTGCGATCCGACGGTCCATTGTCGTGGTTTCGCTGTTCCGCATAGTTCCACCCGGCTCGCGGAATAAAATCCTCCAGTGCCGCCAGAGCGGCTTCGCGGCGGGCGGAAGGAAACGGCGGGGAGGACGACATGTCCCCACTGAGCACACCGCCAGCCATTGCGCCAGCCGCGCGCTCAATCGTTCACGGCAACCAAGGTTTCGGATTCAGCATCAAAACCGTGGCCCACGAACTACGGCTCAATCCGCGCTTCCGCCCAGACGATTCGAGTGGTGGCGGCACCGTCGAGTGGCGCGAGAACAAAGCTATTGTGGCCATCGACTACGCCTTCGCCGGGGCAAGCGAATCGGAGCGCGCGGACCGCACCCGGGAAGGGCGCGACTTCCGCGTGATCGGCAATCCGGGGGCAAGGGACACCGTTGACCAATACCGCGGGTTCGCCTTCCCCCCAGTCCTCAGTGTCGAGCCCGAGGGTAAGGGTGGTGGTGGCGCCGGAGGGCACATGGCCCAAATTTAGGGTGAACTCCGCACCTTCATTCAATTGGGCGGGAAGCTTGATTTCCGCATCTGCACCGATGGGGACCGTGTCACGGTAGGTCTGGGGCTGGCGTCGGGGCTGGCGGGCAAGCTCCGCGGGACCAAAACCACGCTCCAGCATAATGCGGTAGTCATCGTGGCTGAACGGAAGGGTCTGGGAATCCATGTAGTTAAAAAAGTAAAGTTGATCGGCGCCTTGCTCCCATGCCATGGCCGCCCAACCGCGCACCGTTTCCAGGGTGTTGGGGACATTTTTGCCCTCCGGCCAAGCACGCATGTTATATTCTATTCCGGGGGCGAGGACGACCTGCGCGGCGGCCGGGCCTAGGCGTTCGCGCCAGAGTTTCAGGGGAATGTCGTAATCGCTCGTGGTCCAGAATGGACACGGGACGAGCATGTCGATGAGGCCTTCCTGCGCCCAACGCACACCGGGCATGCCCAGACCATCGGCGGCATCGGGATGCGCCGGCACCCGGACGGCGATTTTCAGTGGTCGGCCCCGACGCTCCGCCCAGCGGTCGGCCAGTTCCCGCACCTCGCGCATAAACTCGGTGAGAACCTCCCCGCCTCGCGCCTCCTCCCCCGGGCGAAAGTGCCAGCCGAAGCGCATCCAATCGAGCTCCAAACCATCGGGTTGGTAGCGCATCAACAGTTCACGCACCAAAGCCATGGCGTGCTCGCGCACACCCGGTTGATTGTAGTCGAGGGCCCGGTCGGTCCAGTCGTCCAGCGGGTCACCGGGAATGCGCCACCACCCCGGGTTCTCGCGCCAGAAACTGTCGTGCATATAGCTGGTGACATCCGGCACGTTGTGCACGTCGTTCATTCGCATCGAAAGCCACGGAGAAATGCCCACCTCCCGGCAACGCGCGATCCATATGGCGTAGGGATCGAGTCCCTGCTCGTGCAGCTTCCGCGCATTGGCCACCCACCGTCGGCCTTGGCGGTATCCGGAGGAGCTTGATCACCGAGCTCCCAGATCGCCTCCCAGGCGTAGCTGGCGAAGCTCGTCTTCATCGAGTTGGTGGAGAAAAACAGGTGGGAGACCTCGGTGTCGGCATACTGGTCGACGAGGGCGTGGAGTCCTTCGAGTGACATCTCCTCCGCCGTGCGCGAGGTGAAGAAATGACTGTTGTCCTCATTGATCACGAGGCCGAGTCGCTCGCCTCCGACGAGCGGAAAGGTGACGCCGATCAAAAACAGGAAACCGAGGAGAGGACGGATCAACATGGCGAGACCGGATCTAATTTGGTTTATCGTCACCCTGCTCCAGCACCTTCACCCGGCGGTCTTTGCGGGGGAACTCCAAGGTCACCACGGTCCCGATCCCGGGCTTGCTTTCCACCCCCACCTGGCCGCCGTGCTCCTTCATGATCCGTTGCACGATCATCAGCCCCAGCCCGTTGCCGCCGGGTTTGGTGGTGTGATAAGGCTCAAACAAGCGCAGCAGATCCTCCTGCTTGATGCCGGTGCCTGTGTCGCCAAATAGTAAATACACAGAATTATCGTCCATGCGGGTCTTGAGGTGGAGAAGCCCGCCCGGCTCCATCGCCTCCATCGCGTTTTTGATAACGTTGAAGAACACCTGCTTGAGCTGATTCCGGTCCGCCATGATGACCGGCAGGTCCGGCGAGGCTTCCACATCGACCTTGATGTCCCGATTGGCCAGCTCATCCTGGTGAAAGTTCAGGACCCCGTCGAGCACCTCCAGAAGGTGCACTTCCGCCAGGTCCGGGGGCTGGGGGCGAATCGCTTCGAGGAAATGATTGATGATGCCGTCGAGCCGACTCACCTCGTCCTGGCAGATTCGGATCGAATCGGTCAGGGCATGCACGTCTTTCGAGGCGGCCTGCAGTCTCTTCAATTTTCGCTCGATCAGCTGCAGGTGGATGTTCAGCGAGTTGAGCGGGTTCCCCAGTTCGTGGGCCACGCCCGCGGCCAACAGCAGGATGGAGGAGGTGCGCTCGTTCTCGATCAACTCCTCGGTGGTCGCCTTGTCCCGGGTGACATCCGTCAAAATCACCGCGTAACGGCGGCCTGTGGCGGTGTCCTCCCGGGCAAAGGGCACCATGTAGAGGCGCACCGTGCGCGGCTCGGGGTAGGTCAGTTCAAACTCCCGCGCCACCACCGGCAACGCCCCATCCTGCAGCGCTGGCTCCAACGAGGGGCGCAACCCCGGCACCAATCGCCACAACATCTGTCCCGAGAGTTCATCCGTATTGAGCCCAATCAAACGGTGAGCCGATTGATTGGCGTATTCGATTTCGCCGTCGGGGCTGATGACCAGCACCCCCTCCTGCAGGGTGTTGAAAATATCTTCGAACACCGCCCGCTCCCGCGCCAGCCGTTGCACGAGGTTGGTCAGGTTGACTGAATCCAATTGATCCAAACGACCGAGCACCCGGTCGAGCGAACTGTTATGTTTCTTGGGGGGCATGTCTTTTAGGCTGGGATTTTTTTAACCACTAATGGACACGAATAAACACGAATCATTCAGGACGCAGAGACGACTGAATCGCATCCCTGGAATTCCCCCGATTGAAATAGGTTTCAGGGCGTAACGGTAGTGAAGCCATTAGTGTCCATTTGTGGTTAAAAAACAGCATCCTATCGGCCGAGGCTACTTGAGGAAGTCCATCTGACCCGGATCGACGCGATCAGCCATCAGTTTGCGCAGGAAGGTGGTGCGATGAAAACGGCAACGGCCGAGTTGGCGCACGGCCGTCCGGTGTTCTTCCGTGCCGTAGCCCTTGTGTTGGGCGAAGCCATATTCGGGAAATTCGCGGTCGAGCTTCACCATCACCCGATCCCGGGAGACCTTGGCCACCACCGAAGCCATGGCGATGCATAAGGAACGGGTATCGCCCCGCACCACATTGGTGTGGGGATAAGGAAAGTGCTTCAGCCGCAGTCCATCCACCAGCACCTTGGCCCGCACCTGGGGTTGGAACGCCGCAATCTCCTCCGCACTGGCGAAGAGGTCCGGCTCCCGTTTCCGCTCGAAAGCCGAGGGCGGATAGATCCCCTCCAAGGCCCGTCGCATCGCCAGCTTGGTCGCGCCGAGGATATTGAATTTCTCAATTTCCGCCACATCCGCCATGCCCACTTCGATATGGATTTGGCGCTCAGCCATGAGGGCTTCAAAATCGAACCACAGCGCATCCCGCTCGGGCTCGGTCAGCTGTTTGGAATCGTTGATTCGACGCGCATTGGTCGCCACCCAATTACTCTCGAGAAAAGCTTGGGTCACCAGGACGGCGCCCGCCGCCACCGGGCCTGCCAAGGCTCCGCGTCCCGCTTCATCCACCCCAATCAGACACTCGAGATCGCCCAATTGCTTGAGATCGAATCCGCGCAGCTGACGTCGTTTGGGCATGACAAATTGAAGGGAGCGGGGACGCGCTCAGCGTTTGAATCCAGTATACTCCTTGGGCTCAGGCAGGGGCAATTCGTGCAGGCGTCCGGCGCTTTTGACGACTTCGTAGGCGGTGCGAAAGTGCAGCTTGGCAAAGTCGCCCAATGCCCGGGCGCCAAATTTGTCCATGATTTGCACGGCCTGATCCTTCACCGCGGCACTGGCCCCTTTTTGCAGGTCGCTCCCGAATCGGGCGGACAGCCGGCGCATGACGCGCAGGTATTCGGCCCGGGCAACGATGGAAGCCGCCGCCACGACTGGATCCGACTCCGCCTTGGTGCGCATGGCGAGATCGAAGTCGGTCACGCCTTTGCGTTTGAGCTCCTGTTGGACGAGCGGCGTTTTGGTGAATTGGTCGAGCAGCCCCCGGGCGACGGGCTGTTTTTGCAAGGCTTTGATCAGGGCGATCCCGTGTTGCCAAGCCAGCAGCTTGTTCAGGTTCGCCCGGGGGCGGGACATGAACTCGTTGTATTGGGGCATGGAGAACACGGACAGCTCCGCGGTGACGCCCGCGGTTTGGCGCACAATCTGGTCGAGCTTCATGATCTGGGAGTCGGCGATTTTTTTGGAATCCTTCACGCCAGCGCCCACCAGCGCTCGAATCCCGGCGGCATCGGCAATCACGGTGGCGGCGACCACCGGCCCAAAAAAGTCGCCCTTCCCGCTTTCGTCCAACCCGGCGTGGGGCTCGAACCACTCGGGATTGTGCACCTCATCATAACCGAGCTTGGGCTCACCGGTGATTTCCGGTTCCAGCGTCATGGCGACAAACTCCTCCGTGCCCTTGCCGGCGATCACGACCTTGCGACTCTCGTAAGCCGTGACGTTGACGTCGGTGCCTTTGAATCCAAACCGGGCATACGGCACGGTTTTGGCCTCCCAGCCCCGCCCTTCACACCACCCGCGCAGCCGGTCCATCTGGGCGTCGTTGAGCACCAGGGTGTAGCTCGCGAGCTTCTTGGGCTCCGCGGGATGGGAGGTTTTCTTTTTGGCCATGAATCGGAAAGGGCAATGCATCGAATCCCCCCGCGCAATGGAATCTAGGGTGGCTTCTGCGGAAAAATTGCGCCTGCTAACCCCTTTGTGGCGAACACATTTCCCGAGCATCCCTCCACGTTTCAACGTGATCTGATCACCTGGTATCATGCCCACCGGCGGCAGCTGCCGTGGCGGGAGCAGCCGTCGCTTTACCGCACGGTGGTCAGCGAGTTCATGCTTCAGCAGACTCAAATCAAAACGGCGGTGCCTTATTTCGAGCGATGGATGCGCGCCCTGCCGGATTTCGCCAGCCTGGCGGCAGCCGACGAAGCGACCGTGCTGAAGCTGTGGGAGGGCCTGGGCTACTACTCGCGGGCGCGCAATCTCCACAAACTGGCCCAAGCCTTGGTCGTTTTGCCGACTCCGCCGACCACCCGGGAGGAGTGGCAGGCCCTGCCCGGCATCGGCCCTTACGCTTCGGCCGCGATCGCGTCGATCGCCCAGCACCTGCCCGTCGCTTGTGTGGATGGGAACGTCGTCCGGATCCTGGCTCGGCTGACCGCCGACGCCACGCCGCACCGGGACAGCGCCCAGGCCTCCCGCGCCTTCGCTCCGCTGGCGCAGCAGGTGCTCAACCGCGAACACCCCGGGGACCACAATCAGGCCATGATGGAGCTGGGGGCGACGGTCTGCCAGCGGCACAATCCCCTCTGCTCCCTCTGTCCGGTGCGCGCCCATTGCGCGGCGGACGCGCGGGGAAACCCCGAGTCCTACCCTCGCCTTGCCGCCCGGCAGATTGAAAATGTGGCGGTGACCCGGGCCTGGTGTCGGCGCGACGGGCAGTTGTTGCTGCACCGGATTCCCGCCACCGCCCGGCGGCTGGCCGGCCAATACGAACTCCCCTCGGCCGCAGATCTTCCCATCCCTCCCACCGCTCCGATCAAAGCGGTCAAAAAGCGCGGCATCACCCGCTTTCGCATCACGGAGACCATTCGGGAAATCCCGCCGCCCGCGAGTCTGCCGGAAAACGTGGAGTGGGTGACCGAGGCGCAATTGGGCGCCATCACCCTGTCCGGTCCGCACCGTCGGTGGATCACCGCCCTGCTTGCGGCGGGCGATTAACCGAAGCGTTTTTCGATCAGCGCTAGCACGCGCTCGCGTGATTCCCGCACCTGTTTGCTCCTCGTGCGGGGGCTCAGCTCCAGGGTGAGCCGGTGTTCGGGCCGCCAGAAACTGCTCACCATCTCGAAGTCGATTTCCCCGGAACCGATCGGCTGGTGGTCATCGCCATCGGCCACGTCATGCAGGTGCCAACCCAACAGCCGATCCACATTTTGCTCCAGTTGCTCCCGATGATTGATCAGGCCCATGCCCTCCTTGAGGGCCGCATGTCCGGTGTCGTGCCAATACCCGCAATGATTCCGGCCGTCCTTGTCGAGCCCGGCCAGAAAACTGGGGAAATCCACGTCGATCGGAAGCTCTTGAAATTTCTCCCGGTTTTCGCAGCCCAGTTGCACCCCATTCTCCAGCGCATGAACGCGCACCTCCTCGAGGCTGTCCTGCACCTTTTCCCAATAGGCCGGCATGCGCTGGCGCAGCTTGAGGCAAGCCTTGGCCAGCACCTTGCGGAAATCGGGATCCTGAGCCGGATCAATGTCCTCGTGTTGACTCAGGTAACGTTGGACTTTCCGCACCGGATTGGCCCAGAAGAAGTGCACGCTGCCCAAGTGAGTGACCATGGCCTGAGCGCCGATCTGGGCCGTGAAGTCGATCGAACGCTTGGTGTGCCGCAGCCATTGGTCGTGTTCCTGCGTCTGACGGGACGACGGCTCGAACAGGTTGGGGGCCGCGTGGTTGATGCCCATGGGCAACGGGCAAAAATTGTGGGTGGAACTGACCTTGACCACCCCCTCCTCGACCGCCCGCAGGATCCCTTCCACCAGCACGATCCGGGTGCCGTGGCTCAATTCGACATACTCAAACCCCAGTTCCCGCGCCTCGACCAGCATCTCGTAGCCGTCTTTATGGCGGTGTGAATTCCAGCAGGTGGAAAGGGCTAGGGTGGGTTTATCAGGCACGGCTCAAAAAAAGGCAGTAGATCGCTAACGCCAACGGCTTAAAAAGGCGAGCGCTTCGGAGTCGGCACAAAAAACCGCGCCGTGAACCTTCTGGTTCCATGGGCGCGGTCGCAAATACGGTGCAGGCACCGGGAGCGGAATCAGCCTTCGTGGCGATTGCGCAGCATCTGGGTGAACGCCATGACCTTGTTCTTACGGCGCTTCTTGTCGCAGGGCTTTTCGAAGTAGCGCTTGGCCCGGACGCCTTTGATGACGTTCTCGCGTTCGAGCTTCTTTTTCAGGCGGCGCAGGGCGCGCTCGACCGGCTCACTTTTACGGATTTTGATTTCGATGGGCATGTCAGGTGACGTGTTCTTAAGAGGGAAAAACGATGAGCAGGCCAAACCCCACGCCCCCCGTCAACGGCAAACTTGGCTCCGGTAAAATCCCAAAAAAACCTGCCATCCCGTCGGCTTTATCTTTCTCTTTTTCCTACCCGCTCTCTTTATCCCCTTCCGCGCCCACCTATCCGTTTTCAAGCGATATTTTTCACCGTGCCCTGCGATTCAAGTTTCTGTCACCTTCACGTCCACACCGACTACAGCTTGCTGGATGGCGCCTGCCGAATCGATCGGCTGATGAAACGGGCCGGGGAGCTGGAAATGAAGGCGCTGGCGCTGACCGATCATGGCAACCTTTTTGGCGCGATCCAGTTCTTCAACGCAGCCAAAGCCAATGGAATTAAACCGCTGATAGGATGCGAGTTATACATGACAACGGGATCTCGGCTGGAGAAAAAAGGCCGGGCGGAAGACGGCAAGAGCTACTACCATCTGGGCTTGCTCGCCAAAAACCTCACCGGCTACCAAAACCTGCTCAAACTCGTCTCTGATTCGCACTTGCGGGGTTTTTATTACAAACCCCGGACGGATTTGGAGACCTTGGCCCAATACGCGGAGGGTTTGATCGGCTTCACGGGCTGTCTCGCGTCCCTCATTCCCCAGCATCTGCTGCATGACCGCGAGGTGGACGCCCGGGAGGCCTGCGCCAAGTTTGTCGATATCTTTGGCCGCGAAAACTATTTCGTGGAGATTCAGGATCACGGCATCCCCGAGCAGAAAAAAATCATCCCCGGCCTATTGAAACTGGGCGAGGAATTTGACCTTAAAGTCATCGCCTCCAACGACGTCCACTACGTCAACGCCTCCGATGCCGGCCCGCACGATGCCATGTTGTGCATTCAGACGGGTTCCAAACTGGAGGACGAGAACCGGATGCGGTTTTCCAGCCAGGAGTTCTACCTGAAGTCCCGGATCGAGATGGAGAAGGTGTTTGGGGAGGTCCCCGAATCCATCATCAACACCCACGCCGTGGCCGAGATGTGCGATTTGGAGATCCCTTTTCCGAAAGGTTCGGAGCGTTACCCCAAATACCCGCTCCCTCCGGAAATCACGACCTCCCCCTCCGCCTATCTGCTCGATCTTTGTCGCCGGGGCCTTACCCAGCGCTATGGGGTCGACTTTGACGCGGTGGCCGCCGAGCCGGTGGTGGCCGCACGCCTGGCCTTGCTCACCGATCTGCCGGAGGGGCAAAAACCGCAGCCCCCCGACTACGGCGAGTTGAGCCCGGCCCAGGAACTGGTGGTGCGGCTCGGCTACGAACTGGCGATCATCAATGTCACGGGCTTCGTCGACTACTTTCTGGTCGTTTGGGACTTTATCGCCTGGGCCAAGGGGAAGGACATCCCGGTGGGCCCCGGCCGTGGCTCCGGCGCAGGCTGTCTCGTCGCCTATCTCCTCGCCATCACCAACGTCGATCCCATGCGGTTCGGTCTGCTGTTCGAGCGATTTCTCAACCCCGAGCGGGTTTCGCCGCCGGATTTCGATATCGACTTTTGCATGCGCCGGCGGTCCGAGGTCATCGACTACGTGCGCGAGAAATACGGCAAGGACTGCGTCGCCAACATTATAACCTACGGAACGATGGGGGCGAAAATGGTCATTAGGGACGTCTCCCGGGTAAACAACCTGCCCTTTGCCGAGGCCGATCGGCTCGCCAAGATGATTCCCGACGAGCTCAACATCTCGTTGGCCGACTCGATTGAAAAATCCGCCGAGCTGCGCAACGAGATTGATCGGAATCCGTCCGCCAAAAAGGTCGTCGAGGCCGGACGGGTGCTGGAGGGCATGGTACGCAATACGGGCAAACACGCGGCCGGCATCATCATCACCGACCAACCCCTCGAAAACTTCGTGCCCCTGACCTTGCAGGAAGGCGATGTGACGGTGCAGTTCTCGATGAAGGCGGTCGACAAGCTCGGCCTGCTGAAGATGGATTTTCTGGGGCTCAAGACCCTGACCGTCATTGCCGATGCGGTCGCCAACGTCCGCCGCACCGCCGACCCCAAGTTCTCCATCGAGGACATTTCGCTGGAGGACGAGAAGACCTACGAACTGCTCAATGCCGGCAAGACGGTCGGCGTGTTTCAGCTCGAATCCCCGGGGATGCAGAACGCGTCCCGACAGGTGGGCATCTCCAGCATCGACGACATCAACGCGATATCGGCCCTCTACCGCCCAGGTCCGATGCAGTTCATCCCTGCCTACGCCCGGGGGAAACACCATCCCGCCACCATCGAGTATCCCCACCCTTTGCTCGAGGCCGTGCTGGAGGAGACCTACGGCATCATCGTCTATCAGGAGCAGGTGATGGAATGCGCCAAAATCATCGCCGGATATTCGCTGGGCGGGGCCGACATGCTCCGGCGGGCGATGGGCAAAAAGGACATGGAGGCCATGGCCCGCGAGCGGGAGAAGTTCATCGCCGGGGCCAAGGCGAAACACGATATCGGCGAGAAGAAGGCCAACGAGATCTTCGACATCCTGAACAAGTTCGCGGAATACGGATTCAACAAATCCCACTCGGCGGCCTACGCCATTGTCGCCTATCAAACCGCCTTTTTAAAAGCCAACTATCCCATCGAGTTCATGGCGGCGGTGCTGACCGCGGAGCTCGGCAATGCCGACAAGGTCTCCCACTTCATCGACGAGGCCATTGCCATGGGCATCGAAGTGCAGGGGCCGGACGTCAACGAGTCGCGGGAGCACTTCGCCCCGGTTGCGGGAGGCAAGATCCGCTTTGGGCTCGCGGGCATCAAGGGCGTGGGGGAAGCCGCCTCGATCAAGATCATCGAGGAGCGGGAGGCCAACGGACCGTATCATGATTTTGACGACTTCGTGGCCCGGGTGGATGGGAAAGCCGCTAACAAACGCGTGCTGGAACACCTGGTCAAAACCGGCGGGTTCGACTTCACGGGCGAGACGCGGCGCTCGATTTTTGAGCGCATCGACGGGGCCATGTCCGCCGCCGCCGCCCACGCCCGCGATCGGGCGGCCGGCCAAAACAACTTCCTCGACATGCTGAGCGAACCGGAACCGCCGCCCCGAGAAAACCAAACTCAGGGATCCCGCCACCCGCACCATTCCGGCGACGTCGCTGAATTTTCGTCAGCCGAAAAGTTGGCCTTTGAGAAGGAGTTGCTGGGATTCTATGTTTCTGGCCACCCGATGAACACCTACATCGGTTTGGCCGACGCCATCGACACCTTCGATATCGACGAGCTCCTCGAACAGGAGGACCGGACCGCCTTCCGGCTCTGTGGCATCGTGAGCGGCATCCAAAAGAAGCTGGCCAAGCGGGACAACCGACCATGGGTGGCCTTTAATCTGGCGACCAAACATGCGTCGATTGCGCTGAACATGTTTTCCGACGCCTACGAGGAATACGGCGAGGTGCTCGGAGAAAACATCCCCGCCGTGATCGTTGGCACCGTCATGGTCCGCGATGACGGGGCTCGGGTGAATGTCCGCGAGGCCTACCCCCTCGCCCCCTACGTCGCCAGCAACGTCAAACGCGTCACTTGGCTGCTGCAGCCGGACAGCCCGCACAACGCGGATTTCATGGCCGCCCTGCGGCCCATACTGGATGCCCGCAGTGGTCCCACGGCGACGAGTTTTGGGTTCCTCGACGATCAGCGGGCCGCCGCCGTGGCGGATGTGTCCACCGCTTTGAATTGGGCGCTCACCGGGGAGGTGTTTCAAACCCTCCGGGCCCACCCTGCCGTCGTCGGCGTGCAGATCGAAACCTCCAGCCTCGAGCTCAAGGAGCAAAAACGGCAATGGGGTAAAAAACGATAGGGCCTGTTGATTGCCCCCGAACGGATGCAAATTTGCCCCCATGTCGAGCCCCCGGCCGTTTGCGATGCGGCGGAGGCCCCTGCCCAAAGACGGGTGCCGGGTGGTCGGAGGGCAGCAGTGGTGAACCCGATGTAGGGGCATTCACGGTAAAATCCTTAATCCTACTGGTTCGGTTCCCTCCGTGACACCCCTTGTCTCCTCCCGTTTGACCCTATGTTTAAATCAGTCGTGAAGCGACTTTCATCCCAGCAGGTCCGGGCAGACTTCAATGATCTGCGAGCGGTGGTGCACTACACGCGAGCGGCGCACCGGTTGGGGCTTTGGGCATCGGAGCAACAGATTTTTGACGATCACCTGCCCCGCCGAAAAACCGCGCGTATTCTGGAGGCGGGGTGCGGCGCCGGTCGGGTGGCGCTCGGTCTGCACGCCCGGGGTTACCAAAGGATCCACGCCTTCGATTTTGCCGAGGAGCTGTGTGCGCAGGCCCAGTCGTTGTTTCTGGAGCGGGAGGTCGGGAGCGCCATCACGCTTTTTCATGCCGACGCCCGCAAAATTGCCCGGCACCCCGCCGTCGACAGTCTGCAGTTCGACGCCGCCTTGTTCATGTTCAATGGCCTCATGCAGATACCGGGTCGCCGCAACCGTCGCTCCGCCTTGCGCTCCCTGCGAGCGTGTTGCCGGCTCGGGGCACCCCTCATTTTCACCACGCACGACCGGGACCATTCTAAACTCGAAAGATTCCTTTGGCAGCGGGAGGCGAAGCGATGGGTGACCGGGACGCAGGATCCCGCCTTGGTCGAGTTCGGCGACCGCTATTTCGAAGACGATCTCGGGCGCACGTTTATGCACCTGCCCGTGCGTTCGGAGATCCTCGCCGACCTGACCGCCACCGGCTGGCACCACCATTGGGACGCGATGCGCCGCACGATTGCCAAAGAACCGAAAGCGGTTCGCGAATTCTCCGACGAGTGCCGCTTTTGGGTCGCGCACGCGGCTTGAAACGATTCAAGCCCATATTCTTGTGTTCCCGATTCACTTCCGGGGGATTATGTGCCCCTTAAACCTATCCATTTCGTGGCTCTAAAGACTTTCGGCTCCCTCCTGCTGCTGTCCACCGGGCTGATCGCCGTTGAATACTCTTGGCTAGGAGGAGACATCGACGACGTCGAGGGAGCCGGCCATGACCCGGTCAAGGTGATCGCGTTCCCCCCACACTGAGCCCCTCCGCCGTGAGACGACGTATAATTTTATGGTCCAAATCCATCGGCTCTTTGTTTGTGTCTTTCAATCCACTACCACTCGTTTGCTAAAACCCTTCTGACCAATTCCTCGCCATGACTGACCGCCAATGGATCTGGATCGCCACCGCCTGCTACTTCGCCGGGGTAGTCGTTGGCACGATCGCCTTGGCCCGGAATCGCAAGCAACCGGCCGGAACCATCTACGGTTTGGTCACTCTGGGGTTCGCGCTGCAAACCCTCGGGCTGTATGTCCGGGGAATCGAGGTCGGAGGCTGTCCACTCGGGAATACGTTTGAGCTCTTTCAATTCACCGGTTGGTCGGCCACCGCCTTGTATCTCGTCGTGGGCCTCACTTTCCGGCTCAGCCTCCTCGGGTATTTCACGTCATTACTGTCGCTGGTGCTGACAACGGTCTCCCTGGCCGTTCCGGCTTGGGACGCCACCCGACGGGTGGGCATCTTTGGCGAGAGTGTCTGGATCGAGTTTCACGCGGCCATCGCGCTGTTCAGTTACGGGGTTTTCGCCCTCCTCGCGCTGACGTCGATCATGTTCCTCCTCCGTAACTACAGCCTGAAGCACAAACAGTTAAGTGGAGCATTCTCCTTTCTGCCGGCAATCCGGGATCTCGATCATATCTGTGTGCGACTGCTCACCGTTGGAGTCGGGCTATTGTCCACTTCCCTGCTGGTAGGGGCCGCCCACTGGGTGCGGGCTTTTGAAACTGTCAATCTCGCCAAACTTCTCATCACCATATCGATCTGGATCGCCTACGCCTTAGCCCTTTTCCTGCGCCGCAAAGGGTTGCTGCACGGGACCCGCCTGTCCTGGGTCTGTATCACACTCTTTATCGCCGCACTCATCTCGGTCTATCCGGTCAACTCGTCTCGGCATGGCGACGGAGCCACTGCCTCCACTGTTTCCCCCAAACCGTGAGCGCCCCCCAACCGACGCTATTTGTCGTGGGAGCGACCCACCACACGGCCCCGCTGGAATGGCGGGAAAAGCTGGCCGTGGGGCCGGATAAAATGCCGGAGATTCAGCGCCGACTGTCTTCCTTGCCGGGCCTGCAGGAGTTTGCGGTGCTCAACACCTGTAATCGGATCGAGCTCTATGGGGTGGCCGATGACTATGCCGCCATCGAAGCTCTACGCACGACTTTCTGCGAGAGCCAGGGCATCGATCTCCCGGCCTTTCGGTCCTTGGAACTCTGCAAGAGCGGGTCGGATGCCATTTATCACCTCACCTCAGTTGCGGCCGGGTTGGAATCTCAGCTGGTGGGCGAAAATGAAATCTTCGGGCAGGTCAAGTCCGCCTACGCCGCGGCCCAAACCAACCGTTCCGTTGGTCCCGTCCTGCATAAGATCTTCCAGAAAACCTTCCAAGCCGCCAAACACGTACGAACCCACACGGCCATCGCCACGGGACAGGTGAGTATCGCCAATGTCGCCGTGGATTTGGCCGCCACCATTTTTGGCGACCTGGGCGATGCCCGGGTGCTGCTGGCGGGGGCGGGGGAGATCGGCGAGCAGGCCGCCAAAGCCTTCCGCAGTCGCGGCACCACCGATTTGACCGTGACCAGTCGCACGATGGAGCATGCCATGGCCCTGGCGGGATCTCTGGATGGTCGCGCCCTGCCCTTTGATAAAATCGCCCAGCACATCGCGGATTTTGACGTCCTCGTCTGCGCCACGGCCGCCCCGGGGTCGATTTTAACCCAATCGGTATTGATGAATGCCATGCGCACTCGGCCCGCCGCCCCCCTGTTTCTGATCGATCTGGCCCTGCCCCGGGACATCGATCCGGCGGCCGCGGAGATCGATAACGTTTACCTCTACAATCTCGATGATCTGGCCAAGATATCCGAGGAGAACCGAGCCGCCCGGGTCGCGGAAATGGCAAAAGCCCGGGACATCATCCTCGCCAAGGCTTCGCTGCTGTGGAATTCGCTCCCGCGGCAATCCAACCCGCGAAATTAGAATGGCAGACAAAATTCCCATCGACAAACCTTCGCTCCGTCCTCTCTTTCACTCGATATGGCCGAATCCGAAGTCATCGTCAAAAAATACGACTTCCTCGTAGATGCTGTGCTTTGTGCCGGCTTCTTCGCATTCATGTATACGGTGCTGCAAAAGCATGTGCCTTCCACTGACCCGACCATGATCTTTCTTTGGTCCGCGGGCACCGCCGGCTGCATGACCGGCGTTTTCTGGCTCGCCTCCTGGATGTTCCGCACGGTTTACCGCTACCAGCGCGAGCTCAACGCCCGCGACTGACACCGCCCAACGGCGGTTTCGTTTTGACCACCCCGGCGGGACGGGTTGATTAAAGAGGTGCCCGAAGCCCCTATAACTCTCCGCACCACCGCTGCCGTCGAGGACTATCTCGAACGGATCAGCGACCTGATCAAGACCAAGGGCTACGCTCGGGTGGTGGACATCGCTGCGGAATTAAAAATCTCCCAAGCCAGTGTGACCACCATGGTCCAGCGGCTGGACGCCGATGGATTGGTCGACTACGAAAAATACCGGGGGATGGTGCTGACGGATGCCGGTGAGAAGGTGGCCGCCTACATCGCCCACCGCCACGAGCTCCTGACTCGTTTCCTCCGCCATCTCGGGCTGGAAGAACACGTCATCTCCCGGGATGTCGAAGGCATGGAACATCATGTCAGCCCCGAGACCTTCGATGCGTTGGCCCGCCTTAATGCCCATCTGGAGACCAACCCGACCCTCCGGGATTCAATCAAGAAAAATGCGTGACCGGGGAGCGGAGCTTTCCGCCCCGAATTTGACCCGCTGGGGTGAATCACCGCATCGGGAGAAGGGGACGCCGGTCAACGGCTCCCCCCCTCGATCGAAGCATCAGCCGCCAGTCGGAGCCTACTCCTCCGCGGCTTGCTCGCGTTTTCGTTTTTCCACGCGTTTGGCCGCTACAATGGAGACCCAATACAAGAGGTAGAGTGAGAGGGCCAAAATCGACTGATTAATGGGATCCGGGGTCGGAGTAACCAACGCCGCCACCACAAAACTGAGAATCAAGGCGTACCGCCACCAGCTCTTCAGCTTCTCACTCGTGACCATTCCCAGATGGACTAGGATTACGATGAGGAGGGGAAACTCAAAAGCCGCCCCCACCCCGAAGGTGAGCCAAATCAGCGTTCCGTAATAGGATCCCGGGGTCCAGCGGGTGATGAAGCCAAACAGTTGATTAAGCTCGATGGAGACCCGGATCGTGCCCGGCACCAAGAGGAAAAAACTGAAGCATACCCCCAGCAGAAACAGGAGGGAGGCCGCGATACAGCTCGGCGCCACCAGCTTAAGCTCCGTGTCCTTCAACGCGGGCGCAATGAACTGACCGATAAACATCAGCAAAAAGGGCGCCGACATGATCAATCCCCCCACCACACACATTTGAATGACGACGGTAAACCCTTCCATTACCGACGTGGTGCCCAGATCGAGGGCAAACTGCGGGTAGTCGTCCTTCACCGACTCCAGCGGCCACAACAGGACTTGGTTAAACCTTTTGAGGAAGAGGCCAATAATGACCGCGCAGAAAATAAACGCGCCAGCCGATTTCACAAAAACCCAGCGAAGCTCCTCCAAGTGGTCCATGAAGGCCATCGGTCGCTCCCGGGCGGGCACCAGCTCGGTCTCGGCTTCCTCGGCAAAGGGGTCGTGAGTGTCTCCGGGTTGGTCAGGCATGGGTGTTCAGAGCGGGGGAACTGGCGATCGTGGGGGAAAATCGACGGGAGGAAAGCGAGGAATTCAACTCATCCCCGCCAAGTAAACGCATGGCACAGTGCCACCCCGGCCGCATCCGCTTCATCGAAGCCCAAAGTGGCGCCGTGTCCCAGCAGTCCCATGACCGTGCGGGCCATCTGTTCCTTGCTCGCCCGCCCCGCCCCCACCACCGCCTGCTTCACCCGAAGGGGCGCGTATTCATAGATGGGCAACTGGTGCAGGGCGACGGCCGTAATGGCCGCCCCCCGGGCGGCACCCAAAATCTGGGCGGTCTGAAAGTTCTGTACGTAGATGGTCTGCTCCAAAGCGACGTGGGTGAGCGGATAGCCCTCGACCATCGCGGTGACGGCCCGGTGAATCTCCGCCAGAGCCTCCGCCAGCGGCACCTTGGGTTTCACCTTCACGGTCTGGCACCGCAACATCAGCGGCTGACGCCCACCCCTGAACTCGATCACCGCCAATCCTGTGCCGCGGAGTGAGGGATCCACCCCGAGGACCAGTCCGTCAAAAGGGGTGCGCTGCAAGCTGAACGGCGTGGTGACGGCTGCTTTAGTCCGACGACCATGCGGAGACGGGGCAAGTTGCTCTCCCGCTAACTTCGCTTTCCACAGGTCTCGAACCGATTTACGCGCCATATAACAGTCTTAGTGAACCACGAATGGACCCGAATAAACACGAATAATCATCGCCCTGCCCACCCACCTGGTCCTCGGACTTCCCGTTCGCGTATTCACTGCGTAACGATAGCGAAGCCTTTTCGGGTCCAATCGTGATTTTGAACTAGCCACTGCCTCTCGTTCTTCAAAATAACAGTTTCACGCCCGCGATGACACTCATCCACAGGGCCAGGGTTTCGAAGAGCTTTTGGTTGATCTTGGGCAGCAGCCAGCGGCCAAACAACGCCCCTGCGATCACCGCCGGGAACAACCAAAGATTTCCCGTGAAACTGAAACCATCAATCAACCCAAGCTGCATCATGAAGGGCACTTTGAACAGGTTGATCAGAAAAAAGAACACCGCCGCCGTGCCCATCCACTCCATTTTCGGGAATCGCATCGCCAGCAGATAGAGCGCCATCAGCGGTCCCGCCGCATTGGCCACCAGGGTCGTAAACCCCGCCAAAATCCCAATGAAGGCGGCGAACGCGACACTGTCCGGCGGGTGAGCCTCTCCTTTGCGCTGTCGCCAAAGATGCAGTGCCACCATGGCCAGAACAATAACGCCGATCAACAGGCTGGCTTGTCGGTCATCAATCCGCCCCATGGCCAGCCAACCGACTAAAACCCCACCGGCCGTCCAAGGAAACAAGCGGCCCAGATGCTTCCACTGCGTGTGCACCCGGTAGCTCTTCACCGCCACGAGGTCCGCACAAATCAACAGCGGCAGCACAAACCCACTCGCTTCCCGCGCCGGCAGGAGGTTCGCAAAAATCGTCACCGCCACCAGCCCCAGCCCACCAATCCCGGTCTTGGAAATTCCGATACACCCGGCTCCCACCACCGCCAGCGCCCATTGCCACGGTTCCAGATTCATGGGGACGGGGGACAGAAACGTGAGCAAACACAGAGCATGAGACCTGCAACCTGAGGCTTCGGGACAACGCAGGTCAACGGCGGGCGGAGCAAAGGAACTTTGCCAAATTCTTAACGGGACGCGACCGGTGGTGGTGGCGTCGCCGGGGCGAACAGTCCATTCGCGACCTGAAACACCTGCCACTCGCCCAAGGCGGCATCGGGAGGCACCGTGCCGGTGGCAATCACCTGACTGTCGGCCGGGATCGCCGACCAGAAGCGTTCGCGGCGACTGGGGTCCAGCTCACCCAGCACGTCATCCGCCAATAACACGGGTTCAATCTTGGATCGGGAGCGGAACCATGCGGCCTGCGCCAAACGCAATGACAGAACCAAGGCCCGCTGCTGGCCTTCCGAGGCGAATTCCTTCGCCGGCTTTTCATGCAACAGAAAATCAAAATCATCGCGGTGCGGGCCACTGCCCGTCGACTTGAGAATCCGATCCCGCGCACGGCCGCCGGCAAACTTGGCGAGCAAAGCGGCCCCATCCGGTGCCGCCACCTGTGGTGCATAGGCGAAGCCCGCCGTCTCAGCATGGTCCGCGATCATCGCGTAGCGCTCCGTCAGCCCGATGGCCAACTCCGCCAACGCTTCCCGGCGCCGCTCAATCAACACCATGCCCTGATCCGCCATCACCCTTTCGAACGCCTCCAGCTCCGCATCGCTGCCACTGCGTTTGAGCAGTGCATTACGATCCGCCAGAGCCCGGTGATACGCCTGCAAGGCCTTCAGATACTCCCGATCGGTCGCCGACAGAGTGAGATCCAACCAGCGACGGCGATCTCCCGGCGAACCGCGCACCAACTGCTGATCTTGGGATGAAAAAACCACCGTGGGAAACCGACCAATCACCTCGGCCAGACGCGTGACCTTGGTGCCATCCAACCAAGCTTCCTTGGTGCCGGGTTTGAAGTTCACCCTTAGGTTTGAGGCCCCTTCGGTCTCGTGTTCGATATCACAGGCAATCGCTCCTTCCCGCTCCCCGTGCCGCACCAGACTTGATTGGTCGTTTGAGCGGAACGATCGCAGGGCCGTAATGAACCCCACCGCCTCAAGGAGATTGGTTTTCCCCTGCCCGTTGGCTCCGACCAAAAATTGCAACCGGCCCTCAAATTCCAGTCGGGCTCCCGCCACATTGCGAAAGTCCTGCAGACCAATGGCGCGGACCTTCATCCCATCGAAATCACGTTAGCCGCCGGCTTCAGCTCCGCGCCGACCACAGCCAGCGCCGCCGCCAAGCCGCTCCAATCCTCTCGCGTCGTGGTCCAACCGGCGCTGATCCGCAGGACCCGACGACTCTCCGGTCCCGAGACCCCCATCGCCGCCAAAACATGCGACGGCGATTCCGACCCCGTTGAGCACGCCGACCCCGTCGAGACTTCAAACCCGCGCTTGTCCAAATGCGTCACCCAGCGGTGGTTTTCCGCTCCCGCCGGTAGGATCAACGAGACCGTATTCCACAAGCGCTCCTGCCCCGCGCCCACCACCCGGCATCCCGGCAGGCTTCGCCCGACCTCGTTTTCAAATTCGGTGCGCAACCGGATCCGACCCTCTTCATGAAGCACCTTGGTCGTATCCGCATCAATCAAGGCCGCGACCATGGCCGCAATCCCGGGAACGTCTTCGGTGCCCGCGCGCTGACCGCTCTCCTGCGAGCCCCCGGCCCGGATGCACAAACCATTTTCCGGCTCGGGTCGCAGCAGAAAACCCATGCCCTTGGGGCCACCAAATTTATGCGCGGCGGCAAAGGCCCAGTCCACATCGACCAGCCCCCCCACGGAGAGCTTGCCCACCCATTGCGACGCATCGCATACCAAGGGCAGGCGAGCCTCGCGGCACGCGGCCGCGATTTGGTGCCACGGCTGCAGGACCCCCGTCTCGTTATTCGCCGCCATGACCCAAACGGCCCCCCAGGACGACGCGGCCAACCCTTCGCGGACCGCCGCCAACGAAACCACTCCGGAGGGTTCGACCGGCAACCACGCCAATCGTGCGCTGCCAAAATGGGTCCGCAGCGCTTCAATCACGCACGGATGCTCGATGGCACTGACCGCCACCTTGACCGTCGCCGGCACGGTGCGGGCGAGATGCTGGGCGATGGCGTGAGCCGACTCCGTGGCTCCCCCCGTGAACACCACGCGGGAGGACTTGCACCCCAACAGTGTCGCCAGGCGTTCGCGGAACGCCTTAAGCCGCACCCCGACCCGCGCTCCCGCGCGGTAGGGACTCGACGGATTCTGCCAAGCCTCCTCCACCATCTGTGTCCAGGCCTTCCGCGCTGCGGGACTCAACGGAGTTGTGGCGTTATGGTCGAAATACGGCACCGACTCCTAACTTGAGAGCCGATGCGCTGCTGGCAAGCGACCACTCTCAGGATTCCGCCCGAGACCTTCGCTCTTTCGGCCAACTGGTGCCCGTGGGTCTACCTACGGCGTGGGCAGTTCGTGCTGGTAGGTGCCCCAGCCCTCCAGAATCGCGTGCAGGACTTGGCTGCCCACCTTGTGGGCCGCTTCCAGCGCCGGGATGTAGGCGGAGTAGCCGGGCCCCAGTTTCTCGCCGCTCAAGCTGCCCGCGGCGTCTCCCCCGGGCCATTGCATATCGAAATTGCTCGCCGTGCGCAGCACCAGCATGCGCTCCACGTCCACTTTGCCCGCGCGATCCAGCCAGAAAAGTGAGCCATAGGTGCCAGTGTCTTCCATCGCCGTGGTCACATATTCGCCGCGGCCATCGGAAAAGTACTTCACCCAGTCATTGGCCCACCGGTTCAGGTGCTCGCCGTGCCAGTAGGTCATCGCCGCCAACTGGTCGCCCTTGAGCACAAACGGCGGTCGCTGCGCCACCGGAGTTGCGGTGTAGAGTTTCCGGCGCTTCTGCATCGCCTCGGTATCCCCCAACTCCGTGTCCTTGGTCAGTTGGTAGGCCCACTCGACCAGACTGGGCACCAACCGATAAGCCTGCCCTTCGCTGCGGTCCACCGGCTGTTGGTAAGGGTAAGCCTTGCGCAGGGGAATGTAGCCCGTCGTCCATCCCTCCGGCACCTCGCGAAAATCTATTTCGTGGGCCAGGTCGCCATCCACCAGCCATTCGGCCCATGCCGCCGAACCTAGAGACATGTCGGCGGGGTCCGCGCCCGCGATGCCGGCAACTAGCCAGTAGGCCTCCGTCAGGTCAAAGCGCGGATCCAGGCCCACCGCCATGATGGTGGCCGCACTCTTGGCCGTGCCCACCCCGGTCACCACGCCAAGAATCTCGCCGTTGGGCGAGCCTCGCAGATCGCGATAGCCCTGAGGAAATGGGTAGGTCTCGGTCAGGCCTTCGCGTTCGACCCAATATTGAAATTCGCCGGGGAGATCCCCGGTATCCTCGCCGCGTTCGAACATGGCCACGATGACCACCTTCACCTTGATCGGCTCGGCCGAAACCGAAACAAAACCCAACAGTAACCCGAGAAGACAAAGTATGCGCATGCCTCGGACCAAAGCACGACCCATGCCGTGATCCAAACTCAAATCACCCCACCACGATCAGGTCACCGCGCGCACCGAGGAGGCACCGAGCGCGCCCCGAAAGACCAACGCAGGTCGATACCGGGTGAAGGGTGCTTCGTGAACTGGGTGCCTCCGCTGTGGCCTTGGCGCCGCAATGCGGAGACCGCTGAGCATACCGTTCCCGCTTGACCGCCCCTCCCCTCGCTCGCGATGGTCATGCCTTTATGAGCACTGAAACCTCCTCCACCGAAGTCGCCATCATCTCCACTGATTACGGCGACATGACCGTATCTTTCTGGTCCGACGTCGCGCCCAAGACCGTCGAGAACTTCAAAAAACTCGCCCAAGACGGGTTCTACAACGGCACCGCCTTTCATCGCATCATCAAGGGCTTCATGATCCAAGGGGGCTGCCCCAATACCAAGGAAGGTGCCCGCGGCATGCCCGGCACCGGTGATCCCGGCTACAAGCTGGACGCTGAATTCAACGCCAAGCCACACGTGCGTGGGGTCCTCTCCATGGCTCGTGCCGCCGATCCGAACAGTGCCGGCTGCCAGTTCTTCATCTGTCATGGCGATGCCCGTTTTCTCGATCGCCAATACACCGCTTTCGGCGAAATCACGGCCGGCGACGAGGTGCTCGAGCAGATTGCCAATCTCCCGACCAAGGCGGGCGGCGGCGGTGAAAACAGCACCCCCATCGAGCGCGTCGGGGTAAAAAGCATTACGGTGCAAGCCGCCTAACGGTCAGCCCCCCTTCCTCTTTTCCCTCAGAGCCTCGGCCTAACCGCCGGGGCTTTTTTGTAGAGGAGGCGCAAAAAAAGCTTCTGTGCCGCGACCATGGCCGCCCCCTCGGGATTTTCTCCACGCTGGATCGGGTCCAGTTTCACGGAGCCTTCCTAGCGGTAACCCAACGCCCGCGCGACCTGGCGGTTCACGACCCTGCCTGCCCGGGTGTTGATGCCCCTGGCCAAACCTTCGTGTTCCGTCAGCGCCCGATTGATGCCGCGCGTCACCATGTTCACCAGATAGGGTTCGGTCGCCTGCGTCAGAGCCGATGTCGAGGTCCGCCCCACCAATGCCGGCATGTTCGGCACCGCATAATGCACCACCCCGTGTTTTACGTACGTCGGTTCCCGGTGACTGGTGGGGGCAATCGTGGCCACGCACCCACCTTGATCGATGGCAATGTCCACAATCACGCTGCCCGGGCGCATTTGTTTGACCATCGCCGAGGTCACCACGGTGGGTGCCTTCGCATTGGGCACCAGCACGGCCCCGATCAACAAATCACAATCCTTCACTGCCATCTCAATATTGCCAGGATTGGCCATGAGCGTCACCACGCCGCCGCGGTACTCCTCATCGATCATCTCCAATTTACGGGCATCCAAATCGAGCATGGCCACCCGCGCGCCCATGCCCATCGCCATGCGACAGGCGTGGGCGCCGGAATTGCCCGCGCCGATAATGGCCACCCGCCCCGGCATGGTACCGGGCACGCCGCCCAGCAGCACCCCCGAGCCCCCATTCTGAGTCTGCAAAAAATACGCACCGGTTTGGATCGAGAGCCGTCCCGCGATGTGCGACATGGGCTTGAGCAGGGGCAAAAGCCCCTCACGGCCTTCCACCGATTCGTAAGCGATGCCCAGCACCTGTTTCTCCACCAACGCCGCGGCGAGATCCGGACAGGCGGCCAAGTGGAGGTAGGTGAACAGGGTCAGATCCGAGCGGAAAAACCTGAACTCCGAAGGCTGCGGCTCCTTCACCTTCACGACGAGATTCGCCTCGCCCCACGCCTTGGCGGCGGTGTTAACGATTTTAGCGCCCGCGTGGCGATATTCCGTATCCAAAAAACCCGCCCGAAAACCGGCCCCTTTTTGCACCAACACCGTCGCGCCAAGTTTGACGCAACGGCGGGATAAGCTCGGGGTCATGGCGACCCGGGTTTCACCATCTTTGATTTCCGCCGGGACACCTATAATCATGCGAAGAAACTGGCTGAACCCCGGCCGGGATCAAGCTCAGGCCTTCGCCCCCTCGGACTCCCCGCCCGCTGTATCATATGTCGTTTAACCAATTAAAAAATGCCACGGGAGCCCCGCCGCCGCCCTCACCGCGAACCCGGAGTTGGTCCTAGTCTTCCAGTCGGGGGGCCGGCATGTCCCGGCCGCCTTGGTGCAGGGTCAGGCCGTTGACCTCCCCGGCATCATCGCGCTGGAAAGTGATGCGCGCTTCCACCACGTCATAGTAGAAGGCGTCGGGGCCCTCGGCGTGAATCGGGAAGTTTCCCTGCCCCGTAGCTTGGGCAAACAACTGGTCTCCGCTGCGCGAGATCGTGAGGATGAACTGGGGGGCAAGTTGGTAGCGGCCCACCAACGTCTCCAACTGCTCCGCCGGGAGTTCAACCCCCGAACGAACCTTTTGTTTGCTGCCGACCGCATGCCGGTCGGCCGGCATATCCTGTCCGGCTTGATGCAGGATCAGGCCCACGACTTCGCCGGCTTGATCTCGCTCGAAACTGACGGTCGCCACCACTCCCACCAGTTCGAAGCGATCCGGACCGACCGCCCGCAACGGAAACCGGGGCTGCCCCGTCGCTTGAATCATCAGCCCTTGGCCCTCGGCAAAAACGGCCAAAACAAACTCCGGGGCGAGCGGGTAATCCCCCACATAGTCGCTCGCCGCCCAGTCAATGGAACCTTGGCTTGGTTCGGCAAAAAGTCCCTGAAACCAACCCAGTCCGATTCCGGCAACATCCTCGTCACGGGCACCAAGAATAACAATCCCCCTACCCGTCGTGCGCTGCACGCCGATGAAACTGCGGTATCCTCCCGTGCCGCCGCCATGCCAGTGCACATCAGCCCCGCCGACGTCACGGATCATCCAACCGTATCCCATCCGATCGGGCCCGGCGGCATCCGCTTGCTCCCGCCACCCCGACTCCCACGAGGCCGGTAAAGCGTTGTCCGCATCAGCGCCCAGCACCGCCTGGAGCCATCGCCCCATATCGGCTGCCGAGCTTACCCACGCGCCGGCCGGAGCATAAGCCGCGAACTCCCAGGGTAACGCCACTCCCGCCGAGTTGTGCCCGGGTGCCAAACCTTCGGCCCACGCTGGTCGGGTGCCACCATGCATCCTGGTCTCGGTCATACCCAGCGGTGGGAGCACCCGCGTTTGCACCGCCCTCTCGTAATCCAACTCCAGCAGCATGGCCGCTGCTTGCCCCAACACCGCGAAGCCAAAATTCGAGTAAGCCCACTGCCCGACGGATTCGTCTGGTCGATGAGACATCTCAAGGGTGAGCGATGCCTCCAGCTCATCGCGGCTGATATCGCGGTAGGGGTTACTCAGCCCCCGGTCCGGAAAATCGCGCGGTAGCCTCGGCAGGCCGGAGGTATGGGTGGCCAACTGGTGGAACGTCAGCACCTTCTCGTCGGCGACCGCCGGCACCGCGTCCTGCCACGAGAGCGCTCGATCCGCCAAAGCTTCGGCCGCCAGCAGGGCGGTCAACACCTTGCTAATGGAACCAATTTCGAACGCGGTTGACCGGTCGATCGACCGGTCCGGCTCGGCGTCGCTCCAGCGCCCGGCGGCGTAGAAATGCACGCCCGTTTCATCCACGGTCAGGGCCACAATCACCCCGGGTTTTTCGCCCGCCCATTCATCGAGTCGGTGCTGCAGTCCCGCTTCCGCGCCCGAGAGGGTCAGGGCCATGATCAGCAAGCTGACGCCGACAGAAAGTTGGAGGTTCATTTTCGATGCCGTCATGTTCAGAAAGATCGTTGGATGAATTTAGTCCAGGTTATCGAATTCACGTAGTTGGGACTGCAAGGTGCGCAGACGCGGTTCCAAATCGTGGCGCACGGCATCCTGGTTCAGCTGCCAAATCCATTTATCTAACCATCCCGTCGTGCCGATGATGATGATCCATAACAAGATTTTGGACCAGACGGGGGTGTCCTCCGGTCCGAAGAACGTCAACTGCACCGCAAAGAGGATCGTGCTGAGCGCGAGGGGCGCGAGATACCACCAGGCCACGTTCCGAAGCAGCCAAATTTGGTGCTGAACTTCATCGACGGCCCGATTCAGTTCGGTCCGCAGGTCCTTACCCTGAGGGGTCGCCCGCCGGCGCATGATCCATCGGTCGATCAGGAAATAAAGCCCCACTCCCAGTCCCAGACTGGCGGCCAACCACGCCGGCCAGGAGACGGCGCCTTCGCGGTGAGCCTGCCAGGCAACGTTGCCGAACACGCCCGCCACCAAAAGGCTGGCGAGCACTTCGCGCACGTCGCGCCAGAAGATACTCCGGGCAAAAGCCCGGCTCTTGACGCGAACTTCCCGCAACACATCGGCGTCGATATCCGTCTTGGGTTGGGCAGCGCGCTGCTGCTGCCAAGCAAGCTGTAATTCGTCAAAACTCATGAGAAATCTCCTCCATTTTCTGAGCGAGGGCCTTGCGCGCACGAGAAAGTGCGACCCCCACATGGTTTTCGGTCATCCCGGTGATCTCTGCGATTTCCCGGTAAGATAAGTCATCCAGCGCGAGCACGATCAAGGAGCGCTGGGCGGCTGGCAGGCTGCGCACCGCTATCATTAACCGCTGCATCAGGTCACCCTGCTCCTGTCGGTTGGCCGGATCGCCATCAGCACTGACCGCCGCGTCGATGGGAGCGGGCGAGGTCACCACCCGGGCTTCCCGCCGACGCTGGGCCCGTTGCCAAGTCAGTCCGGTATTGAGGCAAACCCGATAGATCCAGGTCGAGGGTTTGGCTTGGCCAGCGAAGCTCGGCACCGAGCGCCACAGCTGCACCATCATTTCCTGTTGCAGCTCGTCGGCGTCGGCTGACTCGGGCGCATAAACGCGACTGAGCTGGCGCAGGATCGCGCCATGCTCTTCCAGCCATGCGGCAAACGTGGATTCGTGCGGATCGGCGGATTTCATCGGTTCACCCCATTGGTGGCCGCATACCGCCCGTGCATTACAAAAAAATTGCCCTAAATCTTCGCGCCCCGTTCCCGCCGGGCGAAGGCGGCCGACACGGAGACGTATTTCAGGGCCCATTCCTTCAGGCTGGCCTGAGCCTCCTCCGACAGGGTTTTGACCACCTTCCCCGGAGTGCCCACCACCATGGATCCGGGGGGAATGACGGTGCGGGGCGTGACCACCGCCCCCGCGGCGATCAAACTGCGGGCTCCGATGTGCGCGCCGTCGAGAATCGTCGCATTCATGCCGATGAGGCACTCGTCTTCGATCGTGCAGGCGTGGATGATCGCCGCGTGTCCCACCGTGACGTAGTCGCCGATGATGGCGTCCAGATCGTCCGCCAGGTGCACAATGCAGTTGTCCTGGATATTGCTGCCGCGGCCCACGCGAATGCGGGCGATGTCACCCCGCAGCACGGCACCATAGAACACACTCGACTCCGGACCGAGGACCACATCGCCAACGACCGTGGCGGTGGGCGCCACCCAATTGGCGGCGGTAACTTCAGGACTGCAGGACAGGTGTTTCTCCAATCGTTCGTCAATGGTCATGGCGCCTTTGGTTCTCGCCGCACCCCATCCAAACCGCAAGCTCGACCACCTTTCCGGATGATTTCGGAGTAACCACGAGTGGACCCGAATAAACACGAATCCGTCAGCCTGGTTCAGCGAAAAGTACCTGCTCTCGGCAGGCTTCAGCGCGGACATGAGAATTGATCGAGACTATTGGTGCTAATTTGTGTCAATTCGTGGTTAGAAAACTGCTTACCCCTGAATCTGAATGGATACTCTGATCATCATCGCCCGCGGCGCTCTGGGCGTGGCGGCCTTCATCGCCATCGCCTACGCGTTTAGTTCGAATCGCCGGGCCGTTGATTGGAAGCTCGTCCGCACCGGGCTCCTCCTGCAACTGGTCATCGCCATCGTGGTGCTCAAGGTGGGTCCCGTCCGCACCGTCTTCGAGTTTGTCAGCAGCTTCTTCGTGAAAGTCACTGACTTCACCAAGGAAGGCACGGGTTTGGTCTTCGGCTGGATGACCGAAATCCCCTCCGGCGGCGAAGGGGTCCTGCTCAACGCCACCGACCCCGCCACGGGCGACATGATGAGTATCGCCACCTTCGCCCCGGCGTTCGCCATCACCATCCTGCCGACGATCATCTTTTTCGCGGCCATCACCGCGATGCTTTACTATTTCGGCATCCTGCAGCGAATCGTTTACGGGTTCGCTTGGGTCATGTCCAAAACGATGCGACTCAGCGGCGCGGAAAGCATGTCGGCCTCGGCCAACATCTTCGTCGGACAAACCGAGGCCCCGCTCCTGATCAAACCCTACCTCGACAAGATGACGCGCTCCGAGTTACTCGCCATCATGATCGGGGGCATGGCGACCATTGCCGGTGGCGTCATGGTCGTTTACATCGAACTACTCGGCGGCAGTGACCCGGAGTCGCGCGTGCAGTTCGCCACTCATCTCCTCACCAAATCGATTATCTCGGCGCCGGCGGCCCTCGTGATCGCCAAGATCCTTTTCCCCCAGGAGGAAAAGGTAAACCAGGATCTGCTGGTCTCCCGCGACCGGTTCGGGGCCAACGTGCTCGACGCCATCTGCCTGGGCACGACCGACGGCATCAAGCTGGCCGTCAACGTGGGCGGTATGCTCATCGTGTTCACGGCCCTGGTGGCCATGATCAACTACGGCCTCGGCGACATGTTGGGAGCATGGACGGGACTGAACGGTCTGGTTTCGAGCCTGACCGACGGCCGCTACGAACAGTTTTCGTTGCAGTTCGTTTTTGGGGTGATCGGGGCGCCGCTCGCTTGGCTGGTCGGGATCGATCACGGCAATCTGATGGTCTCCGGCCAACTCTTCGGCGAGCGACTGGTGCTCAATGAGTTCGTCGCGTTCTTCACCATGAACCAGTTGGAGGCCGCCGGCACGCTGACCGATGAACGCACCCGCATCATCCTGACCTATGCCCTGTGTGGCTTCGCCAATATCGTTTCCATCGGCATCCAAATCGGCGGCATCGGCGCGCTGGCTCCCGAGAAACGTCAGGACCTCGCCCGTCTCGGCTGGCGCGCCCTGCTCGGCGGCAGCCTCGCCTGTTTCATTCCCGCCTGCATCGCGGCGGTGCTGATCTAAGCCCGCTTCTCGGTCAATTCGCGCCGAATCTCATCCAGTTTTCGGTCACTGATCGGATACAACATGAAGGCCGCGATCCCGACCGCGCAGCCCAACGCCGGCAGCAAACTCATGAGCATGCGGATGCCACCCAACGCTGCCATGGATTGATCCACGTTGGCGACATACCCCGTCGAAGCCAAGACGAAGCCGGTCATGCCACCGGCAATACCCGAGCCGAATTTAAACGACAGGGTGCCGGCGGAATAAACCAAACCGGTCGCCCGGCGGCCGCTCTTCCATTCCGAGAAATCCGCGGCATCCGCGAGCATCGCAAAAAACAGGGTCACGATCGGACCCGACGCCGCCTCGATCAGAAATCCCAAAACAAAGACCATCGTCGCTCCCTCCCGGCCCACGAAATACATCGCCACGCTGCCCAAGCACATGATCGCGAACGCGCCGAGAATCACGGCCTTGCGCCCCCATCGCGCCACCAATTTCGCCGTGAAAGCCGCGCCGATCAAAGCTCCCACCGTGCTGATCACCAAGTAGGTTCCCGCCAGAGCTTTGGACTCCAGAAAGTAAGTGAAATAATACATCGTGGACCCCTGCCGCAGCGTGTTCACGGTGATCAGGCTCAGCCCCACTATGAAGAGCACAAACCACGCCCGGTTCCGGAATAGGTCGCCCAAGTCCCGCCAGAGTTGCAGCTTCTCCGTCGGCGCGGGTTTCACCCGCTCCCGGGTCATCGCGAACGTGATGAGGAAACAGATCACCGCGACGATGGAAAACACCACCATGGTCCATTTGTATCCCACCGTATCGTCCCCTTGACCAAAAAAACTGACCAGCGGCGCATTGAAGCCTTGCGTCAACAGGGCCCCCACAAAGGCCCCGACGAACCGATAGGTCGACAGTCGCGTGCGCTCCGCGGGATCCGGCGACATGACCCCCGTCATGGCCGAATACGGCACGTTGCTCGCCGTGAACATGATGATCAGCCCGTTGTACGTCAGGTAGGCGTAGATGAGCTTGCCGGTATCACTAAGATCCGGGGTCGTGAAGGTGAGGACCGTCATCACCCCGAAGGGGATCGCCGTCCAGAGGATCCAGGGCCGAAACTTGCCCCACCGGGTGTTCGTGCGATCCGCCACCACTCCCATCACCACGTCGGACAACCCATCGCCGAACCGACTGAGCAGCATCAACGTGCCCACCGCCGCCGCGGAGAGCCCAAACACATCCGTGTAGAAGAAACCCAGAAACACCATCAGCGTGCGCCACACCAAATTGGTGGCGGTATCGCCGAGGGCATAAGCGACACATTCCCTCGCGGGGATTTGGGCGGATGGGGCACTCATGCTTTAACCCACGCCATTGCGGGTCGCGATCTCCGCAAAGACCCTGGCCGAATCCTTGGGATAGCGTTTCCGCGTTTCGTAATCGGTGTAGTGCAGGCCAAACCGTTTGGTGAAGCCACAGGCCCACTCAAAGTTGTCCATCAGCGTCCACACGAAATACCCCCGCAGGTCGACGCCCTGTTGGATGGCATCATGGCAGGCGGACACGTAGCCGGTGATGAATTTCGCCCGGGCCGGGTCATGCACCTCGCCATCGATCAACTCATCCTCCAGCGCACACCCGTTCTCCGTGATCACAATCGGCGGATGCCCGTAACGTTGGTCGATCCACTGCAGTAGTTTCGCGCAGCCCCACGGCACCACCGACCACTGCATGCTGGTGACCTGCCAGCTTGGATCCATGCTCAATTGCACGTCCTGATCCTCGGAGATGCCGCCGTTGCCGTAGGGACTTTGCTGGTCCATCTCGGCCGCCGACTTTTCCTCCGCGTAGAGCGTGGAGTAGTGATTGAGCCCGAAGAAGTCGCTCGATCCGAGCAGCAACCGGCGATCCTCGTGGGAAAACTCCGGCAGGCGATCCCCCAGGCGCTCGCGCATCACGGCCGGGTAGTCCCCGAGGTAAATCGGATCGGCAAACCAACCCAGGAAAAACTCCAACGCCCGTTGCGCGGCGGCCTGATCGGCCGGTGAATCCGTCTTGGGCTCCCGCCAGTCACAATTGTTGGTGATGCCAATCTGGCCGCCTTGGGCCGACTGGAACTCCCGCCGATACAGGTCCACGGCCTGGCCGTGGGAGCGGAGCAGTTGATGGGCCACGAGGTAGGGCTCGGTGACGGATTGCCGCCCCGGGGCCATGATGCCGTTGTTGTGGCCCATGATGGCAATCACCCACGGCTCATTGAAGGTGATCCAGTGCTGCACGCGGTCGCCAAAGTTCTCGAAACACACCCGCGCGTAGTCCCTGAAATGATCCGCCATCACCGGATTCAGCCAGCCATCGAGTTCCAACTGCAGGGCCAACGGCAGGTCCCAGTGATAGAGCGTCACCCAGGGCGTGATGTCGTGCTTGGCCAACTCGTCCAGCAACCGGGAGTAAAAGGCAATCCCCGCGGGGTTCACCCCGCCCCGACCCGTCGGCATGATCCGCGACCACGAAAGCGAAAACCGATAGGCCTTCAACCCCATGTCCGCCATGAGCTTCACGTCGGCTTCCATCAGATGGTAGTGGTCGCACGTGACCTCCCCCGTACCGCCTTCGGTAATCTTGCCTGGTGTCTGCGTGAAGGCGTCCCAAATGGACGGGCCTTTGCCCTCGGCATTCCAGCCCCCTTCAATCTGATAACTTGCGGTGGCCGTGCCCCATGTGAATCCTTCGGGAAATTGTTTCATAGCTTCATCTGACTCTGGGTAGGAAAGAGCCGACACCCTTTCCAAAACCACCCCCGGCAGACGAGAGAAAACCATCTGAATATTCAACTCTCGCCAGACGCGACTTGGCGATCCGGGGTGGCCGCCCCAAGCTGAATTCGTCGTTTCAGCCTCCCGAACCCTCCCCCTGTTATTTCATGCAAACCACGCAACTCGGCTCCTCCGACCTCAACGTGTCCCGCCTCTGCTTCGGCTGCTGGCAGCTCAACCCCAAATTCTGGGGACAGGTCGACATCGCCGGCTGGGAGGCAGCGGTGCGCGGGGCGCTCGACGCGGGTATCAACTTCATCGATACAGCAGACGCCTATGGCGACGGGGGAGCCGAGGAGGAGCTGGGGCGCTTCCTCGCGGCGGCCGGCCTGCGCGATAAATTCGTCATCGCAACCAAGTTCTTTTGGAACTTCACCGACGGCGACGCCCGCTTTGCCGACACCACGCCCGACTACATCATTCGCGCCTGCGAAAGCTCCCTGCGACGGCTGCGCACTGATCACATTGACCTTTACCAGATCCACAGTTGGGACGCCCTCACCCGACCCGATGAGGTGGCCCGCGCCTTCGCCACCCTGAAGCAAGCCGGCAAGGTGCGTTGGTTCGGGGTGAGCAACCTCAACCCCGAACAAATGGACCTCTACCGGGATCATTTTGAAATCACCACGTTGCAGCCGGGCTACAGCCTGCTCGACCGGCGCATCGAACAACGCGAACTGCCCTACTGCCTGCGCCACGGCATCGGGGTCATCAATTACTCTCCCCTATACCGGGGCCTGCTGGGCGGACGCTACACGGCGGACTCCCGGATTCCCGACGGGCGGGCGTTTGGTCCCTTTTTCCACGACGAGGGGCTGCGGATCGTCGCCGAGGCGTTGGCCACGGCCAAGACGATCGCAGCCGAACACGATCTGACCATGGCGCAATTGGCGTTGCGCTGGACCCTCACCCACCCCGCCATCAGCAGCGCCATTGTCGGCGTCAAAAAGCCCGACCACATTCTCGGAGCCATCAAGGCGACCGAGGCCCCGCTATCCCAGGAGGTCTGGCATCGGGTGGGAAATCTCTTCAGCGCGGCCGTAGCCCAGGTCGAGGCGCTGGAATCGTGAGCGGCGACCGGGAGGGGGTGAGCTGGTGTCGGTCACGAGACCAGCCTCTTCCGTGAGGCGGTTGTTTGACCCCGACTCTTCCTGCGGGCAAACCGTTTGGGTTTGTCCAAATCGGGGTCTTCAAACAATAATCCGCTGTGCATCGAAACTTGCCGCACATCCCGAGCGTAGAGCAGCCTCCTTTCGCTGCGATGTCCTTTCCTACCGCACCCCCGCATCGTCAAGAGTGGCAAGCAGAATGCGGAATTCTACCGCGTCGTGTGGACGACCCTCCTGCGCGGTGAAACTTGGCGAGGCCGGATGGTGAACCGACGCAAGAACGGCTCTCTTTACATCACGGAATACGTGATCTCACTCGTGCGGGACGAACGCGATCGCACCTGCTACTACGCCGCCGTGGCCCGCGATATCACCGATGAACTGCAGGCCTCCCACCTGCTTGCCCAGGCCTAGAAAATGGACTCCTTTGGCCGCCTCGCCGGGGGGGGGCGCGCACGACTTCAACAACATGTTGAGCGTTATTCTCGGCCGGGTGAGACTGGCCCTCGACGATGCCGCGGCAGATAGCCCTCTCGGTGAGTCTTTGCGGGAAATCCAAGCGGCAGCCAGTCGGTCCGCGGACCTGACGCGGCAGTTGCTGGCCTTCGCCCGCCACCAGACGGCCGTGCCCCAAGTCCTCGACCTCAATCAGACGCTCGAGAATATGCTGAAGATGTTGGTTCGTCTGATCGGCGAGGATATCGACCTGGTCTTCACGCCCGCTCCCGATCTCCCTTCGGTTCTGATGGACCCCAGCCAGATCGATCAAATTCTGGCCAACCTCTGCGTCAACGCCCGTGACGCTATCGGGACGCAAGGCGGAAGGATCACCATCGAGACCGGATTCTCCCAATTCGATCAAAAATACTATCAGGACCAACCTGGCGTCGTGTCCGGCGACTTTGTCATGCTGGCGGTCAGCGATGACGGCTGTGGTATGGACGAGGAGGCGCTGCAACATCTGTTCGAACCGTTCTACACTACCAAAGACCCAGGAGCAGGAACCGGGCTCGGCCTCGCCACCACCTACGGCATCGTCAAACAGAATCAGGGCTTCATCAATGTCTACAGCGAACCAGGCAGCGGCACCACCTTCCGCATTTACCTGCCGGCCCAACGGGGAGTTGCGCCCTCCCAGACCGAGCCAACGGTCTCGGCCAAGGACACCGGCGGATAGGAAACCATTTTGGTGGTGGAGGACGAACCGGCCGTTCTCACGCTGGTCAGCCTCATCCTGGCCGAAAAAGGCTATGCGGTGATCGAAGCCGCGACTCCGGCACAGGCCCTGAAGGTGACGCGCACGCACCCAGACCCGATCCACCTGCTGATCACCGATGTGGTCATGCCGGGGATGAACGGCAAGGAATTGGCGGAAACTCTGCTGACCGATAATCCCCGAACTTAAATGCATCTTTATGTCAGGCTACACCGCCGACGTCATCGCCCACCACGGCCTGCTGTATGAAGGGGTCCGGTTCGTTCAGAAACCGATTTCGGTGGACGACCTTACCACAATCGTGCGCTCCGTTTTGGATGCATGAGCCTCGTATAATGGCGGCGGATTTTGAACTCCGCGGTCAGGACTGAAGGAGCATGCGGCTCGAGCGGGACCCGCCCGCCGACCGATCCCGGGAAATTCGAGAGAATTGGTTTCTACGGTCTGCGACGGTGGCGGTTTTCGTGATGGTTGAGGTATCATAAATGGAACCTTGGGCAAACCCCGGTGACCGGATGCTTCCCGCCAGAACGGTCAGACCTTGCTCTCACGGTGATCGAAACATCCCCACCGAGCCGACGAGGGCTCGGCGTTGCTTTTAACCCCATGACTTTCAGGTCCGCCGTCGACCGAGGTGGGCCAGGCGAATCCGGCGCCGGTTTTGGCTCGAAGGTGGCAAACTCCGCCGGGTGGCTTCAACCGCCGGCAAACGGCACAAAGGTCCGCGTCAGGGTGCCGTCGGGATCACCGTCACAGACCCAGTAACCTTTGAAGTCCGTCCCGTCGTGGTTGCCGCGCACGCGGGCCACGCAAACGTTGGTCACCAACGAGGCCCGGCCGCGCCTATGCTCCGTTTGGCCGTGAAAATGCCCCCCGAAGGAGCCGACCAGGTTATAGCCCACAAATTTGGCCAACAGGTTCTCCGCGTTGAGCGGACACATCTGCACCTCCGCCGCCAGCGGAAAGTGCGTGGCCAACACCAAGGGAGCCGCGGGATCCAAGGTCGGCATCGTCTCATCGAGCCAAGCCAACGTGTCGTCCGAGATGGTGACGTCCTTCCACTTGTCGCCTTCGGTGGTATCCACCACAACAAACTGCCAGCCCTGGCGGGCGAAGGTGTAGTTGCGGCGCTCGGGAAACACCTCAGCGTAAAAACCCTCCACCGGCGAGAGGTCCAGATCGTGGTTCCCGGGGGTCGGGTAAAAGGGCATGCCCGTCAGTTCCGCCAACCGGGCCACCGCCTGCAGGCTTTCCCGTTTCCCGCTATTGGCGAGATCGCCCAGACCAAAACAGAACGCGGCGTTCTCCGTCGCGGCCACTTGCCGAAACAACGCCTCCAGCCACGGATCGCACGCCGCCTCCTCGTGATGGTAGTCGTTGGTCACCACAAAACGAACCTTCCCGACGGGGTTCCCCGAACGGGCTTCCGCCCGCAGCGCGCCGGGCCACGCGCCCATGGCCAACAGCCCTGCCAGGCGCCCCATCATGGCTCGCCGGGAAAGGGCCGGGGACTGATCCAAAACAGGTGGCACGGGGCGGGGAAAAGGCATGGCCCCGATTCAGTCGCCGCCTGCCCCGATCGCAAGCCTCTCTGGGTTACATTGAAGTCTCAATCCAAGCGCTCCACCAACAACGCATTGAGCGCCTCGACCATGGCCCGGCCATAGTCGCTCCCCGGACGGCGCCCAAACAGCGCATAAACCGAGGGCGCATCCGTCTCCTGCCAATCCACGTGAAAATCCGCCTGGCACCGGGCGGTGATCGGATCCAAGCGCCACGGCCAGACTTCCAGCGAGTGGGAGGCGATCTCCGCCTGGCTCACAAATTTCCAACCCGATTCGGTCCGAGCCAGTCCCCTCCCCGCTGCCATCACTAACGAAGCCGTGGACCACATGCTGCGCCGTGAGGCCTGCAGATTATCCCACACCGGTCCCGCGCCCAATTCATCCATCGCCCGGATGAAATCTCCGCGAGCCGACCCACTCAGCCCGTAAACAAACCATCCCCGCCAGCGGGCGGGCAACCCAACCAGCAACTCCGCGTGGGTCGTCAGCCAATGGGTACCGCGCTCCGGCTCCGGATCAAACGCGCCGTTCTCGGTGGCACACGGGAACCAGCGCACCGGCAATCCGGACTGCCACAGCACCTGATAGGCAAACGGGTCGAGCATGACATTCCACTCCAGCTCTCCCCCCACCGTGGAGCCGGCATTGACCCACACCGCGTCCACCCCTGCCTTCACCACTTCGGGCGCCTGCAAAAATGCCGCCGCGAGGATTCGAGCGGACCCCACGATCGAAACCGTAACCGGTTCGGCCGACTCCCTCAACGTCGCTAAGAGCAACTTCACCGCCGCCTGTTCGGAGGGCGGACGGTCCGAGACGTCATCGGTCAGCGACGAGAGCGGATCCCGCGGCCCGATGGCGACGGGAATGCAGGTGCCGCGCAGGGCATTGGTTTGGGCGACGGTGACCACCCCCGGATCCCGGGCCAGGTCCCACCCCGCTGGCGCCGGGGTCAGAAACTTACGGGTCACATCCAACAACACGGCCTTGAGATCGAACTCCGGCAGCGCCAGCAGGGTTGCCAAATCGAATTGGTCATCGGGATCCTGCGGGGGATGGTAAAGGTCCGTGATATGAAGGAGAGGAATTCGGGGTGCAGCTTCCATCCTCTTTTGCTCCCACCTTTTTCTTCCCTTGGCGAAGCCAAATCCCCGCCCCCGCACCTTCCGCGCGGAGCCCACGCTTGTCCTGGCCGCCGAGGGGCGGTCAGCGACAGGCCTGATCGATCGCGGCAAGCTCCTCCTCGGAGAAACCCGCAGCCGCCGCACAGGCGACATTTTCCTCGATCTGGTTAACGCTGCTGGCGCCGATCAAAACCGTGGTGACCGCGGGCTGGCGAAGCACCCAGGTGAGCGCCATCTGGGCGAGGGTTTGCCCCCGCTGCTCGGCGATCTCGGCCAAGGCGAGAATCCTCGGATGGTTTTGCTTCACCCGATCCGCATCGAGAAAAATGCTGCCGCTGGCCGCGCGCGAATCAGCGGGGATCGACTGCAAATAGCGGGAGGTCAGCTGGCCTTGAGCCAGCGGAGAGAACGGGATGCAGCCGATGTTCAGTTCGCTGAGGGCGGGCAACAAATCCGCTTCGATTTCCCGATTGAGCAGGTTGTAGGTGGGCTGATGGATGAGCAACGGCACGCCCAAGTCTTCGAGGATGGCATGCGCCTCCCTCGTCGCGGCGGCCGGATAATTGGAAATCCCCGCATAGAGGGCCTTGCCCCCGTGCACGGCGGTCGCCAAGGCCCCCATGGTTTCCTCCAACGGAGTGTCCGGATCAAATCGATGCGAATAGAAGATATCCACGTATTCGAGACCCATGCGCTCGAGACTTTGGTCCAGACTGGCCAACATATACTTCCGGGAGCCCCATTCGCCGTAAGGGCCCTCCCACATGCCGTAACCCGCCTTGGTGGAAATGATCAGTTCATCGCGGTAGCCGCCTAAATCGAGATCCAGGATCTTGCCAAAATTCTCTTCGGCGGAACCGGGCGGCGGACCGTAATTGCCGGCCAGATCAAAATGGGTGATCCCCAGATCAAACGCGGCCCGGCACATGGCGCGGCCGTTTTCAAACGCGTCAACCCCACCAAAGTTGTGCCACAGTCCAAGCGACAACCGCGGCAACTTCAAGCCACTGCAGCCGCAGCGCTCGTAGGGAATTTTGGTGTAGCGGTCAGGTGCAGCCAGGAAAGTGTCGGACATGGAGGAAGACCCTACCCTCTGAACCCACCGGTTTCCAACCCCCAAAAAAATCAGCCCGCCCAACGTTGAGCGAGCCGACCAAAACAGCGCCGACCGGGACGATCAGTCGATTGCCACCGGCGGCAATTTCCAGATGTCCTCGGCGTATTCGGCAATGGTGCGGTCACTGGAGAACTTGCCCACCCTCGCCGTATTGCAGATCGCCATCCGGGCCCAGCGCTGGGGGTCACGGTAGGCTTGCTCCACCTCCAGCTGCGCATCGCTGTAGGCGCGGAAGTCGGCCAGGACCTTGTAGGGGTCACCGCCGTCCAGCAGGCTGTGATGCAACTGACGGAAGGCGTGGTGTTCACCTGGCGTGAAATAATCCGAGCCCAGCCAATCGATCACCGCCTTGAGCTCGGCGTCGGCGTGGTAGTAATTGAACGGGTTGTAGCCGTGGCGATTGAGGGCATCCACCTCCTCGACGGTGAGTCCGAAGATGAAAATGTTCTCGTCCCCCACCTCTTCCTTGATCTCCACATTGGCGCCATCGAGGGTGCCGATGGTGAGCGATCCGTTCAGGGCGAGTTTCATGTTGCCGGTGCCGGAAGCCTCTTTGCCGGCGGTGGAGATCTGCTCGGAGAGGTCGGATGCCGGAATGATCCTTTCCGCCATCGAGACCCGATAGTTGGGCAGAAACACCACTTTCAACTTCCCGTTGATCCGGGGGTCGTGGTTGATGTGGTCGCCGATCACGTTGATGGCGCGAATGATGTTTTTGGCCAATTCGTAGCCCGGGGCGGCCTTGGCCGCAAAAACGAAGACTCGCGGCACCACATCGAGGTATGGGTCCTGCAGCAGCCGACGGTAGAGCGCCATGATGTGGAGCAGATTCAGGTGTTGGCGCTTGTATTCGTGGAGACGTTTGATCTGCACGTCGAACAAGGCATCGGGGGAGACCTCAACGTCGCACAGCTCTTTGATGAGGCGGGCGAGGTCGACCTTGTTGGCCCGTTTGATGGCCATGAACTCCTGTTGGAAGGCCGCATCCCCGGCATGGGCACTGAGGGCATCCAGCCGCTTGAGATCGCGGGGCCAGCGGTCGTGACCAAGGGTCTTGGTGATCAGGTCGGCCAAGCGGGGGTTGCAGTCCAACAGCCAACGGCGCGGGGTGATTCCATTGGTCTTGTTGCGAAATCTGCCCGGGAACAGTTCATCGAACTCCGGGAAGAGGTTGGCTTTCAGCAATTCGGTGTGCAGCGCGGCCACGCCGTTGACGGCATGGGAGCCCACCACCGCGAGGTGGGCCATTCGCAGCTGCTTTTCACCGCCCTCTTCCACGATCGAGCACACCTGCAGTTTGCCGACATCGCCCGGCCATTTGGCCTCCACGTCTTCGAGGTGCCGGCGGTTGATTTCGAAGATGATTTGGAGGTGGCGGGGCAAGACCCGTTCGAACAACCCCACCCCCCATTTTTCCAGCGCCTCCGGCAACAACGTGTGGTTGGTGTAGGCGAAGGTTGCCGTGACAATGCCCCATGCCTTAGTCCAGCCCACGTCTTCCTCGTCGATCAGGATGCGCATGAGCTCGGCCACCGCGATGGCCGGATGCGTGTCGTTGAGCTGCACCGTGACTTTGTCGGAGAAGTTGTCCCACGTATTGCCATTGGCCCGCAAATGGCGGCGGATCATGTCCTTCAACGAACAGGCCACAAAGAAGTATTGCTGCACCAATCGCAGCTCCTTGCCGTTCTCCGTCTTATCATTCGGGTAAAGCACTTTGGATACGGTTTCCCGCGTGACCTTGTCGCGCACCGCTTCCACGTAGCCGCCCGCGTTAAAGACGGTGAGGTCGAGGGGTTCGGTCGCATGCGACGTCCAAAGGCGCAGGATGTTCACCGTCTTGGTACCGTAACCGGGCACGGGAATATCGAAGGGCATCCCCATCAGCTCCTGCGTATTGGTCCAAACCGGCCGGTAGTTGCCGGAGTCGTCGAACACGTTCTCCACCGAACCATAGATTTTGACCGTCTGGGAATTCTCCGGGTGAGAAATCTCCCAGGGGGTGCCATCGAGCATCCAGCTATCCGGGTGCTCCATCTGGTTGCCGTGTTCGTCGAACGCCTGTCGAAAGAGACCAAACTCGTAGTTGATGCCGTAGCCAATGGCCGGCAGGTCGAGGGTCGCCATCGAATCGAGGAAACAGGCCGCCAACCGGCCGAGGCCGCCATTGCCCAATCCCATATCATCCTCGGCCCGCCGCAGCGGTTCCCAGTCCACGCCCAATTCCGCCAGCGCTTGGCGGGCGTGATCGTATTCACCCGAATTCTGCAACGTGCTGACCAAAAGTCGGCCCATCAGATACTCCAACGAGAGGTAATAGGCGCGGCGCACATTTTTTTCGTTATGTTGCGCTTGAGTCGCAATCAGGCGGTCCAGCACCCGATCGCGCACGGCCATGGAGGTGGCCCAAAACCAGTCGCGCGGCGTGGCGCCGCCTTCGTTCCGGGCGAGCGTATAGGTCAGGTGCTGCAGGATGGACTGCTTGATGGCAATGACCGGGTCATCGGTCACCCGGCGATGCGGGATGGCCGCCGGCTTCGTTTTTGTGGTCGTGGCTTTTTTGCTAGGCATGTTGGTAAGTAAATGGTCTCGGCGGCTAACCCGAGCTAAGCGGAAACAGTGCCAACCCGCGCAGGTCTGGTCACTCCCAAACTATGTGACGCTTTTCTGACGCCCCTCCGCGATCCGCCTGCCCCGACGACGTGAATGGGTACCTACTTCTGAAATCGCCGGGCCAGTTCCCCGTGGGAAATTTCGAAATAAGTCGGGCGGCCGGACGGGCTGCTGTGCGGGGTGCGGCAGTGGAAAAGGTCATCCCGCAGGGTGCGCCACGTGTCTTCTCCCTGCCCTTCCGGCAGGCGTACCGCCTTGGCACTGGCCATCCGGGCGAGTTCCTCGCGGGCCAGATCGGCATTATCCGTCGGCAGCTTTCCCTCCCGCACGGCCCCCAACAGGTCCCGCATGAACGCCTCCGCGTCACCCGGCTCCATCCAGGTCGGTACGGCCTCGATGCGGAAAAAATTGCGGCCAAATTCCGCCACGCCGAAACCGTGCTGGTGCAAAAAATCCAACCGATCGAGCAGCATGGCCGTCGCCACCGGATCCAACTCCAGCGGCACCGGCAGCAGCAACTGCTGCGAGGCCACTGCCCCTTCGCGGAAGGTGGTTTCCAGGCGCTCGAACCAAACCCGCTCGTGCGCCGCACGGCGATGCAGCCAGACCACGCCCGACGGAGTCTCAAAAATTCCGTAGGTGCCGTGAGCGACCCCCACAAACCGCCATCCTCGGGGTCCGGCGCCGGCCGTTGATGTCGCCGGACTCACCGACTCCACGGCCGGACCCGTCGCCGGGGGGGGGCGCAGATCGCCCAATCGGGGCGGGTTGACCGGTGGCGTCGCCACCACCGGGCCGACCCGGTCCTCCGAGATCCACCCTGGTCCTGCGGACCGCAAAGCTTCGCGGGGCAGCGGTTCTAGGGGAGAAGACGGCGAAGCGGGCGCCGACGCCCCACCCAGTTCGCGCAACCGATTCAGCACCGAGCGAATCACAAACCCCCGCACGGCCGGCTCGCTGCGGAACCGCACCTCGCGCTTCGCGGGGTGCACATTCACATCCACCTGATTCGGGGGCAGGTTGAAAAAGACAAACGCGGGCGGATAGCGCCCTTTGGGCAACGACTCGTGGTAACTCTCAATCAGCGCGTAGTTGAGGGTGCGGTTGTCCACCGGTCGCCCGTTCACAAAGACGATCATCTCGTGGCGGGTCGAGCGCCCCACCCCGGGTTTGCCAATCAAACCCTGCAACTCCATGTCACCCTCCACCGCTGCCAGCGGCACCAACTGCTCCGCCAGTTGCCGGCCAAATATCTCCCCCACCCGATCGACCAGCGCCGGGCACTCGGGTGACCGGAAGATCACCCGACCGTCCTCGATCAACGTGAAAGCGACCCCAGGACTCGCCAATGCGTAGAGTCGGACGCCGGCGACGATGTGGGCCGCCTCCGTGCGGTCCTGTTTGAGGAATTTGCGGCGAGCCGGCACCGAGTTGAACAGGTGCTCGACGTCGATGCGGGTGCCGACCGCCTTGCCGCACTCCCGCACGTGCACAATCTGCCCTCCGCTGACCAGGATCTCCGTGCCCAGCTCCGCCCCTTTCGCGCGGGTCTGCAGGGTGAACTTGGAGACACTGGCAATGGAGGGCACCGCTTCACCCCGAAAACCGAAACTGTTCAGCGCATCCAGATCCGCGGCGACGGCGATCTTGCTGGTGGCGTGGCGCTCCAGCGCCAGCAACGCGTTATCCCTGGTCATGCCGTGCCCGTTGTCCTCGATCCGCATGAGCGAACGGCCCCCATGGCGAAACTCGACTTCTATCCGGGTCGCGCCGGCATCAAGGGCATTCTCCACCAACTCCTTCACCACTGCGGCCGGTCGTTCGATCACTTCGCCGGCGGCGATTTGATTGGCGACACGATCGGGCAGGATGCGGATATCAGGCATGCGAAGCAAACGGGTCCGCAGATTCAGGTCGGCGGAATGCACCACGCAACGTTTAACCCTCTTCCTCCGCCGGCGCCGCCGGAGGAGGCAACGCCAGCCGACGACGTTCGATGGTCTCGACCCGGGGCTGGAAAATCTGATACCAGCCGGGCACCGAACGCCCTTCCACCCAGTAGATACGGTCCCGCCAAGCGGCCGGTAAATCCAGCTCCACCACCGGCACTTCAACCTCTTCGCTCACCGTCGGTTTCGAGATGTAGCTCGGGAAAAGATAAAGCCCGTCCCCCATCACCCGGGGCTCCACCAGGGCCAGAAACACCGGTTCATCGGGCGCGGAAATGCGCAGCCGCACAAGCTCCTCATCCGCCGCGATGACCGCAATCTGGGCACTGTGCAACGGTGAAGCCACGTCCACGAAGGTGGGCCGCAACGCACTCATGCAGCCCCCGAACGCGAGGCCGCCCACGGCCATCAAAGCTAGGCGCAGTCGGGGCTTCATCATCTCTTTGGCGTCACGGTTTCCGGGCAGATGTTTCATCGGAATCTCCCGAGGTTGTCCGCGCAACCGCCTTCAGATCAATCAAACTCACCAGGTAGGTGGCCGCTCTAAAGGGGCGAAAAATGGCTCGGCCGATGACCAACGCGTCCACTTCCACGTTATGGTCCTCCTTCAGCCGGGCCAAAAGGGACGACAGCACCACCACACTCGCCACCACCACGAGAAAAAAGACCTGAAAGACTTCCGGGTTGATCGAGGCTCCCCGCTCGTTGTCGGCCTTCAGCACCAGTCCCCACAGGATCGGAGAGATTCCCCCGCAACAGGCGGTGACCGCTCCCATGACGGCCACCATCAGCGCCCGGCGTGATTCTTCGACCACCTGGGCCAAATAATTGAGATTGGCGACCGTCCAGCAGGCCGCCGCCAGGCCCAGCCCAAAATAGGCCGCGTAGATCAGGCTGGTCGGTCCGCCCCCGCGGTTCAGGAATAACCACCAAAAGAGCCCCACGGCGACATAGAGCACCATCGTCAGCAGGAAAAACGGTCGAGTGCCCGCCTGATCAATCCGGCGCCGGATGAAGGCGGCGGCAAAAATCACGCCGGCATACCGGGCGACTTCAAACCCCATGATCTGTCCGGCACTCAGGGCGGGTCCCGCTTTCAGGTAATAGGCCAAAAACGGCGGGATCGGGGTCGACACCACCGCATACCAAGCCGCCAGCCACAGGTAGGAGCGAAACGGCGAGGGCCGGAACATCAGCCGCGGCGTGTCGCGCAGGAGTTCCACCAGTTTCACCTGGGGTGGGTTTTCGGCGTCCGGCAGCCGCCGAAGCGCCATAAAGCTGAAACCGGACCCAAAAACCGCGATCAGGTACTGGATCAGCAGAGCCGTATACACGGACAGCTGCATGAACAGCAACACGCACACCAACAGGGTTCCCACTCCCGCCACGCCGGAGATGAATTGATCACTGCCGAAGTATCGCCCGCGCGCCTTCGCCGGCAAAATCGCATACAACCAGGGCATGATGGCGGAAGCCCCGATCGTTCGAAAAAAACAAAACCAAAACACGCTGCCCACCAGAGCGGGCGCCATCCACGGCTGCACCCCCCATCGCGGCGCCACGATAGCCAGCCAGACCGGCACCAACAGGAAAACACTTCGGGCCGCCCAGCCCCCCAACATCACCCGCTTGTAACCAAAGCGCGGGAGCAGGGCCGTCGCCACAATCTGCAACGGCGTGAGCAAAAAGACGAAGGAGTAAGCCAAGCCGACTTGAAAGGGACTCGCGCCCAATTGCTCACAAAAGAGCACCATCGGGGTGCCGATGGCGATCTGCCAAGCCAGGGCATTAAAAAACCCAAACACCAGCCCCGACCGAAAGGGGGCCAGCTCGGGGTCGGTTTTTTCCGTCGGAATCAGTCGGGGCCACACGGGTGCGTGATTCCTCGTCTAGCGGCTTAACCGCCGCCGCCACCGGGTCAGTTGGCGTTTGACCTGCCGGGGGCCCGGCATTCCCGTGCCCCGCCGCCGTTGGCCTGCCCGCTGTAAGTCGAACACGTCCACCCAGTCGGCTTTCAGCGCGGGGTGGAGTTTCACCACCACTTCATGGGGCAGTTCATTCAAGGGTATCCGCGAGGTCTCGGCCAGTTTGACCACCGCTCCCACCACGTGATGCGCTTCTCGGAAGGGCACCCCCGCCTCGACCAAATAATCGGCCAGGTCGGTCGCCAAGAGCGCCGGGTCGGCCACCGCCGCGGCGCATTTTTCGGGTTTGAACACCGTGCCCTGCACCGTGCCAGCCACAACCTCCAGGGCCAGCACGGTCTGGTCGAAGCTGTCAAAAATCGGCGGTTTGTCGTCCTGCAAATCGCGATTGTAAGTCAGCGGAAGGCCTTTGGTCAGAGTGAGCAAGGTGGTCAGATTGCCCTGCAATCGGGCGGCCTTGCCCCGAAGGATTTCGCAGGCATCCGGATTCTTTTTCTGCGGCATCAGTGAGGATCCGGTGCAAAAGGCGTCCGGCAGGCTCAGGAAATCAAATTCACTGCTGGCCCACAGGATGAGGTCTTCGGCCAACCGGGACAGATGCGTGCCCACCAACGCCGCGGCCGTGGCGAACTCCACAAAGACGTCGCGGTCGGCGACTGCATCCATGGAATTCTGCGTCACGCGCGGTCGGCCGCGCGAGTCCACAAAACCCAGTTGCCGGGCGGTGAACTCCCGATCGATCGGCAACGTGGTGCCCGCCAGCGCGCCCGCACCCAAGGGACACCAGTTGGCCGCATCGGCCACTGCGGCAAACCGGGTGCGATCCCGCTCCAGCATCTCCAAATAAGCCGCCAAATGATGCGCCACTTGCACCGGCTGAGCCCGTTGCAAATGCGTGTAACCGGGTATCAGGATATCGCCGGCCTGCTCGGCCAATTCCAGCAAGGCGCGCTGGGCTCCAGCCAACCGCTGGTCGACCTCCCCGCAGGCCCACTTGAAAAAGAGGCGCATGTCCGTGGCCACTTGATCATTGCGACTACGCGCGGTGTGCAGTTTGGCCGCGGCCGGCACCAACGCCGTCAGGGCCTGTTCGATGTTCATGTGCACGTCCTCAAGTTCCCTCCGCCAAACAAAGGTGCCCGCCGTGATCTGTTGCTCAATTTGGCTCAGTCCTCGCTGGATCGCCTTGCATTCCCGGGCGCTGATCAATCCCACCTGAGCCAGCATCGCCGCATGCGCTTTGCTCCCCGCAATGTCGAACGGCGCCAAGCGACGATCAAAAGACACCGACTCACTGAAGGTCAGCATCAATTCCGCGGGGCCCGTCGAGAAACGTCCGCCCCAAGTCGCTTGTTTTTTCTTGGCCATGTCGGGTTGAGCAGAGGCGCGGGGTAGAGGCCGCGCAACGCGAAAGATAACGGACAATACCCGCCGACGCGGCAGGATTCAGTTGCCGCGCCCCGCCACCCCACCACAGTCGAACCCCATGTTTCCTTCGCTGCGAGCCCTCACCGGATGCTTGATGCTGGCTGCCAGCGCGGTGGCGCAAGACGCCGAACCCGCGTCCGAGCCTCTGCCTGATTTCTACCAGCGCGCCGCGGTGGCCCCGGCCAAAACGTCGATCTACATCGGCAACGTGAAACTGGTGATGCCCCCCTTTGACCGAAAGGGGGAGCTCTATGCCTCCACCTACGAGGCAAAGGTGTTCCCTTTCTTTTTCTACAACGAGGCCGGCCGCATCGCGATCATCCTGTCGGATGAGGACCTCCGGCAACTGGCCGACGGAGAGCGAGTCCATTTTACCGGCGAAGCGTTTAGCACCAAAGAAGAGCCGCGCCGGGTGGAGGGTCACGCTGATCCCGCCGATGAACGGTCCGGCAAAATCAAGGTTCGGGTCTGGGTCTCGAAGAACATCGAACTGATCTTCAACACCACCTACCGGTTCGAAGGCTGAGCCCCGCCGGAGCGGGCTTCAGCACGCGTCGTCGTCGCGGCCTTCGGCGGCGGGAGTCAGAAACGATCTAACCCGGTTTAGCAGTAGCGTCATCCCAAAAGGTTTCTGCAGGAAGCCGGCCGCACCCGAACGATTGACCGCCGCCTCCAATTTGGGTTCGAGGTGACCACTCATGATAAGGACAGGCAGGCTCGGTTCCGCCTCCCGGATCTGCGAAAAAACCTCCCATCCACTCATCCCCGGCAGCACCAAGTCGGTCACCACCAGATTTAGGGTGCGCTGATGCTGGCGAAACTCTAACACCGCGCTTTCGCCGTCCCGGGCGGTGATTACTTCCAAGCCGTTTTTGCTCAGGACGGAGGCCATGGTTTCGAGCAAGCCTTCTTCGTCATCGATCAGGAGCACCTTGGGCGCGACTCCGCCCGTCCGTTGGGCCATGGGCGCGACGGGGGGATTTTCGGCTTCAAGCGACTTCTCCACGTCTCCGCCGAGCGGCAGCCAGAGGGTGTAAGCCGCTAGGCCGCCCCCGGGGTCCGCTTCGTAGCTCCAAAAGCCGTGATGAGACTCGACGATCCGTTCGACCATGGTCATGCCCAAATCATGCTTCCGCATATCGGCCCCGGAGTTCTCCCAGGGCATGGGAGGGCGACTGCTGTTGCGGGGGCGACCAGGATTGATCAGCTCGATAACCGCATAGGTTCGAGCATCCGCCGTGGGGAACCGCTCGTGCATCGTTGCTACCGCCTCCCAACGTGTACGGGTGCGCAATCCCCGGGTGGCATCAGGCTCGAACGCATGAAGCCGCCGAATCATCTCCCCCAACGCGTCCCCAATTTGCAGGGTATCCAGCGGCACGACCTTGAGCTCGGGCACCATGGAGAGTTCCAATTCGATCGGGCGGTCACCGATCTCCGGTCGCAGGAGCTGTAACTTGCTTTCCAGAAAACGCCCCAAGTCGGTCTGCTGGAGCTCCGGATCCGGACGCCGCATCAGGTAGAGCGACTGCTTCACCAACAAGGTGGCGCGTTGCACCGCCCCACCGACGCCTTCGGCCACCACTTGCTGCCGTTTGGCGTCACTGGTGCCCTCCTTTAAAAGCGCGGTGTAGCCCAGCATAATCGAAAGCAGATTATTGAGGTCGTTGCTCACCGAGGAGGACAGTGCGGTGTAGGACTCCACCCGGTTGATGCTCTCCATCGTGCGGTCGAGTCGAGCCAAGTCGCTCAAATCCACCGTGGTAATCAAACGAGCAACGGCTCCCTCCGTCAGGGTCACGCGGCGGTTGCGGGTGTAGGTGACCAACGGGCGGCCCCGACGGTTGACAAAAAACGTTTCCTCCCCGGCCCAGGCGGAGGGATCCGCCCCCTCGATAATCGCCCGATGCAGCCCCTGCATCACCATAGCTTTGTCCGCAGGGTGCAGTCGAATCAGCGGCAAATCCGTCAACTCTTCCTCCTTGTAACCGAGAATATCGGCGAAGGCCCGGTTGGACTGCATCACCTGGCCCCCAGCGTCGACCAAGCACAATCCGGCCGCGCATTCCCGCCACATCGTTTCCATCAGCGATGGGTCCAGGGCAGTATCCTTGAGGGAGGGCATGGTGAAGCGGGGAGTGGTGGGACCGGACCTTCGACCAGGAGGAGGGTCGGCGACTTCAGGAGCGAAGGTGGTGTGGCGGAGGGAGGGGGGTGAAGGGAGTGAGCTGGCGCGCCCGGAGGGAATCGAACCCCCGACCACCAGCTTAGAAGGCAGGTGCTCTATCCAACTGAGCTACGGGCGCTCATAACTGACTTTGGGTTTAAGAAGCCCCAACCCGTGCTCGACAAGGTCAAATCAGATCCGTTTAGGCCTATTTGATGAAATATCAGTCGGAAATTGTCCGCGCCCCTTAATTCTCGCGCCCGTCGCCCCCCAATTTCGACGCAAGGGAAAGTTGGCCCGCGCACAACCTTTCGCCGCAAACGCCCTCCGCCATGACGGGCATGATCAGGTCAAATTCTCCGCTTGGACGACGCGGTAGACATCGAGATCGCCCTTGCCTTTGATCGGGACTTTTCCGCCGTAGTCAGCGGCAAACGTATCCTTGATCAGGTCATAGGTGTAGGCGGAAACGCAGATCTCGTCGGCCGCCGCCACCGATTCCATGCGGCTGGCCAGATTCACGGTGTCGCCAAACACATCATACGTGAACTTCCACTTCCCGACCACCCCGGCGACAACCGGCCCCGAGTGCAGGCCCAGGCGCATCCGCCATTTTATCGCCGAGGATGCGTTGCGCCGCCGGGTGTAATCGAGCATCGCCTGAGCGAGGCGCGTGGCGCGAACCGCGTGGTCCGATTGGATCTCCGGCAATCCGGCGGCCGCCACGTAGGCATCGCCGATGGTCTTTATCTTCTCCAAGCCGTGGGCCCGGGCGAGGTCATCAAAAGCCGAAAAGATCTCATCCAACTCCGCCACCAGTCGCTTGACCGGGATGGAGGAGACCGTGGCGGTAAACCCGCTGAAATCGCTGAACAAAATTGTAACTTCCTCATACCGCCGGGGCAGGCTCTCGCCGGTTTTCTTGAGCTCCGCCGCGACTTCGGCCGGAAGGATGTTTTCCAGCAGTCGATCCGATTTATCCTTCTCCGTGCGCAGGTCCAACGTGCGTTCGGCCACCTCCTCCTCCAAACGTTCCTTTTGCGACTGAATCAGCATCTGCTTCTCCCGCTCGCGTTCGAGGTTTTCTTCGTGCAACTCCTGCACTTGCACCAGTTTCAGCGCCAACCGTTGCCCGGTGAGCGCGTATTCCCGGGCGACATTGAGCGAGAATACCAACGCGAGCGTCAGGATACCAAAATTGAAGGAATGCGTTGACCATGCCACGTTCGGAACCACCCCGAATATCCGCAGCACGTTGTAGCCGATCACCAGGGCAAAAATCGCCATGCCGGCGAAGATCAAAATCGCGCCGGGCCGCCGTTCCCGCAACCCCCGCACCGCCACCCGCAGGGCCTCCAGACTGCACCCCAACCCATAGACCGCGACCACCTGAAAGGCGACGTAGTCGGCGCTCCACATCCCATAGATCGCCGCCGGCCACGCCGCCCACCACAAGACCCGATAAGGCAACCCTTCGGGAATCTGAAACTGGCGATACATCGTCCTCATCCCGAACGCCGAAAAAACCGGAATCACCGCGAGAAAGAAACGATACCCCAGCAGGTAACCATCGATGGTGGTGACACTCGCCAAATACAGACGCGAGCAACTCAGCACCGACAGCGAGAGCATGAACATCCCGATGGCCAGATTGGGACCACGCTTTCCGCCCAGCCCGGCGATCGAAAAATGGAGCAGCGCCAACATCCCGGGCACCGCGATAAAAAACAACAACGGGGCGCGCACGGTGTCGTTGCGCGCACTGACCTCCCGGCTCCATTGGGCCGGGGAGACCAATCTGATTTTTAATTCGGCCGTGGCCGGGGACACCTGATTCCAATCCGCTCCCGCGTGATCCGAGTGCTCCACCTCCAACAGGATCGTCCGATCCGGCTGGAGCCACAGGGACAGGGGATCGGTGTTGCGCCGCACGGCCTGCTCCTCCTCGCGGGAGTCCCCCGGTCGGCCGGCTCGCCCCAGGAGTTTTCCATCCGCAAACACGTCACTCCCGCCGACTTGTTCCAGATGTAAAAAAACGTGCTGCGACTCCCGCAGTTGCGAGCCATCCAGTCGCAACCGCAGTCGACCGCGTCCCGACCAACCGGGCGCCGCGCCCCCGGAATCCAATTGCCAAGCCCCTTCATAAGCCGCCTCCCCTTCCGCTAATGCGGCGGGTAAACTCCAGACCGGAATCTCATCCACCACCCACGGAGCCGGGTCGGCGGAACTGGCGTTGCCGAGGGCCGGGAATCCCCCCACGCCCCCCAGCGCCAGGACTGCGATCCGCACGAATCTGCTCAAGTATCCGGTCGGTCCCATGGGTCAGGTGACGCCGACCATCGGATTCAAGGGCAGGCGGGCCCAGAGCGAGCGGGAAAAATCCCGGAAGTCCCGCCCGTCTTCGAAGTGATCGACGCAGGAACGGCCCAACAAAAACGTGTAGGCCCCCAGCACCCCAGGCCACGTTCCCCACCTCAGCATGCCACCGATTACGGGCACCGCTCCCACCGATGCCGCCAACTGCTGCACCAGCGTGCTCCGACCGATGCCGTAGTGCACCACTCCAATCCCCGCGGAAGCGATCAGACTGCGGGCGGAAACCGGATCGAAAGGTTTCCGGTAGTAGCGCGCGAGTTCCTGCATCATTTGCAACTGCACGCCGGCGACGACGAGACTGTCCAGCACGGGCACCGGGATGAAATTGGCCGCCGCGCTGAAGACGGCATGACACTGCACAATCTCCATCGCCTCACTCCGGCGTTGTCGCCGCAAAGCGGATTGGCGTTGCTCTCGTCGGGTGTAGGCAGGCAGGGCTGCGGCGGGGGACGTCATGGGGACTAGAAGGTGATGATTTCCAACGCGACTTGGAGAATCTCTTCCCGCGCCGACGCGTCGAGGGCTTTCCAGCCCAACAGCATGGCGTGTTGGTAGGATTGCCGTCGGCCGACCTGCCGACTCAAAACCGGCAAGCCCAAACGTGCCCCCATCCCGGGAAGCTCCCTGGCCAAGGTGGTGTTCCGCTGCACCGAATTAAACAACACCGCCGCCTTGGCCCCCGCGTAATGCTGACGAATAACGCCAACGGTGTCCTGGGACGTCCACAAATCGGCCGGCGAGGGAGAGGATATCAGGATCACGCGGTCGGCGTTCCTGAGGCCTTGGTGGAGCGCAGCCGATTCCAAACGAGGGGGGGTGTCCACGATGGTGGCATCATAAGTCTGGCCAGCGGCGGCGATCTCCAACCCCGGTTGGGTTGCTTTGATCCAACGCGAAGCCGTTTGCTGGGGGTCGAGGTCCACCAAACCCACCCGTCGGCCCGCATCGACCAAGGCACAGCCCAACAAGATTGAAAGGGTGGTTTTCCCCGCGCCGCCTTTCCCGTTGCAAAAAACGATGTTCATCATGACTGAAAGCAGGCTCACCCCAGCGTTGATTTTTGCCGGGCGCAACGCTTTCCCTCACCTCCCCCGGTCCGGGCATAAAAACGCCCGAGGACCTTGCGGTCTTCGGGCGTTAAAATGAAGGAATTCAGGAGCGTTATGCGCCCGCCGGAGCTTCGTCGTCCATTTCCGGGGCCACCTTCTTCTTCTCCGACACCAGCACAATGATGATGCCCATCAGGGGGGACAGCAGCACTGAGATGCCAAAATAAAGCCAGAAGCCGAGCTTACGCTCGCGACCGAGATAACCGACTAGGGCGCAGAGCGCCGCGTATATAATCCACATTACAACCATGGTGTGAGGGGGGTTAGAGTTTAACTGATGCTACCTTTTTCATTCCCGCTTTCAGTTCGTCCGCGAGGTGTGAAGAGAATTTTTTCGGACTAAACGACAGCAGGTCGCCATCGGATTCAAAGTGGGCCACGAAAACTCGGCCCAAGGCATAGGTCAAACCGCCCGCGTAGGCGGGCGCTGCGACCATCCCCATCAGCTGGCCGATACCGGGCACGACCTTCAGGGCTGACGCAAAGGAACTTTGGGCCACCATTCCCGGGGCCACGGCCGCGACCGTGGTCGAAATCAGGGCCTTGCCCAGATTTTCGGTGAAGGGCACGCCGTAAATTCGAGAAAGGTCCGCCAGCATTTTGAGCTGCACGCCTCCGATGGCGGCCATGTCCCAACCCGGGGCCGGGATGGCTCCCGCCCCCGCAGCCAGTAAGGCGCTGCTGCATACGACGCTGTTCGCGGCATCGACGTTGGATTGCAAAGTCACGGTGTCAGAGGAAGAGCTCATGGTAGGAGAAGAGGGTTGGCGCACCCGGCGGTTATTGGATTGGCGGGAGGAGGAGGGGGCGGGACCGGCGCGATCATCACTGCCGGAAGAATCCAACGATGCCGCAAGTTTGTCTTTAAGCTGTTGGTTTTTTGTTTGTCGGGCCATTGTGGAATGGGGCAGCCGCCACCGTGGGAAGTTGTCAGTTTATCCATCCGGAGCGTCAAGAGTTGTTTTATCCCACGCCTGAGCAATTGGCCTGTTCCGGCTCCCGCCAAATTCGCTTGCTTTGTGGTCCGGCCAACTCTGGAAACAGCGATCGCCGTCCGTAGGCGTCCCTGACTCCCCGACCTTCCCTTCCGCATGAATTTCCTCCGTTTCCTGTCCAAAGAGTCAGGCCTTTTCGGCAAAAGAATTGGGGCGGCGACTCTCTTCAGCGGCTTGATCAGCGGATTCATGGTGACCATCATTCTGGGAGCGGCTTCCACCGCTAGCGACCCGACCCAGAGTTTTCGCAACTTGCTGCTCTTCGGGGTCGCCTTGGCTTCCATGATGATCGCCAAGCGCTACAGCCTGCGCCACGCCACCGATTTGACCGAAAACATCGTCCGCCGCCTCCGCCTGCGCATCACGGATAAGATCCGCCGGGCCGAGTTGTTTTACTTTGAAAAAATTGGCGCGGAGCGATTCCACAATCTGCTCACCACCGAAACCCAGGTGATTTCGACCACCGCCACCATGGCGATCAACGCATCAGCGTCCGCCGTCATGCTCCTCTTCGCTTTCGGCTTCATCGCGGTGCTTTCCCTCCCCGCGTTTTTCCTGTCCCTAAGCGCAATCGCGGCGGCCATTTTCGCCTATCGGATCAGTTTGGCCTCCGTGGATCCCCTGCTGCGCCAGACGATCAATCAGGAAAACAAATTCTTCGCTTTGTTGAGTCACCTGCTGCGCGGATTTGCCGAGGTGAAGATGAATGTGCGCAAGAACCGGGACCTTTACGACGGGCATTTGGTCCCGGCGGCGGACGAGCTGTGCGACCTGAAAGTCGAGACCGGACATCGATTTGTCACCACCACGATCATCACCAATTCAGCGTTCTATATTCTGCTGGCGGTGATCATTTTCATCCTGCCGCGGGTGACGCAGGTCGAACCCACCGTGATCATGAAAATAGCCGCCGTGGTCCTGTTTGTTTTTGGTCCGCTGGCGGAAGTGGTGGGAGTGCTGCCCTTTCTGGCGAAGGCCACCGTTTCGATCGAGGCCATCAATGAGATGGAGGCCAGTTTGGACCGGGAGGTCGGCCGCCACCCCCCCACCGATCTTTCCAAACCACCCCAACCCCGGTCGTTCCAATCTCTCGGGGTGCGGGACCTCATGTTTCAATACGATAATGCCGATGGATCCCCCGGGTATGAACTCGGACCGCTGAGCGTTGACTTCGCGCAGGGCCAGACGGTTTTCATCAAAGGGGGCAATGGCAGCGGAAAATCCACGTTCCTGAAGTTATTCACCGGTCTCTATCCCCCGAAATCGGGTAGTCTGACTATCGACGACAAGGATGTGCTGCCCTCCCAAATCCAAAACTACCGGGAACTCTTCTCGATCGTCTTCACCGACTTCCACCTTTTCGACCGGCTCTATGGCCTCGATGCCATTGATGAGGACCAACTGGCCCAGCTCATTTACGAGATGGAGCTCGCTGAAAAGACCGCTTTTTATGAGGGCCGGTTTTCAAACATCGAACTCTCGACCGGCCAGCGCAAGCGGCTCGCCCTCATCACCGTCCTCCTGGAGGATAAGCCGGTGCTGATTTTCGACGAGTGGGCGGCCGATCAGGATCCGGCCTTCCGCCGGCATTTCTATCACGATATTTTGCCCGCGTTGAAGGCCGAGGGTAAAACCATCATCGCCGCCACCCACGATGACCACTACTTCCATACGGCGGACCGCATCATCGCTATGGACTACGGCAAATTCGTCGAGCAGGAGAGTATGAATTAGGACTTTCTTCGCCGCGATCGCTGCTTCTAACTCCGACCCACGCCCCGCTGCCATCCATGTCCGACGCACCCCCAGATCCCTCGAACCCCCTTCCCTCTGGCGCGGGATCCTCAACCCCGCGTGGAGGCCAACGGCGGGAGCGCAGCCTAGGAGCCAGGATTAAACGTAACGCCAGTGAAATCTGGGCGGACAACAAGCTTCTGCTCTCCGGCACCCTGCTCTTTGCCGCCTTCTTCATCGCCTTCTTCTGGAACCATATTTTTGTCATGATCCGGTCCGGCGAAGCGGGCGTGGTCTTCCGGCCGTTTACCGGGGGCACCTACACCGAGCAAAGTTGGGGGGAGGGTCTCAATATCGTCGCGCCTTGGAACCGGATGTACATTTACAACGCCCGGGTGCAACAGGTGCCGGACAAGTTCACCGTCCTCTCTGTTGATGGTCTCGCCGTGGAAGTTGAAGTCTCCATCCGGTTTCGGCCGAAGCGGGAGGACCTGGGTCTGCTGCACAAAAACATCGGACCGGACTACATCGAAAAAATCGTGAAGCCGGAGATCCAGTCGCAGTTCCGTTTCATTCTCGGCCAATACACGCCCGAACAGATCTACACGTCCCAGGGGTTCATCGTGCAAACGGTCAAACAAGGGGCCCTGGCCCAGCTCAACGCCCGCTGGGTGCTGCTCGACAATCTGCTGCTCAAATCGGTCAAACTCCCGCAAACGGTGGCCGAGTCCATCGAAGCAAAACTGCGGGCCCAACAACTCGCCCTCGAATACCAATACCGGATCGAAGCGGAGCAGATGGAGAAACGCCGCAAGCAGATCGAGGCCGAGGGCATCATGGTTTATAACACGATCGTCGGCGGAGCGGGCCTGGACCCGTCGTTCCTCCAATTCCGGGGGATTCAAGCCACCTTGGATTTGGCCAAATCGCCCAATTCCAAGGTGATCGTCATCGGCGGAGGCGAAAGTGGCTTGCCCCTGATTCTTGACGGACGCACGGAGACCAATGCGCTGACACCCGAGAATCTGGTTCCGCCCAAGACGCCCGATCCGGCCAAGTAATTGCCCCGGACGGGGCCGCGCACTGTCCTCGCGCCGGGATCAGTTTTTCGGATCGGGCAGACTCGTCTGCACCTCCACCGGATGGGCGATCGCCTGGGTCTCCGCATAGAGCCGGTTGCCCTTAACGTTGGCCCACGCCGCCTGGTAAACCTTGCGCATCGCATCATCCTGGACCTCCAGAAACTGATTCTTCCCCGCCGAGTGCCGGAAAAATGAAGGTCCATTGGTCAGAAAGGGATCAATGTAGGAATCGGCTGCCTTCACGGTGGTGGCAAATTTTGAACTCTCGGTCACCCGCGCGGCGTTCTCCGGTCGCAACATGAATTCAATCAACTGGTGCACCGCGTGCCATTGGCGCTTTTTGGCGGGATCAATCTCCCACCCGGGATCGCCGACCGGTTCGTTCGCGGCGGCACCAGCGGTCTCCGCTCCTTTGCGGCGATGGTGGGCCCGCAGCGGCACCATGAAGGAATCGCGAAAGACGATCGATCCCTCTTCCGGCAGGGCCAGACGCACCCGGGGGTTCCCCGGCTGGATAACCACCTCCTTGCCCGCCTTGTTCGTTTCCGTCAAATCATGCATCGCGGCGGTGACGTCAGCCGACCACGTCATGCTGAGCCCCTGACGCCCGCTCCGGAGCAGATCCGGGATGGCCTCCTCCTCGAACTCAATGGCGTAATACTTTTCCCCGTCCTCATCGGCTTGGGCGAGTCGTTGCAAAGCCACCAGGCGATCCGCCGCTCGATGCACCGCCGCGGGGTCTTTGGTGTTGGGCGATTCCCCTTGATAGAGCAACATACTCCCCAGCGTGAACCGGGCATCGTCGAGCATCACCACGGATTTAAGCGGCCGGCTGATCAGCGTGTTGCGCTGGTCTCGATGAGGTCTGGCTTCGAAGATCGCCGCCCAGCTCGAGGGCAAACCGTCCACCCGATCCACGTCGTAACCAATACCGGTTGCCCCCCAGGCATACGGAATCACGACTTCGTTGTCGGGATCGAACTCCGGATTATACACCGTCGCCGTCGCAATCGGTAAAACGTGCGGGGTGGAGAAAAGTGCCCGGTCAAACCGGGCAATCAGGTCCCGCTCGCTCAACTCCTTCCCCACGTTGGCCGACGGCATGATCAGGTCACAAACCGGGTCAGCGACCGCCAACACGTCCACGACATCCTCATCCGCCGGCAGCGCCTCGGGCCGCACCTCCAAAATAAATCCCGTTTCCTGTCGGAATTTCTTGCGCAATTCTTCCGGAAAATACCCGTCCCAAGCCCAGATCACCAGCGTGCCCTTGCCCGGCAGAGGCGTCTTGGTTCCCGGATAATAATCTGACGACCACCATACGCCGAGCCCGATGACGGCCACCAGGGCAATTCCCCAGCGCCATGGTTTAGCCCGACGGGGTGCGGGTGGGGACAGAGGGAGCCCCGAAGTCTGCCTCCCGGAGGGATCGCGTGAAACCTTGGATTGATCGGAATTGCTCAAGCGTTCTCACCTTGTTCGATTCTGACAAATCTTGGCAAGCTCGCTTCACCCCTCGCGGTCCCCGGCCCCGTGCCGGGATCAGCCCAACAGCTGCCGGACCAGTTGAACCGCCTCCGCTGCCCGTTGCTGATGGAAAAAATGGCCGCCCTCCAGCTCGCGCACCGCGCTCGCGCCGGTCGTGTAGCGGGCCCAGTCCGTCAACTGATCCCGATCCGTAAAGGGGTCCTGCCTGCCGTTCAGCACCGTCAACGGAACCGCCAAAGATGGCCGCTCCGGCAGCTCCCCGCGGTAGGTATCGACCAAGGCAAAATCCGCTTTCAGCACCGGAATGAGAAGGGCCTTCATGTCCGGATCGGCCAACAGCGCAGCCGGCAGATTGCCATACCGTTGGGCCACCTGCTGCATGAATTCGTCGTCCGGCAAATGGTGAATCGCCGAGCGCGATGACGGCACATGGGGAGGATTGCGGCCCCCCAACAGCAGGTGCCGCAGGGGCTTGCCGGTCGCCGGCACCCGCCGGGCCAGCTCATACGCCACCAACGCCCCCATGGAATGCCCGTAAACCGCCACCGGAACCTCATCGGACCCCACCAGTTCCTCCCACTTTTCCGCCCAATCAGCCGCCATCGCCGCCACCGTGGTGATCAAGGGCTCACCCCAACGGTTTTCGCGGCCGGGATACTGCGCCGCCCGCAGTTCCACGCCCGCTTCCGCCAGCGGCGCCGCCCAAGGGTGAAACGCGGAAGCTCCCGCCCCCGCGTGGGCAAAACAGATGAGCCTCCACCGCGGCTGAATCAGGGGCCTCGGGGCCAAGTAGGAACGGGAGCGCAAGGGAGCGGCCATGACCCGCCAATGCGTTGGCAAACGGGAGGCAAAGCAATGCGCAAAATTTCCTTTAAAAGGTAAATGTCTGTTGCAGGGGCGCGGAGTTATGCGCCTGACTCTCTCCCCTTACCGCCCGATCCGTCATCATTTTCACGTGCCCGAACCTTCTCCCCAGGACCCCGATTTCCCGACCCTTACCGCCCTGTTGCGGCACCGCGCGCAAACCACTCCCGATCGGCCGGCCTATGCTTACCTCGCCGACGGCGAAATCGAGTCCAGCCGCCTCACCTTCGCCGAACTGGAGCGCCGCTCTCGGGCGATTGCCCAACGGCTGGCCACCCAAACCGCGCCCGGGGATCGGGCGCTTCTGCTGTTCTCTCCGGGGCTCGCGTTTATGGAGGCATTTTTTGGCTGCCTTTTTGCCGGCTTGATCGCGGTCCCCAGTTATCCGCCCAAGCGTAATCGCCCGGATCCGCGCCTGACCACCATCGTCCGTGACTCCGGCGCCAAATTGGTTCTCACCGATGCGGCGGTGCTCGCGGAAATCGAGCCGCGATTGGAAAACACGCCGAGCCTGCGGGCCTTGACTTGGCTCGCCACGGATGCCCCCGCCGACCCCTCCCCCACTCCCGCGCCCCCCGCACCGTTGCCCCACGTAGGATCGGCGGATCTGGCGTTTCTCCAATACACCTCGGGGTCCACCGCCGATCCCAAGGGCGTCATGGTTTCCCATGGCAACCTGCTCCACAATCTCGCCGACCTTGACCGCGGCTGGAACCATGGACCCAACAGCATCATGGTGACCTGGTTGCCGATTTTCCATGACATGGGCCTGATTTACGGGGCACTGATCCCGCTGTTTAAGGGGTTTCTCTGCGTCATGCTGCCGCCGGCCTCCTTTCTGCAGCGACCGGCACGCTGGCTGGAGGCCCTTTCCCACTACCAGGGCACGCACAGCGCCGCCCCGAATTTTGCCTACGATTTGTGCGTGGCGAGCACCACCCCGACCCAACGCGCGGCGCTCGACCTGTCCTCGTGGCACGTGTCGCTCAATGCCGCCGAACCGGTGCGGGCGCACACCGTCGCCGCGTTTAATGCCGCCTTTGCCCCGTGCGGCCTCTCGCCCCTGACCGTCAAACCCGGCTTCGGCCTGGCCGAAGCGACCCTCAAGGTCACAGCCCTGCCGCGCGATGAACCGATCACCACGGTCTACGTGGAGGCCAAGGCGCTCGCTCGAAACGAACTGGATATCCTCCCCGCCGCGGATCCCGCCGCCACCGCCATCATCGGCTGCGGTTGGGGCCAGGTGGACAATCGCACGCTGATCGTTGATCCGGATTCCCGGCAGCCTTGCCCGCCGGATCGGGTGGGAGAAATCTGGTTCGCCGGTCCCTCGGTCGCGCAGGGCTATTGGCAACGCGACGAGGCCACCGCCGCAACCTTTCGGGCGACTCTGGCCGATGGATCCGGTCCGTGGATGCGCACCGGTGATCTGGGATTTAGCCGCGGCCGCGAGGTGTTCGTCACCGGCCGCCTCAAGGACCTGATCATTCTGCGCGGGCTCAACCACTATCCGCAGGATATCGAGCTCACCGTGGAACAGGCCCACCCCGCCATCCGGTCCGGCTGCTCCGCCGCGTTTTCCATCGAATCCGGAACCGGCGAGGCGCTCGCCGTCGTGGCCGAAGTCGAACGCACCTTTCTGCGGCGTTTCGACCAAGCGGCAGTGGTCGCCGCGTTGCGCGAAGCCATCACCTCACATCACGAACTCACGCTGCACACCGTTGTTTTCCTCAAGCCCGCCAGCATCCCCAAAACCTCTTCGGGCAAGATCCAACGGTCCCTCGCGCGGCAGCGGTTGCTGACCGAGGCCTTCAACCCCGTGGCAACCTGGACGCTGACCGATGCGCCCCCCCGCTCGCTGCCGCCGTCCTCCGAGGGCTTGGAGCGGTTTATGCGGGAGACCCTCGCCCAAATCCTGAAAGTCGACGCCAGCCGGATCGACGCCACCGCTCCCTTCGCCGCGCAGGGCTTGGATTCACTGTCCGCGGTGGCCCTCTCCGGTGCATTGGAGGCG